>NZ_JBFAQH010000008.1:0-276340 GCF_040677165.1 Micromonospora sp. NPDC049374 | reverse complement strand
GACCCGCAACACCCAGCACGCTCTTACGCAGCATCGAGTTCATGACAAAGCTCCAATTCGGGGGTCGACGCACACCCACACCGAAGGGGGATCGGTCAGGCGCACGCAAGCACCAAAAGGGCGCTCAAAAACAAGGGGGAAATCATCCGGCACGCGGGGCCAAAGGCCGCTGCACGTCGCCGGGACCATGTCCAACGACCGGCGGCCCACCAACATTCCCGGGCCACACCCACCCACCGTGCGGCAGGCGGTCTTCCTCGGTCGCTCACCCGTCTACAACCACCCCGACCCGCCACCCATTCCACCCCGAGCCCCACCCCCGAACCCGACACCAACCCCAAACCCCCACAACCAGCCGTTGATCATGAGGTTAGCGGCACGATTGGAGATCAAACACGCCGTCAACCTCATGATCAACGGGGTTCAGCCCGGGGGTTCAGCCCGGGGGTTCAGCCCGGGGTTCAGCCCGGGGTTCAGCCCGGGGGTTCACCTACACACCCACCCGGGCACGGCAGCCCACAACCCCAGCAGCCGGACACGGCGCACCCCGACGGCCCCTTCCGCGACGCGTGTGGCGTCCGGGGGAACACGGGACGGCAACGAGGATTTCTCATTTTCACCGGATCGGGTCTCAAGGCCACCTAGTGTTGGGCACACCGGTGCTAGTCACGGAGTTGGCCACCCGAACGACGTCCCACGCAGTCAGCGGACGAAAAGTGAGGGAAGACGCGTATGAAGGCAAGAAGAGTTCTCATACCGGCTGCAGGCGGCATCGCTCTCGGCGCGCTGTTGCTGCCCGGCACCGCGCTGGCCGACACGACCGTGTCGCCGTCCACCACGCCGGTCGGCGGAACCGTCGTACTGACCGCGACGGGCTGCAACCCGAAATCAGGCGACGCGATCTTCCGCGTCACCGGGCCTGACCGCGACCAGAATGTTCGCTCCACCACGGCAGCCGCGGGCGGCGGGTTGAGCGCGGAGCTGTTCACCGCCGGGTTCACCCTCGGCACCTACACGGTGGCCGCCACCTGCGGCGACGGTACGGCCGACGGCAGCGCGACCTTCACGGTCACCCCGATCGGCGGTGCCGAGGCCGGCGGCCGTGGCGGCGACGACGGTGCCGGGACGGTGGCCACCGGCGCCACCCTGCTGGCCACCGCGCTCGGCGGTGCCGTCATTCTGGCCCGGCGGCGTCGTCACGCCGTCACCGCCGCGACCCACTGATCCACGGCCCACCCCATCCCATCCTGCGACGGGTGCCCGTACCGTGCTCGACGGTACGGGCACCCGAGGTGGCACCGGCAGACGGAGTCGAGCCCCACGCCCCCGCTCCGCGCGGGCACCGCGAACGGAGGTTCCCGTGCGGGCGTACCAGCTGAGCCGGTTCCTGGTCGCGGCGCTGGCGGTGGTCGGCCTCGCGCTGGTCGGCGCGGGTGTGACGCAGCTACCGGCGCGACCACCGCAACCGGACGGTGCGGCGGCGCCGCACCCGACGATGCCCGTGCCGCGCCTGCCACCGCTGCCCCGGGCCGCCCCGGTCGAGGTACGCATCTCCGCCATCGACATCCGGGCACCGCTGATCTCCGTGGCCGCCGACGCCGCCGGGGCGTTGGAGGTGCCGCCGCTGGACCGACCGGGCGTGGCGGGCTGGTACCGCCCCGGAGTAAGCCCCGGCGAAACCGGTAACGCGGTGCTGGTGGGTCACGTGGACTCCCCCGCCGGGCCGGCCGTCTTCTTCCGCCTGGGACAGCTGCGTCCCGGAGACACCATCGAGATCGTCCGGACCGACGCCCGGGTGGTGCGCTTCGCCGTGTACGGCGTCGTGGCGTATCCGAAGGATCGGTTCCCCACCGACCTGGTCTACGGCCCGGGCGACACGGCCGGACTCCGCCTGATCACCTGCGGCGGCCGGTTCGACCGGGACACCGGCGAGTACGTCGACAACGTCATCGTGTTCGCCACCCGGGCGGCGTGAGCCCGCGTTTGACCGTCGAGGCGGCGGGAAGACCCGTCGCCCACGGCAGATTCGCAAGGAGCGACGATGGCGCAGGCAGCACGGGCCAGCAAGCGGACCGGCGCGGACAAGGGCGGCCCGCCGCCGCGGAAGGTGGCGGCGAAGAAGGCGGCCACGGCGGCGAAGCGGGCCACCGGGGCCACCGCCGCGAAGACGCCCGATACGAAGCCCACCCCGACGAGTTCCCGCGTCGCCCGTAAGAAGGCCGTCTCCGCCACCGCCACCCCGGCCCGCCGGCCCACCGCGAAGACGACAGCGGCGAAGAAGTCCGCTCCGGTCAAGAAGGCACCCGCGAAGAAGGCGACGGCGGCGAGAGCGTCCGGCGCGACGGCACCGGCAAGGAAGGCCACGGGTACGAAGCGGGCACCGACCAGGAAAACCTCCGCCTCCCAGGCCGCCGCATCCCGGTCCCGCTCCGCCAGCCCGGCACCGGCGAAGCGGTCCGCCACGATGGAGTCGTTCGGCAACCGTCGGGGCGCCCGTACCGGATCCCGCTGACCGGCACGCCAGCGGCCGGTGGGCAGTCGCGCCGACGTGGGACAGTGAGGCCGCCCCGGTGGCCGTGGCCGACGCCGCGACCGGAAGGATGGCGACGTGGCCAAGCGAGACAGACGAACGGCCGGCGGGGCCGGGGTGACCGGGACGTGCCCGTGCGGGCAGGGCCTGCCATACGCGGACTGCTGCGGACGGCTGCACCGGGGCGAGACCGACGCGCCCACGGCCGAGACGCTGATGCGGTCCCGGTACGCGGCCTTCGCCGTCGGCGACCCGGACTACCTGATGCGCAGCTGGCACTCCCGCACCCGGCCCCCACGGCTGCACCTCGACCCCGCCCAGCGCTGGACCCGGCTGGAGGTGCTCGACACCGACGGCGGTGGCCTGTTCGACAGCGTCGGCACCGTGACGTTCCGAGCCCACTACGAAGAGGGACGCGAGCCGGGCACGGTGACCGAACGCAGCCGCTTTGTCCGTGAGGACGGCCGTTGGGTCTACCTGGACGACGACCTCGGCTGAAGCTGGTCACCGCCCGGGGTCACCCCTACCGGCGCGCGCGGGCTCCGGTCGCCGATCGGCCCTATCGCCACCGCCGCCGCGATCAGCAGGTACGGCACCGCGGCGACCGCGAACGCCACCGGGTTGCCCGCCGCAGTGGCGACCAGACCGTACCCGGCGTACACGACGATGATCGTCAGGTCGGTGCCCATGCCGGCCAGTGAGGTGACGGTGGCCCGCCCCGGCCCAGCGATGCGGGCCTGTAGGCGCGCGTCGGCCAGCACCGAGGCCAGTTGCAGGCCGCAGAACGCCACCGCCACCAGACCGAACGCGGCCGGGTGACCCGACAGTGCGCCTGCGGCCAGGGCCAGCGCCGAGCCGGCAAGCAGCAGCGCGTAGCCACGGCTGCCGAACCGTTGACCGATCGGGGCGAGCAGACCGCCGACGATCTGCCCGACCGTGACGACCAGGAGCAGCAGCGGCACCGTGGTCAACGCGACGCCGGTGTCACGGGCCAGCAGCGGCGTGTACTCGTCCAGTGCGCCCCAGACGGCACCGACCCCGGCGACGAGCAGCACCGCCCGGCGCACCGGCCGGTTGCCACGGGCCTCGGCCACTCCCGCGCGCAGCCCCTGCCACCAGCCGAGTTCGTCCGCGTCCGGGTCGGCCACCGCCGCCCCGGTGTCCGCCGACCCGCTGCCCACGGTTGGGGCCGCCCGACCCACGGCAGGCACGGCGCGGTCGACGTCGAGGCCAACCGACGCGGCGCGATCGACGCCACGCGGCGCAGCGCGATCGACGCCACGCGGCACGGCAGGATCGACGTCGAGGCCACCCGGCGGGGCGGAGGCGACGCCGGCCGGGCCGGTGTCCGTGCCTGTGGCCCGGCGGTGTTCGGGGAAGCGGACGGCGACGGCCGCGGCGAGCAAACAGGCTGCGACGCTGGCCGCGCCAACCGCCGGGTAGCCGCCGAACCCGAGCACCGGAGCGGCCAGCACGATCGACGCCAGCACCCCGACGGTGCCGGCGGTGCGCGCCCGGCCGATGACGCGGGCGTACCGGTCGGCGGCACCGAGCCGGTCGAGTTCGTCGAAGACCAGGGCCTCCGCCGCGCCGGAGGCGAGCGCGCCGCCGGCTCCCCAGAGGACGAACCCGGCGGCAAACGCCGGATAGGACGGTGCGAGGGTCCAGAGGGCGAACCCGGCGGCGGTGCACAGCGGCGCGAGGCAGAGCATTCGCCGCCGGGAGGTCGCGTCGGCCCAGGCGCCGGACGGCACCTCCAGCGCGATGCTGGCCAACGACCAGATGACGAACAGCGAGGAGATCTGCCCGACCGACAGGCCGGTGTCGGCGAAGAGCAGCGCGTACACCGGGTAGAGCAGCACCAGGTCGGTGAGGAACGCGTACGCGTAGAGCGTGCCGGCCAGGCGGCGGGCACGCGGCGAGGTCGGGGTCATCGGGGCCTTTCAGGTGGGACGGATCACGGACGCCGGTGTCACGGCGCCCGTGGCGGCCCACGGCCTCGGATGACGGATCAATGTCGCCAGGTCATGACGCTGATGCTAACGCCTCACGCGGCGCATTCGCACTGGTGTTGCGGGCGGCGGACTGCTCGGGCGGAACGGGACCGCCATCGGTCCCGTTCCGCCCGTCGTTCAACGCTGCTCGCCGGCCTTCGGCAGCACGATTGTCGAGTCGCTGTCGGCGGAGTCGCGCTGTGCCGGCAGCTGCGGCGGGTTCGGGGTGACCACCTGGGTGGTGTCCGGGTCGCTCTCCGGCGACGCCGAGGACGTCGGCCCGGGCCGCGTCGGATCCTGGCGCGGTAGCGGCGTGGTCGCGTCGGGATCGATGGCGGGTCCGGTGACGACCTGGGTCGCCTCCGGGTCGTCACCGGCCGACGCGCCGGTGGAGGTGGGCGCTGTGGGGCCAGCGGGTTCTGCGTTTACCGGGTGGGAGGTGCTGGGCGTGGCGACGTCCGACGGGTAGGTGGGCGCGCCGGCGGTAGGGTCGGCGAGATTCTCGTCGCTGTCGCGGCGGCCGGCGGAGTAGGCCCGGGCGTGCTCGGCGATGGTCCGCGACTCCTGCTCGGCCCGGGCGAGCCAGGACTCCCAGCGGCTCTGCATCGGACGCACCAGTCCCCCACCGACTCCGACCACCAGGATGCCGCCGATGGTGGCCAGCACGGCGATCAGCACCGGCGTGGTCACCGCGGTGGCGACCCCGATCTGGTTGAGCGCGGCGATGATGCCGAGACCGAGAATGAACGCCGAGGCGACGGTGGCCAGCAGCCGGCCGTAGGACAACCCGCCGAGCGCGCCGGAGATGATGTCCTTCACCGCACTGGCGATGGCGGCGGCGACCACCACGATGACGATCGCCACGAAGGCACGGGGCAGCCAGGCGATGACCCCGCCGATCAGGTCGGAGATCGGGTTCGGCCCCCAGACCCCGAAGGCCAGGTAGAGGGTGAGCAGCAGGATCCCGTAGTACGCGAGCCGGGCGACGATGTCACTGGCGTCGTAGCGGGATCGGGCCAGGGCTCGGCGGATCCCGCCGCGTTCGACCGCACGGTCGAAGCCGACCCGTTCGAGCAGCCGGTTCACCAGCTTCAGCGCTGCCTTGGCCAGCAGCCAGCCGACAACCAGGATCGCCACGAAGGCGAGCGCCTTGGGCAGGAAGAGAAGTATCGAGCGGAGGGTGTCCCCCACCGCGTCACCGAAGTCGTCTCGCATCGGATGGTCCTCCACAGGGGCAGGTGGTTCGTCCGGCCCGACCTACCCGCCCGCCCCTGCACAGAAACCCCGCCCCTCAGCAGAGCCCGCCCAGATCTGTGGCAGGAAAGGTGGCCGGTGGTCGGCGTGTCGAGCGCCAAAGCTGCCACGCATCGGACGAGGTGACTGCGGCCACCACGAGCGCTCCGGCCCAGGACGGCAGTCCTGGGCCGGAGCGGGTGGGACGGTTGTGGAACTGGTCGATCAGACGAAGTTCACGTCACTGCACCACATGTACGCCTGGTCGAGGTGCGAAGCCTGCCAGATGACGAAGACGATGTGGCGTCCGGTGTAGCCGGAGGTCGAGACGTTGAACGAGATGTTCTGCGCGGGCGCGTACCTGCCGGTCTGCGTGATGAAGTCGAGGTTGCCCCAGCCGAGCTGCTGGGTGGTGGGGTCGAACCCCTGCTTGCTGACGTAGACGCGGAAGAAGTCGGCGCCGTGGCTGGCCTGGTCGTACAGCTGGACCGTGAAGTTGCGGCTCACGTTGGTCGTGCGCCACGCACCAGGCTGGTTCAGGCTGTTGTTCCTGGACAGCCCGTTGCTGCACAGCTGCCCGTCGGGGGTGCGGCCCTGGAAGTTGCCGCCCAGACCGTCCCGCAGCGCGCTCATCCAGTTCCACATGGTGTCGGGGTTGGCCTGGAACGCCTGCCAACACATCGGGTCCTGCTGCTGCATGGCCGGGTTGGTGTGCTGGCTGCCCCAGCTCTGCCAGCACTGGTAGGCGCGGGAGGCCGGGTTGATGATGGTGCCGTGGGCTTGGGCCGGGGTGGCCCAGGGCAGCACGCCAACGATCATCGCGAGTAGCACGGCAAACACCCGAAGGGGCTGGCGGACGGCTGACCGGGACCGTCCGCCGCTCTGATCAGGCCTGCGTGAACGCATGTGCGTCCTCCGTTCCTCGGTGGTGTCGGTGGATGGGAGCGCTTCCAACGCCAGACAAGCATCGAGTCGCATAAATGTCAACAATGATCTTAATTGGTGCCACTGTGTCCCGAGCCGGCCCGAGTCACCGTGAAGGGCACCAATGCCCCATCTGTGCTGCGACGATGACCCACTCCGCCACCCATCCGATCACCCGAACGACGTCCCGGATCGAAACTTTCGGTTGTTGACGGCCCGCGATTCATAGTACGAGAGCGCCGTCAGGCCGGCTCGTTCCAGAGGCGGATGTCGGTGTGGCCGGCAGAGGTCGTCAAGTCGCGTCCGCAGCGAGCAGCGGCAACCGCTCGGCGGCGGCGCTGCCCGATTCCACAGCGCTGCCCGATTCCACAGCGCTGCCCGATTCCACAGCGCTGCCCGATTCCACAGCGCTGCCCGATTCCACAGCGCTGCCCGGTTCCACAGCGCTGCCCGGTTCCACGGCGTAGGCGATCAGGATGGGGCCGCTGCATCCCGGGGGCGGGTAGGCGTCCCAGCCCCAGACGCATCCCCGACCACCGGCCTGTCGGAGTCAGCCTGGACAGGCGTAGCTGACCTCGGTCGCCGCCTGCGCCGGTGCCGGCGACACGATGTTCACCGTCGCGGTCTCCGTGGTGCTGCCGACCCCGGTGAACGACCAGCGCAACGTCAGCGTGACGCTACGCTGTCCCCGACCGACGCGCTCGGTGAGCAGAGCACCTGGCGCACTGCCGGTCCGCAGCCACTGATATTCGATCACGCCCGCACGGCCGTTGGTCCGCACGTTGGCGACCACGTCGACGGTGACGTCGCAGCGTGCGCCGGCCGGTCGGGGCACGCTCGCGGTGACGTCGGTGACCTCCAGTGGGCTGAGCCGCTGCCAGATCCAGAGTCCCACCGCGGCGAGCAGCGCGAGAGTTAGCAGGGTGGACAGCACGGAGACCAGTCGACGCCGCAGCGACGGGCGACGCGGTGGCGGCGCGGACGCCGGCCAGGCCGGCGCGGGTGGCGGGGCGACCGGCACCCCGGGACCGAACCGCAGCTCACCACCGGGCCCCGCGGCCGGTGCCGGCGAAACCGCGCCGCCGGTACGCGTGCCTGCCGTGGCCGCCGTGGCACCCGCGGCCATGGTCGCGCCGACGCTGGCCGTGCCGGCCGCCGTCCCCTTCAGCGAGACCGTCGACTCACCGCCGCCCCACGCCACCGTAGACCCGCCGCCGAATCCCTGCCCACCCAGCGACACCGTCGGCTCGACACCGCCCAGCGACACCGTCGGCTCACCGCCGCTCAACGACACCGTCGACTCACCACCACCGAAGGACACCGTCTGCGCATCACCACCTGACGACACCGTGGGCTCGTTCGCCGCCGGTGGAGGTGCGGGCAGGGTAACGGTCGGCTCAACCGGTACCCGTTGGGTGGGCAGGGCCTCGGTGGCGTCGTCCGGCTGCGTCACGGCTGTCGTCTCTCCTGCGTCGTTGTGGGCCTAAGTGTGCGGGGTGCGGCCGGATCAGCCGGGTGTGCAGAAGGAGTAGAGCGTCACGTACACCGTCGCGCCGGTGGTGGTGTTGCCGGCGGCGTCGGTGGCCAGGACCGTCACCGGGATCCGCGTGGTCGCGCCGGGCCGGGGCAGATCGCCGAGCACGCCGCCGAACTGGCCGCCACGCAGCAGACCCATGCTCTGTTCGTACGACCGTTTCTCCAGCGTGTAGCGCAAGCGCACGCGCAGCTGGCCCGGGTCCGTGCGGTCGTCGGCGACCAGGGCGGTAACCGTGCTTGCGGTGGGCCCGAACGGGCAGCCGGACGGATCCAGTTCGGTCGGGCTCGCCGCGACCCGGTCGACGGTGGGCGCGGTGGTGTCCGGCGGCGGTGCCGGGCTGGTGGGCGGGCTGGGCACCGGCGTGGGGGCCGGCGCGTCGCCGGTGCGGGACACCGACGGGCTCGGGTCAGCGGGGGTGATGCCGGTCGGGGCGGGGCCGGTACCGGTCGGCGTGGCCGGTCCAGGGCTGTCGACCACCGGCTCGTCCGGTGTGGGCGTGACAGTGCCCGGGGGCGCGACCGGGACTCCGCTGGTCGGGGCTGTCCCGGCGGTCAGCTCCGTGCGGGCCTCGGTGGCGGCCCCGGCCCCCACGGGTTCGTCTTTCGCGGCGTAGCTGAGCCCGGCGCCACCGACCAGCATCGCGGCCACCAGCCCGGTCCCGACCAGCGCCGCCCGGCCCCGCCCGGTCCGCCGGGGCACGGGTACGTCGGAGTCGTCGGCCACCGGCGGCGGGGTGGACGCGGCGAGCGCCGTGCTGGCCACGCTGATGCCGCCACCGGTGCCGTTCGGGAATGGGAATAGTGCCGCCAGCAGCGCCGCGCGACGCGCCAGCTCGCGCCACCCGCGTTCCTCCCAGTCATCGCCGTAGGCCGCGGCGGCCACCTCCTCCAGGCTGGCGAGGAAGACCTGCGCGGGCTGCGGGCGCTCGTCGGGTCGCTTGGCCATCCCGTCCCGCAGCAGGCCCTGCACCGGGCGCGGCGCCCGGTCGGTGGGAATCGGCGCGCGGACGTGCTGGCGGCGCAGCGTGGCCAGGTCCCGCCCGTCGTACGGCGGGTGGCCGGTGAGGCATTCGAAGAAGGTGGCGGTGGCGGCGTAGATGTCGCAGGCCGGACTGGCCGGGGCACCGGACCACTGCTCGGGGGCCATGTAGCGGGGGGTGCCGGTGACACTGCCACCAGAGGCGGCACCGACCGGCATGGCGATGCCGAAGTCGGCGAGCTTGCTCGTGCCCTCGGCAGTCACCAGCACGTTCTCGGGTTTGTAGTCACGATGCACCACGCCGCGCGCGTGCGCCGCACCGAGCCCGGCCAGGGAACCCTTGAGCACGCAGAGCGCCGACTCCGGTGTGGTGGGGCCCTGTGCCCGCAGCATCTGGCGCAGCGACACGCCGTTGACCAACTCCATCACGATCGCCGCCCCGCCGGACGCCTCGACGTACTCGTAGAGGCGACAGATGTGCGGGTCGTCAATGTCGGCGAGCAGCCGCGCCTCGTCCCGGAAGTCGGCCCGGAACAGTTCGTCGTCGGACCTGCCGGTCAGGTATTTGATCGCCACTGGCGTGCCGGTGGCGTCGTGAACGGCGAGTTCGACGCTGCCGGACGCGCCGGCGCCGAGCCGACGGACCGGGGTATAGCCGGAGACCTGCCAACCGCTCATGTCGCCGCTCTCCGTGCTGTGCGCAGGTGGACAATGCCGCTGAATACGCTGATCATTATCGTCACCGCCGCCGGTGACACCATCGGCCCGGCGGGTGCTCCGCTGCGCCGGGTGGCTGCCTGGTGACTCCTCCGGTGGCACGATCGGTGGCGGGGCGCTGGCTCGGCCACCCCGACGACGCACGATGGTCGGTCACGGACACCCTGTCACTGGTAGCACCCCCGGTCAAACGTCCGACGGCGGCGCGGACCAGGCGGTGCCGCCGCCCAATCCCGGCGCTGAGCTGCGCGGCGTCGACGTTTGACCCCGGCCGGCGACGGAAAGTGTGGCGGGATGAGATGGGCCCGTCACGCCGTACCCGCCGCCGTCACCGCCCTCGCCGCGCTCGCCGCCCGTGACCTGCTGCAACGCGAGCACGCGCTGAGGCGCAACTTTCCGCTGCTGGGTCGCGCCCGCTACCTGCTCGAATCACTCGGGCCGGAGCTGCGGCAGTACATCGTGGCCGGCAACAACGAGGAACGTCCATTCACCCGGGACCAACGCCGCTGGGTGTACGCCTCGGCGAAGCGGCAGAACAACTACTTCGGGTTCGGCACCGACAACGACATCGAGTACACCCCGGGATATCCGGTCATCAAGCACCGCACCTTCGGTCGGGCGGTACCACCGTCGACGCCGACGACCGGGCACGAGGTGCGGCTGCCGGCGGCGAAGGTGCTCGGCGGCGCGCGGCGGCGCACCCACGCGTTCCGCCCCGAATCGGCGGTGACCATCTCCGGGATGAGCTTCGGCTCCCTGTCCGGCCCGACGGTGGAGGCGTTGAACCGGGGCGCGGCGCTCGCCGGCTGCCTGCACAACACCGGCGAGGGCGGGCTGTCGCCGTACCACCGCCACGGCGGCGAGCTGATCCTGCAACTCGGTACCGCGTACTTCGGCTGCCGCGACGATCGGGGCCGGTTCGACCTGGCCCGACTCAAGGACGTGGTCGCTGGCGCACCGGTGCGGGCGCTGGAGATCAAGCTCAGTCAGGGTGCCAAGCCCAGCCTCGGTGGCCTGCTGCCGGCGGCGAAGGTGTCGGCGGAGATCGCCACGACCCGGGGGATCCCGGTCGGCCGGGACTGCGTCAGCCCCTCGCGGCATGCGGAGTTCGCCGACTGCGACAGCCTGCTCGACTGGGTGGAACTCCTGGCCACCGAGACCGGCCTGCCGGTCGGCATCAAATCGGCCGTGGGCGACCTCGATTTCTGGACCGAGCTGGCCGACCTGATGCGCGGCACCGGCCGAGGCGTCGACTTCATCACCATCGACGGCGGCGAGGGCGGCACCGGCGCCGCGCCACTGATCTTCACCGACTCCGTCTCGCTGCCGTTCCAGCAGGGCTTCGCCCGGATCTACCCCGTCTTCGCCGAACGTGACCTGCACGAGCAGGTCGTCTTCATCGGCTCCGGCAAGCTCGGCCTGCCCGACAACGCGGTGGTCGCGTTCGCGCTCGGCTGCGACATGGTGGCCGTGGGCCGGGAGGCGATGCTGGCGATCGGCTGCATTCAGGCGCAGAAGTGCCATACCGACACCTGCCCCACCGGGGTGGCCACCCAGAACGCCTGGCTGACCCGGGGGCTCGACCCGGCATCGAAGTCGGTCCGGGCGGCGCACTACATCAAGACGCTGCGGCGGGATCTGATGAAGGTCGCCGAGGCGTGCGGGGTGGAGCACCCAGGACTGATCGACACCGACGCCGTGGAGATACTCGGCGGGCGGACCAGCGCCACCCCGCTGCGCGAGGTGTACGGGTACCGACCTGGCTGGGGCCTACCGTCGGCGGCCGACCGCAAGGCGGTGGTGGAGCTGATGTCCACCGAGGCATCCCAGGGCGGCAGCGCTCCCCCGTCACCGACCGCCAAGCGTTGACGCCCGGCGTTCACCCCAGCCGTCGACAGTGGTTTCGCGAGCCGGGGTGCGCGCGGGTCGACCGAGGCCGACCCGCGCGCGTTCGTGCCACCTCAGGACGGATCAGCGGCGGGCACCGACCCCTCCCCTGGCGTCGACCGCTACCACCGCTCTGGGCGGCGTCGCCGGTCGGACGGGTGGTACCCGTCGCGCCGGAAAGGTGGACGGGCTGAGCCGCACCGACGGGGCCGGCCGCCACAGCAGGTTGACGGTGGCTCCGCCGGGACACGACAGACGTTGCCGGCCCCGGTAGCCCAGCCGGCGATACAGGCGCAGGTCGTCGTCGCCGTGCACCTCCGCGTAGGTGGGCAGACCGAGGTTGTCCATGTACCGGTGGCTGCCGGCGAGGACGGCGGCGGCCTGACCGGTCCGGTCGACGTCCGGTGGTGCGGCGAGGAACGCGAGGTGGTTGTGTGCGTCGGCGGGACGCCGCGCGGCAAGGAGGTGATCGACGCGACGGAAGCGCACGGCGTGTTCGCCGCTGGCGTCGTCGAGTCGCTCGTCGTAGCGGGGTGGCGGCGGGATCGGACGGTAGCGGTGGAACCAGACGGTGGCGGCGGTCCCGTCCTTGAGCAGGAACGCGTCGCCGAACAGTAGGGCGTGCTCGGTCCAGATGCGGGCCACGGCGGCGATCACGGCGGGACGCCGCCGCCCGTCGGGCACGAGCCACGCGCCGAGGGAGGTCGGGACGATCGTGGCGGTGAGCAGGTCGACGATCCAGTCGAGGTCGCACCATCGGGCACGGTTGACCGGCAGGGTGACGTGCATGGGTACTCCTGGTGAGGCATGAAGTCGGAAAGAACGGTGACGGGCCGGTGCCACGGGTCACGCACGGGCGGGCCCGGGACGGTCGCCGAGGACGGCCGCCGTCAGGTGTCGCGTCGCGCGACCACGACCGGCGTGGCGGCGCTGAGGGGGCAGCGCCGCGGTCAGGCCGGCCGGCTGCGCGGGCGTGGCGAGCGGGAGGGTCGTCGCCGGGTACGCGCCAGCCGGGTCACCCGGCCGCTGACCGCCGGCGGCGACCAGCCGGCCACGGCCATGTCGGCCGGGCCACTGTGCGAGGTCGGTGCCGACTCGGCACCGCTGGTGCCGGGAGCCGGCGACGAGGGCGGCGGACCGGGCGTACGGTCGGGCCGCTCGTTCCCGTCGTGCTGTCCACCGTCGACGATCCCGTCGGTGGTGTGCGGCAGCGACGCCGACGGCTGGCCGGACCGGTGACGGACGACGTGGTGGACGGAGCCGATCTGCCGGGCGCTGTCCGGGCCGGCGTCGGCCCGGTCCGGCCTGGCCGGTAGCGCGGGTTCGGCTCCCGGTGGCGTGGCGGGATCCGGATCGGGTCGGGGGGTCGGGTCCACCGGTGTCGGTGCCGGAGCGGGCTGAGGCAGCTCGACGACCGGCTCCAGCAGGTCGAGCACCGGCTCCAGACCCACCACGACGGAGTCGAGCAGCGGCGACGCGGGAGCCAGCAGCTCCGCAAGGGCGGCGATGAGCGGTGCTGCGAGCGGCCCGGCCTCGGCGACCACGGCGGCCACCTCGTCGCGTACCGCCTCGGGCAGCCGCGCCAGCGGCTCCGCCGACCGGCTGAGCGACCTGCCCGCCGCAGGCGTCCCGGCCGCCCGCTGCGCTGACGGTGCCGCACCCGTCGGATCGGCGGCTCCCCGAGGTGCGGTCGGCCTCGGTCTCGACATGCCCGGATCGGTCCCCGGTGGCACCTGACCAGCCGGCGGCGTCGGGTCAGCCGGCGGCGCAGTGTCCTGCGGTGGTCGCCCACCGGCAGGTGGTGACGGCGGTCCGGTCCGCCCGGCATCGGCGGGTGGTTCGGGCTCGTCGGGCGGAAGCGGTCGGGGCGGATCAGACCTGGGCGGAGGGGCTGGCGGCGGAGGGGCCGGCGGCGGAGGGGGCTCCGGGGCGGGCGGATCCGACGTGAGTACCGGGGCGAGCAGACCTCGAACGAGGTCGCCGACGCGGGGCGTTGCGCCGTCCTGAGTGGCGGCTGGCGGTTCCCCGGCGGCCCGGGCGGAATCGGTCGAGGCGACGTCGTAGGCGCACCACGCCGCCCCGGCGACCACGGTCAGGAAACCGAGTCGTAGGACCATGCGGGCGAGGCCACGCCGTCGTCTCGTCACCGGCGCCTCCCGTGCCCAACCACCACCCACTGCGAACGCACCCTAACTCACCGCGACAGCCTGGTCACGAGCCACGGGCGTGTCGATCCGCAGACCAATACTGGTCCAACCAGTTGACGGGTTGATGTGCCCTGGGCCACACTGCCCGGCATGGCATTCGTCCCCGTCACCCGGGCCTCCGTTTCCGACCTGGTCTTCGGACAGTTGCGCGACGCCATCGTCAGTGGCACCTACCGCACCGACGACAGCCTGCCCGGCGAGCGGGAGCTGGCCGCGGCTTTCCAGGTGAACCGGCACGCGGTCCGGGAGGCGCTGCGTCGGTTGCAGCAGCTCGGCCTGGTCAGGATCAGCCAGGGCGGGGCGACCCGGGTGTTGGACTGGCGGGTGCACGCCGGTCTGGATCTCGCGCTGTCCCTGGTGCGCTCCGGCGACGTCCTGCCGGTCGCCACCCTGGTACGCGACATGATGGACATGCGGGCCTGCATCGGCGTGGACGCGGCCCAGCTCTGCGCCCGCCGTGCCGACGACGCCGCGCGACGACGGATCGTACGGGCGGTCGAGGAGTTCGCCGACCTGGCCCCGGACCTGACCGCGATGGGTGAGGCCAACATCGCCGTCTGGCGGCTCATCCTGGACGGCTGCGGCAACACCGCGTACCTGCTGGCCTTCAACAGCCTGGTGGCCGGCGCCCTGGCGGTGGCCGAGGTGCCGCCACAGCGGCGCGCCAGCGAACTGCTCGACGTCACCGGGCACCGCCGGCTGGCCTCGGCCATCGCCGACGGCCGGGACGTCGAGGCCGCCGAACAGGCCCGATCCCTGCTCACCGCCGCGCTCACCGCCCCGACCAGAAAGGACAGCCGGGCATGATCCCCGCCGTGCTCTACGCCATCCCCGCGTTCCTCCTGCTCATCACCGTCGAGGCGTTGTCGTACCGGTTCGCGCCCGACGACGCCGAGCGGGGCTACGAGACCCGGGACACCGCCACCAGCCTGACCATGGGTGCCGGCAGCCAGGTCATCGGCGTGCCGTGGAAGCTGCTGACGATCGGCCTGTACGCCGCCGCGTACACCATCTCGCCGTTCAGTCTCTCCCCCGGCGACTGGTGGGTCTGGGTGTTGTTGTTCTTCGCCGACGACTTCGCCTACTACTGGTTCCACCGGGCCCACCACGAGGTCCGGCTCCTGTGGGCGGGGCACGTGGTACACCACTCCAGCGTGTTCTTCAACTTCTCCACCGCCCTGCGGCAGAGCTGGACGCCGATGACCTCGCTGCCGTTCTGGCTCGGCCTGGCCCTGCTCGGCATTCCACCGTGGATGATCTTCCTTCAGCAGTCGATCAGCCTGCTCTACCAGTTCTTCCTGCACACCGAGCGGATCAACCTGCTGCCCCGGCCGATCGAGCTGCTGTTCAACACTCCCTCGCACCACCGGGTGCACCACGGCTCGAACGACGAGTACCTGGACCGCAACTACGGCGGCATCCTGATCGTCTGGGACCGACTCTTCGGGACCTTCCAGGCCGAGGGGGACGCGGTCCGGTACGGGCTGACCAAGAACATCGGCACCTACAACCCGCTGCGGGTGGCGACCCACGAGTACGCGGCCATCTGGCGGGACCTGCGCACCGCCCGGTCGTGGCGGGAGCGGCTCGGGTACCTGCTGCGCCGCCCGGGCTGGCAGCCGGCCCGATGAACACCGCAACCGGTACCGGTCGGCGACCGGTGGGCGTACGGCTGCGGCGGCCGGACCGGGGCGGGGCGTGGCTCTGGGCGTTCGCCGTCGTGGCGGCCGTCGAACTGGTCGCCGTCGCCACCGACGTGCCCGCGGCGCAGTGGTTGGCCAAGCCGCTGCTGGCACCGCTGTTGCTGGCGTGGCTGTGGCGGGTCCGCGCGGCGAACGTCCCGATCGCGGTCGGCCTGCTGCTCGCCACCGCCGGAGACGTCGCGCTGCTGGTGCCGTCGGAGATCGCGTTCCTGGTCGGGATGGGCTGTTTCCTCGGTACGCAACTGGCGTTCATCACCGCGTTCGTGAGACACCGCCGGGCCCGACCGGCGGCGGTGACCGGGTATCTGGCGCTGTGGGCGGTGGCGAACGCGATGCTGTGGTCGCGGCTGGGCGACCTGCGGCTACCGGTGCTCGGGTACAGCCTGGCGCTGTGTCTGATGGCAGCGACCGCCACCGCCCTCGGCCGGCGGGTAGCGCTCGGCGGTGCGCTGTTCCTCTTCTCGGACCTGCTGATCGGCCTCGGTGCAGCCGGTACGACGGTGCCCGGACACGGCGTGCTGGTGATGGCGACCTACAGCGCCGCGCTGTTCCTGATCAGTACCGGCTGGGCGGCGACGAGCCGGCGCTAGTACTAGTGACCGTGGTACAGGGCGGCGACCTCGTCGGCGAAGTGATTCTGCACGGCCTCCCGCTTGATCTTCAGAGTGGGGGTGAGCTCCCCGTCCACCTCGGTGAGATCCCGGTGCAGGATCCGGAAGGTCTTGACCTGTTCGGCCCGGGAGACGCTGCGGTTGGCCCGGTCGATCGCGACCTGGATCTCGGCCCGTAGCTCCGGATTGTCCCGCAACGCGGACACCGACGCCCCGGGATGCCCGTGCTGCTCCCGCCAGCGCGTCCACGCCTGCGGGTCCACCGTCACCAGGGCGGCGACGTAGGGGCGGCCGTCGGCGACCAGCATCACCTGACTGACCAGCGGATGCGCCCGGATCCGCTCCTCGATCGGCGCGGGCGCGAGGTTCTTGCCGGCGGCCGTGACCATGATCTCCTTCGTCCGCCCGGTGATCCGCAGGAACCCGTCGTCGTCGAGTTTGCCCAGGTCACCGGTACGCAACCACCCGTCGTCGGTAAGCGCCTTCCGGGTGGCCTCCGGGTTGTTCCAGTAGCCGCCGAACACCACCTCTCCCCGGGCGAGGACCTCGCCGTCGTCGGCGATGCGGATCCGTACCCCCGGCAGTGGTCGACCGACCGTGCCGATCCGCATCGCCGTCGGCAGGTTCGCGGTCAACGCCGGGGAGGTCTCGGTCAACCCGTACCCCTCCAGGACGGTGATGCCCGCGCCCCGGAAGAAGTGACCGAGCCGCTCCCCCAGCGGCGCGCCGCCCACGATGGCCATCCGGCACCGCCCGCCGAGTGCGGCGCGCATCCGGCGGTACGCGGCGAGGTCGAACACCAGGTGCGCCAGGCGGAGCAGCTTTCCGGGCCCGCGCGCGGTGTCCAACGCGCGGCTGTACCGCACGGCCGTCCGCTCGGCGAGGCCGAACAGCCATCCCCGGTGCGCGTCCTCGGCGGTGTGGCGGGCCTGGTCGTGCATCTTCTCGAACATCCGGGGCACGGCGAGGATGAAGGTGGGCTTGAACCGGCGCAGCTGGTCGAGCACCCCGGAGATGTCGGCGCTGTGCACCATGGTGGCGCGGTTGTGCACCATGCCGATCTGAATCAGCCGGGCGAAGGCGTGCGCCAACGGCAGGAACAGCACCGTCGACGCGCCCGGATGCAGCAACTCGGGCAGCACCGCGGTGGCGTTGCCGATGTCGGCGGAGAGGTTGCGGTGGGCCAGCACGCAGCCCTTCGGTGGGCCGGTCGTGCCGCTGGTGTAGACGATGGTGGCGATGTCGGCGCCGGTCACCGCGGCTCGGCGGGCATCCACCTCGGTGACGTCGACGGCCCGGCCCCGCGCCACCAGCTCGATCAGATCACCGGCGTCGATGCGCCAGGTCTGCCGCAACTCGGGCAGTTCCGACCTCAGATCGGCCACGCTGAAGGCATGGTCTGCGGTCTCCAGCACGCAGCCGACCGCCCCGGAGTCGCCGAGCATCCAGCGGATCTGTTCCGGGCTGGAGGTGTCGTAGATCGGCACGGTCACCGCCCCGATCGACCAGAGGGCGTAGTCGACGAGCGTCCACTCGTACCGGGTACGGCTGAGCAACCCGACCCGGTCGCCGTGCGCGATCCCGGCAGCGACGAAACCGCGGGCCACCGCCACCACGTCGTCGCGGAACTGCCGGCAGGTCACCGGCAGGGCGCCGCCTCGTCCGGAGCGGCGCACCGGCCACGACCGGGGATCCGGGTCGGGCCGGACGAACTGCACCGCGTCCGGGTCCTCGGCCGCGTTGCGCCACACCTGCTCCGCCAGGCCGACGTCATCGCCGCTGACGATCGGCTCGACCGCTGTCTCCCGCACGCCCGTCCACCTGCCGTCGCATCACCCGGCCTAGGCCATCGGAACAGATGGTCACCCGCCACCCCACGGCGTACCCCGAAAACCCGCAAACCCGCCCCCCACCCCACCCCCCGTGCTAACCCCACCCCCCGCTCTCACCGATCTTGCACTTTCGGTCGGCGAGGTACCCCTTTCGCGGCCTATGCCTGGACGAAAAGTGCAAGATCGACGGGGTGGGTGGGGCGGCGGGAGGGAGCGTGGGGGGTGGGGTGGGGTGGGGTGGGGTGGGGTGGGGTGGTTAGGGGTGGGAGGGGGTGGGGTGGCGGGGTAGGCCGAGCTGGTCCACGGTCGCGGTGATCAGCTCGTCGGTGGACAGTCGCAGGTCGAGGACGAGGCCCCGCTCCTCGGGACAGAGCGACTCCAGGGTGGCGGCCTGCGAGTCGAGCAGGCCTACCGGCATGTAGTGGCCCGAGCGCCGTGCCAGTCGCTCCCGGATGACCTCGGTCGGGCCGGTCAGGTGCACGAAGTCCACCCCCGGCGGGCCCTGCCGCAGCACGTCCCGGTACGAGCGCTTCAGCGCCGAGCAGGCCAGCACGGTCGACACGCCCTCGCGGTGGCGGGCGGCCATCCAGTCGGCCAGGGAGCACAGCCACGGCCAGCGGGCCGCGTCGTCCAGGGGTACGCCGGCCCGCATCCGGGCCACGTTGGCCGCCGAGTGGAACTCGTCGGCCTCGGCGAAGGTCAGCCCGGTAAGCGCGGCCACCCCCTGCGCCACGGTCGTCTTTCCCGCGCCGGACACGCCCATCACCACGACGTGCCGGGTCGCCCGGTCACCAGTCATGGACGGTGCCGTCCTGAAGCCGGTTGAACGGCAGGTACGCCGGTTGGTACGGGAACCGGGCGGCCGCCTCCTCGTCCAGTTCCACACCGATGCCCGGCTGCTCACCCGGGTGCAGGTAGCCGTCGGTGAAGGTGAACGACTGGCGGAACACCTCGTCGGTGAGCGCGCCGTGCCGCATGTACTCCTGGATGCCGAAGTTGTGGATGGCCAGGTCAAGGTGGAGGGCGGCGGCCATGCCGACCGGCGAGATGTCGGTCGGCCCGTGGATGCCGGACTTGATCTGGTACTGCGCGGCGAAGTCGAGCAGCTTACGCATCGCGGTGATGCCACCGGTGTGGGTGACCGCCGAACGCACGTAGTCGATCAACTGTTCCCGGATCAGG
This sequence comes from Micromonospora sp. NPDC049374, assembly GCF_040677165.1. NCBI lineage: Bacteria > Bacillati > Actinomycetota > Actinomycetes > Micromonosporales > Micromonosporaceae > Micromonospora > Micromonospora sp. NPDC049374. The sequence goes on along the minus strand of NZ_JBFAQH010000008.1, from coordinate 257,005 downwards.
GTCTGGTAGTCCCAGACGGTGTTGAACACCTCGCCGATCGCCAGCGGCGTGGTGGTGTGCTGACGGACCAGCCGCAGCGCCTCCTGGTTCTCCGCCGGGGTGCAGTCCTCCAGCCAGAACAGGTCGTACGGTTCGAGGGCCTTGCCCAGCCTCGCGGCCTGGATCGGGGTCATCCGGTGATGCCCGTCGTGCAGCAGCGGCAGCTCGGGCCCGAACTCGTTGCGGACCGCCTCGAAGACGCCGGGCAGGTGGCGCAGGTACGCCCGGGTGTCCCAGTCCTCCTCGGCCGGCAGCGGGGTGCGCTGCGCCGGCTCGTAGTCGTAGCGCTTACCGTCGGCGCTGGGCTGGGTGGCCACGCCGTACACGGCGTTGATGCCGGGCACGGAGGTCTGCACCCGGATGGACCGGAAGCCGAGATCGAGGTGCGACCGGATGGAGTCGAACAGCTCCGGCAGGTCCCGCCCGGAGGCGTGGCCGTACGCCATGATGCCGGTACGGGACGCGCCGCCGAGCAGCTGGTAGAGCGGCATCCCGGCGGCCTTGGCCTTGATGTCCCAGAGCGCGACGTCGACCGCGGCGATGGCGGCCATGGTGACCGGCCCGCGCCGCCAGTACGCCGAGCGGTACAGGAACTGCCAGGCGTCCTCGATGCGGTGCGCGTCGCGCCCGAGCAGCAACGGCACGACGTGATCACGCAGGTACGAGGCGACCGAGAGTTCACGCCCGTTGAGCGTACCGTCACCAAGGCCGGTGATGCCGTCCTCTGTGGTGATCTTCAGGGTGACGAAGTTGCGGTCCGGGCTGGTGACGATGACGTCGGCGGCCACGATCTTCACGAGGGGTGCCTTTCCCGCGGGCCGTTAACCCGGCGGCGGCACCGGCGGCGAGTCGGGGGAACCCGCGTTGAGCTCGACGTTGTACTGGCCCGAGATGCTAGGCCAAAACGCCTCCGCGCCGCCATCCGCGGCGGGGAACCTACCCCGGCCGGCCGCCTGCCCGATGTGGCCCAGCACCTCGTGGACGTGCGGGCGGACCTGGGCGCGCAACGTCTCGCTCCAGTGCTCCTGCTCGTAGCGGTGGTTCAGGTACATCCGGCGGGCGTGGGCCAGGACGGGCCGGTGATCCGGTGGCAGGCGGGCCAGGGCCCAGTCGGCGGCGACGTGCTTGGCACGGACCTCACCGGTGGTCACGGTGAACCAGACGCGGGCGAGGGTGAGCAGCACGTTGCGGGTGTCACCGTCGAGGTCGTCGAGCAGGCCCGGTACGCCGGCCACGCTCGCCCGGACCACATCGGCCGTGGGCACCGCCGCCAGCACCCGCGCCGGGGGCGGACCGGCCAGCGGGTGATCGCCGACGCGGGCGGCCGTGACCACCAGCGCCAGATCCGCCATCGTCTCCGGCTGCGGCACGGTGCCGGCCAGGTACGCGGCGCGGCACCACTCGCCGTACTGGAAATCCACAGTGGGCGGGTACCGCCATGGTCGCACCTCGGCGGCGACGACCACGGTCAACTCGATCGGGCGGGCCCGGTTCACCGAACCGGAGGTGGCCAGCAGCCCGTCGAGCAGCAGCCGCCGCTGCGGGTCGGTCAGGCTCCGAGCGGTGACCACCAGCACGTCGATGTCGCTGGCCGGCCGCAACCCGCCGAGCACCGCCGAGCCGTGCAGGTAGGCACCGACGAGCCGGTCACCGAGCACGTCCTTGAGGAGTCCGACGAGCTGCCGGATCTGGTCCATCATCGGCCGAGTCTGTGTCCGAGCGCAGCGTCGGCGCCACCGCTTTCCGACCGTGCCACGGGCCGCCGGCTGGTCCTGGCGGAGCGTACGATGCGGCACATGGCGTTGTTGCACCGAGCGGACATCCGTCCCTCCAAGCTGGAACTGTTGGCGGCCTGGCTGCCGACCCGGGACTGGTACGAGGGCGGCGGCGACGTGACGCGCGTGGCCGCGTACCGGTTCGACGATCCGGCCGGGCAGGTGGGCATCGAGACGCTCCTGGTCCGGGGCGGCGACGGGCCGGTGCACCAGGTGCCGTTGACCTACCGTGGGGCGCCGCTGGACGGTGCCGACGAGTGGCTGGTGGGCACCATCGAGCACTCGGTGCTGGGTCGGCGGTGGGTCTACGACGCGGTCGGCGACCCGGTGTACGCGGCCGCCCTGGCCGAGGCCATCCTGGCCGGCACCGGACAGGCCGAGGAGTACTTCGAGGTCGACGGCCGGCGGGAGGTGCGCCCGCCCAATATGGGCATCACCAGCGACGCTCCCGTCGCCGATCCGCCCACGATCGGGGCGGTCCGCCAGGTGGTCGACGGCGACCCCACGCTCATCGTCAGCGACGCCCTCGAGCTGGGGGTGATCCGCCGCCCCGGATCCGTCGCCGCACCGGCCGGCGCCACGCTTACCGGCACCTGGGACGACGTCCGGGCCCCGCTGGCGTACGCAGCGCCACGCTGAGTCGGCGCGGACACCGCAACGGCCCCGCGACGCCACGGTGCCACGCCTCTACCGGCACCGTGGCGGTCGGGCGACACCTCGGCCGGTACAAGAGCCGGCGGTGCGCGCGCCGACCGAGGCGTGGCCTCGACGATCGGGCGTCAGTCGGCGAAGGCGGACAGGTCGAACCGGTCCAGGCGGGCCGGGTCGGCGATCACGTCGATCTCGGCGATGCGCCCGTCGCGGATGCTGAAGGCCATCACCGACAGCGGGCGGCCCGACGCCATGACGACCACCCCGGCGGCACCGTTGATCACCGCTGGCCGCGCGAAGGGCGAGAACCGGCCGAATGTCGTGGCCTGGGCGGCCACCGCCCGTGCGCTGGCGATCACGGTGGTGTGGCGGGTGCGGGTGGCGCCGCCGTCGGCACGAAGCACCACGTCCGGGTGCAGCACGGCGACGAGTCCCTCGATGTCACCGTCCCGGGCGGCGGCGAGGAACGCGTTGACCACCGTGCGTTGCCGGGCGAGGTCGCGGTCGGTCGACGGTGCCTGACCGCGTACCCGACGGCGGGCCCGGCTGGCCACCTGCCGTGCGGTGGCCGGCGACCGGTCGATCATCGGGGCGATCTCGTCGAAGGGCACCCCGAACATGTCGTGCAGGACGAATGCGAGACGTTCGGCGGGGGTCAGTGTGTCGAGCACCACCAGCAGCGCCAGCCCCACCGAGTCGGCCAGTACGGCGGCGTGCTCGGGATCGTCGGGTCCGGCGGGCGTGATCACCGGGTCGGGCACCCGGATGTCCAGTGGCTCCTCGCGCCGCCGCTGTCGGCTGCGCAGGATGTTCAGGCACACGCGGGCGACAACCGTGGTCAGCCAGGCGGCGAGATTGTCCACCTCGTCGGAGTCGGTACGGGACAGCCGTAGCCACGTCTCCTGCACGGCGTCCTCCGCCTCGCCGAGCGAGCCCAACATCCGGTAGGCCACCGAATGCAGGTACGGCCGCTGCTGCTCGAACCGCTCGGTCAACCAGGCGGACTCCCCCATTGGCACTTCCCTTCCTAAAGGTTCACCCACCCGACCCCGGCCGGAGCCTGAACGTGACGAGCACCGGCTGGATATGCCGGGTGCGCCAGCGGCCGGCGTGGCGGGCGAGGCCCGTCAGGCCAGGATGACGGGGTTGATCAGGCCAGGATGACGGGGTTGGTCAGGGCCGCCATCTGCCGATCCGGATGGCGCACCTCGGCCCGGACGAAGCCGCTGTCCCGCGCGGCGGTACGCCACCGGATCGTGTCCGCCCCGTCGGCGGGAAGTCGCTCGCGGAGCACGGTGCCGCGTTCGGTGTGCAGACTGACGGTGCCCGACGGTACCCCGGACACCCGCACCCGTACCTCGATCGGCTCGCCGTCGGAGTCCAGGCGGGCCCCGACGCCGGCAGCGCGGTCACCGGTCGTGGCGGTGAGCTCCAGGTCGACGACGGCGGAGCCGGCGATCCAGCTCCGGCCGGCCCGCAGGCCAGCGAGGATCGCGTCGACACCCAACTCCTCGGCGTGGACCACGGTGTGCGGGGTGCCGAGCTGGCCGGCGAGGTGGGCGTCGCTGTTGCCGACCGCCGGCCACCACCGTCCCCGGTGGATGTCGTGGCCGAGGTTACGCCCCCACTCGGCCAGCGCCGCCTCGTTGTCCGCGTTCCACGGCAGGTCCGAGCGCCACTGCCCGTTCCACACCTCCACCGCGTCGAAGCACCGGTACGGGTAGGCCAGGGTGCCGGACTCGTACGGCGCGTACGGGTGGGCGGCCACGCAGAGCCCGCCCGGTCGGCGTACCCGGGCCAGTTGCCGGTCGATGGCGTCGTCGCGCACGCCGTAGCGCCACTCGACCTGGTGCCCGGGTTCGAGGCCGAGGGCGAGCCAGTGCCCGGTGTGCGTGGTGACCTCCTGCCCGAGGATGACCAGCAGGTCGTCGCCGGCGTACCGACTCCAGTCACCGTGCCCGGCGACGGTGTTGTGCTCGGTGGTGGCGACGAAGTCCAACCCGATCTCGCGGGCAGCGGCGGCGAGTTGCCCCGGGGTGAGTTCGCCGCCGGCCGAGCGCACCGTGTGCAGGTGGACGTCGCCCCGGTACCAGCCGGGCCCCCGACCCGCCACCCGCCGGGCCGGGTACGCCGCCCCGTCGGGATGCCGGAGCCGGTCTTCAGCCACCCGAGGGTCGCATGAGACGCTCGGCGGTGCCGAACGCGTAGCCCCGCGACTCGATCAACTCCGAGTCGTCGCGTTCCCAGGCCAGTTCGTCGATCACCTCGACGACGCCGGCGAGCCTGGCCGTGTGATCGGCCACCATAGCGGCGAGGCTGCGACTCTCGACGGTGCCGGACAACGTCACCACGCCGTCCACCACGCCGACCGTCACGGTGTTCGGGTCGATCCAGAGGCCGCGCAGCACGGTGTCGACGACGTCGGCGCTGATCTCCGTGTCCAGTCGGGTGTGGATCCGCAGCAGATCCCGCCGGGACACGATTCCGACGAGCCGCCGGTCGGTGTCCACGACCGGCATCCGCTTGACCTGTGCCGCCTCCAGCCGCCGGGCCGCCGCGGCGACCGACGCCGTCGGCTCGACCACGACCGCCGGTGCGGTCATCAGGTCGGCGGCGACGGTGGCCTGTGCCTTCGCCGCCACCCGGCGGACGCCGATGATCCGGCGGTGCCGCTCGTCCCCCGCAGCCTCGATCTTGTGCAACAGGTCGGCCTCGGACACCACGCCGAGGACGTGACCCTCCGCGTCCACCACGGGTGCCGCGCTGACACCGCTGCCCACCAGCGCGTCGACCACCTCACGGTACGAGGTGTCGGGCCGCACCGACATGACGTCGCGGGTCATCACGTCGCCGACCATCCATTGTGACTTTCGCTGTGCAGTGTTGGTGGTCATTGCCCTCCTCCTTGCCTTCCAGCCTTCCACCGCCGCTGCGCCGTCGACAGAGTCGTTGGGCCCTGCCGCAGGACGGGGTTTCTCTCCTACCCAGGTAGGGGGCGGCCATCCGACCGTCGGCCGCGGTCGGGGCCAGTGGTCGGGCGACGTCGGCCCGTACGCCGACAAGCATCTACAGGCATGACTGACAACCTGTCGCGGCGGGCGTACCGGCACCGCCCCCTGATGGTCTTCGTCTCGGCGATGGCGGTGCTCGCCGTCGTCTGCGCGGTCGGCATCGTCGCCGACCAGCGGGTCCTGACCGGCGCGCCGATCTGGCTCAAGCCGTTCAAGTTCTCGGTGTCGTTCGTCCTGTACGGCGGCACCCTGGTCTGGCTGCTCTCCCTGCTGCGCCGCCGAAGCCGGGTCGCGGAGTGGGCCGTCACCGTGGTGGTCGCCATGGGTGTGGTGGAGATGTGCATCATCGTCGGGCAGGTGATCCGCGGCACCACCAGCCACTACAACGAGACCAGCACGTTCAACGCCGTGCTGTGGCAGCTGATGGGTGCGGCCATCATGGTGCTGTTCGTCGCGCACGTCGCCATCGGTGTCGCGGTGCTGCGGCAGCCGATCGCCGGCCGGGCCGGCCGGTACGCCATCGGTCTGGGGCTCGGGCTGGCGGCACTCGGCATGCTGGTGGCGGTACCGATGACCATGCCGGGTCAGGCGCCCGTGATCGAGGGCATCGCCGGTGCGCACAGTGTGGGTGTGCCCGACGGCGGGCCGGGACTACCGCTGGTCGGCTGGAGCACGACCGGCGGGGATCTGCGGATCGGGCACTTCGTGGGGCTGCACGGAATGCAGGTGCTGCCGATCCTGGCGCTGTTGCTGAGCCGGTTCGCCGGTGGCTGGCTGGACGAGCGTACGCGGGCGCGGCTGCTGCTCGTCGTGGGTGTCGGCTACGGTGCGGTGACCATGCTGCTGACCTGGCAGGCGCTGCGCGGGCAGCCGCTGCTGCGACCGGACACGCTCACCCTGGCCGCCGCCGCGGCGCTGGCGGTGACGACCGTCGCCGCTGCCGGCGCGGTGCTGGCCCGACACCGTTTTTCGGCGGCCACGGTCGAACACCGGCCGACGGGCCCGGGTGAGCAGCGCGCGACGGGCGGGTCGACGGTGACGAGCGGACGGAGGTGACCGCGTGAGCGCCACGTTGTTCTCCTTGACCTTCGCGGTGGCGGCACCCTTCTGGGCGCTGATGATCCTGCTGCCGAACTGGACGGTGACCCACCGGATCATCCGGTCACCGCTGATCGTGATCCCGGTCGTGGCGATCTACGCGATCCTGGTGATTCCGGCGCTCGGGGAGGTCCTGCCGGCCGTGGTCAACCCCACCCTCGACGGCGTACGGGAGTTGCTGGGCGGTGCCGACGGCGCGGCGGCGGCCTGGGCACACATGATCGCCTTCGACCTCTTCGTCGGCCGTTGGGCCTGGCTCGACAGCCGGGAGCGGAAAGTCCCGTCGCTGGTGATGGCACCGGTGCTGGTGCTGACGATCCTGCTGGGCCCGCTCGGCCTGGCCGCCTATCTGGTCGTCCGCACCAGATGGGTACGCCCGCCGGCCACTTCTGGCCTCGACGAGCAGCGCCTAGGCTGAGGCCGTGGGCTGGGTGGGACGGCTGTTCGACGCGCGCGACAGCCTCGTGCGGATGGTGCTGCTCATCCTCTCCGGGCTGGGCTATCTGTTCTTCGGCGCGCTGTCCGCACCGACCACCACCCAGTGGATCCTCGCGGCGCTCGCCTTCGTGGTCGGGCTGGCGCTGCACCGCCGGCCGCTGGCCAACCTGCTGACGCAGACCGCGCTGCTGGCGGTGGCGATCTGGCTGATCGACGACTTCATGATCAATCAGGTCGGCGCCAGTTGGGCGCTGCTCGAACTGACCATGGTCGCCCGCCGGAGCCGGACCATCTGGCTGGCGGCGGGGCTGCTGGCCGTGGTCGACCTGACCGACTCGATCGGCGATCCGCTGCCGCGCCTGCTCTCCGGTGTGTTCGGGCTGCTGGCGGAGGTCGGCGTGCCCTTGCTGCTGGGGCTGGTCATCCGGACCACCCGGGAACTCGCTCAGCAGTCGCGGCGGCGGGCCGAGGAGGAGCAACGGCGGCGCGAGTCGGAGAATCGCGCCGCACGGGCCGACGAGCGCAGCGCCATCGCCCGCGAGCTGCACGACGTGGTCGCGCACCACGTGGCGTCAATGGTGCTGCGCGTCGGCGTGGCCCGACACGTGCTGACCGACCTGGATCCACGGGTCGGCGCGGTCTTCGACGACGTGCACGGCACCGGCACGGCGGCCCTTGCCGACCTGCGCCGGCTGGTCGCGGTGCTGCGTGACCCCAACGGTGTACGCGGCGACGCCGCGTTGACCGCGATCGAACCGTCGGCGTTGCCGGCCGCGCTCGGCGCCGCGGTGGACCGGGCCCGCCAGGCCGGTGTCACAGTCGTCGCCGACATCGACCCGGCGGTCGGCGCCCTCGACGCGGTACGCGGCCTCGCGGTGCTGCGGCTCAGCCAGGAGGCGCTGACGAACGTGGCCAAGCACGCCGGTACCACCGCGGTGGCGCGGCTGTCGGTAAACGTGGTCGACGGGGCCGTCCACTGGGAGGTGGTCGACGACGGTCGTGGCTGGGTGCCCGCCACCGTGCCGGTCGGCGGCGGCCACGGCATCACCGGCATGCGCGAACGGGTCGAGGTCCTCGGCGGACAGTTGACGGCCGGCCCGACCGGCGCGGGGTGGCGGGTGGCCACCGTGCTGCCCGCCGGCCGCCAGGTGTCCGGGGCACCCGCCCCGGCACCGTCGACAGACGACGCGACAGTCACGCCGTCGGCAAGGGACGTGCCGGCCGGGCCGCCGGGCACCGCGTCGACGGCGGGGGTGGACGGGTCCCGCTCCGGCCCGTGTGCGACGGAGCGCGCGTGATCCGCGTACTGCTGGTCGACGACCAGCACCTCATCCGCGCCGGCCTGCGCATGCTCTGCGAGGCTCAGCCCGACATCGAGGTCGTCGGCGAGGCCGACAACGGCCGCGACGCGATCGCCCTGGCCGCCCGGCTGGTGCCCGACGTCGTGGTGATGGACCTGCGCATGCCCGGCGTCGACGGGATCTCCGCGACCAGCCGGATCATCGCCGACCGTCCCGGTGCGCGCGTGCTGGTGCTGACCACGTTCGGCGACGACGACCACCTCTACCCGGCGTTGACGGCCGGCGCCTGCGGCTTCCTGCTCAAGGACGCACCGCCGACCGAGCTGCTGGACGGTGTGCGCCGGGCCGCGACGGGCGACAGTCCGTTCAGCCAGGAGGTGCTGCGCCGGTTGGTGCAGCGCGCGGTGCACGCCCGCACCGGGACGCCACCGCCGGTCACCGGGCTGACCGCCCGGGAGCAGCAGGTGCTGGACCTGGTCGCCGACGGGCTGTCCAACGGCGAGATCGCCGAGCGGCTGCACATCGGTGTCACCACGGTCAAGTCCCACATCACCAGCCTGATGACCAAGACGGGCAGCCCCAACCGGGTACGCCTGGCGCTGTTCGCCCGCGGCCTGTGAACCGGCGTCGCCCGGGCGAGGCATCGGGCGGCGGCAGCCTCGGTCGCGGCGGCCCCGGCAGCGTTTTTAACCGGTTATCCGCCGGCCATCGCGCCGAGGACGATGAACGGCTCCTCACCGGCGACGACCCGCTCGGGCAGGGGTGTGTCGGGTGAGCTGTTGGACAGGTCCTCCTCGCAGGCGTAGAAGCGGACGAAGGCGCGGCGCTTACCGCTGTGCCGGTCGCGGATGGTGCCGAGCAGCATCGGGTACCGCGCCTCGATGGCGTCGAGCACCAGGCGCTGGGTGGCCGGCCCCGGGCCGGCCACCTCGACACGCACCTCGCCGGTCACCCCGGCGAGGGTCTTCAGGTGAGCCGGGAGGACGACCCGGATCACGGCAGCACCTGAACTTCCACGGAGAGCACGGCTGGCAGGTCCCGGACGATCGGCGCCCAGCTGTCGCCGCCGTCGGCGGAGCGGTAGACCTGACCACCGGTGGTGCCGAAGTAGATGCCGCAGGGGTCGAGCGTGTCGACGGCCATCGCGTCGCGCAGCACGTTTACGTAGCAGTCGGACTGCGGCAGCCCGTCGGTCAACGGCTCCCACTCGTCACCGCCGGTGCGGCTGCGGTAGACGCGCAGCTTGCCCTCCGGCGGGTAGTGCTCGGAGTCGCTCTTGATCGGCACCACGTAGATGGTCTCCGGCTCGTGGGCGTGCACCGCGATCGGGAAGCCGAAGTCCGACGGCAGGTTGCCGCTTACCTCGCGCCAGTTCGCGCCGGCGTCGTCGCTGCGCATCACGTCCCAGTGCTTCTGCATGTAGAGCGTGTCGGGGCGCGACGGGTGCTGGGTGATGTGGTGCACGCAGTGGCCGACCTCGGAGTCCTGGTCGGGAATCTCTCCCGACCGCAGGCCCTTGTTGATCGGCAGCCAACTGGTGCCGCCGTCGTCGCTGCGGAACGCGCCGGCCGCCGAGATGGCGGTGTAGATCCGACCCTGGTGGACCGGATCCAGGATGATCGTGTGCAGGCACATGCCACCCGCGCCGGGCTGCCATGACGGCCCGCTCGGGTGGGTGCGCAGGGCGGTCAGCTCGGTCCACTTGCCGCCGCCGTCGTTTGACACGTAGAGCGCCGCGTCCTCCGCGCCCGCGTAGACGGTGTCCGGGTCGTCGCGGGACGGTTCAAGGTGCCAGATGCGCTTGAACTCCCAGGGTCGCGGGGTTCCGTCGTACCAGAGGTGGTCGCCGACGTCGCCGGCGTAGGCGAAGTCGTTGTCGACCGCGGTCCAGGTGCGCCCGCCGTCGTCGGAGCGCTGGATCAGCTGCCCGAACCAGCCGCCGGACTGGGAGGCGTAGAGCCGGTCCGGATCGGCCGGCGACCCGGTGAGGTGGTACATCTCCCAGCCGCCGAAGTGCGGCCCGTCGACCGTCCAGCTGTCGCGTCTGCCGTCGGAGGTCAGGATGAACGCACCCTTGCGCGTCCCCACCAGTACGCGTACACCACTCATCTGAGCGTCCTCTCGTATTCGTCGGGCCGGCGGGCGGTCTCCGCGCCGCCGCACCGACATGCATCGGTCCTGGCCGGTCTACTCCCTGGGTACGACGAATTGGCATCAGCGAAACGGACAGCACCCGCCGCCGCTCGGATTCACCCGGCTTCTGTCGGATGCCCGTCACTTGCGGCCCTGACCCGTATCCCGCCGTGGCGGCCCTTGCACGGTGTAGTGACAGCGACCACGATGGGATCATGGTCGATGGATTGATCTTGCAGGTCGTGTCGGACGGTCCGGTCAGCGACGAGGAACTGGCCGAGCAGGCCCGCCATCTGAGGGAACACCTGAACCAGCTTCCCGGCGTCGAGGCGAGCGAACTGACCGCCGAGGCCGCACCGGGCACCCGGGACACCGCGAGCTACATCTTCGGCGTACTGGCCCTGGCCGTGTTCACCGTGCCGACGGTCAAGCGGGCGGCGGCGGACATCCGGCACCTGGCCGAGGTCATCAAGCGCTACCAGGAGCGCAACAAGGGCAAGCGGCTGCGCATGACCCTCCCCGACGGCACCGAGATCGACGTACGGGACGTGTCGGAGAAGACCCTGGCCGAGCTGATCAAGTCGGTGTCGGTGCCCCGGCAGGGTGAGGCGGCCGTGCCCGAGAAGGTCGACGGTGACTGATCCGGCGGAGTCACGGTGAAGCGGGCGCTGCTGGTCGGGGTGGGCAGCTACGCCAACGAGGCGCTGCCCACCCTCGACTCCCCCGCCAGCGACCTGAAGGACTGGGCCCGGCTGCTGCGGGATCCGACGCTCGGTGCCTTCGACGACGTACGCGATCTCCTGGACGCCGACTCGTACCGCCTCCAGCTGGCCCTCTACGACTTCCTGACCAGCGCCGATCCGCACGATTTCCTGCTCGTCTACTACTCCGGCCACGGGCGGCTGCATCACGATCACCGGCTCTACCTCACCGCGACCGACACCGACCCCGACCGGCTCCCACCGACCTCGGTACCGACCGACGAGTTCCGGCACTGGGTCGACGAGTGCCGGGCCGGCGAACTGGTGCTGATCCTCGACTGCTGCCACGCGGGCGCCTTCGGTGACCTCAAACAGCGCGGCGGCCGTAGTCGCATCGTCGTGGTCTCCGCCGGGGCCACCGAGCTGGCCCACGAGGGCGACGGCCACAAGCAGCACGCGCTGCCGTCGGCGTTCTCCGGTCCGTTCCTGGAGGGACTGCGTACCGGCGGCGCCGACCGGGACGGCAACGGGATCATCAGCGTGCGGGAGGCGTTCGAGTACGCGGCCGTGCGCATGGTCGACCGGGAACGCCGGCAGACACCCCAGATGCGCGCCGCCGGGGTCGGTGATCTCATCCTCAGCAACGCGCCGCGCCGGCCCGAGCTGATCCCGGAGGACCTGCTGGCGCTCACCCGCAACCGGCTCGCCGCGGCCCGGGTGCTGGCCGTGGAGGAGTTGAGCAACTGGGCGTACGGCCACCAGCGCAGCCGGGAACAGTTGGTCGCCGCCTTCGAGACGCTGGAGACCCTGGAGCGGGATCCGGCGGAACGGGTGGCCGAGCGTGCCCGCCAGGCCCTGTCGGGCCGGCTGCGGGTCACCCGGGCCGAGATGGCGGAGGATCCCGGGCCGCCGGAGCCGCCGGGCGAGCCGGGCTGGGCGGCCGGCAGCACCTTCTACGAGGTAAACGTCCGGTTCTTCTACGACTCCGACGGAGACGGCCACGGCGACCTGCGGGGTGTCACCGAGAAGCTGGACTACCTGCGCCGCCTCGGCGTCGACTGCCTGCTGCTCAATCCGATCATGGCGGCACCGGCGCTGGGCGACGGTCGGGCGGCCGCCGACTTCGAGGCGATCGACGAGGGCCTCGGCGCCCCGTCGCACCTGCTGGAACTGCTCAGCCTCGCCCACCGGCAGGGGTTGCGGGTGGCGCTGGATCTGGTGCTCAACCACACAAGCGACAAGCACCCCTGGTTCCAGGCCTCGCGCAGCGACCCCGCCGGCCCGTACGGCGACTTCTACGTGTGGAGCGACAGCGACGAGGGTTACGCCGAGGCCGACGACCCGCTGGGCAGCCATGGCGCGGGGTGGACCTACGACAGTCAGCGCCGCCAGTACTACTGGCACCGCTACAGCCGGTCCGAGCCGGACCTGAACTACGACGCGCCCGAGGTACGCGCGGCGATGCGCGACGTGATGGCGTTCTGGCTCCGGCAGGGCGTCGACGGGCTGCGTCTGCTCACCGTCCCGTACCTGTTCGAGCGCAGCGGCACCTCAAGCAAGGGGCTCGACGAGACCCACGGCTACCTGCGCCAGCTGCGGTCCTGGTTGGACGAGACGTACCCGGACCGGATCCTGATCGCCTGGAGCGAGGACTGGCCGGAGGGGGCCGGTGCCTACTTCGGCACCACCGAGCACCCCGAGTGCCACCTGGTGATGTACGCCTCGCTGATGCCGAGCCTGCTGCTGGCGATGCGGCGGGAGGCGCACCGACCGGTGTCCCGGGTGCTGGCGCAGATGGGTGACCAGCCGCCCGACCGGCACTGGGCGGTGTTCCTGCGCAACGGCGACGAGATGTCGCTGGGCCTGCTGCACGAGCGGGAACGCGACGACCTGCTGCACGCGTACGCGCCGCTGGCCCGGATGCGGGGTGCGACCGGCATCCGACGCCGCACGGCGACCCTGCTCAACGACGACCGGGGGCAGTTGGAACTCGCCTTCGCCCTGCTGCTGTCGATGCCCGGCGTGCCGGTGCTGTACTACGGCGACGAGATCGGCATGGGCGAGAACCTGGCGTTGCCGGGCCACCTGGCGTTCAACACCCCGATGCAGTGGGCGCCGGACCGCAACGGCGGCTTCTCGGTGGCGCAGCCGGAGAACCTGCCGGCGCCTCCGATCCACGAGTCGATCTACGGCTACATGGCGGTGAACGTGGAGAACCAGCTCCGCTCGCGTTCGTCGCTGCTGCACGTCGTCGAGAAGATGATCGAGACCCGGCACGCCTGCCCGGCGTTCTCCCGCCCCGGTTGCCGCATCGTCCGCTCCACCAACCCGGCGGTGCTGGGGTTCCTGCGCGGTGAACCGGACGACGAGGTGCTCTGCGTGTTCAACTTCTCCCGCTACCCGCAGACCACGACGCTGACCCTGACCTCGCACGTCGGCCGCCGGCCCCGCGAACTGACCGGCGGTGCCGAGTTTCCGTGCGTGCCGGATTCGGGCGAGTACGACCTGGGCGTCGCCGGTCACGGCGTCTTCTGGCTGTCGGTGGCCGCGGGCCGCGACCCGGACACCGCGCTCACCCCGCCGGGGACCGCCGCGCGTCGGCGGGCCAGATGACGGTGGTGGGGATGCCCCGCTCGCGGGCCCAGCCGACGGTCCGGTCGGTCGACGCGTCGTGGCAGCCCGGTTCGCCGTCCCAGACCGCCAGCAGCCGCTGCACCCGCAGCAGCAGTTCCCGGTTGGCGGCCACGTAGGCGGCGGTGCCGGAGGTGCGGTGGCCGGTGTGCAGGACCCGGGTGGCGCGGCCCAGTAGCTCGTCGAAGGCGCCCCGGGCCGCCGGGGCGATGGTGTCCCGGTAGTCGGGGGCCGGCAGCACCACCTCGTACGTGCCGCCGCCGTCCAGGACCGCGCGGGCGAAGATCTGGTCGGTGCCCGCCGCCAGGCAGGTGACCCCGTGCACCGGCCGGTCGCTGATCCGGCGCAGTTCGAGGCGGATCGCCTCGGCGACCAGCCGTTCGGTGGCCGGGGTCAGGTTGATGTGGCCGGTGACCCCGACGCGGACCGGTTCCCGTTCAGGCGGCATCGGCCGACCCTCCCCGCTGGACGGGCACGCTGGGGCCCAGCCGGATCAACTCGAATCCGCTGTCGGACAGCACATCGGGCAACGCCCGGATCTCCTGCCGGTTCTGCTCCTTCGCCGCCGGCGACAGCTCGTCCCACGGCCGCAGCAGGTGATGTCGACGCCGGACGTCGTCGCGCGGCTCGCCGTACGTCCAGCCTTCGGAGCGCCGCTCCCGGCACCACCGCTCGTGTTCGAGTCGGGCCAACTGTTCGACCCGGTCGTCGATGGCCCGCCCGGCGGCCGAGGCGTCACCGGCACCACCGTGCCGGGGCGCCACCACGCAGCCCAGGTTCAGCAGCTTGGCGGCGATGTCCTGGACATGACTGCGGTTGGCGCGGCGCAGCGACTCCGGCAGCCGGGACCAGGGCACCATGGCGGGTGCGTCGCCGAGACGGACCCCGGCCCGCTGCTGGGCGTACAGGTACCGCAGGTGGATCTGTTGGGCGAGCCGTTCGGTGAGGTCCTCGGCGATCAGCCGGGCGTCGCAGGCGTGCGTCAGCACCGGGTACAGCCGCAGTTTGCCGTGCACCTCGTCGAGCAGGTCGTGGCGGACGTCGCCGTGGAAGGCGGCGGCGAGCGCGGCCTGCCGGTAGACCGGCACGAAGACGATGCTGCGCGCCCCGCGCCAGAGCGCGGGGGTGTCCAGCGCGAAACGCAGGCCGCTGATCTCGTCGGGGGCGCAGAGGTAGATACGGTCGTAGCCCTCGGCGGCGAAGTGTTCCAGGCCGACCAGCCCCGCGATGTCCCGGTCGTACCCGGTCAACCGGCAGACCTCGCTCAGGAACGGGTAGCGGGAGGTGGCCAGGGCAAGTTCGGCCCGGGCGTCCGGCGCCACCAGATCCACCCGCAGCCGGCGGTCGGGCCCACTCTGGTCGGCCTGGCGGGCCCGCCAGTGCCGGGCGGTCTCCACCAGCAGGGCCCGGCGGAAGCTGCCGCCACCGGCGATGAGGACCGTCGTCGGCCGGTCCGGGGCCGACGGCAGCGGATGGTGCCGGTGCAGCGCCCGGGCGGCGATGTCGTCGACGTGGAAGTAGTCCAGGCGCAGCCGGCTGGACCCGGCGGCACCGAGCCGCCGGGCCTGCAACGACAGGCACATCTCCGGGTCGTGGACCTGCACGTACACCCGGGGCGGGTGGCGTCGGTCCTGGATGATCCGGTTGGCGGTGTTGGCGATGGCGTGGTTGCGGTCGTCGTCGTCGGTGCAGGCGTAGACGGTGTGCGCCCGGGGCAGGCCGGCACCCCGCAGCACCTCCTCGTTCGTCGGGTCGCCGACGACGCCGAGGTAACGGCGTCGGCGGTACTCAAGCGGCCCGAACGGTTCGGAGCGTACGACCACCACCCGGTCGCCGTCGGCGTAGAGCCGGTCGGCCAGCATGTGCGCGAACTGGGAGTCGCCGCAGACGACCGCGTGGCCGCTGGCCCGTCGGGCCCGCCGCCGCCGGATCTCCGTGGCCAGCAGCAGCCGGCCGGCCTCGGCCACCGCCAGCAGGGTGAACAGCGGTGCCATGAACCGGGCCACCTGCAACTGCCACGGATAGGGACCGGGTTGCTCGAAGAGTTCGGCGCTGAGGAAGAACAGTTGCAGGTCGTAGTAGAGGATGTCGTACCGGTCCCCGATGGCCTCGGGGCGTACCTGCGACAGGCGTTCCAGGCCGACGTAACCGAGCACCGAGGCGACCAGGCCGATCACCCCGAACACGACCCGCAGCCACCACGCGGCGGGCCGGGCCGCACCGGGGACCGGCTGGGTCATCGCCCGGCTACCTGAACCCGCCGGCACCCCAGCCACCGGATTACGACCATGCGCGCCATGCTATTGGACAAAGTCGATCACCAGGGTCGGCGACGTGCCGGCCGGTCGGGCACTTTTCGCAGGTGACGCGGTTTCGTCGGAGTCGAGCTGTCGGGGTTCAGCTCGACATGACCCGGGCGTGCAGGTCGGTGACGACCTTGCGGGCGGACTCGAACGCCCCGGCCTGCCAGGCGATGTAGTGGCTGAGGTGGTCACCGGCGAAGTAGACCCGGCCGTCCGGCTCCAGCAGCCGGCCGTACTGTCCACTGGTGCGCGACGGCCACGACACCCAGCCGCCCTCGGAGTAGCGGGTGCGGTCCCAGGCCACCGAGAACGACGTCTCCAGCTCCGTCCGGTACGCCTCGCCGTGGATCTTCACACCCTGCGCGACCGCGCGGGCCTCCCGCTCGGCGGGCGTCAGCGCCGCGTACGCCTGGGCGTTGGCGCCGAAGTTGTAGTAGCCGACCACCACCCCCTTCGCCCCGTGGTAGCCGTAGGAGGGGTACCAGATCGTGGCGAGGTCCAGGTTGGTGTTGGTGATGCCGGAGTAGATGTTCTCGTCCTGCTCCCACCACCGTCGCCGGTACTGCAATCCGATCTTGCCGGTGGCGTTCGGGACCGGGTAGGTCAACGCGTCCCGGACCGGCTGGGTGAGATTCGACGGGATCTTGGCCAGCACCTGCGGTGGGATGGTGCAGACGCAGAAGTCGGCGGTGGCGGTACGCGGCCGGCCGCCCGGCCCGTCGTAGACCACTGTGACACCGGAGCCGGTGTTGGAGATCGAGCGCACCGCAGCGCCGTAGGTGATGAGCCGACGACCCACGGCCGCTTCGAGGGCGTACGCGATGCGGTCCATCCCGCCGACCGGCTGGAACATCAGCATCGCCTGGTCGTAGCCGAACTCGAAGGAGAAGTACCGGCCGATGCCGCTGGCCAGCACGTCCGTCAGCGGGTACGGGGTGAGTTTCGGGGTGCCCGCCTCGAAGCCGGCACCCGGCTCCACCAGGTAGCCGCGCCGGTTGGTGCCCGCGTACCGCCAACTGGCCGCCGGGTCGTCGACCACCCGGCCGCCGATCGCGCCGAAGCCGCGCAGGAACTCCAGCAGCCGTTCCTTGTCCTCACCGGTCAGATAGGTGTCGAGGGCACCCTGGTCGGTGGCCTTGGCGAGCAGTTCGGAGACGTACCCGTAGACGTCCGCCTTGGCCTCGCGGTGCCGGATCGGCCGGCCGGAGAGCGCTCCGGCGTTCTCGTTGACGTAGTAGGCGTCGGCGTTCTGGTTGCCGAAGATCTCGATCGGCACGCCGAGTTCCCGGCAGTAGTCGAGGGTCACCATGTGCTGGGCGATCCGGGCCGGACCGGCGTTGAGGTACTGGCCGTCGGCGAAGCGGGCCTGCTGGGTACGCCCGTCCAGGTCGGTCTCGGTGGTGCCGCCCCGCACCGTCCAGTTGCGTCCGCCGGGCCGGTCGCGCGCCTCCAGCAGCCGCACCCGGTACCCCGCCTTGCCCAACTCGTACGCGGTGGCCAGGCCGGCGATGCCGGCCCCGAGCACCAGCACGGACGTCGCCGACCGGCCGGTCAGCGTGAAGTCGGACCGGTTCGGCGCCCGGAACGGTGGCGCCGCCTGCGCGGCGGGCGCCAGGCCGAGCGCACCCATCGTCCCGTAGAGCACCCCGGCCCCGCCGGACACCCCGACTGCCTGGAGGAACTGTCGCCGCGTCGTCGGTATCGTCACCGCCACCTCCCGCACAAGATCGATGTCCGACGATCTCAACGACGGGTTTCAGCGACGCATCCCTCTTGTTACGCGTCGATCACCGGCCCGGTGCGGCGGCCGGTGATCGACGCGAACCGCTGGACACCGTCAGCGGTAGCCGGCAGCGATGATGTTGGCGTGCACGGCGTTCTCGGTGGCGTCGGAGGGATAGCCGGCGACCATGGCACCCTCGTAGAAGGTGCCGGCGCTGAGGTTGGCCCCGCCGTCGGGTTTGCAGCAGTCCCCACCACTGCCCAGGATGATCGCGCCCTGCTTCTTCATCGGGCTGTACCCGGGCGGCAGCGGTCCCTCGTAGAGCGTGTAGAGGCTGCCGGACTGGGCGTTGCTGCCCTTGATGGCGAAGCGGGTGGTGCCGTTGTTCTTCAGGGTGGCGGTGACGAACTTGTGGGGGAACGAGCGCTGGTTCGGGTTCCAGGACTGGCTGCCGCCGGGGAACAGGCCCCATTCCAGGTCCGCCTGCACCCACGGGCCGGTTCCGGAGCACCCGCCGAACCAGCACTGGGTGCTGAAGTTGATCGCGTCCATCGCGCCGGCCGCGTCGGCCTTACGGGTCGTCTCGCTGTTGCCGTAGTCGAAGCAGCAGCCGTTGTTGACGTGGGTGCCACTTGTCACCATGTACATGCCCTCCGGTGCGCTGCCGGTCGGCACGCCGGTCAGGTGGCCGTCGCGCCAGTAGCTGTTGCCCGGGTTGATGTACAGCGAGTACGCCTTGCTGCCCCCGACGGTAAGCGACTCGGAGGTGGCGATCGCGGGCCGGCTCTGCGGCGAGCCGGGGACGACTGTGGAGCCCTGGTACCACAGGTCGTTGCCCCGGCCGGACTGGTCGTAGATGACGGTGATCACGCACTGCGTGCCGGCGCAGAACGAGTCCTGCGTGGCCGCGTTGGCGGTGCCGCCGGTGGTCAACAGGCCGATCTCCCGGGTCGTGTTGTCCGACGAGCGTCGTACCTGGTAGAGGTTGCCGCCGTACGCGGCGTACAGCGCCCGGGTCGTGCTGTGGGCCGCCACGCACGCCGTACCGCCGGCCGCGTAGATGTCACAGGGCAGCGACCCGGCCGGCGGGGTGGGCGGCGGGCTCGTCGGCGGGGGTGCCGGCGAGGTCCACTGTTGGTTGGTGCCGCCGTGACAGGACCAGAGGATCATCTTCGTACCGTTGCCGGTGCCGGCGTTGTTGGCGTCCAGGCAGAGCCCGGACTGCACGCCGGTGATGGTGCCGTTGGCGTTGACGTTCCACTGCTGGTTCGTGCCGCCGTGGCAGTCCCAGATGATCACCTGGGTGCCGTTGCTGGTGCCGGCGCCGTTGGCGTCCAGGCACTTGTTGCCGTACACCTGAAGTTGCCTGCCGGCGGTGTAGGTCCAGGTCTGGTGGGCGGCTCCGGTGCAGTCCCACAGCTGGGTCTGGATGCCGTTGGTGGTGCTCGCGTTCGGCACCTCCAGGCACCGCCCGGACGCGACACCGGTGATCACGGCGCTCTGGCCGGGGACGATGGCCTCGGCGATTGCCGCGCCCGGCGCGGCGGCCGCGACATGGAGCTGCGGCGCCAGGATGGCACCGCCCATCACGGTGAGCACAGACGCGCCGATGGCCGCCAGTCGTCGGGGGCGATGGCGGCGACCTCTCGCAACGATCATGATGATCCTCCCGGGTGGTGGTGGAGGGCTGGTGCGACTCCCGGAAGCATAGAGGAACTTAAACATAATTGGTATGACGTCCGACGATCGTCGTCCTGATCAGCGTCGAGCCGCAGCCAGGTAGCTTCAGCGCGGCAACGGGTGGATCGGGGTGACGGTGGGGACGAAGGCGAGCACGTCGAAGCTGCCGGCCAGGGTGGGCAGTTCGTAGTAGTGGTCCTCGTCGTGCTCGGCCTGGTACAGACCGGAGATCAGCCGGGTCCGCCACGGCCGTCCGAGCCGGTCCGCGAGGCGCGCGGGAACGGCGGCGCGCAGGTCGATGATCCGTTCACCGGGGTCGAGGAGCAGCACCGCTTCCAGTGACGACGGGACGGGGCGCGGGATCTGTGTCGCGGGGAGCCGGCCGTGGCCGAAGGTGAGGTGGACGGCGGCGTATCCCTCCCCCAGGCCCGCCCTGAGGTGCGCGCCCATCATCACATCGCCGTGCCCCGCGACGTGGGCGCTGCCTTCCCAGAACACGATCCGGTCGCCGGTACGCCGCAGGTGATCGAGAAGTCGCCCGGCCGCCGCACGCTCTTCCGCTGCCGCGTCGTACCCGGCGCCGAGGGCGTGCGCGTGGAAGTCGACGATCGCCTCGATCAGCCGCAGTGCCTCGGCACGCCCCGGGCTGTCCGGTAGATCGGCGGCCAGGTCGCGGGCGGTGTGGGCGAGGTCGACGAAGGGTACGCCCGGGTGGGTGCCGTGCAGGCGTTGGACGTGCTCGCCGCTGTCGTGGGCGGTACGGATGACGTCGAAGATCCCGCCGATCCGCGCCGCCGTCGCCGGTTCCGCCGGGGCGAGCAGCGCCACGACCCGGTCGTAGTCGCCCGGCAGCGTACGTCGACCGTTGACGGCGATGACGCGTACCGGATCGTCGGGGTGACGCGCGTTGTGCCGGCGCAGCCGGACCAGCGCGTCGCGCATCTCGATCGTCCGCCACGGACCCCACGCCTGGCCGAGCGCCGCGTCCAGGTCGACGTCCTCGCCCCGGACGTACCGGTCGTAGAGGTCGCCGACCCGCTGGTTGTCCAGCAGGGCGACGACCCGGAAGCCGCGCCGAATCAACTCGTGGGTGGTCTCCTCGACCAGCCGGAAGGTCTCGGTGGCCTCCCGGGTGCTGGTGCCGAGACCGACGATGGTGGCCGTCTCGACGAGGGCGGCAAGTGTGCGGGCTGACGACGGGACCGGGGTTCGCAGATCACTCATACCCCGACGATCGGGGTTCAACATATGTTGAAGTCAAGGCCGCGAGGCGGTCACGTTCGCGGGCCGGTCACCGGGCCGGATCGTTCTGCCCGATCTCGCACAGCCTGGTGCCCGACTCCAGCGCCGCGAGTTGCGCCTTGAGGTTGCGTACCCGCTCCTCGACCTCGGCCACCAGCCGATGGGCGACACCCGCCCACTCGTCGGGCGTCGGATCGGCCGACAGGTCGGCGAAGAGGGCCGCGATCTCGCGGACACTCAGACCGGCCCGCTGGGCGAGTTTGGCGACCTGGATCCGGCACGCGGCGGATTCGTCGAAGCGACGTTGGTTGCCGGCGGTGCGTACCGCGGTGATGACCCCGTGGCTCTCGTAGAACCGGACGGCGGACGGCGCGACGCCACTGTCGACGGCGACCTCGCCGACGCTTAACGACCGAGGGGAACCCGCGAGCACTGTCATGGCCGCAGGATAGGCATGCGGGCGACTTGACTTCAACATATGTTGAACCTGCACGGTCTCGGACATGAGTGTTTCGACCGACCAGAACCGCAGCTTGTCCGCCGCCGCCAGCCTACGGGTGGCCGTGATCTCGGGCAGCGTCCGTAAGGACCGGATGGGGCCGACGATCGCCCGCTGGGTCGCCGCCACCCTGGACTCCCCTGCCGCACCGGACCCTGCTCCCGCCCTCGACCCCGCTGCCGACCTGGACCCTGCTCCGGTCGACCTGATCGACGTGGCCCAGGTGGAGCTGCCCGACGACAGCCTCCTCTATCCCGGCGGCGGGCCGAAGAGCGAGGTCGCCGACCGGATAGCCGCAGCGGACGCGTTCGTGTTCGTCACGCCGGAGTACAACCACAGCTACCCCGCCTCGCTGAAGCGCCTGATCGACTGGCACTACGGCGAGTGGCGGCTCAAGCCGGCGACCATCGTGGCCTACGGCGTGCACGGCGGGTACGCGGCGATCGAACACCTGCGCGGCGTACTGGCCGAACTCAGCGTGGTGACCACCCGCCGGGCCCTGGGCCTGCGGGTGCCGTGGACGGCCCTGGACGACCAGGGCCGCTACACACCGGACGGGGAGCTTTCCCGGGGCCTGACCGCGAGCCTGACCGAGCTGCGCTGGTGGGCGCAGGTGCTTGCCGACGCACGTCGGGACCGCCCCTTCACGACCTGAACGCGGAGCTGGTTTCCGGTCACAGCGGCGCGGGCCCAACTCAGCGATCACCCTCGCTCCCACCCTCGTCGACCGGGACGTCCAGCTCCGTGAGGAACGCCGTCGCCGCGGGGGTGAGGGTGGCCCGGTTCCAGATGAGGTGCTCGATCCGGGCCGGGGCGTCCCGTACGGGAATGGTGACCACGCCCGGCAGGTGCGGCGCGAAGTTCGACGGGAGCAGGGCGATGCCGAGCTGCCGGCGGATCAGCCGGGTCATCATGGAATCGACGGTGCTCACCTCGAAGGCGACCTCGCGGTGCACTCCGGCGGCGGCGAATGCCTGGTCGGACTGGGCCCGCCCGGCCGATCCGGCCGGCAGATCCACGAACGCCTCGGTGGACAGGCGGGCGAGGTCGACCTCGGCCTGACCGGCGAGCGGATGGTCGGGGGCGACCACGGCCACCAACCGGTCGTACGCCAGCCGCCGGGCGGTGACCCCTTCGGGCCGGGCGTTCACGGGGAGCCCGAGAAAGCCGATGTCGATGGCGCCCTCCTTGACCTGCTCGACGAGCTGTTCGCTGCCACCGACGCGCAGCCGGATGCGGACGTGCGGATACCGCCGGTGAAAGGCGTCAAGCGCGGCCGGGATGTCGACCGCCGCGACGGTCGGGATCATGCCGACGGTCAGCCGGCCCCTGATCTCGCCGACCGCCGAGGCGACCTCGGCGGCGGCCCGCTCGGCCGCGTCCAGGCACTGACGGGCCGCCGGGAGGAACGCCGCACCGGCCGGGGTCAGCCGCACCCGACGGCTGGTCCGGTCGAAGAGGCGGGCGCCGAGTTCCCGTTCCAGGCGGGCGATCTGATGACTGAGCGCCGACTGGACGACCAGACAACGCTCGGCGGCGCGGGTGAAGTTCCGCGTCTCGGCGACGGCCACGACGTACCGCAGCTGTTGAAGCTCCATTCATCAATCGTGGATCGTGATGGTTGGGCTGACAAGGATGTGTTGGACTCATGAATGCGAGTCGTCGATCCTGATTCGCGTGACGAACCTGTTGCCATCTCCGACCGCGGGCCGCCTCGCCGCCACCGCCACGACCGCCTTCGCACCAGCGGTGTGGGGCACGACGTACGTGGTCACCACCGAGCTGCTGCCGGCCGGCCATCCGCTCTTCGCCGGGCTGATCCGGGCACTGCCGGCGGGCCTGGCCGCACTGGCGATCGGCCGGGCGCTGCCACGCGGCAGGTGGTGGCTCAAGGCGGCGGTGTTGGGCGTACTCAACATCGGTGTGTTCCTGCCACTGCTGTTCGTCGCCGCCGAACGGTTGCCCGGAGGAGTGGCCGCCACACTCGGCGCGGTGCAGCCACTGGCCGTCGCGATCCTGGCCGTGGCCGTGCTGCACCAGCGCCCGTCAGCCTGGAGCTTCGCCTGGGGAATCGCCGGCGTCGCCGGGGTCGGGCTGCTGGTCATCGGCCCCGACGCAGACTTCGACGCGGTCGGACTGCTGGCCGGTTTGGGCGGCGCCGGTGCGATGGCGGTCGGGGTGACCCTCACCAAACGCTGGGGACGCCCCGAGGGCGTCGGCCCCACGGCGTTCGCCGGCTGGCAGCTCACGGCCGGCGGCCTGTTCCTGCTGCCGGTGACGCTGCTGTTCGAGGGGACGCCGCCCACCGTCGACGCCAGCGCCGCGCTCGGCTACCTCTGGCTCGGCCTGCCCGGCGGCCTGCTCGCCTACATCCTGTGGTTCCGCGGCATCGCCACGCTGCCGGTCACCTCCGTCGCGGTGCTCACCCTGCTCTCGCCGATGGTGGCGGCGCTGTTGGGTGCGGTGCTGCTCGACGAGTTGCTCACCCCGAGCCAGTCAGCCGGCTTCGTTCTCTGCCTCGCCGCGATCGTCGCCGGCCAGGTCAACCCGACACGCGCCACGGCCACCACCATGCGCACCAAGGAAAGGATCAACCAATGAAGATCACTGTGATCGGAGCAACCGGCATGGTCGGCTCGCGGGTCGTCCGCGAAGCCCTGGACCGAGGGCACGACGTCACCGCCGTCTTCCGGAGCCGACGACCGGCCGCCCTGCCGCCCGAGGTGATCGCCGTCAGGGGCGACGCCGCGGATGTCGACCAGATGAAGCGGCTGTTCACCGAAGCCGACGTGATCGTGGGCGCCACCCGCCCCGCGCCGGGCGCGGAAAGCACCGTCACCGCGACCACCCTCGCCCTGCTCGACGCCGCCGCCGCAACCGGGATCCGCATCCTGCTGGTGGGCGGTTCCGCGCCGCTGCGGAGTCCGTCGGGTGGGCTGGTGCTCGACGACCCCCGGTACGTGCCACCAGCGGTACGCGACATCGCCGCCGCGAGCGCCGCCCAACTTGACGTCTGCCGGACCCACGGCGCCGACTGGGTCTATCTAAGCCCACCCGCGCTGCTCGAAGCCGGGGTGCGTACCGGCGACTATCGACGCGGCGGCACCGCCCTCATGGTCGCCCCGGACGGCTCGTCCCGGATCTCGGCGGAGGACCTCGCCGTCGCCGTCCTCGACGAGGTGGAGCGGCCCGGCGAGGACCGCCACTTCGCCGTCGGCTACTGAGCGGACCGCTGCGCATGTCAGCCGGTGACCAGCGGGTCGTGGACCCGGCCGAGGAACAGCGGTACGCCGGTGACCCTGTCATGGATGACGTACAGGAACGGCCGGTTCACGAAGAACTGCGGCCCCTGCGGAATCGACGGTGGCCGGATGATGACCGCCGACGCGGCCGCCGCCTCGACACCCTTCTCGTCCACCCCGATGAACGTCTCGTGCACCACGTCATCGATGCACAGCGCCGGATCGGTGGTGCTCATGCCGGTGAAGTCGGCATTCTGCGTGAAAGCCGTGGGCATGCCGAGGCCACTCAACGCGGCACCCAACTGGGCCGGGAGGCGGAACGTCCACCGCGGCATCCGCAGCTGGATGTCGGTGAACTGGAAGCCGGCGAACAACGCGCTCAACCACGCCCCGTCGACGTTCGCCTCGACCGCGGCGAGGTTGTCCCGGGTCGGCATGACGATGGCCATGGCCAGTCCGTCGCCCGCGAGCGGCACGTCGACCGCCCGCCAACCGTCGCCCAGGACATGGCCCATCCGGTCGAACGGGCCACGCATCATCGGCACCTGGACGACGGTGCCGTCATCGCGGGTGAACGGTTCCTCCACGGTGGCCGACGCCCGGAAGGGGTAGTACCAGGCCGCCTTGAGGTAGGCCGTGTTGGTGAGCATCAAACTGGTGTCGGGGCGCACCGAGTCCGGGACCAACAACTCCGGGATCTTCGCGTTGGTCCGATCGGACACCCAGGCGTTGATCTCCTGGCGGGCCGCTTCCGGCGCGTCACGGAAGTCGACCGGGTGCGGGACGGCACCGTAGTAGCCGGCCAGGGTGTTCTGGAACCCGGACCGCAGGCCCAGATCGAGGCGGGTCCATACCGCGTTGGCCGTGGTCACCCGGGGCTGCCGCACTCCGTCGCCATCCTGGAACCGCTCGGCGAGCGACTGGTCGACGGTGTTCAGCCCGCTGTCGAGCGCGCCGGGTCGTGGATGCGGCGCGTGCAGCACGGCATCCATCTCGTCCGCCGTGGTCGAGCCGGCACCCGCCCTGGCCATCGCCAGCGCGATTTGGACCGAGTACGGCGCGCACACCACGTTGCCGCCGGCGTGGCTCGACGCGATCGTACGGTAGAGGTCGGCGGTGAAGCCGCGTACAGCTGTTGCGGCGGCCTGCATCGTGGCCGGGTCGGGAGGTATGCGTTCCGGGATGGTCGAGGTGGACGACCCGTTGAGCCGGGCGTGACCTGGGGTGGCGGTGAGGGCGACGGCGGCGAGCGGTACCGCCCCCAACAAAGATCGACGCGAGACCATGTCCCGACGGTAGTGCAGTGTTGCCGGGGCGTGACGGAGGAACGTCCAAAATGCATCGAAGTTCACCAATGTTCGTTACTTGCGTACGGCTTCAAGCACCCGGCGGCAGCAGAGTGACAGGACACGCGACGCCCAACCCGACGGCGGCCGACACAACAGCAGATGGGCTTTGCGACGACCCCGATCGCCGCGCCGAAGCGGGCATCGCCGCGATCGTCGGGTTCGCCACAAAGCCCGCGCTGGGCCTGCGGATCATCGAACGCGCTATCACCGCCGGCCTGCCGGCAAAGTGGGTCACCAGGTGCGGTGCGGCTGGAGTACTAGCCGAGTGGGACCCACTGGGATTCAGAACTCGGGATGCACCGCCCGCTGATAGAACCAGCCGAGGTGCTCGATCAGCTTCACGCGGGCCTTGGCGTCGGCGAGGACGTCCAGAGAAAATCCAGGGCGAAGGGCGAGCTTGGCCGCTGCGATCTTCACGCCGGGCAGCTGGTTCAATCGCTCGCGGAACTGCTGGCGGAGTGCGATGTCGTCGAACGGCGTCCGGATGCTCAGGTGCTGGAACACGATCTCGAACTTCCCGCTCGGGTAGATGGCTGCGGGCCAGATGTTGCCGAGTGCGTGGTCCTTGCCGCGGGCCATGAGGAAACATGATGTCTCGCCGCCGTTGCCGTAAAGCGGTCTGCCACCCATCATGGCCCAAGCCTCGATGACGGCAAGGCAACCGGTCACTACCTGCGCGTCCTGTAGGTCCGTCAACTGCTCGACAAACCGGTCATCGAGCGAGTCGTTACGACGGGAGCGCGGACGAAGCGGCTGGCCTGAAGCCTCCTGCTGCGGCATTCCGGCGAGCTGAGCGAGTTCCTCGACACCGAACCGCTGCGCCTGGATGGCCCGCCCGTGTTTGTCGAACTCGACGCCCTCGGCCCGCAGCAGGTCTCGCGGATCCTCGGTCCGGGACGGGTCGAGCCAGCGGAAATTCGGCGATGGAATGCCTTCGGCCTGCAGCACACGGTGCGCGTTCGGCGCAGGATGGTTGGCCAGCCGGGCACCGACCGGCACGGCATGGCTGCCGATCAGGGCGGCCACATCGCCGTACGCGGTCCAGGAGCCAGCGGGCAGGGCGGCAAGCGCCTTGTTCATGACGTCCCAAGGCACCTCAGACCGGTTCCCCGCCTCTTCAATAGGGCCCGGCCAGCAAGCGACGATCCGCTCGGCGAGTTCGGCCGCGCGGGCGTAGATCTCCGGGCGTCCCCAGCGCTTCTGCGCTGCGATGTCCCGGCTAAGCGAGATCCCACTCTTGCCCAGTTGGGTCCGCTTGACGAGGAAAGAGCTGTTGCTCAACTCGGCGTTGTACCCGGTGAGGGTTAGGTTGCCCAGCGTGTGGACCAGTCCCTCATGCACCTCGGCAACGCTTTCCTCGCCTTGCAGATCCTCACTCAGCATCGTGCGCCACTCGGTAGTCGGACTCTGCGGCAGGACGTGTTCGATGGTCAGCGATTCCGAGGCCACAGGCTCCTTGCTGCCGTACGACGCCTCCAACCACTGAAGCACCAGCTTGCGCTGCGTCGCGCGCCCGTTTAGATAAAAT
The DNA here is from genome assembly GCF_040677165.1 of Micromonospora sp. NPDC049374. Lineage (NCBI taxonomy): Bacteria > Bacillati > Actinomycetota > Actinomycetes > Micromonosporales > Micromonosporaceae > Micromonospora > Micromonospora sp. NPDC049374. Next base: position 229,661 of record NZ_JBFAQH010000008.1, on the reverse strand, counting down.
GGGATGTTTCGCACCGCCTCCCGGACGCTGGCGTCGGTGGCGTAGTACTTCCGGCCGACCGATAGGTACGCCCGCACCGCCTCGTCGACCGGTAGATCTCCGGGCATGTCGGTCACGATGCGCAGAAGAATCCGGTTGATGTTCGCGGTAGCCCGACCGATCAGCAGGCGCCGGACGAAGAAGCTCTCCACGTACAGCATCGCTGAGGCCACCTGCTCGGAAGAGGCTGTCCCCTGCTCGCGGCGATCCAACAGGTGCAACAGTAGTGGATAGACGGTCGTCGTGTCCCACGCGTTGAGCCGGGTCAGTCGACGCCGGACCTCCGGGTCGCCTTCCTCCCCGGGATGCAGGATGATGCGCAAGAGGGTGCCGAGCCGGCAGAACCGGCGTACCTCGGCCTCGATTTCCGCCTCGGTGTGCAATCCGTTGAGCCGCGTCTGTTGGCCGGTGTAGGTGTCGGTCTGCTTCACCTCGGGATGCCGGTGTACCAGGTCGAGCCAGAACAGCTGCTCGAGATCGCCGGAGTCCAGCTGCTTCTGCAGCGGCAACCACAAAGAGCCGTAGACGGCCTCGCCGCGGTTTGGTAGCCGCATGAAGAGGTAGTTCCGCAACAGGTCGGCCTGGGTGAGTTTGAGACCGGTGTTATTCAGCGACTCGAAGATGCGATAGACGTTGTCGCCAGCCTGTGCGACGACGGAAACCAGGGCCATACCCGAGATGACCGCGTCCTCGATGCGTTCGATGTCCATTGGGTCGTCCGGATCGTCGACGGCGGCGAGTTGGGCCGCGAAGAACCGGTACGCCGCGCCAACCTTGTCGCTGCCGCCCGCTTGGGGCGTCGCCTCCAGGCACGCCTCATAAGCGGCACGGTCGGCTTGCGTAGGAACAAGCTTCAATCGGTGAGCCGGCTTGAACTTGTTGATCAGATACTCCTGATCGATGCGATCCCGATGGTCTGGGCCCTCGTGCCGTGCCCGGTGATCGCGAATCGCACACAGCAGGATGGAGAGGGTGGTGAGCCGCTGCTGGCCGTCCACCACCAGGAACTCCGATACCGACGGGCCGTGCGTTGGGCTGGGCGCAAGCACCAGCGACCCAATGAAGTGCGTGAGATGCGGATCTTCGACGCGCTCCTCGGCGAGCTTGCGAATGTCGTCCCACAGACGTTCGAGCTGGGCTTCTGTCCACGAATACGTCCGCTGGTAAAGCGGCACCCGATACTGCTTCGCACCCTCCAGCAACTCCCGCAGTGTCGTCTCGTGTGCCGCGACCATGCAACTGGCTCCTCGCTCACTGTGATCTGCGCCTGAGCCGGCAAGACAACCAGAGCATGGATGGCCGGGCAACCTACGAAAGGCGCAAAACACCGCCCGGACCGCGCTGTCTACTGTCGACTTACCGACAGCCGACCGTGTTACCGCGCAAAGAGGTCTGCGATCGCGGCATGGACGTCGACCGAAGGGCCTACGGCGAGCCGAAGCGGATGCGGCAATGCAATCTGGCCACCACTATCGATAGATATGCCTGCAAACTGTAGTCACACAGGGTAGCTGTCCGAAATCCGACAGTAGTTCCCGACCTATTGGCTATCACCACCCTCAATATCCAGACTGGTGTATGGCTAGCTCAGACGGTACGCCAGACGGAAGCCGGCGCCGCCAGTCATCACCCCGGTCGCAGGTACGTGCGCCCGACGGCTTTTCCCCGTCACTGCAGCCGCTACTCGCACGGATCGCCGACCGACGTGTCGCTCGCAGCGAGGCAACCCTGCAGGCCGACATCCGGCAGCTTCTGCTGGCCGGCGACTTCGGGCTCTCCGATGCGCACCTCGACGACGTCCGTCTCGAGGCCCCGGCTGGCGGCGGCCGCCGCATCGACATCGAAGTCGGCTACACCATCATCGAGGTCAAGCGACGGCTACAAAGCGGGCGCTCGCTGTTGGAGGCGGAGCGACAGCTGGGCGGCTACGTTCGGTCGCGGAGTCTGGAGAGCGGCCAACGATACGTCGGCATCCTCACCGACGGTGCCACCTGGCGTGCGTACCAGCTGGCCGGCGATGCGCTGACCCTCATCGACACCCACACGGTCGCTGGCACCCGCCCCGATGGCTTGGCCCTCTTCTACTGGCTGGAAGGCGTGCTGGCGACGAGCCAGCGGGTCCGGCCAGCTCCCGCCGAGGTGGCTCGTCGCCTCGGCGCGCAGAGCACCTCGCACAAGTTGGATCGCGCCGCACTCACTGCGCTTTACGCGGAGCACGAGCAGCTGCCGACCGTGAAGCTGAAGCGGAAGCTGTGGGCGGAGCTCTTGGACAGCGCCCTGGGCACCCAGTTCGTCGACGACCCGGATCTGTTCGTCGAGCACACCCTGCTGATGAACAGCGCGTACATCATCGCGCACCTCGTCGTCGGTATCGACGCCCTGGAGTTGCAGCCGCGGGACCTCATCACCGGGCAACGGTTCGACCAGGCCCGCATCCTGGGCGTGGTCGAACACGACTTCTTCGGCTGGACCACCGAGGTGCCCGGCGGTCGCGAGTTCATCCAGGGACTCACCCGGCGACTGGCCCGGTTTGACTGGCTGCAGGCCGACCACGACATCCTCAAGGTGCTCTACGAGTCGATGATCGGAACCGAGACGCGCAAGCGGATGGGCGAGTACTACACCCCCGACTGGCTCGCGGAGCACCTCGTCGACACGGTCGTGACCGACCCGTTGCGGCAACGGGTGCTGGACCCGGCCTGCGGCTCCGGTACCTTCCTTTTCCACGCCGTACGCCGTTATCTCGCCGCCGCCGAGACGGCGGCCGTGCCGCTGGACGCCGCGCTGACGCAGCTCACCCATCATGTGGTCGGCGTCGACCTGCACCCCGTCGCCGTGGCGCTCGCGCGTGTGACCTACCTGCTCGCCATCGGCCACCAACGGCTGACTGACCAGCGGGGCGCCATCACCATCCCGGTCTATCTCGGCGACAGCATGCAGTGGCGGGAACGTCGCGACCTCTTCACCGAGGAGCACGTGCGGATCAGTGCCGGCTACAACGCCAGCGAGGTCGAGGAGTGGCTCCGTTTCCCGAAACGCCTGCTCGACGAGCCGAGCCGCTTCGACCAGATCGTCGCGAGGCTCGCCAGCATCGCCGCAAAGCCGCGAGATCGGGACAGCCCGCCGTCGCTAGCGGCCTTCTTCCATCAGATGGAGATCGGGCTGGACGACCAGCCGATGATTCGCGGCACCTTCGAGGCGATGTGCCGGCTGCATGACGAGGGTCGCGACCACATATGGAGCTACTACCTGCGCAACCTGGCCAGACCCGTCTGGCTCGCCATGGACGACAACCGGGTGGACGCTCTGATCGGCAACCCGCCGTGGCTCTCCTACCGCCAAATGCCTCCCGGAATGCAGGCGATGTTCAAGAAGCTCTCCCGTGACCGCGGGCTGTGGCGTGGAAATCAGTTCGCGACGCAGCAGGACCTCTCCGTCCTCTTCGTCGCCAGGGCCGTCCAGCAGTACCTCCGCGACGGTGGCGCGTTCGCCTTCGTCCTGCCCAACGCCGTGCTCGACCGCGAGCACTTCGAGGGCTTCCGCAAAGGCTGGTACAAGGACGAGGTCGAGCCGACGGCGGTTGCCTTCACCGACTCCTGGGACCTGCGGCGCCTGCGTCCCCACCCCTTCCCGCGGGGCGCCAGTGTGGTCTTCGGCAACAAGGCGGCCACACAGAGCCCTCGCGGCCTTCCATCGGTTACCGAGCGGTGGACGGGACGCCTTGGCACTGATGCCAGGAGGTGGAAACAGGCGGCGCCGTACATCCGCCGCGAGCGCGCCCCTCTGGGACAGGCGTTCCTCGCCGAGTCACCGTACAAGCCACACGTGCGCAACGGCGCGACCATCTTCCCCAAGATCTTGTTTTTCGTCGAGACTGATACTGGCGGTCGGCTCGGTCTCGGTGCCGGCCGCCACGCCGTCCGCTCGGCGCGCAGCAACCTGGAGAAGGCACCGTGGAAGGACCTGCCCGCGCTTGAAGGCGTCGTAGAGAGCGAATTCATTCGGCGCGTGCTCCTCGGCGAGAGCCTGCTGCCGTACCGGATCCTGCCAGCGAAGAAGGCAGTGCTTCCACTCAACGGCTCCACGCTGATGAACGGGCCTGCGTCCCGACTCGATTACTACTTCGGCCTCGCCGAGTGGTGGGGCAAGGCCGAGGCCACCTGGGAGGCACACCGCAGCAGCACACGGCTCACCCTGGCCGAACGCCTCGACTTTCATCGCGGCCTTACCGCCCAGTTCCCCGCACCGCCCTTGCGGCTGGCCTACTCCGCATCAGGGATGCACGTCGCTGCCGCGATTGTCGACGATCCGGCCGCAGTCATCGAGCACAAGCTTTACTGGGCTCCGATTGCCTCCTGGGAGGAGGGCCTATTTCTCTCGGCGATCCTGAACAGCACCCTGCTGACCGAGCTTGTCCGGCCAATGATGTCCTACGGCAAGGATGAGCGCGACATCGACAAGCACGTGTGGGATTTACCCATCCCCCGGTTCGATGACGCGGACGCGCTGCATCAGCGACTCGCGGATCTCGGACGGCAGCAATCTGAGGCTGTCTCCGCGCTGCACCTGACCGAGGGTGCGAACTTCGTGACGATGCGTCGGCGGGTTCGTGCCGAACTCGCGCTGCACCCGGCCTCGCCGGAGATCGAAGCAGTCGTCATGGAGATGCTCGGTTGATGGACGCCCGTCAGTAATCTGTCCTGACACTCCCTGATGGAGGACCGAGTGGTCAGCAACGCTTCCGCAGCTGGGCCGAGGGAACGGCCGATCCTGCTCAGGCACATCGGATCGTGAACGCCGGGGGCGGCGACTACGCCTTCACTGATCTTCGCAAGACGGATCTCGGCGGCGTTCAGAGCCGGCAGTTCCGCCTCTTCACGCCAATACGGCGGGACCGGATGCGCCTGCCCACCTCTCTGCCTGAGTTCGCGGGGTTGCGGCATGTGGCCAACCTGTCCGACAGCCCGGTGACGGTGGGGGCGGAGCTCGGCGGGCACTGGTCGGAGCACAACCTGGCCGCCATCACGCACGTCGCCGCATGCAACCTTCGCTGTTCCTACTGCTATGTCGACTATCGCCATCTGGCCGGTCGCGACGCCTTCATTACTAACGCCGACGGGGTGGTGGACGAGTTCATCGCGCTCAGGCGTACGGCTCAGGATGCCCGTCAGCAACTCAGCCTGTTGCGGGTCAGCGGCGGAGAGCCGCTGCTCGCACCCTCCCTCGTGATCGAGATCTACCGCGCGTTGGCCGCCCGGGGTCTGCTCGACTCCGTCGTCCTCAAGGTGGAGTCGAACCTCTCCGCCCTGCCATACGCCTGGCATCAGAGCGGACTTCGGCTTTCCGCAGCCGAACGCGAGGAACTGCGGCGGGTCAAGGTGCACACGACGATCCATCATCCGCCCGACAGCAGCGACTGGCCTGCCATCCTCGACGGGATCGCCCTGGCCCTCGAGCTTGGCTTCGATCTGTTTCCGGCGGTCGGCGCCAACGACTGGACCGAGGAACAACTCGACATGAGCTTTCACGAGCTGGCCCGGATCAGCCCGGGGCTCCCTCGGCGACTCGCGGTGCGCCCCTTCCACCTGGACTATCCCGCTCTGGCAGACCGCCGGAGGCTGCCTCGACCGGCCGAATCCGAAGCGCCTTCGATGGTGTGGGAGAAAATTCTGCGGCGGCACGCCGATGTCGGGTATCTCGACGAACCTCGACATCTGGTACCGCTCACCTAAGCGCGAATACCGACCACCCGATTGGAGGATCGATGCCGGAAATCGAGGCAGTCACGATATGCAGCAGCTCCAAGTTCTACGACACAGCCCGGCTTGCCGAGGCAGCGTTTCGCGAGCTGGGCATGACCGTCTACACGCCGCGCTACGACTTTAACGAACAGCATGTGCGGGTCGACGAGCGGGACAAGGTCCAGCTCACCCGTGATTTCCTGGCGAAGATCGCGAGATCGGACGCGATCTTCGCCGTAGCCAACGGCGGATATGCCGGCGTCAGCGTGTGCATCGAGGTCGGCTACGCCGTGGGGCACGGCAAGGTGGTGTGGTTCTCCGAGCGGCCAACTGAGTTCGCACTCCGGGCGCTGGTCGACGCGGTGATCCCGGTCGAGGAGATCGGCCCAGGGTTGCGATCGGCTGCCAGGGCCGAAGTGGCGGGCCGGTCGCGGTGATCCTCGCGGTGCCCGCCTCCTCGAGCCGGCTGTTCGGCCCGGTCGCCGAGTTCGTCGGCAGGCGGTTCGCCGGCCGGGACGAGGCTCACCCGAGGTCGCTGTGGCACCGCCTGGGCGCGGACTCACTCGTCCAATGCCGGGGCTTCGACATACCGGATCTCGTCGCCTCAGGAACCGTCGACGTCGGCATCACCGGCTACGACGTGTGCGTCGAATGGTGTCTCGCGAACGACCAGCCGCTCGCGCTCCGCGCGCTGCCGCCAGCCCGGACGTCGTTCGTCACCTACTGCACGGTCGCCGGCCGGATTCCGCGCACGATCTACACCGAATACCCGGCTATCACCCGGGCGTGGCTCGCCGCGTGCGCGAACCCACGACCAATGCGAATCGTACGGCTGCACGGGGCCACCGAGGGCGTCATCCGCGCCGACGACAACGGCGCCGGAGTGTTGCTCGTGACGTCGGGTCAAACCCTGGCCGCGAACGGACTCGACGTGGAGGTTCCGCTTCTGGCCACCGACGTGTGCGTCGTGACCCGTAACCCGTCTTGCCGCGGGGGAACTCTGATCAACCTGCTGGCGCTGCCGGTGCTGCCTCTGCCGAGTTTCTGCGAAGCGATGGCAACGAGCGAGCCGATCCAGCGGCAAACGAGACGGAGGACGAAGTCGGTGACGCGGGAATCGTCAGGGGGGCCATCGCGTGGAGCTTGAGGTGGCTACTGTCGCGTCCGGCTGGCACGACGTGCTGTCGGTCTTCTCCCGAGGCGAGCCTGCGCGGGTCACGACGCGGCACGGAATCTGCTTCGACATTCCGGGGCTCACCGTCTGGCTGCGGAACCCGGCGGACCTAACCCCGCCGCAGGGCTACCTGTACCCGGAACTCATCAAGGACTACCGCGACCGGATCTTCGGCGACCAGCGGGAATCGTCGCTGCTGTACCAGCGGCTGCGGGGTTGGGTCACGGCGGACGGCTCGCCGATCGACCAGTTGGAGCAGGCCACCGAAATGCTCCGACAGGACGAGCACAGCCGGTCGGCGGTCTTCTCGATGTGGCGGCCGGAGGAGGACCTGGGCGGACGCTTCCCGGTGTCGCCGGTCGGCGGTGCTCTCCGGATCGTCGGCGACGACCTTGTCCTCTTTCTCACCGCCCGCAGTGTCGACGTCTGGGTCGGGTTCGTGCCCGAGTTGTTGACCTTCGCGCAGCTGACCTCCGACGCCGCTCTCACTCTCGGGCTGCGCGGCAGCAAGGTCTGTTACCACTCGTGGAGCATGCACCTGTACGAGGTGGACTACCTCACCTATCTGGCGGGGGCGCGATGACCCGGTCACTCACTCTGCTGGACAGCGGCCTCGTCGACACGCACACCATCGACAAGGTGCTGCAATCGGTCGTCTTCTTCTCCGACCGCGTCGTACTTCGCGCTTCCTTCGAGGTTCCGGCCGCGTACCGGGAGCGGGCCGCCGAGATCAATCGGCGGGTTGACGAGCTGCGGGAGGCTGGGCTCCTGGGGCTCTGGGGCCACGAGTACGAGGTCGACGACGGTGGCCGGGTGCGCTTCGGTCAGGGCGCGAAGCGGGGACGCCGTGCTGACCTGGTCATCGCGCAGGGACAGATGCGCGAGAGCCTGACCCGGATGGACGAGGTGATGCGGGCGATCCGGCAGGAGGCGTATCGCCGGACCGAGACCGACACGCGCACGTTGCGGAAGGGTGCGGCGGAGATCGTCAGCCTGCGCAACCACATGGCCTCCCTCATCATCTCCTCCGAGCTGCGGCAGGACGGCATGCTGTCCAATCCGGCGGTGAAGGCCCAGCTCACCCGGAGCCTCGGTCGGCCGCAACCGCAACGCTTCGAGGCCGCGGTAGTCCGGGAAGTGCTGGGGCAGCTTCAGATCGGCTCACTCGACCAGCTCAGCGTCGATCAGATCGTCGAGTCGCGCCGCTACAACGCCGGCTTTCGGAGCTTGCTGGACGAGTCATTGCTCGCGCTGTCGCGGGGCCTCGACCCGGTCCTGACACCGGAGGCGACAGCGCGTGAGTTGACCCGCCGCTACCGCGAGACGATCGCGGAATTCGCCCGGCCGCACATCGCTGGTCAGGTCGCCCAGGAGGTGGTGTGGGATGTCGTCGGCGCCACTGTTCCGTCGACGGTCGTCTTCAAGTACGGCCTCCGAGCGCTCACTTGGCGGAAAGCAGCCCAGCGCGCCAAGCCCTTCCTGCTGTTGATGCACCTGGAGCGAGCTGCCAGGCGGCAGCCTTGAGCCTGCTCACCTGACCGCAGCGTTGGTGTGCGCGGGTGGGTCGAACTGCGCGAAGGCGTCCTCGATGTCGGCGAGTGCGCGGTGTGCCGAGCGCGGCAGGAGGTGGCGGAGATGCCACATCGCGATCGGCACACGGTTCCCGGTCGCGGCACCGCCGGCCGGCGTCCCGGCTGCGGCGAACGACCACACGAGCACCAGGGCCAGAGCGTACGCAGTGTCCGGGATGTCGAAGCTGAGGTCGAACCAACCTCGTGCCTGCTCGGGCATGAGGAAGGTGCTGCCGTCCCGGCGAGCCTCGACGAGCCTGCCGGCCAGCGTCACCATGTTGTGGCCCGGCTCGTTGTCCGCGACTCTCCACGTGATATCGAACATCGAAGCGAGCGTCGTCGCCGCCTCGGTGATCGCCATGCACTCGCTACGGTCGAGGTGCCGTCGCCGGCGGAGCAGCCTCATGCCGCAGGTTTCCCGGACAGACGTTGCTCCAGCATGGGGGGACCTTCCCACGAGGCGCGGCGTCGTTCAAGAACCGAAGGTCCCAGCTCAGCCGAGGGTCCAGCCCTAAATCTCGATCACTGCGTTCGGGTCCGCCCAAACGGAGCGCAGTTCCACGATATTGTTGAGGGGAGAGCTCTTGGCTACCTCGACGATCCCGGTGACGCAGGCGTGGATGGTTTCTGCGTCGCGATCCTCGATAGCCTTGTCGAGCCTCGCGAAGAAGGCTCGATGCAGTTCACGACGCTCGTTGAAAACGCGATCGAGGTAATCCCGCAAGCCTTGACTCGCGGCGCTGATTCTGGCGATCTCCTTGTCGCGCTCGGCTACGATTCTAGCCCGCTCTGTCATGTTCGCGTCGATACGCTTGGCAACATCGACCATCGCCATGAGGTACTGGGCGGCGTCTGCTGTCGTGGCCATCCGGCCCACCGCTTGAAAGACCAGGTTCGGCCGGGCGTCAGACATTGGCGTGCTCCGGGTTGTAGTTGCGGTACTTGACAACCAGAAATTCACCATCGGGATCGAGCGTCAGATCTGGATTCACGACGGGCGCTGCGCCGACTTCGCCGACACCCTTCACGACGAGGAGCGCCGCTTGGAGGCGATGTGCATGATCATCGTTGTCGAGGTTAAATCCGCCGGGCTCGCGCTCAGCCTGTTCCAAGCGGTCGATCGCTTCGTCTGCGCGACACACGAGCCCCGCCAAGATTTCCTCAATCTCGCCGACCCGCTCGTCAACACCGCGAAACAGCTCGTTGCGGTGGTTGTACTTGGCGATTGCTTCCTTGACCTCTGCGTCGTGCTTAGCAACTGCCTTGTCGGCGTCAGACTTCGACTTGATCATCAAGCCGACGCTGAGCGCAACCGCCGGGATCGCGGTGATGATGTTGAGCCGGAGTACGCCCGCCGCGATGCCCCCGCCTCCCGCGACCTTGGCGCCGCCTCCAATCGCCGCGAGGGTTGCGTTTTGTGCCGCTGCGCCGCTCAGAGTTTTGATCGCGGCTCCGGTAGATGCCGTAGCTACCTTCGCCACGGTTGCATAGGCGGCACCACTCAGGCCACCTCCGGTGACGGCCGATACAATGCCGTTCATCGCGGCCACGATTTCGCCAGGACCGGAGACGTCAGGCGATGCGTCGACCTCGCGTTTCTCGGGCGCTTCGCCGTCATCGATGATTCGGCGTTCACGCATCCGCAACTGGCGCTCGTTCCGTTCGGCAAAGGCTTTGATCCGGGGCATCGCAGTGTCGAGGGCGGATTTTTGATGCCCACCCAGGGTTCTCAGCTTCGCAGAGGTGGACTCTGCGGCGGCTCGGTGCTTCGCGTGCTCATCATCGTGGTGGGCCTGCAGGTCTTCCATCTTCTTCTTCGCCTGATTGGCGATAACCTTGTTTCCTACCACGTTGGCGACCGTACTTCCCACGGCAACGGCCACGAGAACCACAGGAAAAGGCATGGCCCACCTCGACACTCAATCGATGTTTCTGCGGCTCACAGCCTAGCAGTGGCTGCCCGTTGAGCACCGGCTCGCAGAAGCCGGCAAGAATCGCAGGCTGTCCGCCTTGATCCGGTTGGCATAGGAGCGCCCTTTAAAATCACCCATACGGCTGAGTCTCAGATGCTACCGAGTAGCTGGCCACTCTCCCGCCCGCCAGGCACGAAGGCCGCCGAGGTGCTACGCCGCCGTCGGGTATCCGACCGATATGCATCCGCAGCGCGTATTGCGGGCACCAACGAGTTCCCATATGAGCGATCTGCGGTGCGCCGCCAGGTCACCCCGGAGGCTCGCGAGGCGGCCACTGCCGGAGTGGCGGAGATGCTGGGTCGCCGAACCGATGAGCTGCGGACGCAGCTGGAGCGGCGTTCAGTGACGCCGTAGATCCTTTTGGCCGCAGCGCGGCGACCCGGGCCAGCACCGGCCGGAACGTACCATCCTGGTCGTCCGGCCCGATCTCGACGCCTTCGAGCCACACCCATTCTCCGTCGTACCACTCGCTGAGGTCCGGCCGGACCCGGACGATCCGGAGCCGGAGCGGACCGTCGGAGTGCCGGTAGTCGGACTCGGCGAGCTGGACCACGTCCCCGGCGGCGACGGACACGGGCGGGACGACCGGCGCCAGGGCCACCGCCGCCGCCTCGGCGCGACCATGCGGGCGGCGGGACGGCGGCTGCCGTCCGGTCCCAGAGGTCAGCGCTGCCCGCCGCGCGCGCAAGATCAGTCGGTTGCGGATCTGCGCGGGCGACAGGTCGAAGACGTTCATCGCCAGTACGTCCGCAGGCAGCGCACGATGATCGTGTCGGCCCAGTCCGCCCGGGGGCAGGTGCCGTCGGCGCGGCAGTCCGGGCACTTCCTGGTACGCGGATCCTCGGCGGGGCTCCGCCAGTGCGCCTCGAACAGCCGGTTCGCCCTGGCGAGCTGAACAGGCGTCACGAAGAGGTCGTTGTCGGCATCCGGCTGAGCGGACCGGGCCGGCTCACCGTCGGTTGGCCCTCGGAACCTTCCACGGTTCCGCTCGCCTCGCCGGCCCGATTCGTAGCGACCCGCACGCTGATTCCGCGCCGAAGACACCGCCGGCCGTTCCTCGGGTCGCTCGTAGACGAGCGCACCGTCGCACCGCGAGGTCACCCGCAGCTCCGGTACGAGATGCTCGACCGACACCCGCCGGAACCGCCCCGGCACGTCCCCGTCCGGCACGGCCTGCCCGGTCAGGTCAAGTGCGACCGGCCCCGGCCGCAAGAACCACTTCCACCGCCTACCCATGCCCCGCTCCTGTCCCGCGCCCTGACAGGTCGACCGTCGCTCTGCTGCCACGGCGGCGGGTCATCGGTCACCGCCCCGGGCGCGGGCCCGCGCGGACTGCCAGTCACGCAGCGCCGCCTTGACGCGGGCGGTCTCTCGGTGACTCTCGGCGAGCGCCTGCTGGACGGTGGCCAACTCTCCGGCGACCTGATCGAGGAACGCGTACACCTCGTCGGGGGCCAGGCCGCGACGTCCGAGCCAGACGCGGCGGAACCGGTGCCCACGCACCTGCCAGGGCAACAGACCGGAGTACGCAGTGGAGCGGTAGGTGGACATGTCGCTGCCTTTCCACAGTGGGCGGAGAGTGTGATGGGAACGCGGCGGCCGTCCGGGGGGAATCGGCCGGCCGCCGCGCTGTGACCATCCTGGAACGCTCCGCAGTGGATTAGCAACGTTCCATAGCCGGATTTCGTACTTGTGCATTGACTTTCTTTGTCAAAACCGATAAGCGTTACAGCAGCAGGTGACGCAGTGTTGCGAGCCGGAACCAGGGAGTGTGCGAATGGCCGAAGACATCGGATCAACCGTGCCGCGCCGGCAGCTCGGTCGGCTGCTGCGCCAGTTCCGCAACGAGGCCGGGGTGACGCTGGACGCCGCCGCCGAGGCCCTGGAGTACAGCCGACAGAAGATCTGGCGGCTCGAATGCGGCATGGGCTCCGTCCGGGTGCTCGACGTCAAGGCGATGTGCGAGCTGTACGGGGTGTCCCCGGAGATGACGGAGGCGATGCGCGGCCTGGCCGTCGAGACGAAGTCGAAGGGCTGGTGGCACGCCTACGGGGATGCGGTGCCGAGCTGGTTCGAGCTGTACGTCGGCCTGGAATCCGCCGCCGCCCACCTTCGCCGCTACGACGAATCGCTGATCCCCGGCATCCTTCAAACCAAGGAGTACGCACACGCGCTCTACCGCCTCGGCGGGCGGCTGAGTGATGAGGATCGGGAGCGAGCCGTCCAGGTTCGGCTCCAGCGGCAGAGCCTGCTTGTGCGACGGCTGCCGGCGGCTCCCCGGCTTGAGGCGGTGCTGTCCGAGGCGGTGCTCCGACGCGGCGTGGGTGGCCCTGCGGTCATGGGCGGTCAGCTTGACCAGCTGCTCAAGCTGTCCGAGCTGCCGAACCTGTCGGTCCGGGTGCTACCACTGGCAGCCGGGCCTCAGCCCGGCGCAGTCGCCGGATCCTTCGTCATCCTCGACTTCCCTCCCACCAAGGGCGGTCGGACGGCACCGGAGCCGTCGGTCGTCTACAGCGAGTCGTTGACCGGCGCGCTCTACCTCGACAAGCCTGATGAACTGGCGGCATACGAACGTGTCTGGCGGGGACTGGATGCGCTCGCCCTCGGCGAGGCAGAATCGAAGGACATGATCAAGAGGCTCATCGGGGAGATGCGGCATGACTGACCTGACCGGCGCCGTCTGGCGCAAGAGCACCCGCAGCGGCGACAACGGCGGCGACTGCGTCGAGGTCGCCGACAACCTCCCCGGCCTCGTCGCCGTCCGCGACTCCAAGGACCCGGCCGGGCCCACCCTCTCCTTCTCTCCTGCGGCCTGGGCTGCCTTCGTCCGGACCGCGCATCTGGCCGACTGAGCGTCGAACGACGAGGGATGGCTCCGCTCCTCTGCTGGGCCATCCCGCATGTCTCCCGCTCTGACCCGGGCCACAGCGGAGGCGGCACCTACGGGTCGATTGACAGCCCGGCACAGCTCCGACGGCGATGCTCGCCTTCGTGACGCATCCAGATGACGATGTCGAAGACGCGGATGTCGGACACGTGATCGGGAACATCGGCTGCGACCCGAAGCTCTCGCAGCCGGCGGGTCAGCCGAAGGTCCTCGGCCCTGAGCTGTTCGTGGAGCCAGAGCCAGAAGCCACGACGACCGCGAAGCGCACACCTCAACACGCTGTCGTAGATCGGAATCAGCCTCGGCCGTTTGCGGGCGAGCAGCTTCCCAGCAATGGTCTTGTGCACCCCCGGACGATCGGTCAGCAGTTGCCAGGCGCGTTCCGCCGGCCCGCCATCCTGGATGTACGGTCTTGCTCGCTCATCACTGAGGTCCAGACCGATTGGTATCTCGCGCAGTTCATCGCTGATCCGCTGCCCCAGATCGCCCTGTAGGAGTTCGAGGGCGACCGCAGCCGGGACGCGTACCTCCAGCAACTGGACGGCGATGAGGTCCTCGGCGGTCACGACATCACGGTGCTCGGCGGCCAGTCCACGACCCAGCGCCTCGAACTGACTGCCGGTGAAGGGCTTCGCCTGGTTGGCGAAGTAGCTGCGGAGATCGCGGGTGGCTCGCTCTGCGTCGAGCACGCCCATGATCTCGTCCAGCGGAAGCCACCAGTCAGGCATGTCCTCCTCCCCCGGCCGCAACCCGCCGCCGAATTTCCTTGAGGGTGACCACATCACCCGACACGGCGTCCTCTGCCTGCCAGAAGTCCAGGCCATCGGTAGCTTTGCGGGCATCGGTGATGTCCCGACCATGGATCGCAATCTTGACCGCTTCTCCCGCACTGGACGGGGAGTTGTGCACTTCCCCCCGATAGCGCACCCGGCCATCGGCCAGCAACTCAGCGGTGTGCTGCTGGCCGAGGTAGCGGGCAAAGAGCGTGGTCCCCGGCCGCAGCCGGCCGGCGGCAAGCAGGTCCGCAAGCTTGAGCCTTCGCTCGTCCGGCGTCACGCGCGCTGTCGCCCGTTTGGATTTTCCCGTCGACGACCGGCTCACGGGTCTCGATGTGGCAGGCCGAGACTCGACCAGTTGCGCTGCCTCCGCAGGAGAGGGACGTCGCTGGAATGGTGCAGCGGCTGCCGTCGACATCGGGAAGTCGAAAGTGGCTCGGGCGCGGATGAGACTCTGCCGAATCTCCTCGCGGCTCAGCCTCGGCATCCGACGGTCGAGCAGATCCACGAGTTCGGACACCGGATCCGACCCGGCGAACAGGTCCGTCAACTCGGTGTGAACCTGCCGGTCGACGAAGAAGCCCTTCCACAACTCCTCGATCCGGTTGTTACCCATGTTCTGCTTGCTGAGCAAGCTCAACAGCTCGACCGCGGCATCGGCATCGTCTTCGATCCGGACCGCCCGGAAGAGCTTGTGCTCGATGGGCACCGGCGCATGGGCGTTGTAGACCCGCCACTCCGCACCGTCGGTCAGGGCGACCCATTCCACGCCGGCCATCGTCGCGTACCCGATGGTCTGGTTTGCCCAGCGCGGGTCGTCGAGGTTCTCGCCGAGCCCCTTAGCCTCGATGAACAGGCGCGGCGTACGGAGAAGTAGCAGCGCGTAGTCCACCGGGTTGTCGACGCCCCGCCTCCGATACTCCCGGTGCACCTCCTCGGGATCGAACAGATCCCAGCCCAGCGCCCCGATGATCGGCTCGATGAGGCCGGCTTTGGTGTTCTGTTCGTTGGTGCGGGGGTGCTGCCGGCGGAACCGCGCCACTCGCTCGACGCACTGCTTGACCACGTCTTCCAGTTCGTACATGCTCACTACCTCTCACACCGACCTGTGTCGTCTGGACGCTGGGTCAGTCGTCTGGGACGCGTCCCCGAGCCGTTCAAGGTGGTTCAGCAACGCCTTGATCTCGGCCGCTGCCGCTGACTCCGTGCCGTGCAGGGCGCTCACGTCATGCCAGAGCTCGGTCAGCTCACGCCGGGCCTCGGCTACGTTCCCCAAGCCTGCGGCGAGCATCGCGATCTGTTGCCGGAGCGGGAACAACTCCGGCGCGTTCGTTGGCATCATCCGCTGTTCCTCGGCCAGTAGAGCCCTGAGTTCGAGCAGCGCCTCGGTGGCTTCGCCCAGTTCCGCCTGGCAGACCGCGGCCTGTTGCCGGCACTCCCAGATCAGCTCCCGGTCGGGCACGGGGCGTTCGGCCAGGTCGGTGATAAGTTGCTGGAACTCGGGCAGCGCCTGCCGGAAGGCACCGGCAAGCACGTACAGGTTGGCCAGGTTGAGCCGCAGCTCCAGAATCCTCGGCTGTTTGGCGGCAGGGCCACGTCGTACCGGGCGCAACGCCGTCTCGATCAGCTCGGCGGCCTGCGTGAACCGTTCCTCCTCGGCGAGTTGCCAGGCACGCTCCTCCACCTCGGTCAACTCGGCGCCGGTAGGTGGCTCGACCGCTTCTGGTACGGCTCGGGGCCGGACGACATCGACCCGGGTCGGCTGCGGCGGCGCCTGGGGTGGCAACGGTCCGTACGGGTACCGATAAGGCATCGTCGGATCGATGCGCTGCCCCTCGGCAACGGTGACCGCGATCTCGCCGGCCGTCTCCCGTTCGATCCGGCCAAGCGGGGCAAGGAACTCGTACACCTCGGCGGCGGAGCCGGGCCGGTGTTGTGGGTCCTTGGCGAGCAGTCGGGTTACCAGGCTGACCAGCGGTTCACCCACTCCGGCCCGGTACTCGCTGACCGACGGCACCGGGTCGTTCAGGTGTCGGTGCAGCATGCCGAGCGGGTTGTCCGCCAGGTACGGCGGCCTGCCGGTCAACAGCTCGAAGAGCACACAGCCCAGCGCGTAGAGGTCGGCGCGCGGCCCGACGGCGCTGTTGAGCGCCTGCTCGGGGGCCATGTAGGTGGGCGTGCCGAGGGTGTGGCCGGTGGCGGTGAGCCGAGGCACGTCCGGGCCGAGTAGCGCAGCCACCCCGAAGTCGAGAACCTTCACCGTCCCCGCCGGAGTGACCATCAGGTTCTGCGGCTTGAGGTCGCGGTGCACCAGCGAGGCGGCGTGCGCGGTGGCGAGAACCGAGCAGATCTGCGCACCGATCGCCGCAGCCCACGGCACGGACAGCCGACCCCGCTCGGCGATCAGGTCGGACAACACCATGCCCGGCACGAGCTGCATCACGATGTAGAGGTCGTCGCCGTGGTGCCCGACGTCGTGGACACTGGGCACTCCAGGATGGTCGAGCCGCGCGGTGACCCGGGCCTCCCGCATGAACCGTTCGACGGCGTTGCCCCGTTCCCCCGCAGGGATGGTGAGCTCCCGAAGAAACTTGATGGCGACCGGCCGGTCCAGCTTCTCGTCGAAGCCGGCCCACACCTCCCCCATGCCGCCGTGACCGACCGGGTACGTCAACTCGTACCGGTCGGCAACCCGTTCCTGCGCTCGCATAAAGCGATCTCCCGCACAGCTCAGTTAGTTGCCTTAATTGGCATTAACACTAAACATCTACGCCAGCTCCAGCGAAAGCTAAAGCAGAAGTTTACCTCCATACCGCATCTATCTTCTTGTGGTGATTCTTCAAAGTGCGAAGAGTCAATACACTCTCATCACGCCGATCAAATATGTACAACTCCATCTCGCCGCAACTGTCACAGAAGTCGACGTCTACCACCGGCCACAAAGACAGAGGAGTTGACGTTGAAGGAGACTCGAAATAGACCCTATCCGGCATAAGCGGATCTCCGCGCCTATCCAAGGGCTCCCAATCCGGATGACTTCCATGCAAGCGTTTCCCGACGAGCCTGTGAACTTCACCCATATACAGACACTCAGCGACATTTAGCCAGTTGGCTCTAGACAGCCAGGACGTCGCTTCGAGGGCAGATATCAGGGCCGGTTCAAGCGTATCTGCAGCAACCTCTTGCTGATAGATAGAGGGAACCGCATGAGCATGAGCACCATCGTTCCGGTGCAAACGAATTTGATTCAAGTTCTCATAGATTCCGCCCCCATCCATGAAGTCCTCCAGGTCGCGCAACTCAGGAATCGGACCCGCCTCAACCAGTCCGCGCGTGAGCTGCAACCACTTAGCGAACGTAGCGCCACTTTCAAAGACAGAGAACTGCTGCGCGGTGATCCGGCATCCCCTAGAAAGCATAATGGCGAGCGACGTGACCCCAAGGATGCGGGCAATTCCTTCACTCAGTTTCTTTAGACACTCCAGCCGCGTCGCCTTGCCTGCGAGCCTGTACTGCCTCGCCAAATAGGCAATATGGTGAGGATAACTGCGCTCAGCGCGCCAGAGAGGGTCCTCCAGTGGCCGAATTAGCTCATCTACCAAGCGAATCTCCGAGACCGCCGACCTCGCAACTTTACGCGCAGACTCTAGATCGCCTACGGATTGCCGAAAAATATTCGGGAGCAGCCCGGCCGTGACGCGCGATATGCCGCGGCGTCGAACATTTAGGTCGTCTATCATACTACCGAATTCGAGGTCTTCGATTAACGCGACAGGCACTAAAGTGGCGCCGCCGATGACGTTTTCGGATACCTGATTGAACTGCCTGAACTTGCGGGAGTTGAACCACTCGCATAAAACGCCAGCATTTGCGCCAGCGGCGGTTCGGATCACTCTCATAGGCGTCAGCGCCTCACCAAAGTCAGCTGGCAACAGGCGCCACCCTCCGTTGCCGCCCACGATGTCACCACCCCTGCATCGGCTTAGATACTCGCCGGCAGTCGGGAAACCCGTGAGACTTGCGGCCACATCCACGGAATTTAGGACGGATGTCCGGAGAACAGGAATTTCGAGCTCTGTCGTTTGCCAAACTCGCCGAGGGGTTACGATGTGCGCTACCTCTTCGAGCGGTCGGAGATGGGGCACCCAAGCTCTTGGGACGAATGCAAGGGCAGGCACAGCATATCCGACGCGAGTGGCCGCCTCGGCTAGCCACGCTTCCGGAAACTTCGGCAGAATCTCCTGCCGGAAATAACTTCCAGGATCCACACCAAGTGGCAGTGACTTTCCAATGCGTAAGTCTCGATCGGGCAGCCTTTTACCGGCTCGATCTTTCTGTGGCTGGCCAGCGGGATCACGAACCGAGAACGCCTGCCAAACCTCCGATTCGATCTCAGCAGTAAGAGTACCAAACTCTTCGATATATCGCGCAAAACGGTCGCGATTCTTCGATCGACGCCCAATAAGCCCTTTCGCTTTTTCCAGTAAAGAATCCCGCTCAGAGTGCTCGACGATGGCCTGTGTAGCTGCCAAAAGAGCGACGTTCTCTTCGGTGATTTCGAAGCGGAGGCGGAGGGGGCGTTCAACGGTGATGCGTCGGTAGCCGAAGTCGGTGGTCTTGAAGACCTTGACCTTGGCGTGCTGCGGGTGGTCGGGGTCGTCGGCGATGGTCAGGGCTTCGACGTAGGCGCGGGTCAGCTCGGTGATGTGTTCGTCGGTGAGCATCTTGCGCTTGTCGCCGAGGCTCTTGCGCATCTTGGTCCAGTAGTCGCGGCCGTCGAGCAGCACCACCTTGCGGCGGCGGGCCGGGGCCTTGCGGTTGGTGAGGATCCAGAAGTAGGTGGAGATGCCCGTGTTGTAGAACAGCTGATCGGGCAGCGCGACGATGCCTTCGAGCAGGTCGTTCTCCAGGATCCAGCGGCGGATCTCCGACTCGCCCGAGCCGGCCGCGCCGGTGAACAGCGGCGAGCCGTTGAACACGATCGCCAGTCGGCTGCCCCCGTCCTCGGGGCGTTTCATTTTTGAAATCATGTGCTGGAGGAACAGCAGCGACCCGTCGTTGATCCTCGGCAGGCCGGCACCGAAGCGGCCGGCGTGGCCGCGGGCGTGCTCGGCCTTGATGACCTTCTCGACCTTCTTCCACTCCACCCCGAACGGCGGGTTGGCGAGCATGTAGTCGAAGCGTTCACCGTCGTGGCCATCCTGGCTGAACGAGTTCCCGAACGTGATCTTCGTTGGGTCGCCGCCCTTGAGCATCATGTCCGAACGGCAGATCGCGTACGTCTCACCGTTCAACTCCTGCCCGTACACCTCCACCGTGGCGTGCGGGTTGTTGGCCTGGATGTGGTCCTGGGCCTCGGTGAGCATGCCGCCGGTGCCGCAGGCCGGGTCGTACACCTTACGCACGATCCCCGGCGTCACCAGGTCGTCCTCGTCCGGGGCGAGCAGCAGGTTCACCATCAGGCGGATCACCTCACGCGGGGTGAAGTGCTCACCGGCCGTCTCGTTGCTGATCTCGGAGAACCGCCGGATCAGCTCCTCGAAGACGTAACCCATCTGGTGGTTCGAGACCGCGTCCGGGTGCAGGTCGATGTCGGCGAACGTGGCGACCACCTGATACAGCAGCCCCGCCTCGGCCAGCCGGCTGTTCTGCGTGTCGAACCCGTACTTGTCCAACACGTCCACCGCGCCCGGGGAGAACCCGCCGATGTAGGCGCGCAGGTTCAACGCCACATGATCCTGATCCCCCAGCAGCCTGCGAAACGACATCTCACTGGTGTTGTAGAACGACAACCCGGCCGCCTTCCGCAGCACCGGATCCATGTTCTGCACACCCAACCCCTTGAGCTGGGCGTGCTTGGCGAGCACCGCGTCCTTCGTCGGCTCCAACACACAGTCCAACCGCCGCAACACCGTCAACGGCAGGATCACCCGCCCGTACTCCGACTGCTTGTAATCGCCACGCAGCAGGTCAGCCACCGACCAGATGAAGTTTCCAAGGCCAGTACCTCTATCGTTCACCGATACCCCAGATCCCGCCGTAATTGCACAGTCCCGGCTTTGTCGAGCGCTTCGCGCCGGACGATTAGAAGTTGGTCTAAACTCACCATTCCAAAGAACTCTATTGGTTGGCGTTAGCGTTTCCTCTACACGATGCCCTTGCGGCGGCGGATCATTTGGTACGCCTGCCGGCGGGCAAATTGGTTGAGCTGTGCGCGCAGGCTCTCGTCGTCGAGGTAACGCTGCATGAGCTTGCCGTTGTCGTCGTGGCGGGACAGGATCACGTCCTCGATCCGCCGGTCGCACACGACACCGAAGTTGCTCTCGTCGTTGACCATCGCGGCGGCTTCGAGGGTGCCGTCCTCGGCCAGGGCGTTGATCTGCTGCTCGACCCAGACCTTGTCGGCCTCACCGAGCCCGATGCCGAACCGGTCGTTGAACTCGTCGATCAGCTCCGACAGGACGACCTTGTCCTGGTCGTGCTGGCGGCCGGTGCCGCCGCCCACGAAGCCCGGCAACATCTGCTCGCCTTCGGGGGTGAGCGACGCGTCGTGTTCGCCGGTCTTGCTGACCCGCAGGTGGGTCAGCTGCACCTCGCCGATGTCGACGGACGGGTCCTGTCGGCGGGGCAGCCGGTTGAGCAGTGCCCGCCCGTACAGGTAGAGCCGCTCCAGTTCCTCGTCGTGGTACGGCACGACCTGGCTGAGGAACGCGTACATGCGGATGTAGTCGCGCAGCGCGGAGCGGAAGGTCTCGGCGGCCTCGGGGTCGTCGGCGGCCAGGGCCTTGTAGCGATCGACGGCCGGTTCGGTGAAGCGGTACAACGCGGCGTGCGCCCGCGCGAGGCCGGTGTCGGTGGTCGCCTTGGCCTCGGCGGCGAGCAGCGCTTCGGCGTACGCCTGCATCTCGGAGTCGACCAGGATGGGGTACGCGGTGACGGCGTGCTGGGCGGTGTAGAGCAGGTTCGGGTCGGTGGGGGTGGTGGCGGCGGTCTCGAAGTATGGCTTGAACTCGGCGGCGACGTCGCCGGCCTCGTTGACGAAGTCGAGCACGAACACGTCGCCCTGGGTTTTGAGCGGGTGGGTGCGGTTGAGCCGGGACAGGGTCTGCACGGCCGCGACCTTCTTGAGCAGCTTGTCGACGTACATTGTGGTGAGCAGTGGCTGGTCGAAGCCGGTCTGGTACTTCTCGGCGACGACCAGGATCCGATATTCCACCGGCTGTTTCGCCTTCGGCGTGCCGGCGTGCTTGTCGTCGGCGGCGGTGTAGGCGAAGCGTTCCGGCAGCTCACCCTCGCTGAACCCGTTGGACCGCGCCTCGGTGTGCTGGACCCCGTCGACCTCCAGCTCACCGGAGAACGCGACAAGCGAGTCACAGCCGACGTAGCCCTGCATGTCGGCGTACCTGCGGATGGCGGCGTGCAGCCGGACGGCGCCCTCGCGGGACGCGGTGACCACCATGGCCTTGGCACGCCCGCCGAGACGCGGCGCGGTGTGCTTGCGGAAGTGCTCGACGATGATCTCGGCCTTCTGCGCCTGCATCGTCGGGTGCAGGCTGGCGAAGCGGGCGAGTTGCGCGCCGGCCTTCTTCGGGTCGACCTCCGGGTCGTCGGGGTTGGCGTTGGCGAGCTTCCAGTACGCCTTGTAGGTCAGGTATTGGCGCAGCACGTCGAGGATGAAGCCCTCTTCGATGGCCTGCCGCATCGAGTACGTGTGGAACGGCTGCGCCGTGCCGGTGACCGGGTGCGGGGTGCCGAAAAGTTCGAGGGTCTTCGGTTTCGGGGTGGCGGTGAACGCGAAGTACGACAACGTCTCGTGCCGCCCCCGGGCTAGCGCCGAGGCGGTGAGCAGGTCGCCGGATTCGTCCACGTCATCGCTGCCGAGCCTGAGCAGCACCTTCTTCAACGCGGCAGCCGAGTCACCGGACTGTGACGAGTGCGCCTCGTCGACGATGACCGCGAACCGCTTGCCCCGCAGCCCCTGCACCTGGTTGAGGATGTAGGGGAACTTCTGCATCGTGGTGATCACGACCTTCGCCGTCTCGCCTTGGAGGGCGGCGGCCAGCTGCGCCGAGTCCTTGTCGATCCGCTGCACCACACCGGGCACATGCTCGAACTGGAACACCGTGTCCTGGAGCTGCCGGTCCAGCACCACCCGATCGGTGATGATGATGACCTTGTCGAAGACGGGCTCGTTGGGGCGCAACCCCTTCGAGCGGGCATCGTCGTCGAGCGCGGGCGCGGTGTGCAGGCTGGACAGCCGGTGTGCCAGCCAGGCGATGGTGTTCGACTTACCCGACCCGGCCGAGTGCATGACCAGGTAGTTCTGCCCCGAGCCGTGCCGAGCCGCATGATCAGCCAGGTTGGTCACCGCGTGCCACTGGTGGTAGCGCGGGAAGATCAGCGCCCCCGATTCCTTGTCGTAGTGCAGGAACCGGCGCACCAGGTCCATCCAGGTGTCCGGGTGCCAGACCTGCTCCCACAGGTACGAGCTGCGGTAGCCGGACGTCCCGGCGGGCGGGTTCCCGGCCCCACCGGAGACACCCGGCCCCGCCGAGCCGGTGTTGAACGGCAGAAACCGGGTCTTCTCCCCCGCTAGCTTCGTGGTGACAAAAACCAGGTCGGGATCCACGGCGAAATGCACGAGGGTACGCCGCGCGAACAGCAGTTCCTTCGGGTCGCGCGTCCTGCGGTACTGCTCCTTTGCATCCTCGACGGTCTGCCCGGTCAGCGGGTTCTTCAGCTCCGCCGTGGCGAGCGGAATGCCGTTGACGAAGAGCACCAGGTCGAGGGTGTTGTTGTTGCTCGTCGAGTAGGCGAGCTGGCGGGTGACGGTGAGCCGGTTGGCCCGGTACAGCTTGATCGCGTCATCCGTGATCGCATGCGCCGGCTTGAAGTACGCCAGCCGGATCAGGACTCCCTTATCCCGCACGCCGCGCCGAAGTACGTCGAGCGGTCCACGCTCATCGATCTGCCTAGCTAGGTACTGCGCGAACTGCCGCTGCGCCAAGTCCGGATCGTTCCCTTGGTAAGCCAGCAGCTTCGCCCACTCGTCGGCCTGGGTCGCCCCGATGAACGCGAACAGCTCGGCCGTATCCAGCCCCGACTGCCGATCGAAATGGTTAGCCGTGCCTCGCAGCCACCCAGAGCTGATCAGGGCACTTGCTATGGCCACCTCGAACTTCTGCTCCTGATAGACCACGCCCACTACCCTTCGCCACTCTCGTCGTCCCCTCCGAATGCATCTTCGAATACCGATTTCACCCGACCAACCACCGAATCTGATATTCCTCTCCGTCACAATCTGTTGATTCCCTCAGGTGACTAACGATTTCGTCCGGGGTCGGAGACCCTCATCGCGAGTCGAGGTCCGTCATTCATCCTTCCTCGCCCCGCTTAGCCGTCACGTCCAACCGCCCGGCAACCGCCGCAATTACAAGCGCGCTCCGCCGCTCTGCGAGCAGAGCCATCTGACGATCGATAGCATCGACCGCAGCATCAATTCGAGCGTTACTTTGGCGAATCCGCTCTACGATCCGTCGTTGCTCCTGAATTGGGGGAACCGGAACTCGAAGCATCTGCAAGTCAGGAAGATAGATCGTCTTGTGGGTCGATCCCATTGCGAGCCGGCCAAGGAGATCCGAACGCATGGCCCGTAGGCACCAAAGAAGGTAGTAGGGATCGAGCCTAGGTCCACAAGTCCATGTCACGAAGTCTTGACTGGTCGCCATGTCTGCGCCCATTACGGCCGAGTAGCCAGCCGAGGCGGTCCGACACAAGACCACCGTTCCGGCCGGATGAAGTCTTGCAGAGCTATTGGCCATGCCAACAATACTGATTCTCTCTCGCGTCTGATCTATTACCTCCCGACGATCGTCGCGGACCTGACTAACCTCACCTGTGGTAATCCAAGGGATCGAGCAATCAACCCACCACTCTTCGTGGGATCTGCTCGGCGTGTGGCCACTACCCATGACGGCGAGGAGATTTAGACGAACCGCTGGCCAGCAAGCCGGCAGGCTCGTAGCCCAGTGTAGGAGGCCTTGCACCCTCTCCGCCCCGTGGTTAAGGCCGGTGACATAGCCATGAACTACCGAATTTCGACGTTCAATCAACAGGGAGCGCAACCGACCCATAGTGCGCCTCAAAGCGTCAACTCGCGACGTCTCAGCGTCGAGAAAATCAGCGATTCGCCGCTGCTCCTGCAGGTCAGGAATATTCAGCTCAATCCGCCTGAGGTCATCCTGCGTCAGCTTGTCGCGGGTAGAGCCTGTGATGTATCGGGAGTAGTCAACCGCATTCAGCGCATATGTCAAGAAACGAGGATCGACACCTCTCGGCCGAAGCACGTGAATGTGGTTATTCACCCAGACCGGCTCGTTAACCAGGAAGGCAACATCTCTGCCGGCCTCAAAAAATGGCGCACCGTCTTCCCCTAGCAAGACCAGTGCCTCGTCGAAGAGGTGCCTGCTTACATGATCCACCACCCCGTTCGCACCCCAGTAAGGAACTGGGCCGGGCATCTCTGCGCGCTGTTCCGAATTCAGCGGAACTCGGCGCCCGTCCAAGCAGGTTATCAGGTGACGAAGTGCAGTAGGACGAAAGCTGTCGTTCTTCACTTCGCAACCTCGGCTAGAAGATGCCGGATCTCTTCCTCCAGTAAATGAATGTCGGCATCAATCTCTGCAAGTGGCCGGGGCGGGGTGTAGAAGTAGAAGTGGCGCGTGAACGGAATCTCGTAGCCGATCTTGGTTTTTGTTTCGTCTAGCCAGGCGTCGGGGACGTGGGGTAGGACTTCGCGTTTGAGGTAGTCGTGGATCTCCTCGTTCAGGGGGACGTTCTCGTTGTCACGGAGGTCGGTGTCGGGCAGGGGGTTGCCCTTGCGGTCGGTTTGGATCTCGCCTTCGGGGTCGCTGACCGAGAATGCTTCCCAGACTGCCTTCTCCACCGGGGTCGGCAGCTTGCCGAGGCCGCTCAGCTTCATCGCGAAGTCGGCACGGCTCGTGGACTCCGTACCGATGAGGGTTTCGGCGGACGCGAGCAGTGACTCGCGGTCGGCGTACTTGACGATGGCACGTGCCTCGGCGAGCAGGGCGACGGTCTCTTCGGTGACTTCGAAGCGGAGGCGGAGGGGGCGTTCAACGGTGATGCGTCGGTAGCCGAAGTCGGTGGTCTTGAAGACCTTGACCTTGGCGTGCTGCGGGTGGTCGGGGTCGTCGGCGATGGTCAGGGCTTCGACGTAGGCGCGGGTCAGCTCGGTGATGTGTTCGTCGGTGAGCATCTTGCGCTTGTCGCCGAGGCTCTTGCGCATCTTGGTCCAGTAGTCGCGGCCGTCGAGCAGCACCACCTTGCGGCGGCGGGCCGGGGCCTTGCGGTTGGTGAGGATCCAGAAGTAGGTGGAGATGCCCGTGTTGTAGAACAGCTGATCGGGCAGCGCGACGATGCCTTCGAGCAGGTCGTTCTCCAGGATCCAGCGGCGGATCTCCGACTCGCCCGAGCCGGCCGCGCCGGTGAACAGCGGCGAGCCGTTGAACACGATCGCCAGTCGGCTGCCCCCGTCCTCGGGGCGTTTCATTTTTGAAATCATGTGCTGGAGGAACAGCAGCGACCCGTCGTTGATCCTCGGCAGGCCGGCACCGAAGCGGCCGGCGTGGCCGCGGGCGTGCTCGGCCTTGATGACCTTCTCGACCTTCTTCCACTCCACCCCGAACGGCGGGTTGGCGAGCATGTAGTCGAAGCGTTCACCGTCGTGGCCATCCTGGCTGAACGAGTTCCCGAACGTGATCTTCGTTGGGTCGCCGCCCTTGAGCATCATGTCCGAACGGCAGATCGCGTACGTCTCACCGTTCAACTCCTGCCCGTACACCTCCACCGTGGCGTGCGGGTTGTTGGCCTGGATGTGGTCCTGGGCCTCGGTGAGCATGCCGCCGGTGCCGCAGGCCGGGTCGTACACCTTACGCACGATCCCCGGCGTCACCAGGTCGTCCTCGTCCGGGGCGAGCAGCAGGTTCACCATCAGGCGGATCACCTCACGCGGGGTGAAGTGCTCACCGGCCGTCTCGTTGCTGATCTCGGAGAACCGCCGGATCAGCTCCTCGAAGACGTAACCCATCTGGTGGTTCGAGACCGCGTCCGGGTGCAGGTCGATGTCGGCGAACTTGGCGACCACCTGATACAGCAGCCCCGCCTCGGCCAGCCGGCTGATCTGCGTGTCGAACCCGTACTTGTCCAACACGTCCACCGCGCCCGGGGAGAACCCGCCGATGTAGGCGCGCAGGTTCAACGCCACATGATCCTGATCCCCCAGCAGCCTGCGAAACGACATCTCACTGGTGTTGTAGAACGACAACCCGGCCGCCTTCCGCAGCACCGGATCCATGTTCTGCACACCCAACCCCTTGAGCTGGGCGTGCTTGGCGAGCACCGCGTCCTTCGTCGGCTCCAACACACAGTCCAACCGCCGCAACACCGTCAACGGCAGGATCACCCGCCCGTACTCCGACTGCTTGTAATCGCCACGCAGCAGGTCAGCCACCGACCAGATGAAGTTCGCGAGTTCGTGGTGCTTGGTGCTCACCAGTTTCCTTTCGATCGCCTTGAGTGAAGCAGTATGGCCGTTGTCCTGGTTTGTTGTGGTCCTCCGCTCGGCGGGGACCATCAACCGAACGTCAGCGCGGCGTTGCTGACGGACGATTCATACTCCGCTAGGCTCCGGTGTATGAGTCGGCGTGTGACGATCTCCGTACCCGATGACGTGGCCGAGCAACTGGACGCCCTTCCGGCCCGCCAGGTTTCCGCGTACGTCACCGAGGCGCTGCGTAGGCGTCGGATATCCGACGACATGCGCGCCGCGCTCCGGGCCGCCGGACACGGCGAGTTTCCGTACGACCCCATCGGCGCGGCCCAACGGCTCGCCGGCCACCAGGTCAAGCCCGAAGCGCGTGAGGCGGCCGTCGCCCGGGTCGCCGAGTTGCTGGGGCGTCCGGTCGACGAGCTGCGGGCCGAGTTGGACCGGCGCTCGGCGGCGTGAGCCGTCCGTACTGGGTGCTCGACACCGGCGCGCTGCTGGCGTACGTGCACGGAGTGCCGGCCATCGGTGAGGCGCTTGTCGAAGTCGCCGACGTAGAAGGCAGCGTGGCGGTTCCGGTCGTCTGCCTGCTGGAGGCGTACAGCCTGCTGGACCCTGGTGAGCACGAACTGCTGCGGATGCTGCGGCGCAATCCCGTCGTGCGTACCGTGCTGCCCGCCGTGGATCTGGACAGCGACGACGAGGCACCGACGATCGGCAGCATGGCCCGACACACCGGCCGGCTCGGAGCCGGTCACGTCGCCTGGGTGGCCATGGTCAACCAGGCCGGCGTCATCACCTCGCGGCCCGACCAGATCCGGGTGGTGCTCGGTGACGGCTGGGAGATTCTGGAGGTCTGACCTCATTTCGGCGCACCGTCGGATCGCACCACACCCCGGGCCAGGCCGTCGGCGGTGAGCTGGACCAGTTCCGCGCCCAGCGATGTCGCTTGCCGGATCGCCGACTCGAAGGCGTCGAGCCGGCGGAACGCCTCGCCGGTGGCCCGCTGCGCGTCCAGTGGCAGCCGGCGCACCTGGGCCCGCCGGATGTCGAAGCGCAGCGTGCCGGAGAGGCTCGACGCCTGCTTCTCGTTTGCCGAGGTGCGCAGCTGCCCGGCGAGGAACCACGGGTCCAACGCCGTCGGGTTGGGTCGCAACAGGTAGAGGTTGCGCCCCAGCAGGGCGCCCGGTGTTGTCACCACCCGGGCGGTGAGCTGCCGGGCGATCATCGGCACCACCACGTCCCCGACGTCGAGGGCGATCTCTTGCCCGAGCCGCTCGTCGCTGCCGGACGGACCGTCGCCGTCGAGCACATCGTGGACGGTCAGCACCGGCGGGGCGTCGGCTGCGGGGGCGTCATCCCCGGCAGCCGCGGCCTCGGTGGACGTGGCGCGGATCGGGCCGAGTAGCTGCACCGCGCCCGAGCGGACCAGCTCCGCCACGGTCAGGAACTCCGCCTCCGGCTCGTCCGGGATCGGCGTGACCTGTGGCAGCAGCGCCGGCAGGTCACCGACGAGGGCGGCGAGACGTTCTCTGGTGCGTACCAACTGTTCTCCGGTGGCCGCGCCCGCGACGGCGGGTTGCCGGCGCGCGGGGGTGAGGTCGACCTCCTCGTCCAGCAGCTCGATCACCGGTACCGCGTGGGCGAAACCGGCCTCCTCGATCTCGTCGTCGGCACTGAACGCCTGCCAGGCGGCGACGATGCGTGGCCCGGTCTCCGCCAGCTCGCCCCCGGCCGCGTCGACAAGCAGCGTCCGCGCCGGTGGTGGCGCGTCGGTCGCGGGTCGCCGCAACACCCACAGATGCAGCGGTACGCCATGCGGCGCGGCCGCTCCGGCCGGTAGTGCGATGACGGCCCGCAGGGTGCCACGGCGCAGCAGTTCGGCGCGGATACGCCGGCCGGCGCGGCGGCTGGCCACGGTTGGTGGCATCAGCAGTACGGCGTGCCCGCCGGCCCGCAGGTGCGCCAGGGCGTGCTGCACCCAGGCCAGTTCCGGCTCGGTACGCGGGGTGGTGCCGACGATCCACCGGGGATCGTGACCGAGTTCCTGGTCTCCCCAGTTGGTGGCGCCGAACGGCGGGTGGCAGACCACGGCGTCGAAGGTGTGGCCGGTAAACGCGTCGGCGCGCAACGAGTCGCCGACGCTTACCTCGCCGGGTGCCTCCCGCAGCGCCAGCCACAGCCCGGCGAGTCGGGCCAGGTCCTCGTCGAGTTCCTGCCCGTAGGCGGTGGTGCAGCCGGCGCGGACGGCGGCGCGCAGCAGGGCGCCGGTGCCGGCGGCCGGGTCGAGGACGGAGCCGCCGCCGACGCCGGCCAGCCCGACCATCAGGTCGGCGAGGTCGTCGGGGGTGGCGAAGGGGCGCCCGGGACCGGGTGCGCTGAAGCGTTGCCACAGCTCGTCGAAGGCACCCTGCGGGCTGAGTTCGTCGGCCAGCGCGTCGATGTCGGGGATCAGCGCTGCCAGGCGGGCATCCGTCGGGCGGTGGGGTCGCTTGCCGCGTTGCCGGTCCAGCAGGCGGGCGCCGACGGCGGCGAGGGCGGCGGCCGGGGATTCGCCGGCCGGGGCGAGACGCCGCCAGAGCCGGTCGGCGGGTGTCGTCTCGGCCAGCTTGCCCTGGGCCCGTAGCCACTGTTCGACCTGGATTAGGTCGAACTCGGGGCTGCTCGTCGTCCCGTCGACGGGGGCGGGGAAGTCGGCGTGTCGTTTGCGCCAGTTGCTGACCGCAGCGCGGCCGACCCCGGCGAGCCGGGCGATCTCCGCTGCCGTGATGGTCGTGTTTGCCTGCACGTTCGGAGTGTGTCACACCCGTCAAGCATCATGTCCGTTGACACAGTTCACAGATAATGCTGTGATTGACGCCGCCACGCAACAACGGGAGGACAACGATGCGCAAGACCACGACGATCGCTCTGCTCGCCACCGCCCTCATCGGGCTGGGCTGCGGTGCCGGTGCCACGGACGACGCCGGCACCACGGCCAACGCGGGTAGCTCGGACAGCGACAGCGCCGCCAAGGGCGAGGAGAAGATGGCGGCGAAGATCGGCGACCCGGCTCGTGACGGCAAGTTCGAGTTCACCGTCAAGTCCAGCAAGTGCGGGGTGCGCAAGGTCGGCAGCGACCTGCTCGGCGCGACCGCGCAGGGCCAGTTCTGCCTGATCACCGTCAAGGTCAAGAACATCGGCAAGGAAGCGCAGATGTTCGATGGCAGCAGCCAGAAGGCGTACGCGGCCGACGGCACCGAGTACTCCGCCGACGGCACGGCCGGCCTCTACGCCAACGAGAACGCCGAGACGTTCCTCAACGACATCAACCCCGGCAACCAGGTCACCGGCGTCGTCGTCTTCGACATCCCCAAGAAGGTGAAGCTCACCAAGCTCGAACTGCACGACTCGCCGTTCTCCGGCGGCGTCGAGGTCGCCCTCGGCTGAGCCCTATGCGTCGAGGGCGGGCGCCGCGAAGCCTGCCCTCGACCCCCGCCACTCCGCACGGACCGCCCACCCGAATCTCTACGCGAGGAGATCGTGATGCGCAGTGCGACGAACCGGACCCCGGCCGCCTCCAGCACCCGCCCCACCAACCGCAAGGACCGTCGCCGGCTCGATCCGCATCAGCCGGCGCTCTTCGACAGCCCGGTGCCGCCGGCCACACCCGGTACCCACCCCACCACCGTCTACCGCCTTCGGGTCTCCCCCACGCCCGACGGTCTGCGGAAGGCACTCAACCTCCGCTATCTGAACGACAATGGCTTCGAGCCGGTGCCGAGATTCGTGGCCGACGCGCCGGCCCTGCTGGTGCACGGCAGTGTTCCCCGCCCCCGCGCCGAGTGGTGCGACATCATCGCCGGGCTCACCGGCGAGGAGGTGGATCTCGGTTACAGCAGCGGCGGCGGCGCCCTGCTCCTGGTTGTCGACGAGCGCGCCTACGCCCTGGCGTATGGAACGCTGGGCCGCCACATGGTCGACCAGGAGGAAATCGACCGGACCTTCGGCGTGTCGTTCGCCGTCCGCGCACTCATGCCGAGTGACATCCGGCAGGTCCGACGCAGAATGGTCGGCGCCAGCGGACGAGTCGACCGTAGCTTCGTTCCCGCCGGCCAGCCCATCTGGAAGTACGGCATCGACAAGTGGGGTGAGATCGTCGGCCAGGTGGGCGGCCGTACGGACAACATGCGGCTCTCCGTCTGCCGGCTGAGCGGTAAGCCGACCCGGATCAACGGGGGCGATGCCCTGCACATCCATCTCTGCGTCGAGCCCGGTGGGCTCCTGGCGGACCTGCGGGAAATCGAGCGGGTCTGCCAGGAGGAAACGCCGCCCGCCGACCTGGAGTTCATCACGCAGATCCGCCCGGTGCCGCCGTCCGACCCGCGTGTGCCGCGACTGCGCGACATCCTCGACGAGCGGTTGGCCCTGACCGACCCACCTGGTCTCGGCCTGGCCGTGCCCGGTGACCTGGTCGGCGACATCGAGCACATCAGGTCGTACCGGATCCGGGTCCCGAAGTCGGGGCGGGGCGCGACCCTGACCGGTGAGCTGGATCTGCCGACGATCCTGGCCCACACCAACGCAGCGCTCAACGGTGACCGGTGGGACGGGCTGCGTACCGGCACCCTCACCCTCTACGCCGATGCCAGCGGCAACGAGGAGATGCAGTCAAGCAGGCTCTACCGTTGGATCACGGCGGAGGTGGCCGTCGGCACCAGTCAGCTGCTGCTCCACGAGGGCAACTGGTACGAGATCGGCGAGCGGCACCGTGACTTCCTGCGGCGTGAGATCGCCGAGATCCTGGCTCGGCCGTCCGACATCACGCTGCCGCCCTGGACAGTCGACATCGAAGACGAGGACTCCTACAACCGGGCGGCGGCAGGTAGCGACCCCGGCCTGGTTCTTCTGGACAAGAAGCTGCTGCGTACGGCGCAACATTCCCGCGGCATCGAGGCGTGCGATCTGCTCGGCCCCGGTGGCGAGCTGATCCACGTCAAGCGGGCGAAGAGCAGTTCCCCGCTCAGCCACCTCTTCGCCCAGGGGATCGTCTCCTACGAGGCGCTGCGCTACCAGGCAGACGCACGCGCCAGATTCCTCGACGTGGTGCGGCAGCAGCCGAACGGACGGAACCTCGGCCAGGACTTCCGCCCCAGCAAGGTCGTCTACGCCATCGCGCTCGGCGGCAGCCGGCAGGTCACCGTCGACTCACTTTTCACCTTCGCTCAGGTGGCGCTCTACCAGGCGATGAAGACGCTGCGGAACGAGGGCGTCGACGTCGAGGTCATCGCCATCCCGCCGGTCTGAAGCGGGAGGTCCGGTAACGGCGGCTGCCTGGACGTGTCGGACCCTTGTCGTAGCGTGGGCCGATGACCGACATGGTGGCGATCGTCCGGCGGGCCTGCCTGCGTCTTCCCGAGGTCAGCGAGCGGCTGAGTCACGGCACCCCGACCTGGTTCGTCCGGGGCAAGAGGTCGTTCGCCACCGTCTGGCCGGACGGCCATCATCAGGACGATTTCGCCCACCTGTGGTGTGCCGCGCCGCCGGGTGCCGCCGTCGAGCTGATCGCGGAGGACCCGCAGACGTACTTCCGCCCGCCCTACGTGGGGCATCGCGGCTGGGTCGGCGTACGCCTCGACACGGGTATCGGCGGGGCCGAGCTGGCCGAGATCATTGAGGACGGCTACCGGGCGGTGGCACCTCGGACCCTGATCGCCCGGCTCGACGAACGACACTCTCCGGCGACCCCGCCGACATCGCCATCGCCCTGACGGTGCCGTGGCCACGTGTCGGTGGCGCCTGACGTCGAGCCGGAAGCAGTTGCAGATCACCAACACTTGGAGACAGCATGGCGGGTCGGTTCGTGTACTGGATGAACGTGTCGGTCGATCTGCGGATCGAGCGCGCCCTGAATGAGCAGGGCGGCGGCGACTGGATGCGCATCGGGGAGTCGTTGCACCGGGAGTTCAACGCGCGGGCTCGGGCGATGTCGCTGATGGTCGAGGGTCGCACGATCTACGAGACGATGGAGGCGTTCTGGCCGGCCGCACGGGACGACGAGTCCCTGCCGGACTTCATGCGTGAGTACGGTGAGATCTGGACCTCGATGCCCAAGGTGCTCGTCTCGCGCACCCGCGACAGCGCCGGGCACAACACCCGGGTCATCGGTGGGGACGACGCGATCGAGCAACTCGCGCGGCTGCGGGCGCAGTCCGACGGCGACATCGGGGTCGGCGGTGCCACCCTGGCTACCGGTCTGCTGCGGGCGGGGCTGCTCGACGAGCTTCTACTCTTCACCCACCCGGTGGTGCTCGGCACCGGTCGGCCGTTGTTCGACGCGCACGACGAGCCGGTCGAGCTGGATCTGATCGAGCAGGCGTCGTTCGATCAGGGTGTGACGATGCACCGGTACGCGGTCCGGGGCGCCCGCGACGCCGACCCGGTGGCCTGACGGGTCACGCCGAGCCTTCGGTCCAACCTGCACCGCCCTCAGGGCCCGACGACCCGCCCGCCGGACCCGAGGGCGGTTTTTCGTGTGTGGACGATCCTTTCGCCATCGTGGCCGAAAGTTCGATTAAACCTGGCAGAAGCCATGGACACATCGACATCTCTTTTGTTAACTTCAGCCCGGATGTTACGACGCGGTGAACGCCACCGGGGGCCAGCGCCTCGATCGTGACCTCCGACGGCCCCTCGGACACCTACCCCCAACTCCCAGTTCCTGCGCCCGCGCCGCCCACCGGCGGCCCAACGGGCCATTCGGTGCTGCCCGACACCCGGAGGAGAAGCCCAGAACCGTACGTCCCGACCTGCCCGACCCGTCCTCACACCAAGGAGAGGCAGTTGAAGAGACGACTCGCGCTCGCCGTGGCCGGCCTGACGACCATCACACTCGTCGCCCCGCCCGCCAGCTCGATGGCCGCGCCGACCACCCCCACGGCCGCGCCCGGCACCACCACTCCCCCACCCGACACGGCCTTCCAGAAGGTCACCCTCAACGACCGCCCCGGCGAGCCGATGGACCTCGCCGTACTCCCCGACGGTCGGGTGCTGCACGTGACCCGCGCCGGCGTGGTCTGGCTGCACAACCCCGACACCGGCCGCAACACGATCGCCGCCACCCTCGACGTCTACCAGCACGACGAGGAGGGCCTGCAGAACGTCGCCGTCGACCCGAACTTCGGCCGACGCGGCAACAACTGGGTGTACCTGTACTACTCACCGCCGATGGACACCCCGGTCGACGATCCGTCCACCCCGGACGTCAACGAGGGTGACGCGCCGACCTGGGGCACCGAGGAGGAACTCGCGCCGTTCCAGGGCGTCATCCGGCTGTCCCGGTTCCGCCTGGTCTCCGACACTCTGGATCTGCGCACCGAGCAACGGATCATCGACGTGCCGGTGGACCGGGGCATCTGCTGCCACGTCGGCGGGGACATCGTCTTCGACGCCAAGGGCAACCTGTACCTGTCCACCGGGGACGACACGAACCCGTTCGAGTCCGGCGGGTACGCCCCGATCGACGAGCGGCCCGGCCGCAATCCCGCGTACGACGCCCAGCGCACCAGCGCCAACACAAACGACCTGCGCGGCAAGATCCTGCGGATCAGGGTCGGCGCCAACGGCGGATACACCGTGCCCAAGGGCAACCTGTTCAAGCCCGGCACCCGGGACACCCGCCCGGAGATCTACCTGATGGGTCTGCGTAACCCGTTCCGGATCGAACTGGACCGCAAGACCGACGACCTGTACGTCGCCGACTACTCACCCGACGCCGGCCAGCCCGACCCGCTGCGCGGACCGGCCGGGCACGGCAAGTGGTTCGTGGCCCGCAAGGCCGGCAACCACGGCTGGCCCTACTGCATCACCCCGCAACTGCCGTACCGGGACTACGACTTCGCCACCGAGGAGTCCGGTGCGGAGTTCGACTGCTCGGCGCCGGTCAACGAGTCGCCGAACAACACCGGGTTGCGGAAGCTGCCCGCGACGCAGCAGCCGGACGTGTGGTACGGCTACGGTGCCTCCGCGCAGTTCCCCGAGCTGGGCACCGGTGGCATCGGCCCGATGGCCGGTCCCGCGTACCGCTTCGACCGGGCGACCACCCGGGGCCGCAACCCGGTGGCGTGGCCGGCGTACTACGACGGCAAGCCGCTGTTCTACGAGTGGACCCGCGACTACGTGAAGGCGTTCCAGCTGGACCGGCGCGGCAAGCTCGACGGGATCGAGCCGGTGCTGCCCTCGGTCGTCTTCGACAACCCGATGGACCTGGAGTTCGGCCCCGACGGCGCGCTCTACGTCCTCGAGTACGGCGACGGCTTCTTCAGCGAGAACCCGGAGGCACAGCTGGCCCGCATCGACCACGTCGGTCGGGGCGGCAACCGCAGCCCGATTCCGGCGGTCTCGGCCAGCCAGACCGCGGGTCTGGCCCCGCTGACCGTGGAGTTCTCCAGCGCGGGCAGCACCGATCCGGACGGCGACCGACTGCGGTACGAGTGGTACCTGGACGACGACGACCGGGTCGACTCGCGGTCGGCGAACCCGACCTTCACCTACCGCGAGAACGGCAGCTACGACGCGACGCTCAAGGCGACCGACCGGAAGGGACGCTCGGCGTCGGCCTCGGTGCGGGTCGTGGTCGGCAACGCCGTGCCGGTGGTCGAGCTGATCGCGCCGGTCGAGGGCCAACCCTTCGCCTTCGGCGACACTGTCCGGTACGAGGTACGGGTCACCGACGACCAGCCGGTGGACTGCGCCCGGGTCAGCGTGACCTACATCCTCGGTCACGACGATCACGGCCACCCGCAGACCACCGCCAACGGCTGCACCGGCTCGATCCTGACCACTGTCCCGTCGGGGCACGACCCGGAGACCGACAACCTGTCCGCCGTGTTCGTCGCCTCCTACACCGACCCCGGTGACGACGGACTGCCGCCGCTGACCGGGACCGACCAGGTCGTGCTCGTACCCGGCGTGTAGGACCCACGAGAGGAGTCATCATGTGTTACGGCTACGACGGGATGGCCGCGCTGCGGCGTTCCGTCCTCGACCGGCGGGGCCTGTTACGCGGCTCGGTGGCCGCGATGGCCGGTGTCGGCCTCGCCACGGCGGGCGCGACGGCCGCCTCCGCCGGTCCCAAGCACGGCCCAGGGCATGGACCCGGCCCCGGGCACGGGCACGTCGGTCGGCGGCGGGTGCCGCCGGGGCTGATCAGCATTCAGCTGTGGACGGTTCGTGACGCGCTGAACGGCGAGCCGGGGTACGACGCCACCCTGCGACACCTCGCCCGGATCGGCTACCCGAAGGTGGAGCTGGCGCTGGGCTACTTCGGCCGCAACGCCGCCCAGCTGCGTCGCTTCCTGGACAGCATCTGCATCAAGGCCACGTCCAGCCACGACGGGATCAGCGAAACTCCGGCCGCGCTACAGGAGAAGATCCGCAACGCGGTGACGCTGGGTCAGAAGTTCATGGTGGTGCCGTACCTCTACTCGGCCAACGCCGACGACTGGAAGCGGTGGGCGGAGCAGATGAACGTCGAGGCCGCCGCGGCGGCCCGCGCCGGGCTGCGCTACGGCTACCACAACCACGCCCACGAGTTCACAATCGACCTCGGCGGCGGTCGCACCCCGTGGGACGTCCTGACCGAGGAACTGGATCCCCGGCTCGTCCACTTGGAGATCGACATCTACTGGGCGGTCACCGGCGGCATCGAATCCGGTGCCGGCGTGACCGACCCTGAGGGCTTCACCCTGGACGTCATCCGCTCCGCCCCGCAGCGGGTGCTCCAGTACCACGTCAAGGACCGGCACGCCGCCGACGGCGACATGGCCGACCTCGGCACCGGGATGATCGATTTCGCGCGGATCTTCCGGAAGCACTCGGTGCTGGAGTACATCGTGGAGAACGACACTCCGGACGTGACGCCTCAGCACACCGCCGAGGTCGGCTACCGCTACCTGCGCAATCTGCGGTACTGACGGCCGCGTTGCCGGATGACCGGGGTATCGGGGCCGATCACGAGTCGGTCCCGACACCCCGGTCCGCGTCGCCAACCTGGCCCGGCGTCACCACCGCGATACCGCCGGCCCGACGTCGCCGCTCGGTTGGCACCAAGTGAACGATGGCCTTTCGCGACGGGCGTGAGCGTGGTCCCCGGTCAGCGCGACGTGCGGTAGGTCAGGCGGCGCAGCAGCGTCTCGGCCGGTCCGCGCCGACCGGCGCGGCGCATCGTCTCGGCCAACAACACGGTGGTCAGCCAGACCGCTACCCCGACGGCGGAGGCACCGGCATCGCCGAGGCTTCCGCCGAGACCGGCGGTGAACGGTGCGAAGATCGCGACGAAGGCCACGGACTGGAGCAGGTAGCAGGTCAGCGAGCGCTGGCCGGTTGCCGCCAGCGCGGTAGCCACCGGGTTGCGTCGTCCGGCCAGGTGGTGGGCGAGCAGGCCGGCGAGCGCGGCGTACCCGAGTCCTCCAGCGATCCCGCTGACCCCGTGCACGGCGTAGGCGCTGATGGCGACGCCGTCGCCCCAGCCCGTCCAGACCTGGGCGTCGATAAGCGCCAGCGGAGCGCCACCGACGACCGCCACGGCCAGGCCGACCAGGGCGGCCCGGCGCAGCAGCCGCAGGTGTTGCCCCGGCTGGTCGAGCAGCCGACGCCGGGCGGCCCAGATCCCGAGCAGGAACGGGGCGAACACGTCCACGGCGAGGGCCGGGGCGAGGAAGGCCCAGACGGTGAGCCGGGCGGCGATCGCGTCGAGCGGGTTCGCCTCGGCGGTCGGCAGTGGCGGGGAACCGTTCTCGGTGATGGTGAAGCCGGTTCCCAGCGAGAGCAGGGCGAAGACCAGGGTGCCGGCGGCGGCGACCGCGATCAGCGTACGGTCGCGGACCCGGAGCATCCCGACCAGCAGCAGGCCGAGCAGGCCGTAGCTGGCCAGGATGTCACCGAAGAAGAGCAGGGTGGCGTGCACCAGGCCGAACCCGATCAGCCACCGGCTTCGCCGGCGCAGCAGCGTACGGGTCGCCGGCCAGTCCGCGCCGGCGGCGGTGCGCCGGTCCGCGAACTGCACCAGCCCGTACCCGAAGAGCGCGGCGAACATCGGCAGCGCACGGCCGTCGACGAGCAGCACCTGAAGTCCGGCGACGATCCGGTCGGCGAACCCGCCGTCGGTGGAGTAGCCACGGTAACCGGAGGGCTCGTCGCCGTACCGGTGCATGTGGGCGTGGGCGAGCGCGATGAGGAGCAGCATGGCGCCGCGGGCCAGGTCCGGCGCGAGTGAGCGGACGCTGGTCGGGCCGCCGGTCGGTTCGCGCCCGGGTGGATTCGGTCCGGGTGGGACGTCGCCGGGTGAGGGATGAGCTGGGAGGAGGGGTCGGGACATGCGTCGGTCACCTTCCGCGAAGGATTAGGTACGGCAGCGTATCTTAATAAGATACGCTGCCGTACCTAACGATCGGGGTGGTGACACCTCGCCGTGCCCTAGGCTGGGCCCGGTGAGAACTAGGCAACAGCCGTGACCGGGGCGGACGCGCCTCCTGCGGCAGCGGCTCGCAGCCGGCGGCGCGGCGCCGACCTGATCAGCGCGGTCTACGCTGCTGTCCTGGCCGAGGTGGCCGCGACCGGCGTCACCGGTCTGACCATGGAGGGCATCGCCCGACGGGCGGCGACGGGGAAGACCACGCTCTACCGCCGCTGGTCCACCCCGACCGAGCTGCTGCTCGACGCGATGCTCGACGCCCACCCCGTGGAACGCCCGACGCCCGGTGCCACCGACCTCCGTGGCGACCTGATCGAGGCGCTACGGCAGCTCGTCGCCTGGATCGTCAGCCCCGCCGGCACCGCCGCCACCCGGATCCTGACCGAGCGACACAGCCAACCCGAGCTGGTCGAAGCCCTCTACACCCGGGTTTTCGACGTCCGGGGCGGCACCTTCACCAGCACTGTGCTGCGGCACTACGCCGACCGGGGACAACTCGACCCCGCCCTGCTCACCCCGGTCGTGGTGGACATCGGCGAGGCGCTGACCCTCAAACGGTTCCTCGACGACGGAGCCCCGCCGGACGAGCAGACCCTCGCGGCCATCGTCGACCAGGCCATCCTGCCCGCCGTGGGCCACCCACCACCGGCCTCGCCGGAGAGCCCCGAGACCGGCCGGCACCGCACCAACCCGTGACATCACCGGGACGGTTGGGCTCGACGATCGACGCCAGGGCAGCCGAACAGGGCAGTTACTCGACCAGCTGCCCTGCTGTCGGGTGGCCACCGGCGCAACGCAACGGCGGCCGTGACCGACGTCGGCCCGAACCTGCGACCGGCTTCCGGCGGCGTCTTCCCCGATTCCACCCGCCACACCTCCGGGCCTTCGCGGCACAGCCGCGACCCGCACCCTGCGTGACGCTCACCTTCCGTAGCCACACCGCTGAAGTGGCCACCCGTCTCTGTCCGTCCTTTGCTCTGCTTCACCCCACGCAACAGCCGCTGAGCAGCGGCCGCATACCTGACGGCAGCCGGCGATCACCGTGCGGCGGTGACCCAGAGCGAGCATTGCGTATGGTGAAGCAGAGCAAAGGGCGCGGGGTGGAGGTTGCCGGTCGGGGCGGTTGTCACCCGTTGCGACGGTCATCTGGGGTACGGGTCGGCGAGTACCAGGATCGACCACAGGCGGCCGGCCAGGTCGGTGGCTACCTCAGCTGGCGGGCGGGGAAACGGGTCGGTGGGTCGGCGATCGCGGCCTGGGCAGCGATCAGTTGGAGTTCCCGGGTGCCGGCCGCCAGGGTGGCCTCCAGCACCGCGAAGATCGATGCGGTGGTGCGTTCCAGCGCTGTGGCGGGCGAGCCCGTCGTGGACAGGTGCGCCAGGTACAGGGCGGCGGTGACATCGCCGCCGCCGTTGGGGGTGATCGGCAGCAGCGGGGTGGTCACCGCCCAGGCGCCGGCGTCCGACACGGCCACCACCTCCAGCGAGCCTGCCGGCAGGTCGCCGTGCAGCACGCTTGTCACCAGGACGTGCCGTGGCCCGGTGGCGCGTACCGCGTCGACGGCCGCCAGCAGGTCGTCGATCGTGTTCGTCGGGCGGCCGGCGAGGAACTCCAACTCGAACTGGTTGGGGGTGACGATGTCCGCCCGCGGCACCACCACGTCGCGCAGGTACTCCGGGATGCCGGGCCGGACGAACATGCCCCGGCCGACGTCGCCCATCACCGGGTCGCAGCAGTAGAGGGCGTCCGGGTTGGCGGTCTTGACCAGGGTCACCGCGTCGAGGATCACCGCACCCATCGCCGGATCCCCCTGGTAGCCGGAGAGCACCGCGTCGGCGTCGCCGAGCACACCACGGTCGGCGATGCCGGCGATCACCTCGGCGACGTCGGCGGGGGCCAGCAGCGGGCCGCGCCACGCGCCGTAGCCGGTGTGGTTGGAGAAGTGCACGGTCAGCACCGGCCAGACCTCGTGGCCGAGCCGCTGCAACGGGAACACCGCCGCCGAGTTGCCAACGTGACCGTAGGCGACCGAGGACTGGATGGACAGGATCTTCACCGTCACATCATGGCGGTCGGCGACCCTCGATGGGGCCGGGGTCCCGCTACCCAGCCGCGCCGGCAGCCGGGCGACCGGGCGGCACTGAGCCGACCGGGCGGTAGTGAGCCGACCGGGCGGTAGTGAGCCGGCCGGGCTGGTGGCGGCTCAGCGCCTCGGCATGGTCAGCACGATCCGGCCGGCTGCCCGACCGTCGGCCTGCCGGGTCCACGCGTCGGCGACCTCGGCCAGTGGCACGGTCTCGTGGGTCGCGGCGAGTCGACCGGCGGCGACGTGGTCGGCGATCTCCCGGATCGCCTGCGCCCGTCGCGCCGGGTCCAGTTCGTTGTTGGTGTAGCCGAGGATGCGCAGGGAGCGGCTGCGCAGCGTCGCGGAGTCGAACGGCGCCTGGTCGCCGGCCGAGCTGCCGAGGTTGACCAGCCGGCCGTGCGGGGCGAGGGTGCGCAGCGCCGCGGCGGCCGGCACCCCGAACAGCGGGTCGAGCACGACGTCGGCCGGCCCGTCGCAGGCGTCGACAAGCCGGCCGGCGAGGGTGTCCACGTCGTCGGTGTCGGCGAGGGTCACCACCGCGTCGGCGCCCAGCAGCCGGGCCCGTTCCCGGGCGGCGGCCGACCGGGCGGCGGCCACGACCCGCCGGGCGCCGTGCAGCCGGGCCAGTTGCACCGCGGCCTGACCGACCACGCCGCCGGCGCCGAGGATCACCACCTGCTCCCCCGCGCTCAGCTCGCCACGCCAGGTCAGTGCCATCAGCGCGGCCACCGCGGAGAGCCCGAGGGCCGCCAGGATGGTGTCGACGCCGTCGGGCAGGGCGACCACGTCGGCGTACGGCACAACGCAGTGTTCGGCCATGCTGCCGTCACCGGGACGCATGCCGGCCGCCGTGGCGAACCACACGGGCGTGCCGTCGTCGAGGTGACCGATGCCCTGGACACCGGGCACGTACGGGGTGGCGGGCGGGCCGAAGTACGAGGTGCCGGTGGCGCAGAGGACGTCCAGCGGGGTGATCGGGGCGGCGGCCACCCGGACCCGCACCTGCCCGTCGCCGGGTCGCGGTGGTTCGCGACGTGCGACGGCGGGCGGTCGGCCACAGGCGGTGATGACGGCGGCGTCCATCAGGTGGCGATGTCCGGATACGGCAGTGAG
This sequence comes from Micromonospora sp. NPDC049374, assembly GCF_040677165.1. Taxonomy (NCBI): domain Bacteria; kingdom Bacillati; phylum Actinomycetota; class Actinomycetes; order Micromonosporales; family Micromonosporaceae; genus Micromonospora; species Micromonospora sp. NPDC049374. The sequence goes on along the minus strand of NZ_JBFAQH010000008.1, from coordinate 188,284 downwards.
AAGTGCGCCAGCCGGCGGGCGTACTCCTTCTGGAACCCCAACGGTTCGGGGTGGTCGCGTTCGAACATGGCGATGAACAGGGTCAGGGTGAGAAACGGGTGGGCACCCAACTCGAACAGCTTGACGTAGTCGTGGGTGGCCAGCGCCTCCCGTTCGATCTCGTCGAAGCGTAGCCAGGTGCTCGCCTCGGGGACGTGACAGTTGAGGATCTGGTTGGCGCGTTCGGCCTCCCACCAGGTGACCGTGCCGCGCGGGTCGTCCCGGTAGCGCTCGACCAGGTCGGGGTCGCGGTCGACGGTGTAGAGGAACTTGTTCAGCAGGTACCTGCTCACGACGTCACCGTCCCCTGGTCGCCGCCCGCCGGCACCCCGTCCGGGTACCAGGTGAAGTACGCCTCCATGGTGTGGAACAGGTCGAGCGTGTCGACGTAGTCGGCCTTCGCGCCCTCACCGGCGACGCCCATCATCAGCATGAAGTCCATGAAACCGTGGGTGGCGTTGCCGGGGGCGTGCAGGCTGTCCAGGGTCACCTCGGACAGGCAGCCCTCCAGGTCGCCGCTGGCGATCCACTCCACCGCCCGGCGGTCGAACTCCGGGTCGGGGCCGTGCGGGCCGAACTGCCGTGGCCCGCCCAGTTCCAGCGACAGGTGTCCGGTGCCGACGACGGCGACCCGCTGGTCGCCGGGCCAGGACTCGACAAGTTCGCGGATGGTCCGGCCCAGTTGCACGAAGCGTTTCGGCTGCGGCAACGGCGGGGCGAAGATGTTGGTGTAGACCGGCACGATCGGCAGGTCGGCCTCGGGCCGCAGGGTGATGATCGGGCAGGTGATGCTGTGGTCGATGCGCAGCTCGTTGCTGTACGCCAGGTCGAAGCCGGCGTCGAGGCCCTCGCGGAGCAGGTACGCCGACAGGTCCTCCTGGCCACGCAGCACCATCCGGGGCAGGCCGAACTCGCGTTCCTCGTTGTACCAGTTGGCGTCGTAGAACGGCGCCTTGCCGATGAGGAACTGCGGCATGTTGTCCAGCCACAGCTGGTGGAAGTGGTCGGAGCCGACCATCACCAGCACGTCCGGCCGGGCCCGGGTGAGCGTCTCCCGGAATGCGGTGATCTTGCGTACCCATTCGTCGGCGAAGGGTGGCCGGTCCTCACCCTGGGCGGTGCTCGCGCGGTAGTAGAAGGGGTGGTGGGTGGAGGCGATGACCGCGGCCAGTGTGGCCATGGACGGCTCCTCTCAGGACGGGTCGGGGGTGGTGTAGGTGGCGTTGCGGTCGACGGTCAGGTAGACGTCCATGCCGATCGGGGTGCGGCGTTCCTCGGCGAGGTGCCCGAGCAGGCCGGCGGCGCGGGCCAGCAACGCGAAACCGCGCAGCAGGTCGACCGGCAGGCCCAGGTCGGCCAGGGCCGCGCCACAGACCCCGGCGCCGTTGAGCGGCAGGGTCCGGCCCAGCACCTCCGGGTGGACCCGGCCGATCGCCTCGAACAGCCGCAGGTGCGGCCCGCGCAGCTTCTCCTCCTCGGCGATGCGGATGAGCACCGGCGTACGCGGGTCCTCGGTCTTGTGCACGGGGTGACCGAGTCCCGGGACCAGCCGCCGGGCGGACCGGGCGGCGGTGACGGCGTCGCGGGCCAGGTCGTCGAAGCCGGCGTCGTCGATGGGCAGGGGGCCGTCGACGGCGGCGAGCGTGTCGGCGAGGAACCGGCCACAGTCCTCGGTGACGCCGAGGAAGCGGGAGCCGCCGCCGAGCAGTCCGGCGGCGAGGGCTCCCTGGAGTGACTCGGGGGCGCTGAGGTAGGTCAGTCGGGCGGCGATGGCCGTCGGGGTGAACCCGTGGTCGGCGAGCGCGACCAGCACCGCCTCGAAGACGCGTACCTCCGACGGGGTGGGGCGGCGCTGCGCGACCAGCCAGAAGGCGAGTTCACCGAAGCCGACGCGGCCCATCAGGTCGGCGGCGAGATCCTGGCCGAGCAGCCGGATGGTGCTGGCGTCGGAGGTGCCGATGGACGTCGGGAAGCTGGTCACGGCTGGTCCTGCCTCTCGGTGAGCCACGTACGGATCTCGGTGCCGTGCTCGTCGAGACCGGGCGGTGGCAGGTCGTAGCGGGCCGGGGTGACGGAGAAGGTGATCGGGTGCCGGACGCTTGGCACCGCCCGGTCGCCCGCGCCGACCTCGACGACGGGGTGGAGGTCGAGTTCGTCGGCGAGCGCCACGCCGCCGTCGATGGTGTTGATCGGCGCGCACGGCACGCCCGCAGCGATCAGGTCGCGGAACCACTCGTCCTTGCCGCGGGTACGCAGCCGCTCCAGCAGCAGTGGGCGCAGTTCCTCGCGGTTGGCGGTGCGGTCCTGGTTGCGGCCGAAGCGTGGGTCGTCGACCAGTTCCGGTACGCCGAGCACCTCGCAGAGCTTGGCGAACTGGCCGTCGTTGCCGGCGATGACGACCAGTTCACCGTCGGCGGTGGGCAGTGGCTCGTACGGGAACAGGCTCGGGTGGGCGTTGCCCATCCGGTAGGGCACGGTGTCTCCGGCGACGTAGGCGCTGGAGTGGTTGACCAGGCCGGACAGCGCCGAGGAGAGCAGGTTGACCTCGACGTGCTGGCCGTCGCCGTCCACACCCCGGTGGTGCAGGGCGGCGAGGATGCCGATGGTGGCGTGCATGCCGGTCATCACGTCGAACACGGAGATGCCGGCCCGGTACGGCGAGCCGTCCGGGTCACCGGTGAGGCTCATCAGGCCGGAGATCGCCTGCACCATCAGGTCGTAGCCGGGCAGGGCGGCACCAGGGCCGGTGCCGAAACCGCTGATGGAGGCGTAGACGATGCGCGGGTTGGCGGCGGCGACCGTGTCGTAGTCGAGGCCGAAGCGGCGCAGCCCGCCCGGCTTGAAGTTCTCGATCAGCACGTCGGCGCGGCCGGCGAGGGCTTGGGCCACCGCCAGATCGTCGGAGTCGCGCAGGTCCAGGGCGATGGAGCGCTTGTTGCGGTTGATCCCCAGGTAGTAGGTGGAGACGCCGTCGCGTACCGGCGGCATCCAGGTGCGGGTGTCGTCGCCGCCGGGGCTCTCCACCTTGACCACCTCGGCGCCCATGTCGGCCAGCAGCATGGTGGCGTACGGCCCGGCCAGGATCCGGGAGAAGTCGGCGACCAGCAGGCCCCGTAGTGGACCACCGCCCGCCGTCGGTTCCGGTTCGCGTCCGTGCTCGGCTGCCATCGACATCCCACTCCCGACCGCTAGGCGGACATCTGTCCGTGACTGCCGAGTATTCGAGCGGATGTGCGCCATGTCAACCGTTGACACCTCCGGGAAGGGGCACCCACACTTGCGCCCAACGTAGGTACGCCCGCAGTACGGACAGATGTCCGCAGACGTGGCCGGACCGACCACCGCTGGGAGTTGACCGCCATGAGCGCACCCGTATCAGGCCCGAGTCCCGACCGTCCCCTGCTGTTCCGCAATGCCCTCGTCCTGACCATGGACGACACACACCGCGTCCTGCCCGGCACCGACGTCCTGGTCGTCGGCGAGCGGATCGCCGACATCGGCGTCGGGCTGGCCGCCCCCGACGGCGCCACCGAGATCGACGCGTCCGGTGGCATCCTCATGCCCGGAATGATCGACACCCACCGGCACATGTGGCAGACCGCGATGCGCGGCTACGGTGCCGACTGGACACTGACCCAGTACTTCGTCTGGTACTACCTGGAGTCCGGCAAGCTGTTCCGCCCCGAGGACATCTACGCCGGCAACCTGCTCGCCGCCATCGAGGCCATCGACGCCGGTGTCACCACCACCGTCGACTGGTCACACGGCCTGCAGAGCACCGACCACGCCGACGCCGCCGTCGACGCCCTGCGGGAGGTGCCCGGCCGCTTCGTCCTCGCGTACGGCAACATCCAGCAGGGACCGTGGGAGTGGTCGACAAACCCGCAGTTCCGCGACTTCGTCGAGCGTCGTTTCCACAGCCGCGACGACATGCTCGGCCTGCAACTGGCCTTCGACGTCACCGGCGACCCGGCCTTCCCCGAGCGGGCCGCGTTCGAGGTGGCCCGGGAACTGGACCTGCCGGTCACCACGCACGCCGGGGTGTGGGGCGCGACGAACGACGACGGTATCCGGCTGATGCACGAGAACGGCTTCATGACCCCGTCCACGGTGTACGTGCACGCCGCCACGCTCACCAACGACTCGTACCATCGCATCGCCGCCACCGGCGGCTCGGTGTCGGTGTCGACGGAGAGTGAGCAGAGCGCGGGGCAGGGCTACCCGCCCACCTGGGCGCTGTGCCACCACGACATCCCGGTGTCGCTGTCGATGGACACCAGCGTCTGGTGGAGCGGCGACCTGTTCTCCGCGATGCGGACCACGCTCGGCGCCGACCGCTCGCGTGAGCACCTGGAGGCCCACGCCCGGGCCGACACCGTCACCCACTGCCGGCTGCGCGCCGAGCAGGTCGTCGACTGGGCCACCCGGGGCGGCAGCCGCGCGCTCGGCCTGGACGACGTGGTGGGCAGCGTGGCGACGGGCAGGAAGGCCGACCTCGTACTGATCAAGAACGACCGCTCGCCGGTGATGTTCCCGATCCTCAACCCGTACGGCCATGTCGCGTTCCAGGCGCAGCGCGGCGACGTGCACAGCGTGGTGGTCAACGGTCGACTGGTCAAGCACGACCACCAGCTGCTCGGGGTGGACCTGGCCAAGGCCCGCCGGCACGTCGAGCAGACCATCGACCACCTGGTCGGCGAGATGGGAGCCGAGGCCTGGGCCAAGGGCATGAACCCCGACATCCCGGAGACGAAGATCCAGGAGAACCCATACACCTACACCGAGTGGGACGCCGGGTCGGCGCAGTGGAAGCATTGAGCGGCACGTGACCCTCGGAAGGCAGGCAGTGATGGCACGCGACGCCCGACCCGACTTCATCGAAGCCCTCGCTCGTGGCCTCGACGTCCTGCGCTGCTTCCAGCCCGGTCGACCGGTGATGACGCTCAGCGAGATCGCCGGTGCGACCGGGCTGGCCCGGCCGACCGTCCGCCGGATCCTGCTCACCCTCGAGGACCTCGGCTACGTACGCTCCGCCGAACGGGGCTTCGCCCTCACCCCCCGGGTGCTCGAACTCGGCATGACGTACATCAACGCCCTGGGCGTGTGGGAGGTCGCCCGGCCGCACATGCAGCGGCTCGTCGCCCAGACCAACGAGTCGACGTCGATGGCCCAGCTCGACGGCAGTGACATCGTCTATGTCACCCGGGTCGCCGTACCGAAGATCATCACGCTGGGGGTGAGCATCGGCACCCGCTTCCCCGCCCCCGCCACCTCGATGGGCAAGGTGCTGCTCGCCGCCCTGGACGAGGAGACTCTCGACCGGGTGCTCGCCGTGCCCGGCCGGTCCGGCATCACGCCCCGCTGGCAGCCCGACCGGGCCGCCCTCGACGCGTCGCTGCGCGAGGTGCGGGCCCGGGGCTGGGCCCTCGCCGACGAGGATCTCGCCCCGGGCATCCGGTCGGTCGCCACCGGCGTCCGCGACGGCCGGGGGCGGGTGGTGGCCGCCATCAACGTCACCGTCCACGCGGCCGAGACGTCGGTGCGCACCCTCACCGAGGAGCACCTGCCGCGCCTGCTCTGCACCGCCGCCGACATCAGCCGGGACTGGGCGCTGCTCGACGCCGTGCCCAGCGCGCTCCAGGACGCGACCGTCGAGCCCGCCCCCGTTCCCGCCGCGCGGGTCGACGCCGGCACCTGACCGGTCGAGCTGACCGCACGAACGGATCGCGCCGGGCGACGCTCCCGCCGCTATCGCCTGTCGCGCAGCGTGAGCACGTACGTGGCGGTGAGCGCGACCGTGCGGTCCGCGTCCTGGGACAGCTCGGCGAGGGCACGCGCGGCCGTGGCACCGGGGATGTCGGCGAGCGCCTGGGTCAGCCGACTGCGGACGGGTGAGGCGACGCCGTCGGTGCCGAGGCGCTCCACGAGGCGGCCGGCGATCTGCTCCGCCAGCGAGGGCTCCCCGGCCAGCGCGGTCAGCGCGTCGGCCGCGTCGGCCTCGTTCGTCTCCTCGACGACCATCTCGATCAGGGTCGGGATCGCCTCGGCCACGCCACGTGCCCCGAGCGCGAGCGCCGCGTACCTGCGGACGACGAGGTCGGGGTGAGCGAGGGCGTCCCGCAGCAGCGCGGTCGCGGCACCGTCCGGGATCTCGGCGAGGGACTGCACGGCGCGTTTGCGTACCTCGGCGTCGGGTGCGTCGAGGCCCGGTGCCAGCAGCGCGGGTGCGCCGTCGGCCGATTGCGCCAGCGCCCAGCGAAGGGCGCCGGCGACATTCGGGTCCGACTCGCTCAGTACCGCCTCGACCAGGGCCTCCACCGGTACCGCTGCCTCGCCGGCCGAGGACAGGGCGGCGCGTTGGCGTCTCCCGGCGTGCTCCGAACCGAGGGCGTGGAGCAGGGCGACGGTCTGGAGCACGTCCGCCCAGTCGGCGGGTTGCGCGGCACCGATCCGGCGCAGGCGGGTGAGCAGCTCCGTCTGCGCCGCGATCCGCTCCCGGGTCTGCTGGATCAGGTCCGCCACGAGCTGTGCGGGGGCGAAGCCGGGATCGTCGAGCGCCGACCGGACCTCCCGCAGCGACAGCCCCAACGACCGCAGGCTCTCGATGTGGAAGATCCGCCGGATGTCGTCGCTTGAGTACTCCCGGTACCCGACGCCGCTGCGTCCCGTCGGCTCCACCAGGCCGAGCGACTCGTAGTGCCGGAGCATGCGGGCGCTGACGCCGGAGCGTCGGGCCACCTCACCGATCAACACCGCCGGTCACCGCCTCCGATCGTTGCCGCCGAGGGCCACCACGCGCGTCGCCTCCTCGATCGCCAACTCGAAGCCGGCGTCCGGGTCGCGCAGCAGACGCTCCGTGGCGATCGCGTGCTGACGTACCCCGGTGTCGGGATTCCGCACCGCGGCCCGCAGGATCGGCGTGATCACCTCACCGAGCGCGATCAGCGCCCGGCTGAGGCTCAACTGCGTCTCCCGCCCGCCGCGCCCGAACTGGGTGGCCAGCACGTCGGCGAGGGCGGCCTCGTCACCGTCGGGTACGAGGACGACCGCCGCCCGCCAGGCGCTGCGGGCCACCTCGTCGTCGGCGTCGGTGAGCAACGCCCGGCTGATCGCCGGCCACGCCCGCCGGTCCCCGATCTTGGACAGGGTGTGCAGCGCCTGGCTTCGTGCCTGGGCCGACGCGGAGCGCAGTTCGTCGACGAGTCTGGGGACGGTCAGTGCGGCCGGGTGGCGGGTGAGTGCCCAGGTGAGCATCTCGCGCACCGAGAACTCGGGCTCGACGGCGCACCGCGCGACGAGCGTGTCGATCGCCCCCGGGTCGGGGCTCGTGCCGACGGCCAGCGCCGCCCGCAGCCGCACCGACGGGTTACCGCTCTCCAGCCCACGCAGAATCCGTACCGCGTCCGTGGCCTCCTGTGGCTTTCTCATGCCAACCACCTCCCTCGGCACAGTGAAGACCTTGTCACTCTGTCAAGGTCAAGCCGTCCTCGCCGGAAACACCGGGAGAAGGTGGTGGCCGGGCCGGGTGCACGAGCCGGGGGGCCGCGACCGCTCGGCGGCGGTCGCGGCCCCCCGGACCGGGTCAGCGCTTCGGTGCCTTGACCTTCTGCTTGTTGTGGTTGTTGCCCCGGCCGTCGGGCTTGTAGTTCTTCTCCACGTTGCCGGCCGCGTCCACCGAGAACCAGTGCACTGTCGTGCCGGCGGGGATGGTCAGCGTCTCACCGCCCTCCCGGATGCCGGCCGAGCCGTAGAGCGTGGAGTCGTAGGTGGGTCGGCTCCGGTCGAGGGTGTAGAACACCGCCGCCGGTTCGCTTGTGGAGAAGGTCACGTCCACCATGCCAGGGGTGGCGCTCGCGCTCACCGACAGCGAGCTTCTCGGCCTCTTCCGGTCCGTGTCGAAGTCCCGCGCCACCCGCAGCATCTCGGTCAGGCCGTTGGAGAACTCCATCGTCTCGGCGTGCGCCTCGGCCCAGGCCGGTTGGAACGACGTGCCGACCTCGAAGTTCCAGGCGTAGATGCCGTACTTGTACCAGAGCATGTCTCCGGAGTTGCCGGCCGCCGAGTACAGCACGTCGGCGATCGGGCCGGTCCGGGCCGGGGTGACCGCCAGGTTGCGGTGCCGCTTGATGGCGGTCAGGATCCGCGACGACGCGCCCCAGAACAGCGACTCCTCGGCCAGCGTCGGTCGGGGTGCGGAAACCCGGCCGGGGACGGCGTACGAGCCGGGCGACCACATGAAGTAGTTGCCGGACGAGTGCAGGTTCATCGAGAACGTGATGTTCGGCCGGGCGGCCAGCCAGTCGACGTTGCGGTTCTCCGGCTCGGACAGCTCGCTCGGCCCGGCGTACGTGCCGCTGGTGCAACTTGTCGACGCGCCCGCGTAGCCGTCGAACAGGCTGTACTCGGTGTAGTTGCGGTTGTTGTCCACGCCCCACGAGTTGCGGCCGAGGAAGTCCGCCGACCCGTCCTGCGGGCAGTGGTTGGTCATGTTCTTGCGCTGGGAGTTGAAGTCGTAGAACGAGTAGTGCCCGCCGTCCGGGTTGACCGACGGAGCGATCCAGATGTCGAGGTTGTCGACCAGCTCGCGGGTCTTCCGGTCGTGCGCGTAGTTGCGCAGCAACCGCTCGGCGGTCTCGATGGTGACCAGCGGCGGCACCCACTCCCGGGCGTGTTCCTGGGCGTAGGCGAGCACCCCGAGCCGGGAGCCGTCGCGGTGCTTGCCGATCCGGATGGCGTACACCGGGTGCGGGTCGCGGGAGACCGAGGCCGGTGCGGCGAGGCCGTCGGAGAGCGCGGTCCGCGCGACCGGCGCGACCACGCCGGTGCCCGGGCTGCCCCGATAGGTGTACGCGGTCAGCAGCGTCCCCGCCTGCGCGTTGAGCGCGGCGACGACCTGCTCGGCGGTGCTGGTGACGGTGCCGCTGCCGTCGGTGGCGAGGTCGACGTGGACCTGGGTGCCGGTGACGGTCACCGTCAGGGGTGCGTCGGCGACGCCGGGATCGGCGAGTTCGACGGAGATGTCGTTGCCGCCCTGGTGGCCCCAGGCCAGCGAGTCGACCGCGACCCGGCTGGCGTTCGCGGTGCCGAGCACGGCCTGCGCCTTACGCCGGTAGCCGTTGGTCCGGTACGGCAGCTCGACGATCTCGGAAATCTTCGGGTACTGCGCGGACAGGGCCTTGATCCGGTCGTACAGCTCGGTGGGGGTCAGGTAGCTGGCCACGAAGTCCTTCATGTAGCCCGGCCCCTCGGGGGCCTTCGGCGGAATGGGCAGCCACTCGTTGACCTTGGCCACCGCCACGTCACCGCTCGGGCTGGTGATCCGCACGTACGCCGGACGGCTGGTCACCTGCGCTGCGCCCCGGTGGTAGAGGTAGACACCGGCGTCGACGAACCGGGAGATCGTCTGGGTGCCGCCGGAGCCGATCTCGGTGCCCGGCCCGCTGTCCCGCTCGACGGTCAACGGGCTGGCGTCGGTCTGACCCTGCGCCCACTTCGCCTCGACCGAGAGCACCTGCGTGTCGCCGGAGGTGTAGTAGTCCGCCCGGATGATTTTGACGTCGGAGACCGTGGACCGGGCCGAGAAGTCGGCTGCGGCCGCGTACTCCCGGTTCTCGGCCAGGTGGGCGGCGATGGTGGCCTCCCGCTCGGCCACCCGCTGCGCCGCGTCGTCCGGGGTATGCAGCACCTGGCCGAAGGTGAAGCCGGCCCGGGTCAGCGTGGCGACCTCGTTGCCGGTCACCACGGCGTGCACGACGATGCCGTCACCGGTGTGGGTGATGTGATGGTCGAGGTCGACGCCGGTGGCCACCAGGGCGTCCAGTTCGGCGCTGTCGGCCAGGATCACCTCGACCACGCTGGCCCGCTCGTCGGCGAGCCGGCCGAGGTCGGCGGGCGCGGTCACCGGCGCGGCGCCCTGCGGCACGATCGCCGCAGCGGGATTGACCAGCAACAACACGGCCGCGGAGGCGGCCAGGACGGTGGCGGCGGGCAGCTGGGGTCGCCAGCGCAAGCCCGTACGGACCTTGGACATGAGGCGGTCGCCCCTCTTCTCGGCGCGCGGCACGGAGGCAGCGGGTTCAGCGCGGATCCGCCGGGCCGCCCAGCCTGCGGGACGGCCACGGCGACGCGCTCGGCGGTCGACGCTGCCCGCATCGCCGATTACGCAGCGTCGCGCATCCGGGTCGTTGGAGTGATCGAGATGCCGACATCCTTCGCCCGCAGATAGGGATCTGTCAATCGTCCGCGGCCCCGCCCCCGGTGACCGCGCCCACCTCGCCCGACCGTGCCGGAAGTCGTGTTTGACCTGCGTGCAGACTGGAGATCAAGAGCGTGAGGCTCGACTACGAGGGGGATCACGCGTGTCCGAGAACGCCACCGACCGGCACCACCACACCACCGACCGTCCGGCCGGAGTCACCGACCCACTGCTGTGGCGGCTCGCCCTGGACGTCGCCGACGCGCACGCGCCGGGCGAGGACGGTGGCTGCACCCACCTGCTGTGCGCCGGTCAGAACTGGCCGTGCGAGCCGTGGCAGCAGGCCCAGCGGGCACTGAACCTCGCCCAGGGCGGTGCGGACGACGAGACCACGGCCCCTGCCTCCGCCCAGGAAGACAGCTGGACGGCCCCGACGACCTGGTCGACGGACCGCTCCCACCACCAGTCCGCCGCCTGACCGTGCCGGCCCGTCGAGGGCTGTCAATGTAACGTTGACGAGTGCCTGACCCGCTCGATCAACTCGCCGGCATCCCGGTCACCCGGGAGCGGCTTGACGACACCGAACTCGATCTCATCGACCGGGCCCGGCAGGATGGCGCGACCTGGAACCAGGTCGCCGAAGCCCTCGGACTGGGCAGTCGGCAGGCCGCCGAACAGCGCCGCCAGCGGCTGGCCGCCGCCCGTGCGGCTCGCCGGACCAACTCCGACAGACGCTGGCCAGCCGAGGTCGGGGCGTTACGCGCCCTGCTCGCCGAGCTGCGGCGCTGGACCGACGCCGACCGCCGCTGGGACGCTCGCTTCCCCCGGGCCGCGCTGACCCGCCGTACCATCGCCCTCGCCTTGGAGGCCGAGCCGGGCGCCCTGTTCGACCTGGCCGCGCGGATCCGCGCCGACCTGCCGGTAGCCGATCCCGGCCTGCCGGTCCCGGTACGCGACGTCGCCCGCAACCTCACCATCGCACTGTCAACCAGACGTTGACATAGACGTCCGCATATTGCCTCGATGCGACTCAACACCCGAGGCTGTGAGCCACCTTTACTGCTCAACACCCGAGGTGGCTCGTGCGTCGGAACGCGATCCTGTTCGTGGCGGTGTCCCTGCTGTCCGGTCTCGGCGGCAGCGCCATGGCCCTGGTCGCCGGGATCTGGATCCTCGACCTCACCAACTCTCCCGGCCTGGCCGCGCTCGCCGGCCTCTGCGGATACGCCCCCACCCTCGCCGGCCCGTGGCTCGGCGCCGTCGTCGACCGGTTGCCCCGCCGCCCGCTTGTCATCGCGGCCAACCTGACCGTCGCCGCCGTCCTGCCCAGCCTGCTGGCGGTCCGTGGCCCCGGCCAGGTGTGGCTGCTGTTCTGCGTGGCCACGGTCTACGGCATCGCGTACGTCCTGGTCGACGCGGGCGAGAGCGCCCTGCTGCCGGCCGCGCTGTCGGGTGTCCATCTCGGGCGGGTGAACGGGTGGCGCTCCAGTGCCCAGGAAGGCGTCAAGCTGGTGGCCCCGCTGGCCGGCGCCGGGCTGTACACCTGGCAGGGCGGCCAGTTGGTCGCGCTGCTCGCCGCCGTCCTACCGGCCCTCGCCGCAGCCGGCTACGCGGCGCTGCGCCTGACCCGCACACCGCCGCCGGTCGCGCCCCCGGACCGGGGGGTCCGAGTCGGGCTGACCGTCCTGTTCGGCGCGGTGGCGATCCGGCGGCCGGTGATGCTCGCCGCGGTCGCCATCGGCATGTCCGGTTTCACCACCGCCGCCGGCTACGCCGTCGTCACCGACACGCTCGGCCTGCCGGCGACGTTCCTGGGTGTACTACTCAGCGCCCAGGGTGCCGGCTCGGTCGCCGGTGGACTGGTGGTCGGCCGGATGATCGCCCGGCTCGGCCCGACGGCGGTGGCCCTGGCCGGGGCCGGGCTCTTCGCCATCAGCTGCCTGGGCAGATGCCTGCCGTGGTGGCCAGCGGTGGTCGCCGCGTCGGTGGTGACCGGTCTGGGGTTGCCGTGGGCGCTCGTCGCGGCCGTCACCGCCGTCCAGACACACAGCCCCGACGCACTGCTCGGCCGGATCGCCGCCACCGCCAACACGGTCATGTTCGGGCCGATCGCGGCGACGACTCCGCTCGGCTCCGCCGCCGTACAGCTCGGCGCCCGGCCACCGCTCGTTCTCGCTGCCGCCGTCTGTCTCACCGCCTGCGCGCTGACCTGGCGACGTCGGCGCGACCGGACACCGTCGCACCCCTCCCCCGTGTCAGCCGGTCGTCCCGGGCTGACGTCGCGAGCCGAAACGCGGGACGGCGTCAGTGCGAGAAGGGCTCCAGGCACCCGAATTCGGCAGCCGAGCCGCGGACCTCGACCATGACTCGTTCGGGCCGCACGTCCCCGATCACACAGCCCACGTCCGCGAAGCGCACCGCGTACACCGCACCCGGCGGGGGTGTGGTCTCCTGCCCGATCGGCGTTCGCATGGCGGTGACCTCGATCGCGTCTGCCGTGATGCCCAGGTCGAGCAGGACTCGCTGAGTGGACGCCGGCGCGAAGTCCCCGGCCGCGCGTAGTGCCTCAAGCTTGGGCCGGATCCGCGCGGCGAGCTTCTGCCCGGTGCGCTGGTCCGCGGCGGAGAGTTCGCGCCGTCGTTTCCAGCCGTTGTTGTCGGCATGGTTGGGGGGTGCGTCCGCCCGCGGAGCGGCCGGCTTCGCCAGCGCGGTGGGCGACGCCGACGTGCTCGTCGGTATCGCCTGCGCGTCGTCGCCCCCGGTGCCCGGGGCCGCGCAGCCGAGCAACAGCACGGCCAGCGAAGCAGCAGCCACCGACCAGCTGGTCTTCCCTGCCCGCATCATCGACCCCCGTCGTTTCGAATCCGAGGATCAGATTGTACGAGGCTCGGGCGGGTCCCGGCGGTCACCGCTGACTCTGGCCGCTTGTTCGTGGGCCTGGTTGAGGATCGCCTCGGCCTCCCGTCGGGCTGCGGTCACAATCGCCTCGCTCTCGCGCCGCGCCTCGGCGCGGTGGTCGTTGGCCTGCTCCTCGGCGAGTTTGAGGATCTGTTCCACCCGGGTGCCCAGGCCGCCGAGACCTGGCCGCGGACGGTTCCGCCGTCGTGGGGCAGCGACAGTTGTACCTGTACTCGTCGCGTTGCCTGGCGCTCCGGCGTCCTCGTCGCGGTCCACCGGGCCGTCCCCGACAAGATCGGATGCCCTCCTGCCCACCAGGAGAAGCGCGACACCGAGCCCGGCAATCGCGACGCCGGACCAGAGCGCGACCGCACCAAGGGACGGACCGATTGCCACGCCGACGCCGAGCCCGACGTGGACGGCGGCAGTCGTGACCGGCTTGCGCATCGGTTCTCCTCTGGATGGTCCGTCAGCATGCGGTTCCAGCATGACCAACACGTCAACCCGGCTCGTCCCCGACGGCCGCTCTGACGCAGGAGGGAGCTGGACCAGCCGAGGTCATAACCCATGAGGGGGCGATTGTCGATCGAGGCGGGGTGACGGTCGCTCGGCGCGGTCCGTGGATGATGGACGTGTGAAGCCCGCGGTTGTCCTCCTACACAGCCTGTTGCTGGGGCCCCTGACCTGGGCTCCGGTGGCGGCCAGGCTGACGGCACTGGGCGCGGCCACGGTGGTGCCCTCGTTGGTCCACGTGGCCGATGTCGACGACCCGCCGTTCTGGCCGAGGATCGGCACTACCGTCAGAGACATCGTCTCCCACCTACCGCAGGACCAGCCGATCGTGCTGGTTGCCCACAGCAACGCTGGCCTTCTGGTGCCAACTGTCGTACGGGCGGCCGGCCGTCCGGTCGTGGGATGCTTGTTCGTCGATGCCGGCCTGCCCTCGCGTTGCGGGCCGACGCCTGCCGCGTCACCCGAGCGGCTGGCCCACCTGCGGTCGATCGCAGCGGAGGGCCGGTTGCCGCAATGGACGACGTGGTGGGAAGAAGGCATCGTCGCGCCGCTGTTTCCCGATGCCGGGACCAGGGCACTTGTCTCGGCCGAGCAGCCCCGGCTTCCGGTGAGCTACTACGAGCAGCAACTCCCGGTGCCTCCGGGCTGGGATCACCGGCCCTGCGCGTACCTGCTGTTCGGGCCGCCGTACGGCCGTGAGGCGCAGGAGTCACGGACCCGGGGCTGGAGCGTCGCGGAGGTTCCCGGCGGACACCTCCACCAACTCGTCGACCCTGACGCGGTGGCCGCTCACATCGTCACCGTTACCGCAGGTTGGGAGTCACCAGCCGGATAAGCCAGGCGTGGGCGGATATCCGAGACGGGTCCGGGCCCACGCCAGAATGCGTTCGGTCACCCAGTCGTCCATCGGCCTGCTGACCTGCTCTCGGTACCGCCACAGTCCTGGCGGTCCGGGGTCGCGGCGTAGCAGGTGGGTGAGGTCGGTCGGCACTTCACCGTCGAACGGGCCGGTCACGAGGCGGCCGATGCGTGCGACGTCGGCCGGGTCGACCTGGACGTCCTTGTCGCCGGTGATCGCCAGCACCGGCCTGTCGATGGCGGCCAGGTCCGGGCCCGGGTCGTGGGCGAGGTACTCGCGTAGCCATTGGTCGGTGAGGCGCGAGCGGGGCATCCGGTCGTGTCGGTCGGCGGTGGACCGGCGGATCCGGTCGCGCTCGCGGGCCTGACGGCGCACCAGTACCGGGCCGAACGGCCGCAGTAGCCGTGGCAGCGTGGCCGCGATCCGGTCGCTCTGCCATGCCATTACCTGGTCGCCGGGCTGTGCGGCACCCGCGAGCAGCACATATCCGGCGGGCGGTGGAACGGTCCGTACGAGGGTGGCCGCCACCACCGCTCCGGTCGAGTGCCCGACCACGAAGACCCGCTCCCGGTCCACCGCGGGGTGGGCGCGCAGCGCGGCGAGGGCGGCTGCGGCGTCGCGGCACTCGTCGTGGAAGCCGGTGCTCAGATAGTCACCCTGTGAGGTACCCACGCCCCGCTTGTCGTAGCGCAGCACGACGCAGCCGTCGTGGGCCAGTGCCACCGCGAGTGCCCGGCCCAGCCCCAGCGCCATCCCGGGCATGGCGGAGTCGCGGTCGAGTGGCCCGGAGCCGTTGATGAGCAGCGCGCAGGGGTGCCGGCCGTCCACGTTGGGCCGGGTGAGCGTGCCGGCCAGCACCGCTCCCACAGCTCTGATCTCGACAGTGTGCTCCCGCACCGGATCCACCTTCATTCTCACTTCTGAGAATCAGAGGGCTCAAGTTAACATTCTCGATTGTGGGAATCAATGCCGAGCCGGCGAGATCCAGCGCCGGAATCGTGGAGACCGTGCTGCATCCGGGCCGGTTGCGCATCGTGCACGCGCTGATGCACCGCGAGCTGACCGCGCGCCAGCTCAGCGCCGAACTCAGCGACATCCCTCAGGCATCGCTCTACCGACACGTCGGACGCCTGGTCGACGCGGGGGTGCTACGGGTGACCCACGAGGAGCGGGTACGTGGCGGCACGCAGCGTACGTACACGGTGGTGGAGTCCGCGGTCACCCTCGGCCCCCACGACTTCGACGCCGCCACACCAAGCGACCACCAGCGCTACTTCGCCGCGTTCGTCGGCGCGCTGGTCGCCGGGTTCGAGCAGTACCTGCGGGCGACCGACGCCGCCCCCACCCGCGACGGCGTGGTGTACCAGCAGATTCCGCTCTGGACCACTCCTGCCGAATCGCGCCAGCTCGCCGCCGCGATCACCGATCTCGTACGACCCCTGCGGACCCGGTCCGAGGGTCAGCGACGGCGCCGGACGACGTTCGCCATGGTGCTGCACCCCGACCCAGCCACGTAGCGGGCTTCGCCGACCAGCGCTCCGGTCGATGGCTACCCGACCGTTGCGGTCAACCCCTCGCCGCCGTGGCCGTCCGCGATGAGCGCTTCGACCCGCGCCGCCACCTCTGCCAATCCGCCATCGCCGAGACGTCGGTCGGCCCGCAGCGCGATGAGATGACGGACGACCGTCAAATGTTCAGTGAGGTCTGCCGGACCTGGCGGGTAGGTGGCCCGCTGCATCTCCGAGACGGTGGCGGGAACCGCCGCCACGACGTGGCCGAGTTGAGTACTCGCCGTACGGGAGAACTCGACCACGTCGACACCAGCCGCGCGTGCCGTTTCCAGGGCTCGTAGCAGGCCGAGTTGGGCGTCGTACCAGACGCCGAACAGGGCGAGGTCCCACACCGCAGCAGCTTCCGGCGCTTCACCGACAAGGCGTGGCGTGCTCAGCAGACCGAGGATCGTCCGGTGCTGCTCGAAGGCGTACGAAGATCCGCTGTACAGGATGGTCGCGGTATCCGTGCCGATCATCTCGGGCGAGGCTTGGATCCCCGCGTCGAGGTAATGTGCGCCTGCGCTGGTGACCCGCCGGGCCGCTACCCGCGCCTCACTGGCGGTCCCCGTGTACATCCCGACAACCGTACGCCCGGACAGGTCCATGTCGATCTGGGCAAGGCACTGCTCAACCGCTGCGAAGTCCTTGAGGGTCAGGAACACGAGGGAACTTGCTGCCACTGCCTCCCGAATGGACCGCGCTGGTAGTGCCCCGGCGGCCACCAGGTCGGTTGCCCGACTTTCGGTACGGTTCCACACCGTGACATCGTGCCCGCTTCGCAGTAGGCGATATGCCACCGCGCTACCGATCGCTCCGGTGCCGATGACCGCGACCCTGGCTGCCGAATTCTCGATTCCACTCATGGCGCGATCCTCGGACCTCAACCTAGCTTGAGGTCAAGCGGACGACGGTGGTGAGCCGGGGATCAGATGGTGAAGCCGCCGTCGACGTTGATCGTCGCCCCGGTGATGTAGCGCCCGTCCGTGCTGGCGAGGAACGCCACCGTGGCAGCCACGTCAGCGGGGTCCGCGTAGTGGCCGAGGGCGGTGAAGCCGTTGATCGTCTCGGCGTTGGGGCCGTCGGCCGGGTTCAATTCGGTGTCCGTGGCCCCTGGGTTCACCAGATTGACGGTGATCGCCCGGCCACCGAGTTCGCGTCCAAGTGCCTTGGTCAGTCCGATCAGGGCGGTCTTGCTCATCGCGTACAACGAGAAGCCCGGAAAGACTGCCCGCTCGGCCACGTTGCTACCGATGTTGATGATCCGCCCACCGGCCGACATGTGGCGCACCGCAGCCTGGGAGGCGACGAACGGCGCCCGGACGTTGACCGCGACGGTCTGTTCGAACTCGTCCATGCTCAGGTGCTCCAGCGGGCCGAGCAGGAACGCGCCGGCGTTGTTGACCAGGATGTCCAACCGACCCCATTCGTCGGCTACCCGGTCCACCGCGCCGACCACGGCCGCCGGGTCGGCGCTGTCCGCCCGCACGGCGACAGCCCGCCGTCCCGCGGTCTTGATCTGATCGACCATGTCGTCGGCGCGTTGCTGATTCCGCTGAAACGTCAGCGCCACGTCGGCGCCCTCCTCGGCCAGGCGCAACGCCACCGCCGCGCCGATTCCACGACTACCGCCGGTGACCAGAGCCACCTTGCCGTCAAGTGCGTCGTTCATGACGCAAAGCCTGGTCGACCGAGGGTCAACTGTCCGGCGGAGATCGGACGCCGCGTTCGCAGCCGATGCCAGCGGCCCACCGGTCCGCTGGCGACCGGTCATCCGTAGTGGTGGCGGTAGCCGCCGCCTCCAGCGTCACGCCTCTCACCGCGATGCGGACGCTTCCTCGGCGTACCGGTCGGGGCAGCAGACGGTCAGGGCGGCGGGCACGGCCCGTACCTTCAGCTTCCGTGCCGAGCTGCGGGCACCGCCGTCCAACTCGTACGTCTTCGGCTCGGCGAAGCGGACCTTGACCTTGCGCCCCCGGGTGATCCGCACGAACTTCGAGTCCTCGGAACGGCCGGTGGCCATCTTGCCGAGGGTGCGCGCCCAGTCGACGGCGCCGCTGGCGGTGGAGACCCCGATCTCCAGCGCGCCGCTGTCGGGGCGGGCGTCGTCGAAGGCCGGAATCCCGCCGGTGATGGTGCCGACGTTGCCGAACAGCACGCAACTTGCCTCACCGTCGAACCAGAGGGCACCGTCGACGGTGATCCGGGTCCGGGTCAGCTCGCCGCGCACGTGGCGCAGCCCGGTCCACACGTAGGCGAGCCGGCCGAGGCGTCCCTTCATCTCCCGGTCCGCCTCGCGGATGAGGTCACCATCGAAGCCGGCACCGGCCATCACCGCGAAGTGCTCGCCGTTGAGCTTGCCCAGGTCGAGGCGGCGACGCTGCCCGTGCAGACCGATCCGCACCGCCTCCCGCAGGTCCTCGGGAATGCCCAGGTTGGTGGCGAAAAGGTTGGCGGTGCCCGCCGGCAGGATCGCCATCGGGACCCGGGATCCGGCGAGGGTGTCGGAGCAGCGCTGGACCATCCCGTCGCCGCCCCAGACGAAGACCAGCTCGGCACCCTTGTCGAGCGCCTTGCGGACCTTCTTCGGCGCCTTGCGACTCTTGGGCACCTCGTACCAGAGCAGGTGCTCGACGCCCGCGCCGACGAGGGCGGCCCGCAGCTCGTCCAGGCCCCCACCGAGGGTCTTCTTCCGGTGGGCCACGACCGCGACGGTGCCCACCGCCACGACGGGGGCCGGCCGGTCCGGATCCACAAGCACACTCGCACTCATGCCGGCCAGTGGTACCCGTCGGCCCGCGATTTCACGCCTAGTGGATGTGGTCCGGAGAGGGTCGGGCGTAGAGTCACATTCACCGGCCGACCGACCCGACGAGACTGAGGACAGGCAGTGGTGTGCTGGTGTGAACCGCGCGCCGCCGAATGGCCGAGGTGCCGCCGTCAGCGGTCGGCGCGTGAGGTCTCGCCGTTTGCGTGTTCGGTGAGGAACGCTCTCGCCCGGCGCGCGCTTTGAAGGGACCGAAGGGCCCCGACAGTGAGCGCCCCGACGAAGAGCGCGGCGATGAGGACGAAGCCCGGTGCCCACCGGATGAACATCTGCCCGACCTGAAGCAGCGCCACGCCGCAGAGCGGCGGCATGAACTTCGGCTGGTCGATCAGATGTTTCGCAACCAAGGGCAGCAACTGCCGATCCTCGTCCCGGCGTGCGGCGGTGCCGCGTACCTGCCGGACCAGGTGCCGGCCACGAGACCAACTCGTTGCCCATAGCCGGGTGCGGGCGTGGCGTTTGTAGTAACCGTTGCGCACGAGCCACCAGAAGCCGCCCCCCAAGCAGGCCAGGCCGGCGAGGTAGAAGACGACGCCGACGGGCCATGCCCAGTCCGGCCCGTCACCGCGCCAGAATCGCGAGTCTTCGGCCAATACACCGGACGCGGCAAGCGCGACGGTCAGGAACACGACGACGACCGTCCCCACGACCACCAGCGCTACCACCAGCAGCAGAAACCGGCCCCACCCTCGCCGCGCCCACTGATCCAGCTGATCTAGCAACGTGCCGCCATTCATGTCCGCGCCCCGTCTACTCCCGACGCCCACCACGTTCGCCAGCACCCCGACGCTCACTCTGGGGCAGAACCTCGCATCCGGAAACGCGAGAGCGTGTCATACGTCGAGGGCGACTCAGATTAGAACAGTGGCAGGCACTCAGGTGAGCGGCCACCGTGAATCAGAATCGGCCGGTGGTGGTATCTGGCGGCTTCGTTTAGTTGGTTCGGCTCGGTCGGCGGCTGCGGACGCAGTGGCTCCCTTCCTCCGCTCAGGCTGGGTTACCTAGAGCCGGGTTGCCACCCGGATCGAGGAGATCCGTGCACGGCCGGGGAGGTGGCCTGTGCAGGGTGTGTGGGCCCTGCCGAGCTGAACCGTTTGTGCGAAACGGCCAGTTCGGGAATGGGTCTCGACGGTACCGAAGCGGGTACCGTCCAACTTGTGGCTTGTGGCGTTGACCGAGCAGGCTACTCGGGAGGTAGGCGGTAAGCATGGTGAAAAGTGCCGACACCGTGGGTGCGAGGATCCGCTACTGGCGGATGCGTCGGGGCGGTATGTCCCAGGCCGTCCTCGCCGGGCTCGCCGGAGTCAGCCAGTCGTACGTCTCACAGATCGAGTCGGGGCGGAAGACCATCGACCGGCGCTCCACCCTCGTTGCTTTCGCTGCCGCTCTCCAGGTCACCGTGGCCGACCTGCTCGGCCAGGGCACCGAGACCGGCGACCCCGCCCGGGAGAGGGCGGCGGAGTGCGTGCCGGCGATCTGGTCGGCGCTGATCGAGATCGAGGACGGCGAGCGGCGGCCCTCGACTCGTGCCCGCGAACAGCTGGCCGGCGACATCGAACGAAGCGACCGGCTCCGCATGACCTGCAACTACCCGGCCATGGCCCGGATGCTTCCCAACCTGCTGGTGGAGGCCGCCGCCGTGGGCGGTCCGACACTGGCACAGGCTGCCTACCAGGCGTCGACATGTCTTCGGCATCTCGGATACCGGCACCTGGCGCTCAATGCAGCCCGGGTTGCGGTGTCGGCGGCCGGGAGCGTCGAGGATCCTGCCTGGATAGCGGCGGCGCGTTTCGCCTACGTGCAGAGCCTGCCGATCGAGTCGGCGGCACTCGCGGCCAAGGCCGCCGACCGCTCACTTGCCGAGTTGCAGGCCGACGCCGGCGATGTGCGGGTGCGTCAGATGCTCGGCCAACTGCACCTCTCGGCTGCGTTGACCTCGACCGTGGACGGTCGCCTGGACGTTGCTCGCGACCATCTTGCCGAGGCGAACCGGGAGGCGGCCAGTCTCGGCGATCCTGTCGACGGGGGTGGCTTCAATGGCTGCGGCTTCGGGCCGACCAACGTCGGGCTGTGGCAGATGTCCATTGCGGCGGAGCAGGGCGAGATGGGCCGGGTGATCGAGCTGTCCCGCACGGTCCGACCGCAGGTGCTCGCGGCGACGATCCGGCAGTTGTCCTACTGGCTCGACCTCGGCCGCGCTCTGGCGGATACCGGCCGTCGAGACGCGGAAGCGCTGGGTGCATTCGTGCAGGCCGAGCGAGCCGCACCCGTCCCGTTCGCGCTGAATCCCCTCGCTCGCGACGCGGTGGTGTCCCTCGCCCAGCGGGCCAGGCGTCGGGCCGTCCCAGATGATCTTCGGCTGCTCGCGGGTCGAATGGGCATCAGGCTCGCCACATAACTGCGAGTAATTACGCAGTCACCAACTCGCCCTACTGTCCGGTTCGGAGAGGGCAGCCGTCCTCTTCGGCCAGAGAGACAAACCCTTCTCACCCTCCTCACGCGGTCCGACGGACCGCACGGTCGGAGGCGCTGCGCGCCAGGCCGTCCGGGCGAAGGGTTCAGTGGTCAGCCCCTCTTGACCGAGGTCTCGCGGCAGAGATCGGTGGAGGTGGAATGAACGCGCAGGACGACGGCACGGCGGGGAGCCGGGGCGAGCAGATCGGGACCGCTGAGCGGGACGCCGCGCGGCGGCGGCTGCTGGAGCAGGCCGAGGCGGAGCGAATTCCCGTGGAAGACATCACGCGGGCGGTGCCGGATCGGCGGTGGCGGCGTGACCGGTAGGGGCGAGGTGCCGATCGGGCGGCGGGTGGCGCAGTGGCGGGCCCGGCGGCGGATGACCCAGCAGGCGCTCGCCGACCGGTTGGGCAAGTCGAAGAGCTGGGTGGACAAGGTGGAACGGGGTGCCCGCGCCCTGGACAAGTTCTCGCTGATCCGGCAGATCGCCGACGTGCTGCGGGTCGAGCCGGCGGTGTTGCTCGGCGAACGGCCGGCGATGTTGGTCGGCGCAGTGCCGGTGGACGGGCTCGACGGGGTGCGGACCGCGCTGGCCCGCTACGGAGGGTTTCCCCAGGTGGGGTGCCAGGTGCCGGCGGTCGAGGTGCGCCGGCAGGTCGGGCACGCCTGGCTGAGCTATCAGCATGCGCGGTATCCGCAGGTGGTCCGGCTACTGCCGGGGCTGCTGGACGCCGCCCGGGGCATCCCTCGCGACGACGCCGAACTGCTGGTGCAGGTGTACCGGATCGCCTCGTCGGTGCTGGTGAAGCTGGGCGAACCGGATCTCGCCTGGCTGGCCGCCGACCGGGCGGCGACGGTGGCGGGTGGTGACGCGCTCCTGGCCGGCACGGCGGCCGTCGCGGTCGGGCAGGCGTTGCGCGCCGCGGGTCGGGAACGGCTCGCGTTGACTGCGACCTTCGACGCCGCCGTACGGCTGGTGCCGGCGCTGGCCGGGACGGCGGGAGACGCGCCGGAGCCGACACCGGGTGCATCTGCGGTGGGTGGGACGCTGCTGCTCCAGGCCGCCTTCGCCGCCGCCACCTGCGGCGAGGTCCGCCAGGCCGGGCAGTTGCTCGACCGGGCCGCCGGCCTCGCAGCCGGCGCTCGCGATCGTGCCGGCGTCGGCCAGAACGGCGAGCAGAATCCCCGGGGAGGACTGGCAGCGCACGTGTTTCGGGCCGGTCGTCGTGGAGTTGGCGCGGGTGCTCGTGACGGTCGAACGGGGCGACGCGGCCGAGGCGGTGTGCCGGCACGAGATGGTGATCCGGCGCGACGGGTGGCGACGGCTGCCGGCCGAGTACCGGGGCGCCTACCTGGTGGACGCCGCACGGGCGTACCTGCTCGCCGGTGACCTGCTCGGTGCCGGCCGGATGCTGGTCGCCGCCGACGCGGTGGCACCGGCCGAGGTCCGGTCGCGGTCGTCGGCACGTACGCTGCTGGCCGAGATCGCCCGCGGTCGACCCGCACCGGCCGGCGTGGCGCGGCTGACCACCCTCGCCGGCCTCACCCGCTGACCTGCCGCCCCGACGACACTGGAACCGACATCGTCCCCCCTCTCGGACGAGCCGCAGCCCCTGACACGTTCCTGACGCCCACCGCCACGGTCATGCCCGCTGCCGGGATCGAGTTGGTGCCACTCGATCCCGGCAGCGGGCGCGACTCCGACGGCGGTCCGGCTACAGGGTGCGGGCGAGGCGGTCGGCGAGGATCCGGGCGAACCGCGACGGGTCGGCCAGGTCACCACCCTCGGCGAGCAGCGCGGTGCCGTAGAGCAGCTCGGCGGTCTCCGCCAGGGAGTCGCCGGTGGCGCCCTGCTCGTGTGCCTTGCGCAGGCCGGTGACGAGCGGGTGGGTCGGGTTGATCTCCAGGATGCGCTTGACCTTCGGCACCTCCTGCCCCATCGCCCGGTACATCTTCTCCAAGGTGGGCGTGATGTCATGCGCGTCGCCCACCACGCAGGCGGGTGAGGTGGTCAGCCGCGACGACAGCCGGACCTCCTTGACGTTGTCCGCCAGCACGGTGCTCATCCAGCCGAGCAGGTCGGCGTACTCGGTGCGCTGCCGCTCACGTTCGGCTTCGGCCTCGGTACGCTCCTGCTCGGTGTCCAGGTCGACCTGCCCCTTGGCGACCGAGCGCAGTGTCTTGCCCGCGTAGCTGCCCACCCGCTCGACCCAGACCTCGTCGACCGGGTCGGTGAGCAGCAGCACCTCGTAGCCCTTGGCGCGGAACGCCTCCATGTGCGGGGAGTTCTCGATGGTGGCCCGGTTCTCGCCGGTGGCGTAGTAGATGTCGTGCTGACCCTCGCGCATGCGTTCGACGTAGCCGGCCAGGTCGGTCTGCTCGGCCGGGTCGTGGGTGGAGGCCACCGACAGGATCTCCAGCAGGGTTTCCTGGTTGTCGGTGTCCGCCAGCAGGCCCTCCTTCACCGCCGGCCCGAACTCGGACCAGAAGGTGCGGTAGCGCTCCGGCTGGTCGGTCTTGAGTTCCTTGACCGTGGCGAGGATCTTCTTGACCAGGCGGCGGCGTACGGCGCGGATCTGCCGGTCCTGCTGGAGGATCTCCCGGGAGATGTTCAGCGAAAGGTCGTGGGCGTCCACCACACCCTTGACGAACCGCAGGTAGTTGGGCATCAACGCGTCGCAGTCGTCCATGATGAACACGCGCTTGACGTAGAGCTGCACCCCGCGGCGCCCCTGAGGGGAGAACAGGTCCAGCGGCGCGTGGGAGGGGATGAACAGCAGCGCCTCGTACTCGAAGGTCCCCTCCCCCCGCATGTGGATGGTTTCCAGCGGGTCCGCCCAGTCGTGGCTGACGTGCTTGTAGAACTCGTGGTACTCGGCCGGCTCGACCTCGCCGCGCGGGCGGGCCCACAGCGCCTTCATCGAGTTCAGCGTGACCGTCTCGATGGTGGTGGGGGCGTCGTCCGCGCCCGGACGCTCGACGGTCATCCGGATCGGGTGGGCGATGAAGTCGGAGTAGCGTTTGACGATCTCCCGGATCGTCCACTCGGCGGTGTAGTCGTGCAGGTTGTCCTCGGCGTCGGCGGGCTTGAGGTGCAGGGTCACCGCCGTGCCCTGGGGAGCGTCGTCGAGCGTCTCGATGGTGTAGGTGCCCTCGCCGGTGGACTCCCAGCGCGTACCGCCGCGCTCACCGGCCCGCCGGGTGACCAGCTCGACCCGTTCGGCGACCATGAACGCGGCGTAGAAGCCGACGCCGAACTGACCGATCAGCTCCTGCGAGGCACCCGCGTCCTTGGCCTCACGCAGCTGCCGCAGCAGCTCCGCGGTGCCGGACTTGGCGATCGTGCCGATGACGGAGACGACCTCGTCGCGGCTCATGCCGATGCCGTTGTCCCGCACGGTGAGGCTGCGGCCGTCCCGGTCGACCTCAATCGCGATGTGCAGGTCGCCGGTGTCGACGGCGAGGTCCTTGTCGACCATCGACGCCAGGCGCAGCTTGTCCAGCGCGTCGCTGGCATTCGAGATCAACTCGCGGAGGAAGACATCCTTGTTCGAGTAGATCGAGTGGACCATCAGCCGGAGCAGCTGACGCGCTTCGGCCTGGAACTCCAACGTCTCGGCCCGGTCGTTCACACCAAGTCCCTTTCCGATCGTCAACACGACGGTTCGCGGAAAGGATACGAGTCGTCGCGCTACGCGTGCGCCGGGTGGTCCGGTCCGTGGGCATCGGCACCGCGCGTGTCACCGGTCGGTGCCCGGCACGACGCCGGCCCGCCCCGGGATTCGGGGCGGGCCGGCGTCCGGGACCGGGTCAGCGTCGACGGCCGTAGGTGCCGGCGACCAACGAGACGCCGACGGCGGCGAAGGCGATCTGGATGAACAGCTCGATCCAGTCGATGCCGGCGGTCTCGTCGACGCCGAGCACACCGGCGAGCAGCGTGCCGAGGATCGCGGCGACGATACCGATCAGGATGGTCAGCAGGATCGGAATGCGCTGGCGGCCCGGCACGACGAGCCGGCCGAGGGCACCGATGACCAGACCGATGAGGATGGCGGTGAAGAAGCCACTGATTTCCACGAGAGCCGTCCCTTCGACGTCAGAGTTGAGCGACGACGAGGTGCCCTGCCCCGCAGGGCCGGCAAACGCCGCACCGGACCTCCGCGACCTTTGTCACGCAACCGTCGTGCAACCGAAGGGCTTCCGTCATCCGGACCGTCAACGCGGGTTGATCAGCACTGCGTAGTCGGCCGCGGTGAGCGGCCCGGACGACAGTGAGCCGTCCGCCCGGGGGACGCTCAGCGGCGTGTCACCCTCCAGGAACAGCACCGCCGTGACGTCGGTGCGGGCGCTGAGCGTGCAGACGATCTGACCGTACGCCAGCCGACCGTCGCTGCGGCCGGTGTCCACGGCGGTCAGCCGGACGGTGACCCGGGCCAGCCCGTCGACGAGCTCGACCACCGCGCT
Organism: Micromonospora sp. NPDC049374; assembly: GCF_040677165.1. Taxonomy (NCBI): domain Bacteria; kingdom Bacillati; phylum Actinomycetota; class Actinomycetes; order Micromonosporales; family Micromonosporaceae; genus Micromonospora; species Micromonospora sp. NPDC049374. The sequence continues at coordinate 162,485 of NZ_JBFAQH010000008.1, read as the reverse complement.
GGTGAAGGCGCCCGGCAGGGCACTGGTCAGCCCGTCGTCGCGCTCGGCGGGGGTCGGCCCGGCCAGCAGGCCCCGCAACTGCGCGTCGAGCGCGGGCACCTGGTCGGCGCGACGGATCACCGGCACCAGGCGTTCGTCCCGGGAGAAGTAGAGCACCTCGGTGACCGCGCCGGTCTCCGCCGCCGTCGGTGCCGCCGTGGCGGTGGACGGGAAGGGGACGGGTGGCGGGGTGACCGCCCGGGGTCGGTCCTCGGCGGGCACCCCACAGGCTCCGAGCAGGGCGAACACGGCGGCGCCCACCGCAACCCCGGCCATCCGACCGGCGCGGACGGTACGCCCGACCCGGACGGTGCGCGCCGCTCGGACGGTACGCCCGAACCTGACGGCGGCGGAAGGGGTCATGAGATGCTCCCGGGCAGGGTGATGCGGAACCGCGCGCCGCCCTCGGGGCGGTCGCTGACCGAGGCGTCTCCGCCGTGCGCGGCGGCGTGTTGGGCCACCAGGGCCAGCCCCAGGCCGGTGCCGTCGCCGCCGCCGCGGTAGTTGGCCGCGCGACCCCGGACGAAGCGATCGAAGATCACCTTGCGGTCCTCCATCGGCACTCCCGGGCCCTCGTCGTCGACCTCGATCACGCCCATGTCCGCGGCGTGGGACAGCCGCACCCCGACCGGCCCCGCGCCGTACCGCTCGGCGTTGTCCAGCAGGTTGGTCAACACCTGGGTGACCCGGCGGCGGTCCACCCGCCAACTGGGCGGCGTCCCCGCCGCCAGCTGCACCATCGACTCCGGCAGGTCCCGGTCGCGGCACGCCTGGCGGGCCAACTCGGGCAGGTCGACCGGCTCCCGGTGCACCGGCTGGTCACCACGGGCCAGGTCCAGCAGGTCGTTGACCAGTTGCTGGAAACGGTCGATCTCGTCGGCGACGAGCCGGGCCGCGGTGGCGGTCCGCTCGTCCTGGCCCTCCCGACGGCGGGACAGCACACTCGCCGCCGCGGCGAGGGTCTGCAACGGCGAGCGCAGCTCGTGGCTGACGTCGGCGGCGAAGCGCCGGTCCCGGTCGATCCGCCCGGCCAACTCGTCGACCATCCGGTTGAAGGAGGTGGAGAGGCGGGTCAGGTCCGGGTCGGTGTCCGGGGCGAGCCGCGTGGTGAAGTCACCGGCCGCGATCCGCTCGGCCGCGTCGGCGACGGCGGTCAGCGGGCGCAATCCGTGCCGGGTGGCGTACCAGCCGAGGGCCGCCCCCGACCCGGCGACCACGATCGCCACCGCGGTGAGCGCCAGCGCCAGAACCTGGAAGGTCTGCTCCAGTTCCCGCAGTGAGGCGATCTCGTAGAAGGCGGTCGACTCGGACAGCGGCACGCCGACCAGCAGCACCGGATTGTCGTTGACGCGGACCCGCTGCACCGCCGGCTCCCCCGCCGAGACCAGGCCCTGAAGCCGGGCCGGAACGATGGTGGTGAGCCCGTTGTCGGCGCTGCGGGCGTACCACTCGCCGTCGAGCAGCACCAGGGGTCGTCGGCCGGTGCCGGTGTCCAACGCCCGCAGCGCCTCCGCGACGTCCGGGTTCTCGGTGTTCAGGCCGGCGCGGACCACCGCCGCGTCGTAGTACGCCGCCCGCAGCAGGGTGCGCTCCCGCTCGTCGAGCAGGGTGCGGCGGGTCAGCTCGTACGACACCAGGGCCATCGAGGCGGACAGCAGCAGCGCGCCGATCGCGAACGCGGCGGTGACCCGGGCACGTAGTCCGAGACGTCTCATCGTTGCAGTTTGTAACCCAGGCCGCGCAACGTCACCAGGTGCCGGGGGTTGGCCGGATCGGCCTCGATCTTCTGGCGCAGCCGACCGACGTGCACGTCGACCAGCCGTTCGTCGCCGCTGTCGTAACCCCAGACCCGGCTGAGCAGCTGCTGGCGCGAGAGCACCCGGCCGGCGTGTTCGGCCAGCTCGCACAGCAGCCGGAACTCGGTACGGGTGACCGCGACCGGCTCGCCGGACCGGCGTACCTCCCCCGCCTCGGGGCTCACCTCCAACTCACCGAAGGCGAGCACCGGCACCGGCTCCGGGCCGTCCGGCGCGGTCACCGTGCGGCCGCGTCGGCGCAGGGCGCGCAGCCGAGCGGTCAGTTCCTTGATCGCCACCGGCTTGACCACGTAGTCGTCGGCACCGGCCTCCAGGGCGGCGACGATGTCGTGGGTGTCGTCGCGGGCACTGACCACGACGATCGGCACGTCGTCGTCCCGGCGCAGCTGGCGGATGCCCTCGAAGCCGTCGATGCCGGGCAGCATCAGGTCGACCAGGACGTAGTCGGCGGGATCCCGGCGCTGCGTGCGCAGCCCCTCCTCGGCGGTGGCCGCTCCCCGGGCCTCGTAGCCCTCGTCCTCCAGAGCGAGCAGCAACGCCAACCGGATCCGGTCGTCGTCCTCGATCACCAGTACCGCTGTCATACCGGAATCATCCCCAAGCCCTGACCGCCGGGCCAACCGCGATCGGCAACAGGGTGTTTTGTCACGCAACTGTCATCCGTCCGCGCGGTGCCCGCCAACCCCGCTGGGCAGGGTGAGAGCCACTCGGAGACCGCAGGAGAGGGGGCCTTGGCCGTGACCGCACCACGACGCCCCGAGTGCTCGGTGCCGCTGGTGGAGGTGTCCATCACCGAGTTCGATCTGAGCTGCCTGCCGGAGACCGGCGCGGTCCTCGATCAGCTGCTGGCCCTGCGTCCCCAGCAGGTCGTGATCGATCTGGCCGGCTGCCGGCACATCGACGCCGCCGCCATCGGTCTGCTCCTCGACGTGCACCGCCGGATGGTCCGCGCCGGAGGTGTGCTGGCGGTACGCAATCCGAACCCGCGCATCACCCGCATCCTGCAGACCGCCCGGCTGGACCAGATCCTGCCGGTGCACACCGACGCCGCCGCCGCTGCGGCCCCGCTGACGGAGGCGGGAGCCACGTCGGTTTCCGCCGCACCGGGTGCCTCGCCGGGCGGCGAGGCGCCGCAGCCGCGCGCTGCCGCGTACGGCCGCGCCGCGGTCACCGTGCGCACCTGACACACCGCAGCCGACCGCATCAGATCGTGAGTACGAGGAGCAGCATGACCAGCGCCGGGATCGTCACGGCTCTCGCCGTCGGCCTTGCCGTCGGCGCGCTCGGCCGACTCGTCCTGCCCGGCCGACCGGCCGTGCCGCTGTGGCTCACCATGACCATCGGTGCCGTTGCCGCGCTGCTCGGTGCCATCACCGCCTGGCTCGCCGGCGTGCAGGGGTTCAGCCTGCTGGGCCTGGTCGTGCAGGCCGGGCTCGCCGCGATAGCGGTGGTGGTCGTGGTCGCCACCACCGGCAAGGAACGCTCCGACTCCCGCTAGGGAGTCCGCACGGCGTCGGTGCTCCGCCGCCGCCCCGAGTCCCGTACCCCGGCCCACCGGCCGCGGCACCGGAGAGGAAGCAGGATGACCGTCGTACCGGACGACAACCTGATGACCCTGATCTGCGACGTCTGTGGTGAGACCACCACCGGCACCGCCTGCGTGCTGCCCGACGCCGAGGTTGTCTGGACGCTGGTCTCCGACCACGGCTGGAGCGGTTCACCGTTCGCCACCGGTCCGCACCGCTGCCCCCGGTGCAGTGCGCTGCCGCCGGGCGCCCCACCCGGTGACGGCGACCGTGGCGGGTCGGGCGGCGTCGCCGAGGTGGCGGCGGCACCCGCCGACAGCGACCTCGACCCGGACGCCGGCGACGCGCTGCGGGCCGCGCTGCGTGGGGCGTTCGACGTGGCCGGGACGGTGGTGGTGGATCTGACCCACGTGCAGGTGATCGACTCACTCGGGCTGGGCATGCTCGTCCGGGCGCACCGGGACGTACGCGAGCAGGGCGGGCGGCTGTGTCTTGCCGCACCGTCGAGGTTCATCCGTACCGTGCTGCACACGATGAAGCTCGACGGGGTTTTTCCGATCTTCGACAGCCTCGACGCCGCTCTCGATCAGCTGCGGACCGCAGCGTCGCAGAACGCCGTACCGGCCGGCATCTCGTCGGTCGACGTCACGCCGGTCGACGTTCCGCGGCCCGCCGCCGACGTGCCGTCGAGGCCCACGGCCCGCCGCCGTCGGACAAGCCGCGTCACCGTCTGACCTCGGTCGGCCCTTCCACCACCGATTCCGCCCACTGCTGCCACCAGGCCTCGTCGGTGAGTTCACCGACCACGCGCAGCACCGACACCAGCGCGCCGGTGTCGGTGTCGCCGGGTCGCAGGTCGGCCAGCATCCGCTCCAACTCGTGCTGCCGGGCTCGCATACCCAGGCCGACCAGTTCCTTCCCCGCGACGGTCAGCCCGACCCAGGCGGCCCGACGGTCCGCCTCCCGCTCGTGGCGTGCCACCAACCCCTTGCGAGCCAGCCGGTCGCACATCCGGGTGGCAGTGGATGACTGCACGCCGAGCAGCTTCGCCAGGTCGATCATCCGCTGCGGCCCCGGCACCAGCACCACGAGCGTGCGGAACTGTTGCAGCGTGACATCGGCGTCGATACGCGCCAGCGTCCGCATGGCGACGGCCACCATCACCCGGCTCAGCGAGACGAGGGCACCGACGAACTCGTCAGCCGGCTCGCCACGTACCTCGCCGTCGATCGCCATGGGTTCGGACTGGATGGTCATGTCCTCCATGCTGGCACAACACGGCCGGATCGGGCTGACCCGTTCAGATGGGACGCAGCTGACAACATCGACAATGGCCGACGGTTCCGGGTCGGCCGGGCCTTCGCCGAACGGTCGCCGCCGGCTACGACACGACGGAGAGGGTGTGCCAGGCCCGCGCCGAGCAGCACCATCGCCCCGGGAACGCGCTCCAGCGCCCGCGCCGTCGTGCCCCTCCTCCGCCGGCTGGAACATGACACCACGTCGCCGGCGAGGTGGTCACGGGCGGCGGCCGGGCGGCGGGCGGCTCCGATCAGCGCGGCGGTGTGCAGGTCGTGCCTACGGAGAGCACCGTCGATTGTGTACGGGGCAGCTGGAGACCGATTTCCGGGAAACGGTGCAGCTCACGCCTGATCTCCACGAGGTCGGCGTCGACCGAACGATGGTGGCCAGCGGTCACCATGCCCGACTCTAGCATTTATATGGACCGTGGCACGTTACGGGAAGGTTGACTGCAATTCACGATCAAATTGCTCGATTAATTGCGGAGACGGTCGCCGGACGCACCGTCCGAGGCTTCCTGCGGGAACGGTACCGCCGGCGGACGCGACACCGGCGCGGTGCGCGCGATTCTTGAACTGTGGCCTGAAAAAGGGCGCTGAGCAGCTAAGAAGCGAGGACGCCCACCATCGCGCAGATAGCGCTCGGCGGGTCACTTGATCACCTAGGGTGAGCCTAGCATCGATCGATGCAGTCGTGCAACGAACGCCGGCTGACTGACCGATCAGAGCCCATCAAACTGGTCGTAAACAGGGTGAGCCACCCCGGAGGCAGCAATTCAGAACCACTTACCGATATGAGTCATATAATTGACGGTTGTCACCCGCGAAACACCTATGTAGATTTCGGTGGTCGCCAATTCACCGACGTTCTTCTCGTCTCGGGACAGCTCGGAGGTCGGTAATCCATGCCCGAATCCCGCAATGTCGACGTCAGACCCGCGAAACGCCGCGGAACGCTCGGGTTCCTGCTCGGTGTGGCGCTGGTGACGGCCGGCGTCCTGTGCCAGCTGCCCGACGTCAAGATGATGATCGACCATGCCCGGATGGGGCCGGCGGAGCCCGGCATGGAAGACATGCCCGGCATGAAGGATATGCCCGGCATGGAGGGTATGGCCCCCGGCGAGCCGATGGACATGTGGACGCCCACCATGATCCTCGGCATGCTAATGCTCCTCGTCGGCCTGCTGGTGGCCGGGCGGGCGTTGTTCGCGGGGGTCCAGCGCCCGGATTCCGAGAGCGTCACCGTGGAGTCGATCGAGCATGGTCGGCTGCGACCGGCCTACTTGATCACCTGCGCGGTGCTGACCATCGCCCTGGTGGTCGACATCATGAAGCCACTCACCCTCGGCTTCGTCATGCCCGGCATGAGCGACGAGTACGGCATGTCGCTCGAATCGATCTCGATCCTGCCGCTGGTGGCCCTCACCGGCACCGCGGTCGGTTCGGTGGTCTGGGGCCTGCTCGGCGACCGGTACGGTCGGCGGACCGCCCTGCTCCTGGCCACCCTGCTGTTCATCGCGACCTCGGCGTGCGGCGCCATGCCCACCTTCGAGTGGAACCTCGTCATGTGCTTCACGATGGGCACCTCCGCCGGGGGCCTGCTGCCCCTGGTGTTCACGCTGATCGCCGAGTTGACCCCACGCCGGCACCGTGGCTGGGTCGCGGTGACCGTCGGTGGCATCGGTGGTCTGGGCGGTTACCTGGCGGCCAGCGAGGCGGCACGCCACCTCGAGCCGGCGCTGACCTGGCGCGCTCTCTGGCTGATCGGGCTGCCCTCCGGTCTGCTGCTGTTGCTGATGGCGCCGTTGATCCCCGAATCGCCGCTGTACCTGCTGCGCGCCGGGCGGCGCACCGAGGCGGAGGCGGTGCTCCGCCGCTACGGTTCCCATCTGGGCACCACCCCACCGGCCAACGGTGCCACCTCACCGGCCACCGGCACCGCCGCGACACGCCCCGGCGTCGGGGCGATGCTCCGGGCGTATCCCGTCGTGACATCGGTGATCGGTGTGGTCGGTGTCGTCTGGGGCCTGGTGAACTTCGGCTTCCTGGTCATGCTGCCCGCGCAACTGCGCGAGGCGGGCCTGGCCGGTGGTGTCGCGAGCGGGCTGCTGGCCGACTCGGCTCTCTACTCCACCCCGGCCCTGGCTCTCGTCGTGCTGCTCTACGCGGCCTGGAGCGGGCGCCGCGCGCTGGCGCTGTTCATCGCGATCACCGCGATCGGGCTCGGCGGAGTGGCCGTCTGGACCACCACCAGCGGCGGGACGCTGCTGCTGCTGGCCTCCATCGGCCTGCTGGTGCTGTCGCTGTCCGCGGTCAACGCGATGCTGCTGCCGTACAGCGCCGAGATCTACCCGACCGCGATGCGGGCCACCGGCTCCGGCTTCGCCGGTGCGGCCACCAAGGTCGGCGGCATCCTCGGACCATCCACCATGCTGCTGGTGCTCTCCCTCGGTGGCGGGCTCGTGCTGCCAGCCATCGCGCTGGGTGTGCTGTGCCTGGTCGCCACCGTACTGCTGCTGGTGTTCGGGCCGGAGCTGGGCGCCTCCGTCGGGCCACTCGCGCGTCGCGGGGGCGGCACCGTACCGGTGGACCGGACGGGCGCCCCGCCACCCACCGACGCGGCACCGCGCCTGTCGCCCGGCCTCGACGCGACGGCGACCCGGCCGGCGGCGTCCGACGACGACGATCCGAAGGACGCCCGCACCGCCGCGACACCCACCCGCATGTAGTTGCGCAACCACTGTCGGCACGGGAGCCTCTACCACGGCGGCGGGCGTGACAACCAAAGACGAACGAGGAGCATCGATGGCCACTGAGGACGAAGGTCGACCACGGGGCGCCCGGCTGGTGCTGCTCATCCTCTTGGTGGCACAGATCATGGCGACGATGGACAACTCCATCGTCGCCGTGGCCACCAAGACCATCAAGGATGACCTGCAGACATCCGGCGCCGTTCTGCAACTGATCCTGTCCGGGTACACGCTCGTGTTCGCGGTGCTCGTCGTCACCGGCGCGCGCCTCGGCGGTGACGTGGGGCACCGGCGGCTGTTCATGATCGGGCTGGCCGGCTTCACCGCCAGCTCCCTCATCTGCGGGATCGCCCCGACCGCGGGCACACTGGTGGCCGCCCGCCTGTTGCAAGGGGCCTTCGGAGCCATGATGGTGCCGCAGGTGCTCTCGGTGATCCAGCTCGTCTTCACCGGGTCGGCCCGGGCCCGCGCCATCGGGCTCTACTCGATGGTCCTGGCGCTCGGAGTGGCCGCCGGCCAGATCGCCGGTGGCGTGATCGTCAGCGCCGACGTGCTGGGTAGCGGCTGGCGAGCCGCGTTCCTGGTCAACGTGCCGATCGGTCTGGCCCTGCTCGCGGCGGCACCACGCTACCTGCCCGGACACACGCCCGGCTCGCGGTTCCAGCCCGACATCACCGGCATCCTGTTGCTCGCCACCTCGATGGGTGCCGTGGTCGCACCGCTGGTCTTCGGGCGCGAGCAGGGCTGGCCCGCGTGGGCGCTGGCCAGCGTCGCCGCCGGCACGGCCGGGCTCGTCCTCTTCGTGCTGTACGAGCTGCGGCTGGCCGCCCGGGGCGGACAGCCCGTGCTGGAGATCGACGCGCTACGGCCGCGAGGCGTCAAGTCGGGACTGCTGGCCTGCTGCATCCTCAACTTCGCCTTCGCCGGGGTGCTGTTCCCGCTCACCCTGCACGTGCAGAACGGGCTGGGCTACACGCCGCTACAGGCCGGGTTGATGTTCATTCCATACCCCGTGGGTTTCGCGGCCGTCAGCCTCACCTGGACGCGGCTACCGAAACGTTTCCACCGTCCGCTGCCGGTGGCCGGCCTGCTGGTGTTCGCCCTGGCCCTGGCCGCACTGGCGGTCGTCGTGGCCGGCGGCTGGCCCATTCCGGTGGTGTCGGTGCTGTTGATGCTTGCCGGCGCGGGCATGGCGGCCGGTTTCAGCACGCTGGTGGAGCAGACGGCCGCGGCCGTGGGCCCCCGCTACGCCGCCGCGCTGTCGGCCCTGGTCTCGACCGGAACGCTGCTGGCCAGTGTGGTCAGCGTGGTCGTCGTCGGCGGCATCTACCTGGCGACCGCCGAGAACGACCCGAGCCGCTCCGCTCTCGGACTGAGCCGTAGCCTCTGGGTCGACGCCGGTCTGCTGATGCTGGGCTTCCTGCTGGCCTACCGGACCTGGCGGCTGTCCACCCGGGTCGAGGCCGAGGCGGCACCGAGCACCGGAGCCGCCGAGGAGGTCGAGGCCGAGCCGGCGTCGGACTCCGGCGAGGAGGCTCCCGCACCGACCGGAGCGCGCCCCGCCCCGAGGTGAGAGCGGCGTCGCCCGCGTCATCGGCCGCGTCGCCGTACCCGGACATCGGGAAGGCGACGCGGCCGATGACGCCGTGTCGGAGGTCAGCCGGCGTCGAGCACCCGCGCCACGTGGCCGTCGATGAGGGACGCCAGCGCGGGCAGGTGCGCGGGAGACCACATCGAGTAATGGTCGCCCGGCAGTGTCACCACCTCCATCGCCGGGCTCCACCGGCGCCAGGCCGCGCGGCTGACCTCCCGCTCCGCCTGCACCAGCACCGTCCGGCCGGCGTACGGTGCCGGCTGGTACCCGTAGATCGCCCGCATGTTGGCGCGGAACACCGCGTACCGGTTGGCGACGAAGTCGGCCCGCACGTCCGACGGGATCAGGTTCTGCCGGACGAGGAAGTCGGTGAGCGCCGCGATCGGGTCGACCGCCTCGACCACCGCACCGTTCAGCGCCGGCGCCGGTGCGGCGGAGAGTCCGGCCAGGTCGGCGACGAAGGTCTCCATCACCTGGCGCTCACTCGGCAGGGGCAACGGACCGGGCTCATTGGAGTCGATCATCACCACGAGGTCCGGTGCCGCACCCGCCGCGGCGAGCTGCCGGGCCATCTCGAAGCAGAGGAATCCGCCCATCGACCAGCCGGCGAGCAGGTACGGCCCGTGCGGCTGCCGCTCGCGCAGCGCGGCGACGTACCGCCCGGCGAGCGCCACCAGGTCGTCGACCGGCTCGATGCCGCCCTCCAACCCCGGCGCCTCGAAGCCGTCCACCGGCTGCTCCGGATCCAACGCCCGGCTCAGCGGCAGGTACCAGTACGGCGAACCGGAGACCGCGTGCGGGCAGTAGAGCCGGGGCCGCGAGCCGGTGGCCTTGAGGGTGACCAGGGGCGACGCGTCCACGACCGGTCCATGGTCGACGAGCCGGGCCACCGCCCGGACGGTCGGCGTGGCGTAGAACTGCTTGAGCGACACCGACGTGCCGATCCGTCCGGCGATCCGCGCCAGCACGTGCGCCGCCTGGAGCGAGTGCCCGCCAAGGTCGAAGAAGGACGCCTCCGTACCCACCCGCGGCACCCCCAGCACCTCGGCGAAGATCTCCGCGACCTGGCGTTCGGCCGCGGTGGCGGGGGCCGCGCCGGTGTCGTCGGTGTCCGCCGCCTGCGGTGCCGGCAACGCCCGCCGGTTGACCTTGCCGCTGGTGGTCAGGGGCAGCGCGGGCAGTCGGACGAACCGGCCGGGCACCAGGTGGGCGGGCAGTTCGGTGGTCAGGTGCGTCCGCAGCGCCGCGTCGTCGGCCGGTTCGGCGGCGTCCACCACGTACCCGACGAGCCGCTGCACGCCGTTGCCGTCGCGAACCACGGTCACCGCGGCTCGGGTCACCCCGGGATGCCGGCTCAGCAGCGCCTCGATCTCGTCGAGTTCGACGCGGAGGCCGCGCAACTTCACCTGACCGTCCAGCCGGCCGCCGAAGTGCAGCCGTCCCTCCGCGTCCCAGTGACCACGATCGCCGGTGCGGTAGACCCGCCCCTGCGGATCGAACGGATCCGCGGTGAATCGACGCCCGGTCAGCTCGTCGTCGTTGAGATAGCCGGTGCTCAGCGCCGCGCCACCGATCAGGATCTCCCCCGGCACCCCGACCGGGACCGGGTTGTCCCAGCGGTCGACCAGGTAGGTGCGGCGGTTCGGCATCGTCCGGCCGATCGGCGGTGGGGTGGGTGCCGACCAGTCCGTGCAGTCGTGGGCGAGGCAGCCCACCGTGGCCTCGGTCGGACCGTACAGGTTGACGAACCGACGCCGGCCGGGGCGGGCCCACCGGGCCACCAGGTCGGCGGGGCAGACCTCGCCGCCGACCAGCACCTCCCGCAGCGTGTCGAACCGGTCGGTGTCGTCCTCGACCAGACCGAGGGTGGTCGGGGTCAGGAACAGGTGCGTGATCCGTTCGGCCGCCAGCACCTCGGCGAGCCCGCCCGGCGAGAGCAGCCGGTCCTTGCCGATCACCACCACGGTGGCGCCGGAGGTGAGCGCCGCCAGCACCTCACCCGCAGCCAGGTCGAACACCGGCGCACAGCCGTGCAGCACCCGGTCACCGGGCCTGCAGCGCCACTGGTCGCGCATCCAGTCCAGGTAGGTGACGAAGCCCCGGTGCGGCAGTTGGACGCCCTTCGGATCACCCGTCGTGCCCGAGGTGTGCAGCACGTACGCCAGGTCGTCCGGGCCGGTCGACGGCTCCGGGTCGAGCCCGGCGCCGGAATCCAGGTCGCCGGTGTCGAGCAGGAGTGTCCGCCACGGACCGTCCGGCACCCCGCTGGCATGCTCGGTGCGGGTGAGCAGCAGCCGGGCGGCGCAGTTGGTCAGGATCCGGCGCAGCCGGTTCGGTGGGGCGGCGGTGTCCAGCGGCACGTACACCCCACCGGCGTGCCAGATCGCCAGCGGCGTCAGCACCTCGTCGACGCCCCGGTCCAGCAGCGCCGGCACCCGGTCGCCGGGGCGCAGACCCGCGGCGCGCAGGCCGGCCGCCCGCCGCGCGGCCCGGTCCAGCAGTTCCCGGTAGGTCAGCTCGTGATCGCCGTGCCGGACGGCCACCGCGTCGGGGTTGCGCTCGGCCTGGGCCCGGACAAGCTGGTGAACGGTGGCCGGTGTCACCTCACGTCGCTCGCCCGCACCGAGGGTCAGCACCCGCTCCCGTTCGGCGGGATCGAGCATCGGCAACCGGGACAGCGCCGTGGCCGGGTCGGCCAGACCCGCGTCGAGCAGCCGCGCGACGTGGTCGAGCATGGCACGTACCCGCCGCGCGTCGAACAGGTCGGTGGAGTACTCGGTGAGCACCGAGTACCGGTCGCCGTGGTCGACCAGGCTGACCATCATGTCGAAGCGGGACCGGTCCAACCGCAGGTCGACCGGGGTGCTGTCGGTGCCGGGCAGCGTCGGTCCACCCCAGGTGGACCCGTCGAGCAGCTGCACGGCCACCTGGAACAGCGGATTGCGGCCCGGGTCGCGGGGCGGGGCGAGACGCTGCACCACCCGCTCGAACGGTGCGTCCTGGTGCTCCCACGCGCCCAGGCAGGTGTCCCGGGCCCGGTCGACGAGGGTGGCGAAACTGGGATCGCCCGAGGTGTCCAGTCGCAGCACCCCCATGTTGGCGAAGAACCCGACGACGCTCTCCAGTTCGGGTCGACTGCGCCCGCTGAAGGTGGTGCCGACGGCCAGGTCGTCGGTGCCGGTGTAGCGGGCGAGCATCGCCGCGAAGGCCGCCACCAGCACCATGAACGGGCTCGCACCGGTCTCCTTGGCCAACGCCTGCACCCCGGCGTGCAGCTGCGGATCCATTGGCTGCTCCAGCAGCGCACCCCGGAACGACGCGGTCGCCGGCCGGGGCCGGTCGGCCGGCAGCTCCAGGGTGGGCAGGTCGGCCAGCCGCTGCGCCCAGTAGCTCAGGTGGTTGTCCAGTTCGGCGGTGGCCAGCTGCTGATGCTGCCAGCGGGCGAAGTCCGGGTACTGGAGGGACGGCGGGGTCATCGGCGCTCGCGTGCCGTGCCGGTGGGCGTCGTACGCGGCAGCCAGTTCCCGCAGGATCAGCCCCATCGACCAGCCGTCCACCACGATGTGGTGCGCCGCGACGGCGAGAGCGTGCTCGGTGGGGCCGAGCCGGACCAGCCGGGCCCGGAACAGCGGGCCACCGGCCAGGTCGAACGGGCGGTGCACCTCCTGCTGCTGGAGCAGGGCCAGCGCCGCCGGCCGGCGCTGCTCCTCGGGCAGCTGGGACACGTCGTCGACGACCAGGCTGGCCGGCCCCGGCGGCAGCACCCGCTGGTACGCCGTGCCCTCGACGCTCGCCACGACCGTGCGCAACGCCTCGTGCCGCCCGGCCACGTCGTCCAACGCCCGCCGCAGCGCGGCGGTGTCCAGCTCGCCGACCAGGTAGGAGGCCTGCACCAGGTTGTACGTCGGCTCGGCCGGCGCGAGCTGGGCGAGGAACCACAACTGCTCCTGGGCCCGCGACAGCGGCACTTGCTCGTCACCGGCCGGGCGCGCGCTGATCGTCGCCGGCGCCTGCCGGCGCTGTTGACGCATCCGTTCCAGCAGCAGCCGCCGGCGCTCGTCCAGTCGGGCTACCCTGCCGTCGAAGGTCTCGTCGGACATTTCACTCCTTTCAGGACACCGCCGGCCCCGCCGCCACGGCGGCGGGGCCCGCGGACGCGACCGGCGATCACTCCGCCGCCAGCAGCCGTTCCACCTCGTCGTCGCTGAGCTGCTCGATCTCGTCCAGCAACTGCCACTGCGCCGCCTGCTCGGCGGCCCGCCGACGTCCGGCCAGCTCGGCCAGGGCCGCGACGGTCGGTGCCGCGTAGAAGTCCCGCACGGTCAGCGGCACACCGAGCGCGTCGTTGAGCCGACCCACCGCCCGGATCGCCTGTAGCGAGTTGCCGCCGCTGAGGAAGAACTCGTCCTCGCGGCCCGCCCGGTCCAGGCCGAGCAGCTCGGCGAAGACCCCGGCGACGAGCCGCTCGTCGTCGGTGCCGGGCGGCACGTACGCCGAACGCGCCGCACCGGCATCGGGGGCGGGCAGCCGCTTGCGGTCCACCTTGCCGGTGCGGGTCAGTGGCAGCTGCCCGAGGCGCAGCACCACATTCGGCACCATGTACCCGGGCAGCTTCCCGGCCAGCGTCGCGCGCAGCGCCTCGACGTCGTGGTCCGACAGCTCACCGACCACGTACCCGACCAGGACCGCCTCGGCGCCCGTGCCGTGCACCGCCGCGGCGGCACCGCGCACGCCGGTCGCCGTACGCAGGGCCTGCTCGACCTCGCCCAGCTCGACCCGCAGGCCACGCAGCTTGATCTGCCCGTCCCGACGGCCGAGGAACTCCAACTGGCCGTCCCGGTTCCACCGGGCCAGGTCACCGCTGTGGTACGCCCGTCCTTCGCCGGCCCGCTCGTCGGCACCGAACGCCGCGGCGGTCAGCTCGGGCCGGTCGAGGTAGCCGCGCGCCACCCCAGGCCCGGCGATGACCAGCTCACCGGGCACACCGACCGGCGCCAGGTCGCCGGTGTCGTCGACGACGTAGACCCGCCGGTTCGGCATCGGACGGCCGATCGGCACCGTCGCGGCCGGTTCGGTGCCGGCCGGGCACTCGTACCAGGTGCAGCCCACCGTGGCCTCGGCCGGCCCGTACAGGTTGAGCACCCGCCGGCCGTCGCCCTGCCAGGCGGCCACCAGCGACGGCGGTGCCGGCTCGCCGGCCATCATGACCGAGCGCAACTGCGGTAGCCCGCTCGGATCGAGCAGACCCAGCACCGTGGGTGTGGTGAAGATGTGCGTCGCGCCGGTCTCGCGGGCCAGCTCGGTCAACGCGCCCGGGCGGTGCACGTCGTCGTGACCGGCCACCACCACGGCCGCGCCCGCCGTCAGGGCGCCGAACAGTTCACCGACGGCCAGGTCGAACACCGGCGCGCAGCAGTGCATCATCCGGGACCGCGGCTCGATACCGAAGTCCCGCACCATCCAGTCCAGGTAGCCGGCGACCATGCCGTGCTCGATCAGCACGCCCTTCGGTTCGCCGGTGGAACCGGAGGTGTACAGCACGTACGCCAGCGAGGCGGGGGTCAGCTCGGCCAGCCACGGCTCGTCGGCCGCCGCCGGCAGCTCCGCCGCCGGGTCGACGACGGTCACCTCGGTCAGGGTGCCGAGCCGCGCCGGGTCGCCGACGACCACCCGGGCGCCGGTGTCTCGCACCTGGAAGGCCAACCGGCTCGCCGGCGCCGCCGGGTCCATCGGGGCGTACGCGGCGCCGGCCCGCAGCACGGCCAGCACGCTTACCACCTCGGCCACGCTGCGCTCCAGCAGCACCGGCACGACATCCCCGGTGCCCACCCCCGCGGCGCGCAACCGGGTGGCGAGCCGACGGCTACGCTCGTCGAGTTCGGCGTAGCTCAGCGTGCCGTCGGCGGCGATGACCGCGGTGGCCTGCGGGGTACGGGTCACGCTCGCTGCGAACAGTTCCGGCAGCGTGGCCGGTCGGTGCGACCGCCGCTCGCCCTGGGCCAGTGCGAGCAGTTCGGCCCGTTCGGTGTCCTCCAGTAGCGGCAGCGCCGACAGCGGTGTCTGCGGTGCCGCCACCGCGGCCCGCAGGAGCCGCTCCAGGTGGCCGAACATCGCCTCGACCCGGGCGGTGTCGAACAGGTCCGTGGCGTACTCGATCCGGAAGGTGATCCCGTCGGTCTCCTCGTACGCGTTGATGGCCATGTCGAAGCGGGAGACGCCGGGGTCGACATCGAGGAACTCGGCGGCCAGCCCGGGGAACCGGAAATCCACCAGGTCGCCGCTGAGCAGGTCGATGGAAACCTGGAAGACCGGGTTACGGCTCGGGTCACGACGCCGGTTGAGTCGACCGACGACCCGCTCGAACGGCGCGTCCTGGTGATCCCAGGCGGCCAGCAGGGTGCCCATGGTGCGGCGGACCGCCTCGCCGAAACTCGGGTCGCCGGAGAGGTCGGTGCGCAGGGCCAGCATGTTGACGAAGAAGCCGACCAGATCCTCCAGCTCGGGACGGCTGCGGCCGGCACCGGCGGTGCCGACCACCACGTCGTCGACGCCGGTGTAGCGCATCAGCACCGTCTTGAAGCCGGCGAGCAGCACCGCGTACGTGCTGGCCTGCTCCTGCTGGGCGACCCGGCGCAGGCCCTCCAGCACGTCGACGGGCATCCGCCGCACCAGCAGGGCACCGCGGTTGCTGGCCGTGGCCGGGCGGGGGCGATCGGTGGGCAGGTCCAGGGTGGGCGCGTCGCCCAGCTGCTGCGCCCAGTACGCCAGCTGCGGCTCCAGGTCACCGTCGTCGAGTTGCCGGCGCTGCGCCAACGCGTGGTCGGCGTACTGCAACCGCAGGGCGGGCAGGTGGGGCTGCCGGTCGTGCCGCAACGCGTCGTACAGCTCGGCGAGATCACGCACCAGCAGCCCGGCCGACCAGCCGTCGGCGCAGATGTGGTGCAGCACCATGCTGAGCACGTGTTCCTGGCCGTCGAGGCGGATCAGCCGGGCCCGCAGCATCAGGTCGCGACCCAGGTCGAACGGCTCGGTGGCGTCGCGTTCCAACTCGACCCGCAGCGCCTGCTCCCGCTCGTCGGCGGCCACCCCGCCCAGCTCGTGCACCGTCAGCGGCACCTCACCGGCCGGTGACACCAGCTGGTAGGGAGTGTCGTCGTCGGTGCCGAACGTGGTGCGCAGCGCCTCGTGGCGGGCCACGACGGCGGTCAACGCCCGGCCGAGCAGTTCGACGTCGAGCGGTCCGGTAAGCCGTACCGGCACCGGGATGTGGTAGGTCGGCTGACCGGGCGCGAGCTGTTCCAGGAACCAGAGCTGCTCCTGCGTCGGCGACAGCGGCAACCGCTGCCCCTCGTGCCCATCGGCTGCCGGACCGTCCTGGCCGGCGAGCGCCGCCCGCGCGGCCCGCAGCCGCTGTTCCAGGTCGGCGATTTCCTGCTCCAGCCGGGCCCGCGTCGGGTCGGTCACCGGCGCCGGGTCGGCGCCGGCCGGGGTCGCGGTGTCGGCGCTCGACTCCGCCCCGGCGAGCAGCTGCGCGATCTCACTGACCCGCGGCTTGGTGTAGAAGTCACGCATCGTCGCACTGGCCCCGCCGAGCTCGGTGATCCGGGACAGCACTCGGGCCGCCATCAGCGAGTTGCCGCCCAGCTCGAAGAAGTTCGCGTCGGCGCCGACCCGCTCGACACCGAGCACCGCCGCGAAGATCTCGGCGACCCGCTCCTCCTCGGGGGTGCGCGGCGCGATCAGCTCCACCTCGGTCGATCCGGTCTCCTCGGGGACCGGGAGCCGGTTACGGTCCACCTTGCCGACGCTTGTCAGCGGCAGGACCTCCAGCGCCACGAAGACGTGCGGCACCATGTACGGCGGCAGGTCGGCCAGCAGGTGCTCGCGCAGTTCCTCGGTCGGCGGTGCCGCCGCACCGGCCGGCACGACATAGCCGACCAGCCGCTTGCTGCCGGGGCTGTCCTCGCGCAGCGCCACCGCCGCCTCGGCGACGCCGGGATGCGCGGTGAGCGTCGACTCGATCTCCTCCAGCTCGATGCGCAGCCCGTTGAGCTTGACCTGGGTGTCGATGCGGCCGAGGAACTGGATCTGGCCGTCCTCGGTCCACACGCCCAGGTCGCCGGTGCGGTACATCCGCTCCCCCGGCCGGTACGGGTCCTCGATGAACTTCTCGGCGGTCAGCTCGGGCCGGTTGAGGTAGCCCCGGGCGAGACCCTCACCGCCGGTGATCACTTCGCCGGGTACCCCCACCGGTTGCAGGTTGTTCCACCGGTCCAGCACGTAGGCCACCCGGTTGGGCATGGCCCGGCCGATCGGCGGTTGGCCGATCCAGGTGCGGTGCTCGCACTCGTAGAAGATGCAGCCGACGGCGGCCTCGGTCGGTCCGTAGCCGTTGATGAACCGGCGACCCGGGGTGTTCCAGCGATTGATCAGGTCACCCGTCACCGCCTCGCCACCGGCGATCATGTACTTCAGGTCGGGGTAGGCGCCCGGCGGGATGCGGCCCAGGATGGCCGGCGGCCCGCCGATGTAGGTGATCTTCTCGGAGATCAGCAACTGCCCGATCACGTCCGGGTCGGTGCGGTGCTCCTCCGGCACGAAGACCATGGTCACCCCACGGGTCAGCGCGGTGAAGATCTCCCCCTCGGCGAAGTCGAAGATCGGCGCCATGTGTTGCAGCAGCCGGTCGCCGGGACCGAAGTCGAAGATGTTGCCGAGCCAGAGCAGGAAGGTGTTCAGCGCGTGATGCTCGATCATCACGCCCTTGGGCTTGCCGGTCGATCCCGATGTGTACAGCACGTACGCCAGCGAGTTCTCGTCGGCCAGTTCCTCCAGCGGCGCCGCCCCGGCCGCTGCCGCCACCAACCCGTCCCACTCGGTGTCGACGAGCACCGGCGTGGCGGCGGTGCCTTCGGGCAGCCGGTCGGCCAACGCGCTGCGGGTGACCACCGCCTTGGCCGCGGTGTCGTCGAGAATGAACTCGATCCGGCGTACCGGGTGGCCCGGATCCATCACCACGAACGCGCCGCCGGCCTGCTGCGCGGCGACCATGCCGACGATCAGGTCGAAGCCCCGCTCCAGCAGCAACGCCACGATGTCGTCCCGGCCCACGCCAAGCGCCCGGAAGCGGTGCGCCAGCACCCGGGCGCGGCGATCCAGCTCGCCGTAGGTCAGTTCGGCCCCGTTCAGGGTGGCCGCCACCAGGTCGGGCCGCTCGGCGGCGAGCCGCGCTATCTGCACGTGCACCGGTTCGCGGGCGCGCTCCCCCTGCGGTCCCTGCCAGGTGTGCAGCAGCAGCGTCCGCTCCTCCTCGTCGAGCAGCGGCAGCGCCGACAGCGGGGTGTCGGGTGCGTCGACGGCGGTCCGCAACACCCGTTCCAGGTGCCGCAGCAGCCGCGCCATCCGCGGCTCGTCGAACAGGTCGACCGAGTAGTCGGCGACCAGCCGCAGCTGGTCGGGGCTCTCGGTGGCGGTGATGGACAGGTCGAACGGGTGCCCGCCCGGGTTGGCGTCCAGCGAGGTGACGGTGAGGCCGGGCAGGTTCGGCTCGGTGCTCTGGGTGGCGCTGCCCAGCAGTTGCAGACCCACCTGGAACAGCGGGTTCCGCGAGGGGTCGCGGACCGGCTGGATCCGCTCGACGACCTTCTCGAACGGCACCTGCTGGTGCTTCCACGCCTCCAGCACCACGCCGCGTACGCGGGTCAGCAGATCCGCGAAGGTCGGGTCGTCGGCGACCTCGGTGCGCAGCACCACCATGTTCACGAAGTAGCCGATCAGTGGCTCCAGCTCGGCCGGCTCCCGACCGGTGGTGGTGGTGCCGACGACGATCTCGTCCTGTCCGCTGTAGCGGGCCAGCACCGCCTGGTACGCCGTCATCAGCGTCATGAACAGGGTGGCGTTGTTGCGGGCGGAGAGCTGACGCAGCCGGTGCAGCAGGTCCCCGTCGAGGGTGCGGGACACCGCGGCGCTGCGGTAGGACATCGTCGCCGGTCGTGGCCGGTCGGTGGGCAGTTCCAGGGTGGGCAGCCCGCCCAGCCGCTGCTGCCAGTGGTCGAGCTGGTCGGCGAAGACCTCGTCGCTGAGCTGGTTGCGCTGCCAGGCCGCGTAGTCGCCGTACTGCACGGGCAGCGGCGCCAGCGCCGGTTCGCGGCCGGTGTGGTGGGCCGCGTACAGCTCGGACAGCTCGTTGGTGAGCACCGCCTGCGACCAACCGTCGGAGGCGATGTGGTGCATGGTGACCGCGAGCAGGTGGTCGGCGTCGTCGAGGCGGACCAGCAGCGAGCGGAACAGTGGCCCGTCCGCCAGGTCGAACGGTCGGCGGATCTCCTCCTGCACCCGCCGCTGCGCCTCCGCCAGCCGCACCGCCGGGTCCGCCACGTCGCTGAGGTCGTCCACCACCAGGTGGTGCGGTTGCTGCCCCGGCTCGGCGATGTGCTGGTGCGGAACCCCGTTCTCGGCCCGGATGGTGGTCCGCAGCGCCTCGTGCCGCTCGACGATGTCGGCCAGCGCGCGCCGCAACGCCGACAGGTCCAGCGGTCCCTGCAACCGGAACACCGACGGCACGTTGTACGTGGACTGTCCCGGCACCAGCTGGTCGAGGAACCACAGCTGTTCCTGCAGGTAGGACACGGGCACGCGGTCGGCGTCCCCCACCCGGCGGGGAATCCGGGTCGACGGGCGTTGGCGTTCGGTCAACTGTGCACCGACCTGCTTCAGCAGCAGGGCACGCTGCTCGGCGGTCAGGGTGGAGAGGCGTTGGGCGTGCTGGTTCATGTCGCTCCTCGGCACGGACTGCGGTGACGACGGTCGGATGGGTTCGGAAGTCATCGGTAGTGGCTGCCTATGGCGGACAACGCCTCGTCGAGGATGTCCAGGCCCTCGCGGATCTCCCGCTCGGTCGCGGTGCACGGCGGCACGACGTGGACCCGGTTGGTGTGCAGGAACGGCCAGAGCCCGCGCTTGCGGCAGGCCGCGCCCAACTCGTCCATCGGGCCGGGCGGTCCGCCGGGCGGCCCCAGCGGCGCCAGCATCTCGCGGGTGTCCCGGTCCCGCACCAGTTCCAGTGCCCAGAACACGCCCAGTCCGCGTACCTCGCCGATGACCGGGTGCCGTTCGGACAGCTCCCGCAGGCCGGGTCCGAGCACCTCGGCACCGAGTTGGGCGGCGTTCTCGACGATCCGTTCCTCGCTCATCGCCGTGATGGCGGCCACCGCCGCGGCGCAGGCCAGCGGATGGCCGGAGTAGGTCAGGCCGCCGGGGTAGGGCCGATCCGCGAAGGCGTCGAACACGCGCGGCCCCATCAGCACCCCGCCGAGCGGCACGTAGCCGGAGTTCACCCCCTTGGCGAAGGTGATCAGGTCGGGTAC
Source organism: Micromonospora sp. NPDC049374 (assembly GCF_040677165.1). Lineage (NCBI taxonomy): Bacteria > Bacillati > Actinomycetota > Actinomycetes > Micromonosporales > Micromonosporaceae > Micromonospora > Micromonospora sp. NPDC049374. Next base: position 142,095 of record NZ_JBFAQH010000008.1, on the reverse strand, counting down.
GACGTCCCAGTTCTGCACCGCGAACCAGCGCCCGGTCCGGCCGAAGCCCGCCATCACCTCGTCGGCGATCAGCAGGATGCCGTGCCGGTCGCACAGCTCGCGGACGCCCGCCAGGTAGCCCTCCGGCGGCACCAGCACCCCGTTGGTGCCGACCACCGGTTCCAGGATCACGGCGGCGACGGTGCCCGGGCCTTCAAGCGCGATGACCTGCTCGAGGTGGGCCAGCGCCCGCTGCGCCTCCTCCGGCTCGGTGCGGGCGTGGAACGCGGTGCGGTACAGGTAGGGGCCGAAGAAATGGACCACGCCGGCCGTGCCGGTGTCGACCGGCCAGCGGCGCGGATCGCCGGTCAGGTGCAGCGCCAGGTGCGACGCGCCGTGATAGGAGCGGTACGCGGCCAGCACCTTCGGCCGACCGGTGACCAGGCGGGCCATCCGCACCGCGTGCTCCACCGCGTCGGTGCCGCCGTTGGTGAACAGCACCCGGTCGAGGTCGCCCGGTGCCCGTTCGGCGATCAGTCGGGCCGCCCGCGCCCGCTGGTCGTTGCCGAACGCAGGGCTGACCGTGCACAACCGTTCGGCCTGACGCTGGATCGCCGCCACCACCTTCGGATGCTGGTGACCGATGTTGACGTGCACGAACTGCGAGGCGAAGTCGAGGTAGCGGTTGCCGTCGTAGTCCCAGAAGTACGAGCCGAGCGCCCGGGCGACCGGCATCGGCCGAAGCTGCCGCTGGGCGGACCAGGAGTAGAACAGGTGGGCCCGGTCCTCGGCCAGGATGCCCTGCGCGGTGTCGGGCAGCGGATCGCTGTGGTGGTCGTGCGCGCTCACGCGGCTGCTCCCGTTCGACTGAAGTGGTGGATACTGCCGGGCATCGATGAGCGAGAGGGGTGATGGGCGTGCCGAAGCTGGCCGTGGTCTCCGGAGGTGGCACCGGAATCGGTCGGGCGATCGCCGAGGAACTGGCCCCGGAGCACGAGGTGGTGCTGCTCGGCCGGCGCGCGGAGGTGCTGCGGCGCACCGCAGAGGAGTTGTCCGGCGACGACCGCCGGGTCCGGGCGGTCGTCGCCGACCTGTGCGAGCCCGACGAGGTACGCCGCGCCGCCGAGGAGATCACCGCCGGGGGGCGTACGGTCGACGTGCTGGTCAACAACGCCGGGGGCAACTTCGCGCCGCACCCGGCCGACGATCTGCCCACCCTGCGTGAGCAGTATCTGCGCAACCTCGGTGGCAACGTGTTGCCGGTGGTGCTGCTCACCCAGGCGCTGCTGCCCGCCCTGCGTCGCCCGGGCGGCCGGATCGTCACGGTGACCTCCATCGCGGCGTTCCGTGGCAACGCCTCCTACGGGGCCGCCAAGGCGGCGCTGCACCCGTGGTCGACGGAGTTGGCCGCGCGGCTCGCCGGTGAGGGCGTCACGGTCAACGTGGTCGCGCCCGGTTACGTGGGCGGTACCGAGTTCTACCGGGACCGGATGACGCCGGAGTTCCACCGGCAGCGTTCGGCGCAGGCGCCGGTCGGCCGTGGCGGCACGGTGACCGACGTCGCCGCCCTGGTCGGCTACCTCGCCGGTGCCACGGCAGGTTTCGTCACCGGCCAGATCATCCAGATCAACGGCGGTGCGCTGATGGGCCGGGGCTGATCCGGGGCCGGCCGATCGCCGCCGGGCGGGCCCGTGGTGGGGCACGCTGCCGGTCCGGCGGTGCGTCGGCCGGTCCCGTCGCGGGTCACCCTTCACCCGCGACCTGCCAGCCACTTGCGCGCCTCCGCCACGGCGCGATGGGTCAGGTCGGTCGACGCACCGAGATAGCGGGCCGGGTCGAAGATCACCTCCACCTCGTGGTCGGGGAGCAACCGGCGCAGGTCGGCGCAGCCGTCCAGGGACTCCCGCAGCGAGCCACCGGCATCGTGGGCCTGCTGGCTGAGCTCGTAGACGCGCTCGTGGGCGGTCTGTTTGCCGACGTGCGCGCCGAGGGCGAGCATCAGCCGCTCGGAGGCCAGCTGGTCGGCGACGACGCGGGTGTTCTCCCGCAGTCGGTCGACGTTGACGGTGAGGCCGCTGACCAGTTCCCGGGTGATCTCGCAGGCGGCCAGGGTGTAGTGGGACACGTCCGGCACGCACGCCCACTCCACCCGCAACGCCCGCGAGTCCCGCTCGTGGTCACCGATCATCCCGCTGTACGCGATGCCCGCCTGGGCGGCGGCGAGTTTCGCCATCACCACCACCTGCTCGCACCGCTCCGGGTTGCGCTTGTGCGGCATGGTGCTCGACCCGACCTTGCCGTACCGCCACGGCTCGGTGACCTCGCCGAACTCGGGGCGGCCGATGGTGCGGATCTCGTCGGCCACCCGGCCCAGGGTGCCGGCGACCATGGCGAGCGTGGTGACGAACTCCACCACCCGGTCCCGAGCCACGTGCCAGCCGATCGTCGGTACGCCCAGACCCAGCCGGGCCGCGAAGCGCTCCAGCAACCCGATGCCCTCGGTGCCGAAGCCGGCCATGGTCCCGGCGCCGCCGAACAGCTGCGCCACCACGACCCGGGACCGGACGGTCGCCAGCCGCTCGGTGTGCCGCAGGATCTCGTCGATCCAGCTGGCGGCCTTGAGGCCGAAGCTCATCGGCAGCGCCGCGCGGGCGTGGGTGCGCCCCACCGCCACCGTGTCGGCATGCTCCTCGGCCAGTTCCACCAGGCAACCGAGGATCTCGCCCAGTTCCCGGTCGATCTCGTCGAGGGTGTCCCGGATCTCCAGCGACTGCCCGGTGTCCTGGATGTCCTGGGTGGTGGCACCGAAGTGGATGAACTCTCCGGTGCCGTCCGGGCAGGCGGCCTGGAACACCCGCAGCAGGCCGACCAGCGAGTGCCCGGAACGTTCGATCTCCTCCTGCACCGCGTCCAGGTCGATGCGCTCCAGCCGGGCCGCCGACACGATGCCCTCGACCACGTGCCCGGGAATCATGCCCAGCTCACCCTGCGCCTGGGCGAGCGCCGCCTCGATGTCGAGCCAGCGCTGCTTGCGACAGACGTCGCAGTAGATCCGCCGGCTGGCGGCGGTCGCGTAGCGGTTGCCGTAGAAGCGGGAGTCGGTGATGTGGCCCCGCTCGTGGCGGCAGGTGTCGGCCTGATGGGCGTGGGTGACGGACATCGGTGCCTCCGTGGTTCAGCGACGAACGGGTCGGCTGGTCGCGGTCAGTGGTCGGGTGAGGAACGGACTGGTGCCGTACGGCGGCTGATCGCAAGCCACGCGGGCGGCGGCGGCCGTGTCGTACGCGACCTGCCGCAGCGGCAGGTGACGGCGACGGGCCTCGTCGGTCAGGTGGTCGATGAGCTGACGCATCAGCTCCGTCACGCCGTCGAGCACCCCGCGCGGGCTCGGGCAGCGGGCGGGCCCGAACAGCGCCTCCATCGACGCGGATCCGCCGATGCCGCCGACGAAGTCGGGCACCACCAGCACTCCGGCCCGGTGCAGCGCGTGCTCCGCCTGCGGGCTGAGCCCGCAGTTGGCGCCGACCACCACCACCGGTGCCGGCAGCCCGCCGGCCCGCTCCGCCGGCAGCCCGTCGGCACCGGCGGCGAGCAGCACCAGGTCGGTGGGGAGGTCGAGGAGCGCGGCGGCCGGCATCCGTCGGGCATGCGGGGCCAACTGCGGCACCGGGGTGCCGGCCGGCTCGGCCAGCATCGCGGCCACGTCCAGCCCCCGCGGATCGGCGACGCAGCCGTACTCGTCGGCGATCCCGGTGATCCGCACGCCCTCCTGCACCAGCGTGTACGCCGCCGCGCGCCCCAGGTTGCCGAACCCCTGCAAGGTGCAGGACAGCGGGCCGGGCAGGGCACTGGCCCGGGCGGCCATCACCGCCGCCTGGGCCAGCGCGTGCCCGGCCCGGCGCTGGGCCAGGGTCAGCGCGCCGACGTGCTGGTCGAGGAGCGCCATCCGGGCGACGAACTCCGCCTCGCTGAACTCCTGGGCGCCGCGGACGGCGTACTTGATCGACGGGATGCCCTCCAGCAGGGCGAGCTGTTCCAACTCGTCCCAGTGGGTGCCCATGTCGCAGCCCATGCTGAAGCGGGTCAGCAGCTGCTCGCGGAGGAAACGGAGGAAGCGGCGCAGTGCTGCCGCCTTGCCCGGTGCCCGCGGGTCGTAGTCGATGCCGCATTTCGCGCCGTCGACGTTGATGCCCAGCAGTCGCTCCTTGAGCGTCATCCGGGACGCCAGTTCTCCCAGGTCCGCTGCGGTCAGCCCGGGTTTGACCCGGCAACCACCGGCGGCCAGCCGGCAGTCCAGCCCGTCGTAGACCAGCCAACCCCGGAACCCCTCGATCGGGTCCACGTACTCGATGACAGCGTTCACGACGTCCCCCGCGATGATGGTGCGGACCCACTCGCTGCCCGGCCCTCACCCAGGTACGCGACCAGGCAGCGGGCGGTCAGCAGGCAACGTGGGAGTCCTCCGTCGACCACCAGCAGGGCGGCGGACGGGTCGGACAGCATCGGCAGCACCTCCGGCAGCGGCAGGCCGGCACCGACCTGCGGCGGCGGTGGGCTCAGGTGGGCACCGACCGGTTCGTCGGCGCCGGCGCCGACGGCGTACGCGCCGGCCAGCGTCGCCTCGGTGACGCAGCCCAGGATCTCCGCCAGCCGCAGGGGCGGCGGCGCGGCACTTACCAGCAGGTGCGTGGTGTCGGCGTCGCGTAGCAGCTTCGCGGCGTTGGCCAGCGTCTCGTCCGGCCGGATCAGCGGTGGATGCCCGCCGGTCGCGGCGTCGCGCACCCTCGGCTGATCGGTGGGTGGGTCGTACAGGCCCAGGCCGGCGAGCCAGTCGTCGTTGAAGATCTTGGACAGGTAGCCACGGCCGGAATCCGGCAGCAGCACCACGACCAGTGCCTGCGGTCCCGCGGCGGCGGCGACCTGTACGGCCGCGGCGGCGGCCATCCCACCGGAGCCGCCGGTGAGCAGGGCGTCCTCGCGGGCCAGCCGGCGGGTCATCAGGATCGCCTCATGGTCCGCGACCGCGATGACCTCGTCCACCACGGACGGGTCGTAGGAGTCCGGATAACTGGGCTGACCGACCCCTTCGACCAGGTACGGCCGCCCGGTGCCGCCGGAGTAGATCGAACCGTCCGGGTCGACACCGACGATCCGGACCGTCCCGCCGGAGACCTCCCGGAGGTAGCGCCCGGTGCCGGAGATCGTGCCGCCGGTGCCGATTCCAGTGACGAAGTGGGTCAGTCGACCCTCGGTCTGCCGCCACAGCTCCGGCCCGGTGGTGTGGTAGTGCGACTCCGGGTTGCTGCGGTTGGCGTACTGGTTGAGCTGTATCGCGCCGGGCCGTTCAGCGGCGATCCGGGACGCCACGCTGCGGTACGAGTCGGGATGCTCGGGTCGCACGGCGGCGGGACAGACCACCACCTCCGCCCCGTACGCCCGCAGTACGTCGATCTTGTCGCGGGACACCTTGTCGGGGCAGGTGAAGACGCAGCGGTAGCCCTTCTGCTGGGCCACGATGGCCAGCCCCACCCCGGTGTTGCCGGAGGTGGGTTCGACGATCGTCCCGCCGGGACGCAGCAGGCCGTCCGCCTCGGCCGTCTCCACCATCCGCAGGGCGATGCGGTCCTTCACCGAGCCGCCCGGGTTCAGGTACTCCACCTTGGCGTAGAGCGGGGCCGAGCCGGGCGGCACCACGCTGCGCAGGCGCACCAGCGGGGTGTTACCGATCAGATCGGTAAGCGATTCGTGCAGGCTCACGCGACACCCACCTCCATGCCCACCGGGCCGCCCACGCTCATCCGGCGGTACGCCGAGATCCAGGACAGGCTCGTGCGGACGTCGACCACGACCGGGCCACCGTGGGCCAGGGCCCGGGCGAGGCACGGCTCCACGTCCTGCTCCGTGGTGACCGCGAGACCCAACGCGCCGTACGCGCGGGCGAGCGCGACGAAGTCGGGATTGTCGAGGTCCGTGGCGATGACCCGTCCGGGGTAGGTCCGTTCCTGGTGGGCCCGGATGGTGCCGTAGCTGCCGTTGTTGGCGATCACCACGATCAGCGGCAGTCGGCGGCTCACCGCGGTGGCCAGTTCGGAGCCGGTCATCAGGAATCCGCCGTCGCCCACGATCACCACCGTCGGCCGGCCGGTGCGCAGCGCGGCGGCCACGCCACCGGGCACCCCGAAACCCATGGCGCTGGAGCCGACTCCGAGCATCCTCGCGTCGCCGGTCAACCGCAGGTAGCGGTAGAGCCAGCTGGTGAAGGTGCCGGAGTCGAGGGTGACCACCACGTCGCCGCCGGTCAGCTCGTCCAACCCGGCGACGAGCGCGCCGAAGGCCAGCCCGTCGTCGCTGGGATGTTCCGACCACCGGGCCTTGGTCACTTCGAGCTGGTGCAGCTCGTCGACCCAGCCGACCCGACCCGCGTCCACTCCGGCCGGTTCGAGGTCGGCCAGTTGCCGCAGGAACTGCACCGGGTCGGCGGCCAGGCCGACCGTCGGCGGGTGGGTGCGGCCGAGCCGCTGGGGATCGGGGTAGACGTGCACCAGCGCCTGCGCGGGGTTTCCGGGCCTCGGCAGCTGCCGGGACAGCGTGGTCACGTCGTCGAGCCGGGTACCGACCGCCAGCACCAGGTCGGCGCGGTCGAGCAGTGCCCGCTGCCGTTCCTGGGTGTTGTTGTGCAGGTGGCCGGCGTAGCACGGGTCCCGGTTGTCGAACAGGTCCTGCCGCTTGTTGCTGGTTAGCACGGGCAGGTGGTGCCGGTGGGCGGCGGCGGCCAGCATCCGCCGCCCGGCCTCGCCGCCGAGCGCGCCACCGGCCAGCAACAGGGGACGTTCCGCACCGTGCAGCAGGTCCCGCACCCGGTCGAGATCGTCCGGCGCGGCTCCGGTCGCGCCAGGCCGCCAGCCGGTCGGCACCGCACCGCCCGGGTCCGGCATGCCCAGCACGTCCTCGGGCAGCACCAGGACCACCGGCCCCGGGGTTCCGGACTGGGCCGTACGGAACGCGCGGGCGACGAACTCACCGGCGCGGGCCGGCTCCAGCAGCACCAGCACCTCCTTGGCCAGTCCGCTGAAGGCGCGCGCGTAGTCGACCTCCTGGAACGCCTCGGTGCCGAGGTCGCAGCGGGGTACCTGGCCGATCACCAGGACCAACGGCGTGGCGTCGTACCAGGCGGAGTGCACCGCGATGCTCGCGTTTGTGGCTCCCGGGCCCCGGCTGACCAGGCACACCCCGGGCCGCCCGGTGAGTTTCGCGTCGGCCACCGCGGCGAAACCGGCGGACGCCTCGTGTCGGCTGGTCACCACGTCGACCGACGGGGTGGCGTGCAGTTCGTCCAGCACCGCCAGGTAGCTCTCCCCGGCGACGCAGAAGACCCGGTCGACACCGTGGGCGAGCAGCGTACCCACCACGGTGCCGGCGACGGTGCGCGGTGCCGGTGACGCCCGGTCCGCCGCCCCAGGGGCCGTCGTCACGGCAGTTCCCCGTTGGCTACCGAGGGCCGGAACTTGCTGTCGGCCAGAGCCGGCGGGTAGATGATCGCCGCGTCGTCGAAGGTCTGCCCGACCGTCTGGTACTGCATGACCACCAGCTCCGGCGGGTTGTGGTGCCAGTGCTCGGCGCCCCGCTCGAAGCGCAGCGGCCCGCGCCAGGTGTCGAACTCGGTGGACTCCAGGGCGTCCAGCAGGTCGGCGCGGCTGTCCGTGCCGGCCACCTGCAACGCCTGGCCGATGATGGTCACGTCGGTGAACGCGCTCAGGCAGGTGTCCGGCGGCGCGAAGCCGTAGCGCTGCATGAACCGCTCGGTGAACCAGCGGCCGATCGGGGTCATCTCCGACCACGAGGGACGGAACTTCGTCGCCGGCCACATCACGCCGTTGCCGCCCGCGCCGGCCATCCGCCAGTAGTCCTGGGAGCGCATCGGGAACCCGAAGGTCACCATCATCGGCACCGTCGGCAGCAGCCCGAGCTCGATCGCCTGCTGGAGGATGTGGTAGCTGTTGCCGACCGGGCCGCCACCGGCGACGACGTTGAGCCCACCGTTGATGAACGCGTCCGGCTGCCACTGCTTGATCTGACGCAGCTGCTCCCGCCAGTCGAGCGCGACCTCCTGCTCGAAGTCGAAGCGGAGGAACTCCATGCCGTGCCGCGACTCGCCGTACTGCTGAAGGGTGTCGGCCATGGTCTTGCCGAACACCGTGTCGGGCGCGATCATGCCGATGCGGCGGGCGCCGATGTCGGCCAGGCAGTCCATCATCAGCGGTACCCGGTCGGCGATCGAGAAGTAGGTCCGGAAGATCGTGCGCCGCCCGTGGGTCACCGTGCTGTGCCCGTTCTCGACGAACATCGGCACGCCGATCTTCTCGCACATCTCCGCCACCCACGGGGTGGTACGCAGGTGCCACTGGCCCAGCACGGCGAGCACCTCGTCGACCATGGCGAGCTTCGCCATGCCCGCGACGGCGGAGCGTGGGAAACCCTCCTCCGCGGCGGTGGCCATGTCGTTGTAGGCGATGAACGACACGTTGCGTCCGCCCAGCACACCGCCGTGCTCACGCAGGTACTCGGCGCCCAGGCGGGCACCCCGCGAAACCAGTACGCCGGCCATCGCGTCACCGGGACGGCTCATCGGCGAGAGGATGCCGATCTTGATCGGGTTGTCGCCGGCGACCGAGTTCACCGCCTCGATCTCCTGCAACGCCAGCTCCATCGGAGTGCTCGCCGGTGCGGTCGGCTGCGGGTTGCGCGGCGCGGGAACCTCGGCGTTCGTCGTGGTGGTCTGCACGGCATCTCTCCTTCTGCGGTCGGCAATTGCCAGGTGGGACAAGGTCACAGTCGGTAGGCGGCCCGGTAGTCGGCGAAGCGACGGCGCAGGCCGTCCGCGTCGAGCCCGTAGTCGCTCAGTCGGTACTGGTGGCGGCCCGGACCGGTACGCGCGGCAGTGTGGATCGCGGCTCGCACCGCCTGCCGGGCCGGCGGGTCGAACGGCAACCCGGCGAACGCGCAGACCCGGGCGACCGCCGCCACGGGGTCGGCGACCAGGTCCCGGTAGCGCAGGTCGAGCACCGGCAGGCCGGCGAACGCCTCGGGGTCGCGCAGTCCCGGCAGGGCGGCGGCGGTGCGGTCCAACCAGAAGGCACCGATCTCGTGCGGGTCGACGTGCCGGGAGCGGGCCGCCCGCACCGTCCGGGTGAGGCTGCACACCGAGGCGACCGTGCTCACCGGATCCCGGTGCAGCCGGACGACCCGGGCCTGCGGGTAGGTGGCGGCCAGTTCCGCGGCGTGCCACAGGTGGAACGGGCACTTGAGCACCACGTGCCGGCCTGGTGCGGTGCCGACGATCGCGGCGAGCTGTTCGCGGTGCAACGCGTACGCGGCGGTGTGGTCCTGGCGGGACAGCCAGTCGAGGTATCCGGGCACGTGGTAGCGCAGGCCGAAGATCTCGGAGTGGAAACTGTTGGCGATCAGCCGGTGGCACTCCTCGGGCTTGCGGGGATGCAGCGGATGGATCGCGGCGAAGGCCGGAGCGGCCCGGTGGTACTCCGCCACGTAGCGGGCGGCCGCGGCGACCAGTTCCTCGGTCGGCTGCGGTGCGGCCGGCGCCAGCAGCTCCCACAGTTGCGGCGCACGCACCTGCGGGTGCGCGGCGAGCAGGAGTTGGAGCAGCGTCGTCCCGGTGCGGTGCAGGCCGGTCACCACGGTCACGGTCGACGGCCGGTCCACCGGCGGCTGCTGTCGGGAGGCCAGCCGCAGCTGGGTACGCAGCGCGTGCACCAGCGAGGCCCGCGCCACCCGGGCCCCGTCCGGGGTCAGCCGCGCCTCCTCGTTGATCGCCTGCACCAGCCGGTGGAGCGCGGGCTGGAAACTCAGCGTGCCGGCCGACGCGTCACGCTCGCCGAGCGCGGCGCGGGTCACCTCGTCCGGGTCGAGCAGGACGGCGGTCATCGGACACCTCCCGAACTCGCGGCGGCACCCGGGCCGGCGTTGGCCGGGCCGGGGCACTCGACGGTCGCGCGGTCCGCCTGGAACCGCCGCTCCGCGTGCAGGAAGAAGTTGATGTCGGAGCGGATCTCGTCGATCAGCCGGCGGCTGAGGCTGGCCCGGTCCACCCGCAGGCACTGCTCGTTGCGGCGCAGGGTGGGCCGGCTGAACGGCAGCCCGCCCGGGTTGAGGTAGCGGATGGCCCCGGTGGCGTCCCGCTTGGGGATCACCTCCGACCGGGCGTGCACGCTGGCACTGAACGGGATGTCGAGCCGTCCGTCGGCGAAGGCACCGGTGATCGCCGCCGCGAGATCCGGGGCCGCCAGCACCGGCTCGACCAGTTCGGCGACCTCGCGTTGCAGCCAGTAGGTCTCCTCCTCGACCGTCGCCTCGTCGACGCGGACGAAGTCGAGCAGGTCGGTGCAGGCCAGCGCGGCCGTGCGGATCCCGTCGACGTTGGCCTGCGCGTCGGGGATGCCACGGGCCTCCTGATTGGTCTTGTTGATCACTTTGGCGGCGCCGCCGAGGCGGGCGGTGAGCCCGCCGTACAGGATCAGCGCATCGGCGACGTCCGGGTCGGCCGGGAAGACACCCATGAACTCGTGCAGCACCGGGAAGATCTCCACCGTCTCCGGCAGGTACCGGCGGGCCAGCACCGGGATCGAGCGCAGGGCGGCGATGTCCTGGTGCACCTCGCCACCCTGGGGGTACGCGATGGACAGGCAGCGCACGCCGGCCAGGCTCGCCGCGCGCGCCTCCAGGACGCAGACCGCCAGGCTCACCGACGGGGGCACCAGCACGGCGGTGAGGGTGCCGAACAGTTCCCGGTCGACGATCACCCCTTCCTCGGCGAGGACTCCGCAGAGCCGGTCGACCTGCGCCCACGCCGCCAGGGACCGGGTCAGCGACACGTCCTTGGAGTACGGCAGGTTGTAGTCGATGCCGCCGCCCTCGAACGAGGTGAAGCCCGACGCCAGCGAGACCGCGAACAGCTCGCGCGGGTCGGGCGAGCCGTGCCGGACCTCGATCGGGGCGTCCACCAGTTCGTTGAGTTCCCGGCCGCGCCGCCAGCCGTGGGTGACCAGCGGATAACCGTTGAGGTCCGCCGGGTCGCGTTGCAGGGTCTGTGCCGCGGTGCGGAACTGTTTGAGCCGGGTGAACGAGTCGATGGTGATGGTCAGGATGCCGGGCCGGGCGCGCCGCTCCAGAGTCGCCAGCAGGGTCCGCATCTCGTCGTGCCCGCCGACGCCGCAGCGGGGCTGCACCACCGGCCGGCCCCGCGCGGCCGCGGCGCGCAGCACCTCCACCGGTGCTCGCTTCGGCGACTTGCGGATGTACTGCATGGTCTCCGTCCAGGGCGGCAGCATGGCCGCGACTCGTGGCTCGACGTCGAGCTCGGGCAGGTCAGACACCGGTAAGCGGGGTGGCCCGGGCGGCGTGCAGCAGGTCCAGCAGCAGCGGGATCTGGTCGGCCTCGTCGAGGATGTGGTCGACGCCGAGGCTCAGCAGCCGCTCCCGCTCGTCGCCGTCCTTGTGACTGCCCACCGAGAGGTTCCCGCCGACGATAAGTGGGCAGTGCAGGCGTCCGGCGGCCCGCAACGCCGGCAGGTCCCGCAGGTCCTCGTACGCGTGGCCGTTGAGGCTGCCGATCAGGACCGCCTCGGCGTCCGGGTGGGCGACCAGCGCTTCGGCGAAGTCCTCCAGCGGCGTGCAGACGCCGAGATTGACGACGCAGAAGCCCGCTTCGCGCAGCCGCATCGCGATGAGATGGTTGGCCACCGCGTGGGCGTCGCTGCGGGCCACCCCGATGATGACGGTTCGTTGGGTCTTGCGACTGGACATGTGGTCGTACCTCCCGATGTGCGCAGTGCGGTGCCGGCCGTCAGTCGTCGAATGCGGAGAAGACGCTGCGCCCACTGACCTGAGCGATCCGGGCCCGGTCGTACTCCTGTGGATCGGCCCGGCCCAGTGAGTCGAAGACCAGGTTGATCGCCGGGACCAGGCCCCACACCTCGCGGTACGGTGGCCAGCCACGATGACCTGCCTCGATGTCCGCGTGCCGGGCGAAGATGTAGTTGGCCCAGTCGCGGCTCATCGGGTGCCGGTGGTGGAAGTCGTGCACCACCGTGTCGCCGGTGAGCACCAGGTACCGCGCCGGCAGGTGCACCGTGAGCATCCGCAGCGACCAGCGGAGCCACCGGGCCGCGCGGCGTAGCGGCCCACCCGAACGGTCGACCGGCGTCCGCTCCCCGATCAGGATGGCGTTGGTGAGACTGGCGAAGTACTCCCGACCGCGTCGCTCGGTGACCTCCGGCCCGGGAAAGGTGTGCTTGACGCACAGCCGCAGGGTGTTGCTGATCTGGTAGAAGAAGGTCATCGGCAGGACCCAGGCCACCAGCAGGAAGACCCACTGGTCGAAGATGACGGCCAACGCGACCACCGCGGCGTAACCCGCCACCGTCGCCACCCGCAGCGACCGGCTGGCCGGGGCGAAGTACGACTGGATCCGGCCCAGCAGGAAGTTCAGGTGGAACACCGGGGAGAGCAGCTTGTGCCGGACGAGGTGCCGCCACATCTGCCGGCGGGTCATCCCGGGCCGCAGCTCCAGACCGATCAGGAACGCCTGGACCGTGGGATCGCGGACGGTCATGTGATGCACCGCGTGGTGGTCGATGACGTGCTCGGTGCTGTAGCGATCGAAGTCCTGCACCATGAGTGCGGCGGCGACCAGCCGCCCGACCACCCGGTCCCGGCGCGGCCGGGCCCACATGTTCCGGTGCGCCGCCTGGTGGTACATCATCATCCGCAGGTTGCGTGCCCCGTGCAGGGTCATCGACCAGCCCAGCAGCAGGAGCAGCAGCCACCACCCGCCGTTGGCCAACGCGGCCCAGCTGACGACCAGTCCACCGACCATCGAGGCCGTCGCCGCCCACAGGTGGAAACCGGGCGTGAGCCGTAACGGCCGCTGACCGGTGTGCGGCTTGCCGGTGAGGAACGTCAGCGGCATCGCCAGTGCCCGGGGCAGGGCGTTCATCGAGTCACGGATCGACACCGACTCGTCCGTCGGCGTGTAGGCGAGGGTCGTACCCTGTTGCTGCGTCACCATCGTTGCGCTCCCTGACGATTTCTCCGGAGGGGCGTCAGGACCGGCCCGCCGCCTCCAGTGCCGCGCCCGCGGCCAGCACGTCGTCGATAACCTGGTCGAGCTGCTCACCGGTGGTGCTGGGGTTGAGCAGCATGAGCTTGAGCCACACGTCCTTGCCGCCACCGGGACGCGGCAGGAAGACCCGGGCGAGCATGGCGTGCCCGTCACGCATCAGCTGCCGCCGCAGGGTGCTGTTGAACGCGTCGAGATCACTGCCGTCGCCGGGCAGGTAGCGGAACAGCACGGTGCTGAGCACCGGCTCCGCGGCCAGTTCGAGCTTCGCCTCCCGGGTCACCCGCGCCGCGCCGTACAAGGCCAGCTCGTGGCAGGCGTCCACCATGGCCCCGATGCCGTCCCGGCCGTACGCGCGCAGCGTGGCGGCGATCTTCAACGCGTCGCAGCGGCGGGTGGCCTGGATGGAGTGTCCGTACCGGCCGACGAAGCCCTCGGCCACGTCGTCGGGCGAGTTGAGGCTGGTCTGCTGGACGGCGAGGTGATCCAACGTGGCCGCGTCCCGGGTCAGGAACACCCCGGCCGACGCCGGTACCCAGCCGAACTTGTGCAGGTCGAGGGTGACCGAGTCGGCCTCGGCGAGCCCGTCGAACAGCGGCCGCAGCCGCTCGGAGAAGAGCGCCCCACCGCCGTACGCGGCGTCGGCGTGCAGCCACACGCCGTGCTCGCGGGCCACCTGCGCCAGCTCGGGCAGCGGATCCACCCAGCCGAAGTCGGTGGAGCCGGCGCAGACGAACAGCATCACCGGCAGGCAGTCCGGCGGGAGCTCGCGCAGCAGCCGGTCGGCCTCACCGGGAATCATCCGGCCCAGTTCGTCGGCCGGTACCCGGATGATGCCGTCGGCACCGATACCGGCGATGCTCGCTCCCCGGTCGACGGAGAAGTGCACCGTCTCGGTGCACAGCACCACCGGACGGAGCCCGCCGACGGCCACCCCGCTGTCGAAGGTGGACCGACCGAGGCGACGCCGGTACGCCTCGTCCCGGGCGACCAGCATGGCCATGACGTTGGAGATGCTCCCGCCGGCGGTGAGCGTGCCGCCCGCGTCGGCACCGTAGCCGACCAGGGCGGCCAGGTCCTCGATCAGCCGACGCTCCAGCTCCAGCGCGAACGGGCCCGCCTCCCAGGCGTGCATCGACTGGTTCAGCGCGCTGGCCACCAGGTCGGCGGCGACGGCCACCGCGGCGGGCGGGCACTGCATCCGCGCCACCGTCGCCGGGTGGCTCACGTCCACCGACCAGTTGGCGTACGCCTCGACGAGCTTGCGCAGCACCTCGGCGGGCCGGCTGCCGGTGGCCGGCAGCAGCGGCTCGGCGAGCACGTCGTCCGCGTACGCCCGGACGGCCGTCGGGCCGCCCGGCGCCACCGGGGTGGCCCGTCCCTTGCCCACGTCCTCAAGGACGCCCAACACGTCGTCGAGCAACGCCCGGAGCTGTCGCATGCTGTCGTGGTCGGCGGTCGCCACGAACGTGGGTGCGTCGCCGATCCTCGGCACTGACACGGCTTTCCCCTTTCTGGTCAGGAGCGGAAAAGGGCATTCGGGTACGGCCCTCTACCGGACCGAATCCACGTTCGTGGACCGGCCCGGAACCGCCGTCAATTGTGTAACCGAAAGTAGTCGCCGAACTGGACTGTTAACCCGTGGGCGTGCCAGGAAGCGAATGTCTCATCGCTGCTCATCGCGCTCCGACAACGACGTTACAACCGACCGGGCCCTTGCGCCAGTGGAGAATCGAGGAACTAGAATCTCCGGCATGTCCGATTTGGAGAGACTAAGTACGACCAGTTGGGAACGGTCCGACCGACTGTTCCTGGAAATGGGCAAACTCGACCGGACGAAGGACGGCTTCCGACTGTCGGGCACCGCCCTGTACCGGGGCAGGAGCGGCCCGACCAGTGCCACCTACCTCGTCGAAACGGACGCCGCGCGGCGATCCAGGTCCGTGCGGATCGAGGTGGACGAGCCGAACGGGCTACGGACGTTGGCGCTGCGGGCCGATGACGAGGGACGCTGGCACTCCGCCGACGGCCCACTCGACCTGCCGTTTCCCTGCGACGACGTGGATCTGGCGTGCACCGCGGCCACGAACGGTCTGACCATCCGACGGCTCAATCTCGCCGTCGGCGCCGAGGCCACCGCCCGGGTGTTGTGGATCCAGGTGCCCTCGTTCGGCCTGCGCGCCGTCGAACAGGGATACCAGCGGATCGACCGCGACACCTACCGCTACAAGGGCCGATACGGCAGCTACAAATTGACGGTCGACGCCAATGGAATGGTGCTCGACTACCCCGGCGGCGGATGGCGTTCAGTGGCCCACAAGGTTAGCCGTCGGGTGCCGTGACAGTTATGCGGTCGGGGTGGGTGCGCGACACCCAACCCCGGCCCGCAATTGCGGCTTCAGCCGCCGATATCTGCGAACATACGCTCCAACTCCTCGGCGGGAATGGCCTCCAGCATCCGCTCCTCGATACGCGTCGCGAGCGCCTCCAGAACGGGCGCCTCAAAGATGTCCTGAACGGCCAGGTCGACCCCGAACCGCATGCTGACCGCCGCGATCATCGGCACGGCCCGCAGCGAGTGGCCCCCCAGCTCGAAGAAGTTGTCGTCGAGACCGACCGAGGGCACACCGAGGATCTCCTGCCAGATCTCGGCGACCGTCTGCTGGGTGCCGGTCTCCGGCGGCCGGTGCGCGCCACCGGCCCCCAGCTCCGGTGCGGGCAACGCCCGGAAGTCGACCTTGTTGTTCGGAGTGAGCGGGATGGTGGGAATCGTGACGTAGTGGGCCGGCACCATGACGCTGGGCAGCGCGGCCGCCACCCGGGCGCGCACCGCGGCGGGGTCGAAGGTGTGCCCGTCGGCCGGCACGACGTACGCGACAAGCGTGCGCCGCGTGCCGATCACCGGTGCGGTCACCACGGCGGCGGCGACCGACTCGTCGTCGGCCACGGCACTCTGGATCTCACCGAGCTCGACGCGCAGCCCGTCGATCTTCACCTGGGTGTCCAGCCGCCCGTGGAACTGGACAGTGCCGTCGGGCAGCCAGCGGCACCGGTCGCCGGTGCGGTAGAGCCGGTGACCGTCGCCCGGGCGGAAGGTGTCCGGCAGGAACCGCTCGGCGTTGAGGTCGGGACGGTTGTGGTAGCCGAGCGCCACCCCGGGCCCCCCGAGGTACAGCTCTCCCCACACGCCGATGGGTACCGGTTGGCCGAGCGGGTCGAGGATGTAGGCGGTGGTGTTGTGCATCGGCCGTCCGATCGGGATCGACGGCCAGTCCGGGTCCACGTAGGTGATCCGGTGGCTGACGCTGAAGGCGGTCACCTCGGTCGGCCCGTAGCCGTTGACCATCGACACGTGCGGCAGTCGCTCAAGCACCTGACGGATGTGCGGCAGCGACAGGACGTCTCCGCCGGCCATGAACTGGCGCAGGTCGCGCAGATCCTCCAGATGGGTGTCGATGGTGAGGTTCGCCAGCGGCGCTACCAGCCAGAGCGTGTCCACCCCCTGCTCCCGGACGGTACGCGCGACCCGGGCCGGAGTCGGCACCCCGGGCGGCAGCAGGACCACCCGCCCACCGTTGAGCAGCGGCCCGAAGATCTCCAGCGTGCAGGCGTCGAAGGAGAGCGGGGAGATTTGCAGGTAGCTGGTCCGCTCGTCGAGTTGGAGAATGTCCGTGTTGATCACCAGACGGACGACCCCGCGGTGGATCGTCTCGACTCCCTTCGGCCGGCCGGTCGAGCCCGAGGTGTAGACGATGTAGGTCAGGTCGTCGGCGGTGTTCACGTTTACCGGGTTCTCCGCCGGTTGCGCGGCCAACGACGCGGCGTCCGCGGGTTCGTCGAGCACCAGCACCGCGACCTCCTCGCCGACCGGTGCCAGCTCACGCAGTCGCTGCTGGGTGACCAGGAAGCGGGCCTGCGTGTCGGCCAGCATGAAGGCCAGCCGGTCCGTCGGGTACGCCGGGTCGAGCGGCACGTACGCGCCGCCGGACTTCAGCACCGCCACGACGGCGACCATGAGTTCGAGCGACCGCTCCAGGCAGAGGGCGACCAGGGTGCCCCGCCCCACGCCACCCGCCCGCAGCCGATGGGCGAGCCGGTTGGCCTGCTCGTTCAGCTCGCGGTAGGTCAGGTGTCGCCCCTCGATGGTGACCGCCCGGGCGTCCGGCGTACGCAGCACCTGTTCCTCGAAGAGTTCGTGCACGGTGACGTCCTGCGGGAACGGTGCGTCGGTGCGGTTGAACTCGTCCAGCAGCCGGGTCCGCTCGGCATGGTCGAGGATGGCCAGTCGGTCCACCGCGGTGTCCGGGTCGGCGACCGCGGCCCGCAGCAGGTTCACGTAGTGGCCGAGCATCCGCTCGGTTGTCGTCGGGTCGAACAGGTCCGTCCGCCAGGTCAGGGTGAGCCGGGTGCCACTCGGGTCGGGCTGGGTCAGCAACGCCAGGTCGGGCAGGGTGGCCGCGGCCGGCGCGAGGGTCTGCGCCCGCACCGTGACCTCGCCGAAGCAGTCGGCCGCGGCGGTGGCCTGGCGCGCCGTGAACGCGGCCTGGAACACCGGACTGCGGGCCGGATCGCGAGGCGGGCGTACCTCCTCGACGAGGGTTTCGAACGGCAGTGGCTCGGGGGTGTCGGGGCGGGCGCACAGCGCGGCGAACGGGGTGCGGTCGTCGATCTCGCAGCGCAGCACCCGCCAGGTCGCGACCGGTCCCACCAGGTCGGCGGTCTCCGGTGCCCGTCGCTCGTCGCTGACTCCCAGGGCCAGCACCGGTTGGCCGGACCAGCGGTGCAGCAGGGCCTGGAAGCCCGCCCGCAACACGTCGGAAGGTCGTACGCGGAGCCGGGCGGCCAGGCCGTCCACCTGCTCGTGCAGGGTCGGCGGCAGCCGCAGGTCGGCGGTGCCCGCCGCGTATTGGGGTTGTACCGGGCGGATCCGGTCGGTGGGCAGTTCCAGCGGGGCGACGTCGGCGAGGTACTCCCGCCAGGCGGCGCCGGCGACCACCCGGGCCGCCTCGGCCGTGGCGCGTTCCTGCTGCGCGAACGCGGCGAACCCGTCCCGGACGCCGGGATCGGCCGGCCCCGACGGGTCGGCGAGCCGAGCCTGGTAGGCCGCACCGAGGCGGGCGACGAGCAGCGAGAGGGACGCCGGGTCCGCCACCGCACGGTGCGCGATCAGCAGGAGCAGGTGTTCGTCGGCCGTCAGGCGCAGCAGTTCGGCCCGGATCAGCGGGCCCCGGCCCAGGTCGAACCGGGTCTCGGCGGCCCGCCCGACGGCTCGCCGGATCGCCTCCTCGCGTTCGCTGGCTGGCAGCGGGGACAGGTCCGCGCCTGCCAGCGCCGCCGGCATCGGTGCCGCCGGCCGCCGGTCGGCCCGGCCCTGTTCGGTGCCGATCGCCAGGCCGAGTACGGCCTCGGCGGCGACCACGTCACCGAGCGCGGCGGCGAGCGTGGCCGCCCGCAGCGGTCCACCCAGCCTCACCTGCTCGACCAGCACCTCGACGGGGGCCTCCACGTACTGATCGATGAACCAGGACCTTTCCTGCCCGAGCGACAGGCTCGGTCCGGTCTCACCCTGCTGCATCTGCTCGTCACTCCCGTCTCGACGTGATCTGGTCATACGGAACGGAGTTGAAGGTCGACGTGGACACGGCGGTGCGGCCTGTCCCTGCCGGCCGGGCGCCACCCGCCGGCCGGTCTGCTCATTCCTCGGCGGAGATCACCACCCGTCCCGGCGGGGTCGGTACCGAGGACACCGGATAGGACCCGGCGGAGTGCGTGTTGTGGAAGGCCATCGCGATGCCGAGCAGGATCACGCAGCCGAGCAGTACCGGTACGAAGAGGAACAGCCAGCCGGGTTGCGCCAGCATCACCAGCACGGTGTCGCCGCCGGCCGGCGGATGGAACGACCGGGTCAGTCCCATCAGGGCCATCGCCAGGCCCACCGCGGCGGCGATCAGCCACGGGGCGTTTCCCAGCACGCGTACCCCGAGCAGGCCGACGAGGGTGCAGATCGTGTGTCCGCCGAGGACGTTTCGCGGTTGGGCGAACGGCGCTTGGGGTGCGCCGAAGATCATCATGCAGGTGGAGCCGAGTGGGGCGATCAGCAGGGGCGTGCCGGCCAGCAGTGCGACGGAGCCCACCGCACCGATGCCCAGGGTGCCGCCCACCGCAGCGGTCACCGCTGTCCGAAGTGGCCAAGGGTGTCCGACGCCACGCACCAACGCCCGTACGACAAGCACGTGATTCCCCCAGTCATGCCTTGATGTTGCCGTCGCGTGAACGAAGCAGCGCCCAAAACGGGCTTTCCGTCGCACGAATCCCGACCCACGGCGCGGGCGCCGGTCCGCCCTCCAACCTTCGGATGGCGTGCCGGACAGCTCGACTACCAGGCAAGACATTGGCTCCGCGGTCCCCGCGCCAGCGGCTCCAACGACCGGAAGCCTATCGCTTTAGATGCATCCTGTCACTGGATGGCATGTGACATGCAAGTGACATTCGACGATGTTGCTAATTGCGGTTTTCCCACGCGAGGGCCGAGAAAACGTCGCCTAACCGGGCACCCGCGACATCCCGCGAGAGGTTTCCTGGAGCCCGGTTGAACCCATCCACCACCTCCGCCCGTACCTCAGTACGAAGGGAGTGGCCCATGAAGCGCCTGACCCCGTTGCTCACCCTCCTGTCGGGGGCGGTGACGGCTGCCGTGCTGTTCACAATGAGTGCACAGGCATCCCCGCCGGGCACCCAACCCGCCGCCGGAGGAGGTGCACCGGCCGCCGCGCCGGCCCCACCCGCCGACGTGGAGGCGGACGCCGACGCCGAGGTGGACCCCGACGCGGCTACGCCCGGGGAGGAACCGAGCGACACCGACGTCGACGCCCGGCGACCGGCCGGCACGTCGCCGCCGACCGACCCCGACGCCTCGTCGGCCGGCACCGAGGTGACATCGGTCGAACAGAACTGGATCGGTGAACTCGAGAACGGGGCCACCATCGCCATCACCGTCAAGGACGGCAAGGCCGAGGCGTACGTCTGCGACGGCCGGAGCATGGAGCTGTGGCTGTCCGGCACGGTGCGCGACGGCAAGATCGAGCTGACCGGCAAGGACGCGAAGCTGACCGGTGTCATCCGGGGCGACCGCGCCAGCGGTGAGATGATCGTCGGCGTACGGCGCTGGAAGTTCACCGCCCGACCCGACGACACGTCGGCCGACGAGGCGGTGGTGAAGTCAGGCTCGGGGACCGCTCCGGCGATCTACCGGGTGACCGACGAGACCCGCAAGGCCGGCTACGACGGCGGCTGGATCATGCTGCCCGACGGCACCCAGATCGGCATCGTCACCTGGAACGGCCAGCCCATTCCGGCACCGCCGCTGGACCCCGCCTTCAACAGCACCGTGGTCAACGGAGTGACCCTCGTCGCCGAGCCGGTCGTCCCCGGGGCGCGGTGATGTCCCAGCACCGACAGGGCGGGGCACGCACCGTGCCCCGCCGGGCGCCGGAGCCCATGGTCGAGGTGATGCGGGACTTCGGTGCCCCGCCGCCGAGCGCACCGCGACGGCGGCCCTCGCTGCTGGTGCCGCTTGTCGTCGGGGCCGGGGTGGCGGTGGCGCTCGGTATCTACGGACGCACCCACACCCCCACCGGCATCGCGGTAAACGTGGCCGGCTTCTCCTCGCCGCTGACGGTGAAGGTGTGGCTCGGCACCGGGGCGGCGTTCTTCGCCGTCATCCAGCTGCTGTCCGCGCTGGCGATGTGGGGTCGGCTCGGCGGCTTCTCCCCGTCCTGGGCCGGCTCGGCGCACCGCTGGTCGGGTCGGATCGCGTTCCTGCTCACCGTGCCGGTCGCGGTGCACTGCCTCTACGCGCTCGGCTTCGCCGACTACGACACCCGTACGCTGCTGCACTCCCTGCTGGGCTGCTTCTTCTTCGGGGCCTTCGCCACCAAGATGCTGACCCTGCCCAAGCGGGGCCTCGCCGGTTGGGTGCTCCCCACGGTCGGCGGGGTCGTGTTCGTCGCCCTGATCGGTGTCTTTCTGACCTCGTCGGTCTGGTACTTCACCACGTTCGGCATCCAGTTCTGATCCCCGGAAAGGCAAGGCACCTCAGATGAACCACGAGCAGGCTGGCTGCTGCCGGTCGCGACGAGCCCTGCTGGCCGGTACCGGCGCGGTGGGCGTGGCCGCGCTTACCGGTTGCGCGACGTACGGTCAGCCGGCGGCGGCACCGCCGGCCGCACCACCCGCCGGCGCCGCCAGCGGTGATCCGTCCGGCTCGTCCGGGGCGGACCCGTCCGGCACCGCCACTCCGGGCGACGACGCCGCCGACCCCGGCCCGCCGGCACTGACCACGCTGGCCGACATCCCGGTCGGTGGCGGCGCGATCTTCGCCGATGCCGGCGTGGTGGTGACCCAGCCGACCGAGGGAAACATCAAGGCGTACTCGGCGACCTGCACCCACCAGGGCTGCACGGTCACCTCGGTCTCCGACGGCACCATCGTCTGTGCCTGCCACAACAGTGTGTTCGACATCGCCGACGGCTCGGTACGCAGCGGCCCGGCCGGGGCTCCGCTGCCCGCCGCGAACGTGACCGTCGACGGGGACGCCATCCGGTTGGCCTGACCCGACGCTCGGCGATGCGAACGCGGTGACGCGGCCCACCCAGGCCCGGGCCGCGCGGGGCCGTCCGAGGTGGCGTCGTGCCCCCGGACGGCCCCTGCCCCACCCGATGGATCGTGGGTGGGGCAGGGGCGCCGCAGCGTCAGGACGCGGCGCAGGTCAGCCCGGACGGCGTACCCGATCCGCTGCCGGTCAGCCCGAAGGTGGTGCTGGTGCCGGCGGCGAGCTGCCCGTTGTACGGCTCGTTGCGCACCGTCACCGTGGTTCCGGAGGTGGTGAGCCGGCCGTTCCACAGTGACGCGATCGTGGTGCCGGCGGGGGCGGTCCAGCTGACCGTCCAGCCGGTGATGGCCGCCGTGCCGGTGTTGCGGACGGTCACTTCCGCCTGGTAGCCACCCTGCCAGGAACTCGTTACCCGGTACGTCGCGGCGCAGCCGGCGTCGCCGTTGCCGTTGTCGGCCGGGGTGGTGACGGTCAACGACGGCGACGCCGCCGAGACGTTGCCGGCCGCGTCGCGGGCCTGCACGGTGAAGGTGTAGCTGGTCGAGGCGCTCAGACCGGTTGCCCGGTAGGTGGTCCCGGAGACCGTGCCGACCACAGTGGCCGCTGCGGAACCGGTGGCTCGCAACACCTCGTACGAGGTGACGCCCACGTCGTCCGTGGCGGCTGACCAGCTCAGCGTGGCGGCGGTGGCGGTCACGTCGGTGGCGGTCGGCCGCCCGGGCGCGGTCGGCGCGGTGGTGTCACCGGGGCCGGGCCCGCCGGCGTAACGCTCGGCGAGGCTCATGCCGGTGGTGGAGTCGGTGCCGCCGAGGCGGACCTGGTGGTCGAGGCCGACGAACTTGCCGTCGTGCTGCCACAGCGCGGGCTTGAGCATCTGGTTGTACTTCGTCTCGTCCCAGCTCGCCCAGTCGTCCAGCAGCAGGCCCCCGGTGTCACCGGAGTTGGGGTTGAGACACCAGAACGTGTGGTGAATGCCGTTCTCGATCATCAGATCGCGCAGCGCGGCCATCCAGCGGTCCTGCCGGGCGTCCTGACCCAGCCGGCCGCCCCACTCCCCGATCAGCAGCGGCGCGATGTTCTGCTCGTGAATGTAGAACCAGTTCGGCCGCCACACGTCGTTGGTAAGCGAGTCCTTGTCGAAGTCACCCTCGAACCACGGCTGCTCGTACACCAGCGGTCCGTAGTCGTGCGGAGAGTAGACGAGCTGGTCCTGCTGGGCACCGAGGTTGACCGGATGCTCGGCGACGCCGCGCAGGTTGCCGCCCCACCAGTTGTAGTGGTAGTTGGGGCTGCGGTCCGGGTTGGTGTTGGGCGAGTCCCAGGTGGCACCGGCCCGCGGATAGACCTCGATGCCCTCACAGAGGATCAGCAGGTTCGGGTTGATCGCCAGGATCCGCCGGCCCGCCGTCTCGCACGCGTACTTGAAGTTGTCCTGGTCGGTGCTGGAGTCCCACTTGGCCCGCTCGGGATCGTTCGGGGTACCGTGCGGCTCGTTCTTGACGTCCATCGCGACGATGGTGTCGTTCGTCCGGTAGCGGGTGGTGATCCACTCCCAGCCCTGGAAGAACAGCTCCGGGGTGATGGTGCCCTTCCACCACACCGGATAGACGTGGCCGGAGTTGTCCGCCTCGGCGCTGTGCACGTCGAGCATGACCTTCAGGCCGTACTTCTCGCACAGCGCGAGCCAGTGGTCGAAGACCTGGAGGTTGTTCAGGCCCTCCAGCTCCGGGTTGACGTACGTGTTGACGTTGGGCCGGATCGTCTGCCCGGCCTTCCACTCCAGCAGCAGTTGCGTGGAGATGGGTACCCGGACGATGTTGATGCCGCGCTGGGCCATCTGGCGGGTGATCGATTCGAGGTTGCCCGACCACAGGCCGTGGAAGACCCGCTCGCTGGCGTTGAAGCCGAACCAGTTGGCCCCGGTGAGCCAGACCTCGTTGCCGGCCTCGTCGACGATCCGGTTCCCGTCGGTGTGCAGCCAGTCGGCGGTGGGTGCGGCGGCCGTGACGACCTCGGTGGCTGGTGCGGCGGCGCTGGCGGCCGGCGCGGCGGCGGTCAGGCCGAGCAGAGCCACGGCCGCCGTCGCGACGGCCTGGAGTTTTCTACGTGCAGACATGCGACTTCCTCTGGTGGTGGGTGAGGGAGCGAGCACGTCGACAACAGTCCTGCCCAGGGACCGTGGGAGCGCTTCCACGCCCACCCTAGGCGGTCAACCCCCACAACGGAAGACCCACCCCGCAACCTCCGCGATCTTGCACTTTCCGTCGCCGCAAAGGCGGTCAGGATGCGCATATCGACGACCGAAAGTGCAAGATCGACGAGGTAGGGGTGGGTTAGACCGCTAGGGCTTCGCGGACCGTGTGTTCGGCGGTGGCGCCGCCGTTGCCGGCGGAGGTGACGCGGCCGGACTCCAGGACGTGGTAGCGGTCGGCCACCCGCAGCGCGAAGCCGAGGTGCTGCTCGACCAGGAGCACGCTGAACCCGGTCTGCGCGATCAGTGCCACGATCCGGTCCTGGATCTCGGTCACCACCGACGGCTGGATGCCCTCGGTGGGTTCGTCGAGCATCAGCAGCCGGGGCCGGGTGATCAGTGCCCGGGCGATGGCCAGCTGTTGCCGCTGACCGCCGGAGAGCAGCCCGGCCCGTCGACGCAGCAGCGGGTGCAGCGCCGGGAACAGGTCCAGCACCTCCGAGGTGGCGGTTGCTCCGTCCCGCCGGCCGTCGGCGACCAGGCGCAGGTTCTCCGCCGCGGTCAGGTGCGGGAAGCACTGCTGCCCCTGCGGCACGTACGCGATGCCCCGGGCGACCCGCTCGTGCGGGGCCAGCCGGGTGATGTCCTCGCCGTCCAGTTCGACCCGTCCGGCGGTGGGGCGGAGCAGGCCGGCGGCCACCCGCAGCAGGGTGGACTTGCCGGCGCCGTTGTGGCCCAGCACCGTGGCGACCCCGTCGGCGGGCACCGCCACGTCGACACCGTGCAGCACCCGGCTGCGCCCGTAACCGGCGTGCACGCCGCGCATCGCGAGCATCATGCCTCCGTCTGCGTCGGGGCCGACCCGGCGTCGACCGGGTGACCGAGGTAGACCTCCTGCACGCGTGGATCGGCCTGCACCTGGGCGACGGTGCCCTCGCTCAGCACCCGACCGGCGTGCAGCACGGTGACGGTACGCGCGAACCGGCGCAGGAAGTCCATGTCGTGCTCGATCACCACCACCGTGCGGTCCTGGCTCACCTTCTCCAGCAGCTGCCCGGTGGCGTCGCGTTCCTCGTGGCTCATGCCGGCGACCGGCTCGTCGAGCAGCAGCAGCCGGGTGTCCTGCACCAGCAGCATGCCGATCTCCAGCCACTGCTTCTGCCCGTGGGCGAGGGTGCCGGCGAGTTGGTCGGCGCAGCGCGCCAGGCCGATCACGTCGAGCGCCTCGGCCACCTCGTCGGGCACGCCGTGGCGGCGACGCAGCAACGTCGCCCAGCCGCGTCGGGCCCCGGCGGCGATGTCGAGGTTCTGCAACACGGTCAGCTCCTCGAACACCGTCGAGGTCTGGAAGGTACGGCCGACGCCGAGCCGGCTGATCCGGTGCACCGGCCGGCCGAGCAGTTCCCGGTCGCCGAAGCGCACCGAGCCGGTGGCCCGGACCAGCCCGGTGACCGCGTCCACCAGAGTGGTCTTGCCGGCGCCGTTGGGCCCGATCAGGAACCGGATGTCGCCGGGGGCGACGTCGAGGGAGACCCCGTCGACGGCGGTGAACCCGTCGAAGCTGACCCGCAGGTCACGCACGTAGAGCCCGTGCAACCGCCCGGTCATGCCGCCCCCTCCCGCCGCCGTGGTCGAAATCGGCCGAATCGGCTCGGGCGGGGTTCGCCGTCGTCGCGGCGGCGGGCCAGACCGATCAGCGAGGCCAGGCCGCCGGGCAGGAACGCCACCACCACCACGAACAGCAGACCCTGAAGGTACGTCCAGGTGCCCGGGAAGCGCTCCGACAGGGCGGTACGCGCCCACGCCACCGCGACCGCGCCGAGTACCGGCCCGAGCAGCGTGGCCCGCCCGCCGACGGCGACGCCGATGACGAACTCGATGGACGGCACGATCCCGATCAGCGCCGGGGAGATGATGCCCACCGCCGGCACGAAAAGCGCGCCGGCCAGCCCGGCCATGCCGGCCGCGACCACGTACGCGACCAGCTTGACGGTGGCCGGGTCGTAGCCGAGGAAGCGGACCCGTTCCTCCGAGTCGCGGACGGCCACCAGCAGCTCGCCGTAGCGGCTCTGCATCAGGTGCCGGGCCAGGGCCAGCAGTGCCAGCAGCGTGCCGGCGATGATGAAGTAGACCATCCGCTGGTTTACCGGGTCGTCCAGGTCGTAGCCGAAGAAGCCCTGGATGTCGGTGAGCCCGTTGGTGCCGCCGGTGGTGCCCTGCTGGCCGATCAACAGGATCACCATGGCGGCGGCGAGGGCCTGGCTGAGGATGGCGAAGTAGGCACCGCGCACCCGACGGCGGAAGACAAGCGATCCGAGCACGAAGGCCACCGCCATCGGCAGTAGCACCGTGGCAGGCAGGGCGAACCACGGGCTGGCGAACGGTCGCCACCACAGTGGCAGCTCGTCGAGTTGCCCGTACAGCAGCATGAAATCGGGCATGTTGCCCGGACCCGCGTCGGCGAGCTTGAGGTGCATGGCCATCGCGTAGCCGCCGAGGCCGAAGAAGACGCCCTGGCCGAGGGTGAGCATGCCGCCGCGCCCCCAGGCCAGGCCGATGCCGACCGCGACCATGGCCACGCAGAGGTACTTCGCCAACAGGGAGAGCCGGAAGTCCGACAGCAGCAGCGGCGCGACGGCGAAGAGCAGGGCCGCGCCGAAGGCGAACCCGACGGCGGCCCGGTACCGGTGGCGGGACGGTCCGGCCGCCGGTCTGGTCGGTGGTGCCGGCGCGGGGTCGGCGGCGGCGACGGGATCTCGGGCGACGGTGGTCATGCCAGACTCCTGGTGCGCAGGGTGAACAGGCCCTGGGGTCGCCACTGGAGGAACGCGACGATGGCGATGAAGACCATCACCTTGGCGACGCTGAGGGTGGTGAGGTATTCGCCGCTCGCCTGGAGCACACCCAGGGCGAAGGCGACGATGACGGTGCCCTTGAGCTGGCCGATCCCGCCGACCACGACGACCAGGAAGGCGTCGATGATGAGGTTGGTGCCCATGGTGGGACCGATCGGCCCGAGCAGGGTGAGGGCCACTCCGGCGATGCCGGCCAGACCGGAGCCGATGAAGAAGGTCATCCGGTCGACCCGGGCGGTGGGAATGCCGGAGACGGCGGCCAGATCCCGGTTCTGCACGACGGCCCGGATCCGGCGACCCAGCGGGGTGACCCGCAGGGCCAGGGTCAACGCGACGACGGCGCCGCCGGCCAGAGCGAGGATGAACAACCGGTTGTTCGCCACGGTGATGCCGCCGGGCAGCGCGATGTTGCCGGTGAGCAGCTCCGGTGCCCGGGTCTGCACGTTGGGGCTGCCGAAGATGTCCCGAGCGAGCTGTTGCAGGATCAGCGACACGCCCCAGGTGACCAGCAGGGTGTCCAGCGGGCGGGCGTAGAGGCGGCGGATCAGCAGGATCTCCAGCAGCACACCCATCGCGCCGGCCACCACGAAGGCGACCGGCAGGGCGATCAGCAGCGACCAGCCGGCCGCGGTGATGACCTGTTGCAGGACGTAGGTGGTGTAGGCGCCGGCCATGATGAACTCGCCGTGGGCCATGTTGATCACGCCCATCTGGCCGAAGGTCAGGGCCAGGCCGAGTGCGATGAGCAGCAGCACCGCCCCGATGCTGACGCCGGTGAAGAGTTGGCCGATGAGAACTGTCACGGTGCGTACTCCGAACTGCTGGTGGGGGTGGGCCCGGGCGGTCGCGCCGCCCGGGCCCACCGGGTCAGCTCAGGCCGCCGGCCCACGGGTAGCTCTTGAGGTACGGGTCGGGGGTGATCGGTTGTCCGGAGTTCCAGACCTCGGTGATCAGCCCGTCCGCACCGACCTTGCCGACGCGTGCCGTCTTGGCGATGTGCTGGGTGGCACCGTCCACGGTGACCAGCCCTTCGGGTGCCTCGAAGGTGATGCCGTCGGAGGCCTCACGGACCTTCTCCACGTCGAAGGTGCCGGCCTTCTCGACCATCGCCTTCCACAGATAGACCGAGACGTACGCGGCTTCCATCGGGTCGCTCGTCGGCTTGTCCGCCCCGTACTTGGCCTTGTACGCCGCGACGAACTTCTCGTTCGCCGCCCCGGGCGTGGTCTGGTAGTAGTTCCAGGCGGTGAGCTGGCCCTCCAGGTACTGGGTGCCGATGCTCTTGACCTCCTCCTCGGCGATCGACACCGACACCACAGGCATGCTGGCGGCGGTCAACCCGGCGGACTTGTACTCCTTGAAGAACGCCACGTTGCTGTCGCCGTTGAGCGTGTTGAAGACCGCGTCCGCGCCGGAGGACTTCACCTTGTTCGTGATGGTGCCGAACTCGGTGGAGCCCAGCGGGGCGTAGTCCTCCCCCAGCACCTTCATCCCGTTGGCCTCGGCGTACGCCTTGATGATCTTGTTGGCGGTGCGCGGGAAGACGTAGTCGGAGCCGACCAGGTAGAGCGAGGTGGTGCCCTGGGCCTTGAGGTAGTCCAGGCCGGGGACGATCT
This sequence comes from Micromonospora sp. NPDC049374, assembly GCF_040677165.1. Lineage (NCBI taxonomy): Bacteria > Bacillati > Actinomycetota > Actinomycetes > Micromonosporales > Micromonosporaceae > Micromonospora > Micromonospora sp. NPDC049374. The sequence continues at coordinate 113,708 of NZ_JBFAQH010000008.1, read as the reverse complement.
GCTGGTTCGTCGTGGCCCCGGTGTAGAAGATGTACGGCGACTGCTCCAGACCCTCGTACTGCACCGGGTAGAACAGCAGCGCCTTGTTCTTCTCGAACACGGGCTTGACGGCCTTGCGGCTGGCCGAGGTCCAGCAGCCGAAGACGGCCGCGACGCGGTCCTCCCGGATCAGCTTCTCGGCCTTCTCGGCGAAGGTCGGCCAGTCCGAGGCACCGTCCTCGCCGACGGGTTCGATCTTCTTGTCGAGTACGCCCCCGGCTGCGTTGATCTCCTCGATCGCCAGCATGATCGCGTCTCGGACGGTGACCTCGCTGATGGCCATCGTGCCGGACAGCGAGTTGAGCAGGCCCACCTTGACGGTGTCGCCGGAGACATCGGCGGCGACTCCCGCAGCGGTGTTCCCGTCGGTGGTCTTGCTGCCGCACGCGGCCAGCGCGGCCGCGGCGACCAGGGTCATGGCACCCGCCAGGATGCGGCGGCCCCGGATCAGTGTCATCAATTCTCCCTGCGTCGCGCGTGTGACGTCAGTCAGTGCCCGGGAGCGATCGTCGGCCCCGAGTCGAAGTGCGGATCTGTCTAACTGCGGTGCGGTCCGTCGGAACATTGGCGCTGCCCGGTACGGCGGGTGGACACCGATCCGGGCGGCGATTCGAATATCGGGCAGGGAAAGCTTCGATCCGTTTCATTGCACGGATGTTTCCCAGTCCTCAAGAGACTGTTTCCGCTGGCCTGGCCGCCCTGATCGTGGGCACGAAAAATGCCGGTGCGTCGCCGGGGAGAATCGGCGGAATGACACCGGCACACGATTTTCAGCCGCAATCGGCTGCGCTTTTCCGTCCATCGCCGGACGGTGGTGATATCCGACGCGACGGCCGGATGCTTCACGCAGGAAGTATCTTTGCCGCCAGCTGACGGACCTGTCAAGGCACGGTCCGGTCACGCCCCGACGGGGGTCACAGTTCAGTCAGGACGGTGAAGTCCAGTCCGTCGGCCTCGGCCAGGTAGATGCGCTGGCGGACGTGCCGTCGGCGCAGCCGCAACTCGCCACGCGGCCCGTCGTACGACACCACGTCGGCGGAGGCCTCCACCGCCCGTACGTCAAGCGTGCCGGCCTTGGCGATCAGCGCCGCCAGCAACATCACACCCTCGTAACAGGACTCCCCCAGGCTGCCCAGCGGCGGCGCCTCCAGCCCGAAGCGGCGACCGAAGCTCCCGTGGAAGTCGAGATTCTCCTGGGTCACCAGGCCGGCGAAGAAACCCGCCGTGCTGAACAGCCCCCGGGTGTTGGCGGCACCGCTGGCGAGCAGCATGTTCTCGTCCATCAGGGTGCTCAGCCGTCGACAACGCTGGTCCAGACCGGCCCGCGCGAACGCCCGGTTGAACCGGACCGCGTCCGCGCCCACGAGCAGCATGAGCACCGCGTCGGCGTCGCTGCGTTCGATGCGCCGCAGCACCTCGGCGTAGTCGTGGGTCTCCAACGGCAGGAAGTGCTGGCCCACCACGCGCCCGCCGCTGCGCAGCGCGTACCGGTGCGCCGCCCGGGTCGTCCGGCGCGGCCAGACGTAGTCGTTGCCGACCACGAACCAGCGCCGCACCCCGAGATCCCCGGCCAGCACCCGCATCGCCGGCCACAGCTGCGCGTCCGGCGTCTCGCTGGTCAGAAAGACACCCTCGGTACGCTCGCCCCCCTCGTACAGGGCGGTGTAGACGTACGGCACCCGGTGCGCGATGCGCGGCGCCACCGCCTGACGCACGGAGGAGATGTGCCAGCCGGTGACGCCCTGCACCGCGCCCACCGACACCAGCGCCTCCACCTCGGCGGCCACCTCGGCCGGCGGTGCCCCGCCGTCCACCGGCACCAGCCGCAACTCCCGGCCGAGCACCCCGCCGCGCCGGTTCAGCTCCTCGACCGCGAGCTGCGCGCACAGTTCGCAGCTCGGGCCGAACATGCCCGCCGGGCCACGCATCGGGTACACCAGCGCGATACTGACCACGCCGCTGTCGACGGTCAGCCAGGACGCCCCGGCGGTGATGCTCTCCCCCGCCTGCGGGCGCCCGGACCCCGGTGCCGGCGCGGACATGAACACATGGTGGCCGCCGCTGCTTGTGGAAGACCAGCCCTCCCAGCCAGCGGGACATCTCGGTACGATGACACCGCAACCGCGAGGCGGGAGTGCCATGTCAGACCTTCCCGGTTCCGCAGCCGACCTGCTACCGCTGCTCACCCGCGCCGAGCGGCTGCTCTCGCGCCGGGTCGGCGGGGTGCTCGCCGCCGAGTCGCTGAGCATCGAGGCGTGGCGGGTCCTCTGCCTGCTCGCCGACGGTCTCGGGCACCCGATGAGCGAGGTCGCCGCCGAGGCGTCGCTGCCGCCCGGCACACTGACCAAGCTGGTCGACCAGCTCGTCGACCGTAACCTCGTCTTCCGCCGGGTCGACCCGATCGACCGCCGCCGCATCCGCGCCTACCTGACCGCGCGGGGCCGCCGTGAGCACGAGCGGGTGGACGCCGAGATCCGCGCCCACCTGGCCGGGTTCGACACGTCGACCGACGCCGACCTGACCAGCCTGCTCGAAGCCCTCATCGCCCGCCTGAACGCCGGCCACCCCACCCCAACCCCCACCCCCGCCTAACCACCCCCTGACCGGCGCAGCTACGCCCACCCCGCCCCACCCCCCCACGCATGCCGCGATCTTGCACTTTCGGTCGTCGATATGCACCACTTGCGGCTTTTGGGCGGACAGAAAGTGCAAGATCGCGGGGGTGGAGATGGGGGTGGGGTCAGCCGCCGTTGACGGGGTGGAACTGGGGGACGGTGTGGCGGGCGCGGGGGGTGCGGTTGGTGGTGGGGCCGATGGCGTCGAACATGGTGCGGCCCAGGGTCGCGTGGGCGCGGACGGCCGGGTGGGTGCCGCCGTAGTTGTCCAGGTCACCGAGGGAGTCGGCGAAGAAGGCGTACGTCAGGGTGGGTGCGCCGGTCGCGTCGAAGATGACGCCGGCCTCGTGCCGGGCGGCACCGGAGGCGTCGAAGTCGGCACCATACTTGGTGGCGACCCGGCTGCGCTCGGCCGACGACATGTCCCGGCGGACCCCGTCGTGGTAACCGTTGATCCAGCGCAGAACGCCGAGCAGGAAGTCACTCGACCGGGTCGACAGCAGGGTCTTGTTGGCCAGCCGCCACAACAGGTCGTGGGTTTCGCGCGGGGTCGTCACCCCGAGGAAGAACCGGTTCGGGTTGGCCACCGGCTCGACCCGGGTGTGTGTGAAGCCCTTGGCCGCCAGAATCTCGTTGATCTCCAGTGCCGGCACCACCCGGCCGCACATCCGCACGGCCGTGTTGTCGGAGACGAGCAGCATCGCGGTGAGGAAGTTCGCCACCGTGACCTCGTCGCCCCAGACCGTCTGGAGGAAGTAGATCCCACTGCCGCCGAGAATGATGTCGGCGCTCAGGTCGAGCCGCTGGTCCAGCCGCAGCTCGCCCCGGTCGATCTTGTCCATGACGGCGACCGCGACCGCCAACTTCTGCACGCTGTACCCGTGGGTCACCCGGTCGGCGTCGTCGGCGATCACGGTCCGGAGGGCCCCGGTGGCGTCGAGCATCGCGACGTGCGAGCGCCACACCCCGCCGGCCCGGGCCTTCTGCTGCCGGTACGTCCGGCGGATCGACTCTCGCGGCGACACCCTGCCGTTGGCCGCTGTGGCGTCGTCGTCCGGCGCGGCCACCGCACCGGACGGCGTTGCCGCCACTGTCACCGCTGCCGCACCGAACCCGATCGCGGCCCGACGACTGATCCGCTTGGTCATTGCCTCTCCCCAGGGTTTCCGCTGGCACCGGCGAGCACCGGCACCTGACACACCCTGCCAGAAGACCACAAAGGACAATCGCTCGTGGTTACCCCGAGGTCTCCCGCGAGCCGGCCGAGGTGACGCACCTCGCCCGCGCAGCCGGTAGGGGTGGCCGTCGTAAAACGCCGATCAGAGTGCGCTGATGGTCTCCGGTGCCCGTTCCCGACGGGACAACGCCCGCACCACCGCGAGAGGACCGTGCCGCCAGGCGGCGATCCGGGTGAGCAGGTCACTGGTCAGCTCGGTGGCGGCGGCCGGCATCTCGGGCGTCGGCAGGCCCAGGCTGACCGCCAGGTCGTCGGTGTGCACCACCAGCTCCAGCAGCCTGGTCAGCAGGAAGTCGTCGACGGCCAGACCCCAGTCGCCGAGGTCGACGATCCGGTGCGGCGGCTGTGCCGGCACCGCGCGGCGCAGCTTCGCCAGGACCCCGTCGACCTCGACGGCGAGCTGACCGGCGTCGGTCTCGGCGGCGGCCCGTTCACCCCGGTCGCGGATGTCGGTGTTGTCCGCCTCGTCCGCGCCGGTGGTCACCCAGGCGCTGCGGGTGAAGTGCGCCAGGACGTCGATCGCGGTGTGCCCGGGCGGGGCGCTGAGCAGTTCCGCCGTCCGGGTGATCTGGTTGGCGAGGTGCCGGGCCAGCCCACCGGTCGAGTAGTACGGCAGCGCGCTCGGCATCATCCAGTGCTCCGCCAGCACCGGCGTACGCAGCAGCGCGGCGGCGACGTCGGCGGCGGCGAGGTAGGCGCTCGGGGTGGTGACATCCTGGGGCACCAGGCCCGGGTCGACGCGCAGACCGAGGTCCGGCTGTCCCAGCCAGTCCAGTCGAGCCGAGGTCTGCTCGGCATGTTCGGTAAGCAGCAGCCGCACGCGGTACGCGGCCAGCAGCATCGCCTGTAGGGAATCCACCCCGAACGCGGCGTCGACCGTGCCGTCGGCCAGCCCTTCGATCTGGAACGGGCAGCACCAGTCACCGCCCGGCAACGGGTCGGGGTGCGGCTTGCCGAAACGGACGACCAGCTCCGACGTGCCGTCGTCAGGAAGAACCATCGCGATCCGCCGCTCGGCGACGACCTCACCCAACTCGTACAACCCCACGCTCCTCTCCCCCGGCCGAGGCAGCGATGGTATCCATCGCGGTATCGGGTTCGAGGTACTCCCGCAGGGTGTGCGCGTCCGGCGCGGTGGCGCTCCACAGGGTCGCCGGGCCACCGGCCAGCGGCAGCCGGGCCCGCGTACCGCACACCGCAGGCGACGCCGCCGGCCGGGCCGGGTCCACGATCAGCAGCGAACCGGTGGCGGACGCGCCGGCCAACACCGCCGGTCCGGCCCAGCCGGCGGCATTCGGCCCGACCGCCAAGGACTGCCGCAACAGTGGTCTGCCGCCCAGGTCGACCCAGGTGTTGATCTCGACGTTGCCGGGCTGTTCGCCGTGCCGCCCGCAGATCAGCTCGTCCCGCCAGTGCAGGACGCCGCCCTCGGCGACGTCCACCTGAGAGCCCGCGACGTGCGCGCAGCCGGCCGCCGCGACCAGTTGCTCGGGCAGCCAGTACAGGGTCGCGCCATCGGCGACGGTGGCCCGGACCAGCGTCCGGGACACCGCGCCGGGGCGGCCGGGCAGGGCCACCGAGGCGGCCACGGTGTGCACGCGGACCACCGCGCCGGGGCCGACCTCGACGTCCAGCCGCAGGTCGTCGCCGGCGAGCGGACCGGCCGCACCGCCGACGACGTACACCGTGACACCTCCGCCGGGCGCCGGTACCTGGCGGAGCAGCAGCGGGCTCTCGCCGCGCAGCTCGACCAGGGTGGTACGGCCGCGCCGGTCGGCACAAGCCACCAGCCGGGCGGTGGCCCGCATCAGGCCTGCCCGGCGGGCACCGCGTGCCCGTCCGGTACGGACTGCGCGCCCCGGTGATGGCCCAGCTCGTGACGGATCCACGCGGCGACCCGGGTGGCGAGGGGATCCTCGGTGATGGACTGGAACACCGTCGGCAGGTCGCCCCGGCGGGCCCGGGCGTCGCGGTCCATCACGGACAGGTCGGCGCCGACCATCGGTGCCAGGTCGGTCTTGTTGATGACCAGCAGGTCGGCGGCGGTCACCCCCGGGCCGCCCTTGCGGGGCACCTTGTCCCCGCCGGCCACGTCCACCACGAATATCTGCCGGTCCACCAGACCCCGGCTGAACGTGGCGGTCAGGTTGTCGCCGCCGCTCTCCACCAGCACCAGATCCAGCGGACCCAGCGCGTCGGTCAGCTCGTCGACCGCGTCGAGGTTGGCGCCGATGTCGTCGCGGATGGCGGTGTGCGGGCAGCAGCCGGTCTCCACCGCCCGGATCCGGGCCGGGTCGAGCACACCGGCGCGCTTGAGGAAGTCGGCGTCCTCGGTGGTGTAGATGTCGTTCGTCACCACGCCCAGGCGCAGTTCGTCGGCGAACGCCCGGCACAGCGCCGCGACCAGGGCGGTCTTGCCGGAGCCGACCGGCCCGCCGATGCCGACCCGCAGCGCCCGCGCGGCGGCGGGCAGCGGGGCGTGCGGGTCGACCCCCGGCTCGGGGTGGGTGTGGGGAACGGACTCGTCGTGCTCGAATTCAGGACGCAAAGAGACGCACCTCCCAGGTGGCGTGAGCTTCGGCATGGATGTCGGCGAGCGGAGCGGCGGCGGCGGGCAGCCGCTCCGGTGGTTCCTCGGCGGCCCGCGCCGCCCGCGCCGCGATGGCGTCGCAGGCCCCGGCGAGCCGCACCAGCAGGGCCTGCACCTGGTACGGGTCGAGGCCGAGCAGGCGTACGGCGGCACTTGCCGAGCCGGTCACCGTGGCGTGGGCGGCGACGGTGGCCACCTGCCCCGGGTCGAGACCGGCGGCGGCACCGACCAGCCCCAGCACCAGCGGCTGGTGCGGGCCGGCGGAGGTGGTGGGCAGGTCGTCGAAGGTGGCCGCCGGCCAGATCCGGCGACCGGCCCGCAGCAGTGCGCGCCCCTGCCGACGCGACACCGACCGCTGGGCCGGCGAAGCGGTTCGGGCGTCCAGTTCGGCGTCGAGCCGGACCAGCGTGGCGCGACGTCGCGACGGTAGGCCGACGTGGGGCGGGTCCGCCGGGTGGTCGCCGCCGACCGGGCGACCGCCTGCCGAGGGCCCCGGCGAGCCGCGCGCCGCCCGGCAGGATGCCGCGGCGAAGGCCGCCGCGACCAGCCCGGCGGTGGCGAGTCGCCCGCGCAGGTACTCCCCCAGCGTGCTCAGATCGGTCACCCGGCCGGCGGCGACGGCCGCCTCCAACCCGGCCGAGTGGGCGTGCGCACCGGCCGGAAACCGCCCGTCGGCGAGGAGCAGCAGCATCGTCGGGGTGGCCATCAGAACAGGAAGTACCGCTGGGCCATGGGCAGTTCGGTCACCGGATCCGGCTCCACCACCACGCCGTCGATCCGGACCGTGAAGGTGTCCGGGTCGACCTCGATGCGCGGCAGGGCGTTGTTCTCCGGCAGGTCGGCCTTGCCGCGCGAGCGTACGTCGGCCACCGGCACCACCCGGCGTCGCACGTCCAGCCGCAGCCCGGCCTCCAGCGCGGCGGGCGCCACGAAGGCCAGGCTGGTGGCGGCCGCCGCGACGCCGTACGCGCCGAACATCGGCCGGGGCAGCATCGGCTGCGGGGTGGGGATCGACGCGTTCGCGTCACCCAGCTGGGCGTACGCGATCATGCCGCCCTTGATGACCAGGTGCGGTCGTACGCCGAAGAACGCCGGCTCCCACAGCACCAGGTCGGCGAGCTTGCCCGGCTCCACCGACCCGATCTCGTGGTCGAGCCCGTTGGCCATCGCCGCGCAGATGGTGTACTTCGCGACGTACCGGCGGGCCCGGTGGTTGTCGGCGGCCCCGTCCCCGGGCAGGGCGCCCACCCGAGCCTTCATCACGTGCGCGCTCTGCCAGGTCCGCAGGACGATCTCCCCGATCCGGCCCATCGCCTGCGAGTCGGAGCCGATGATGGAGATCGCGCCGAGGTCGTGCAGCAGGTCCTCGGCGGCCATCGTGGACGGCCGGATGCGGCTCTCGGCGAACGCCAGGTCCTCCGGCACGGCCGGGTTGAGATGGTGGCAGACCATCAGCATGTCGAGGTGCTCGGCGAGCGTGTTGCGGGTGTACGGGCGGGTCGGGTTGGTCGACGACGGCAGCACGTTCGGCTCACCGGCGACGGTGATGATGTCCGGCGCGTGCCCGCCGCCGGCCCCCTCGGTGTGGTACGAGTGGATCGCCCGACCGCCGATGGCGCGCAGCGTGTCGGCCACGAACCCGGCCTCGTTCAGGGTGTCGGTGTGGATGGAGACCTGCACACCGGAGGCGTCGGCGACACGCAGGCAGGCGTCGATCGCCGCCGGGGTGGTGCCCCAGTCCTCGTGCAGCTTGAACCCGCCGGCCCCGGCCCGCAACTGCTCCCACAGCGCCTCCTCCGAGACGGTGTTGCCCTTGCCGAGCAGCAGCACGTTCACCGGGAACGTGTCGAGGGCCTCGTGCATCCGGGCCAGGTGCCAGCCGTTCGGGGTGACGGTGGTGGCCCGGGTGCCCTCGGCGGGGCCGGTGCCGCCGCCGACCAGGGTGGTGACCCCACTGGCGAGGGCCTCGGCGACCAGTTGCGGGCAGATGAAGTGCACGTGGGTGTCGACCGCCCCGGCGGTGAGGATCCGGCCGTTACCGGCGATCACCTCGGTGGCCGGGCCGATGACCAGGTCCGGATGGACACCGTCCATGGTGTCCGGGTTGCCGGCCCGACCCAGCGCGACGATCCGCCCGTCCCGCAGCCCGACGTCGGCCTTCACCACCCCCCAGTGGTCGAGGATGACCGCGCCGGTGATGACGGTGTCCAGGGCACCCTCGGCGCGGGTCACCCGCGACTGGCCCATCGACTCACGGATCACCTTGCCGCCGCCGAAGACTGCCTCGTCACCGCCGGCACAGTGGTCCTGCTCGATCTCGATCAGCAGGTTCGTGTCGGCCAGCCGGATCCGGTCGCCGGTGCTCGGTCCGTACAGGGCGACGTAGCGGTCCCGTTCGACGCTGCTCATGCCCACGCTCCCCGTCGTTGCCAGCCGCCCGGCCGCGCCACCGCGCCGGATCTGCCGATTCGCCCGCTCACTCCGGCCGCCCCTCGTCAAGCGCTCCGGCGCACTCGCCGCGCAGGCCCGGCACGATCCGTGCGCCACCCAGCGGCACCAGGTCCACCCGGCGGCTCACCCCCGGCTCGAACCGCACCGAGGTGCCAGCCGGCACGGCGAGCCGCTGCCCCCAGGCGACGTCCCGGTCGAAGTCCAGCGCCGGGTTGGCCTCGGCGAAGTGGTAGTGCGACCCGACCTGCACCGGCCGGTCACCGGTGTTGACCACCGTCAGCACCGTCACCGGCCGACCGACGTTGATCTCGACGGGCCCGGCCGCCGGCAGGATCTCCCCGGGGATCACGGGATCGGGTGGTGCACCGTCACCAACTTGGTGCCGTCCGGGAACGTCGCCTCCACCTGCACCTCCCCCAGCAACTCGGGGATGCCGTCCTGCACGTCGTCGCGGCTGAGCACGCTGCGTCCGGCGGCCATCAGGTCGACCACGGACTCACCGTCGCGCGCCCCTTCGAGCAGGAAGGCGGTGATCACCGCGACGGCTTCCGGATAGTTGAGGCGCAGGCCGCGCTCGCGGCGACGCCGGGCGACGTCGGCCGCCACATGGACGAGCAGGCGATCCTGCTCGTGAGGAGTGAGATACACGGGTGCTCCCGGTGGATGTCCGCGCTCCCGACGCCGCCGGCCCGGCGCCTCGACGCGCCGCCACGGCTCGGGATTCGCCCGCCGGCTCGACCACCACACCTGGAAGGCCCGGAACTCCACCGTCCCGGCCCGCATGGCGGCGCACCGGCGGTGGCTTCTCGGATGCGGACCGCACCGCCCACCGCTGAGCAGACCGTAAGGGATCACGCCGTCCACGGGCAACACCCCCGACGGGTGCACGCACCGACCCCGCCCGCGTTGATCATGAGGTTAGCGGCAGTTGAAGAGATCAAACATGCCGCTAACCTCATGATCAACCTGGCTTGGGGTGAGGGTGGTCATAAGGGGTGGACGGTGGGCGGGGGCTGGCTGCTAGTTTCGGCGGCAGGTCATGAGTGCCAGCGTCAAGCCCCGGCTCGCTGGCCGGCAACCCTCCTCCGCGCAGGGGTGCCCCGGGTGAGGACCAGGCATCGGAGCGTTCTCCGGTGCAAGCGTGGCCTGGGTTCCCAGGTCATCACGACCTTGAGGAGAACCATGTCGTACCGCGATCGTTCTGTGGCCCGCCCGGGCCTGACCCGGCGTCGCCACGTCGACATGATGCGGGTCTGTAGCGCCGCGTGTAGCTGACCGCGTCGCCGCCGGTCACCAACCCCTGATCGGTTCTTTCCGCTCTGCCATCGATCCCATCCCAGCGGTCCGTCCTGCGGCGGACCGTCGGTGCGGCACGCGTGTGCCCACCGCCACTCAATCAGGAGACACCTGTGCGAATCCTTCCTGCCCTGACCCGGGCCGCCGCCGTCGGCGTCGCCGCCATCGTCGCCGCCGCCACCCTGACCGCCTGCGGCTCGAACTCCGCCGGCGGTACGGCCGACAATCCCTACAACCTGCTCCAGCCGGGCGTGCTGCGGGCCGGCACGCTCACCGACGCCCCGCCGAACGTCTACCTGAAGGACGGCACGTTCACCGGCTTCGACAACGACCTGCTGGTCGCCGCCGCCGACAAGCTCGGCCTGAAGGTGGAGTTCGTCGGCACCGACTTCTCGGGGCTGCTCGCCCAGGTCAACAACCGCAAGTTCGACGTCGGCAGCTCCTCGATCACCATCACCGAGGCGCGGAAGAAGACCGTGGACTTCGGCAACGGGTACGACTTCGGCTACTTCGGGCTCGACGTGCCCGCCGGGTCGCCGCTGACCAGCTTCGACGAGCTGCCCGGCAAGCGGGTGGTGGTCGTGCAGGGCACCGTCCAGGACGACTACGCCACGAACAAGGGCCTCGACCCGGTCCGCGTGCCCGACTACAACGGCGCGATCAACCAGCTCAAGGCCGGTACCGCGGACGCGTGGATCGCCCCCGCCGAGATCGGCGAGAAGACCGCCGCGGACAGCGGCGGCAAGATCACGGTGGCGGCGAAGGAACTCAGCCCGGCCCCGACCGCGTACGCCTTCGCCAGGGGCAACGACGCGCTGCGCGAGGCGCTGAACCGGGCCCTCGACGAGGTGATCGCCGACGGCACCTGGACGCGCCTACAGGAGCAGTACTACCCGGGCCGGCCGATCCCGGCCGACTTCACCCCGGGCAGCGGTGACGTGTCGGCCCCGGCCGCCTCCTGACGGTAGGACCACGAGCGAGCAGGGCGGAGGTTGACCTGTGGATCCGTTGCGCACCCTGTGGGAGACGTTCTTCGACGGGGAGTCGATGCGTGCGGCGCTACCCGAGATGCTCACCGTCGGGTTGCCGAACACGCTGATCCTGGCGGTCACCGCCGCCCTGTTCGGCTCGACGCTGGGCATCGTGCTGGCGGTGGCGGGCATCTCGCGTACCCGCTGGCTGCGGTGGCCGGCCCGGGTGTACACCGACGTGTTCCGGGGCGTGCCGGCGGCGGCGACGATCCTGCTGATCGGGGTCGGCCTTGCCCCGCTGGGCATGCAGGTGTGGGGCCCCAACCCGTACCCGCTGGGGATCCTCGCGCTGTCGCTGATCGCCTCGGCGTACCTCGGGGAGATCTTCCGCTCCGGCATCCAGTCGGTGGAGGCCACCCAGTTGGAGGCGGCCCGCGCGCTGGGGTTCTCCTGGCGTGAGGCGATGCGGAGGGTGATCATCCCGCAGGGCATCCGGCGGATCCTGCCGGCCTGGGTGAACCAGCTCATCGCCCTGATCAAGGACTCCAGCCTGGTCTACTTCCTCGGCCTGCTGGCCAGTCAGCGCGAGCTGTTCCGGATCGGTCAGGACTACGCCGCCAACACCGGCAACCAGTCGGCGCTGCTGCTGGCCGGGCTGTTCTACCTGGCGCTGACGGTGCCACTGACCCACGTCGTCAACTGGATCGACAAGCGGCTGCGACACGGCCGGCCTGCGGCCGGACCGACCGACGACCCCGACGACCTGGACCTGGCGCTGCCCGGCGCCGCCGGAGGCAACCAACGATGAACACCTCGGTCAGCCTGAGCCTGCGCGACGTGCACCTGGCCTTCGGACGTCACCGGGTGCTGCGTGGAGTGGACCTGGACGTGGTGCGCGGCGGCACCGCCTGCGTGATCGGCCCGTCCGGGTCGGGAAAGTCCACCCTGCTGCGGACCGTCAACCGGCTCCTCGAACCGGACCGGGGGGACGTGCTGCTGGACGGGCGCAGCGTGCTGCGCGACGACCCGGACGCCCTGCGGCAGCGCATCGGCATGGTGTTCCAGCAGTTCAACCTCTTCCCGCACATGAGCGTGGAGCGCAACATCACCCTGCCGTTGCGCCGCATCCGCAAGCTCGGCGAGGACGAGGCGGTGGCCCGGGCCCGGGCCGAACTCGACCGGGTCGGCCTGGCCGCGAAGGCCGACGCCCGACCCGCGCACCTGTCCGGCGGGCAGCAGCAGCGGGTCGCCATCGCCCGAGCGCTGGCCATGCAGCCACAGGTGATGCTCTTCGACGAGGCCACCTCGGCACTGGACCCGGAGCTGGTCAAGGGGGTGCTGGCGCTGATGGCGGACCTCGCGTCGCAGGGTATGACAATGGTGGTGGTCACCCACGAGATGGGTTTCGCCCGCCAGGTCGCCGACACCGTCGCCTTCATGGACGCCGGGGTGGTGCTGGAGGCCGGCGACCCGCAGGCCCTCTTCGACTCACCACAGCACCCCCGGCTGCGCCGCTTCCTGTCCCAGGTGCTGTGAAGCTCGAACGCGCACCTGCCGCATCAGCACCCGCATTCCCCGACCGGTGAAGACCCGGTCATGGCCCCAGATCACCAACGGGCTGCGGCAGCCAGCCAGCACGGTACGCCCGCCGCAAGGTCCATGGTGGTGCCACCTCCAGTGCCCGAGCACGGGTCACCACACCACCACCAGCCTTGACGAGCGATCGGAGCACGGCATCCACGGCGAGCGAGCCTGCCCCAGGCCACGCCGACCGCGCAGCCCCCTGTGGACACCGCACGAAGCTGTGCACAACGCGTTGTCCCAGTGCCGCGTGTGCTATGGATCCTGATCGTTTGCAGTCGAGTGACCGTGGCAGCGGCGTGTCGAGTCACTCGACGACAAACGATCAGGACGGCTCAGGGGGCTCAGGTGGGGGTGTCGCGGCGGCGGAAGGTGGTGAGGCCGATCGTCAGGAGGGCTGCGGCTACGGCGGTGAGGAGCACCAGGGGCAGGACGGTGACGTCGACGGCGGGCACGGACGGCACATGGGTGTACGGCGAGAGGTTCAGCGCCGCCTGCGGTAGGTCCAGCGCGGCACCCAACTGGCCGAGCAGCAGGAACACGATGAGCACCGCCCAGCTCAACGCGACCGACAAGCGGGGCAGCGCGCCGAACAGGGCGGTCACCACCCCGGCGACGACAAGCAGGGCGGGCAACCACAGCAGCGCCGCGCCGGTCAGCTCGACGGTCCAGCCGACCGGGTCACCGACCGCCAGCCCGTAACCGAGGCCGGTGGTGGCGCCGGCCAGCAGCATCAGCGCCAGCGCACCGAGCACCGCGCCGGCCACCTGGGTGCCCAACCACCGGTAGCGGCTGACGGCGGTGGCGAGCAGGGCTTCCAGGATGCCGTCGGACTCGTCGCCCCGTACCCGCAGCAGGGCCTGTACGACGTACGCGCCGAGGGTCAGGGCGAACAGTGCGAGCATCGCCGCCAGGAAGGCGTCGACCAGTTCGGAGCCGCCACCGAGTTGGGCGATCGCCTCGGCGGCGGCCGGGTTGTCGGCGATCATGTCGTCGACCTCGTTGCCGGCCAGTCCCATGGCGAGGCCGAGCACCGCCACCGCGACCGCCCAGCCGGTCAACGCGCCCCGGTGCAGACGCCAGGTCAGTCCGGCCGGGCTGAGCAGGCCGGCGGCGGCGGTGGCCGGCCCGCGGCGGGCGGCGAGCAGGCCGGCGCCGAGGTCGCGCCGTTCGGCAAGCGCGTACGCCCCGGCGACCCCGACGACCAGCAGGGCGACCGGCAGCGCGAGGACCCACCACCGTTCGTCGCCAAAGGCACGGATCTGGGTGCCCCAGCCCAGCGGCGACAACCAGGTCGGCCAGGCGCTGTCCAGGCGTACCCCGTCGGCGGCGCGTTGACCGAGCACGTCACCGGTGGCCCGCAGCAGGAACGCCACTCCGACCGTGGCGGCGGCGAGCGCGTTGCCGCCCCGGGAGGTCACCGATAGCTGGGCGGTGACGGCGGCCACGCCGGTGAAGGCGAGGCCGACACCGGCGATCGCGGCGGCGGCGGCCACCGAGCCGGCGGCCGGCAGCCCGGCACCGATGAAGGCGAGCGCGAGCAGCGCACCGGCCAACACGTTGGCGCCGACCACGACGACCAGGGCCGCGGTGAGCAGCGCGTACCGGCCGACGGCGGCGGCACCGAGCAGTTCGGCGCGGCCGGTCTCCTCGTTCTGCCGGGTGTGCCGGACCACGGCGAACGTGCTGAGCAGCGCGGCGAGCACGGCCAGGGTGAGGTACGTCTCGGTGACCACCACGGCACCGAGGTCGGTGCTGGCGACCGGGCCGTTGAACGCGCGGGCGACGACACTGGTGTTGGCCACCTCGGCGTACCCGATGCGGTTCTGCTCGTCGGGGTAGAGGCTGGCCACGCTCTCGGCGAGGGCGTAGCCGATCAACGGGCTGCCGAGCGTCCAGATGGCCAGGCGGACCCGGTCGCGACGCAGGGCCAGCCGGGTGAGCCGGCCGGTGCCGGTGAAGGCGCTCATCGGGTGCCTCCGGTCGTCGCCTGCCGGTCACCGTTGACGGCCTCGCCGTAGTGCCGCAGGAACAGTTCCTCCAGAGTGGGCGGTGTGCTGGTAAGCGCTCGGACCTCGAAGCGGACCAGGTGGGCCAGGAGCGCGTCGAGGTGTTCGGGCTCGACCTCCAGCCGGACGCGACCGTCGACGGGGCGGACCTCGTGCACGCCGGGCAGCTCCGGCAGACCGGTCACCGGCCGTCCGGTCTCGACGGTGACGGTGGTACGCGCCAGGTGCCGCAGCTCGGACAGGGTGCCGGACTCGACGATCCGGCCCTCGCGGATGATGCTGACCCGGTCGCAGAGCGCCTCGACCTCGGCCAGCACGTGGCTGGAGAGCAGGACGCTGGCGCCGGCCTGGGTGAGCTGGCGGACCTCCTCCTGGAACACCGCCTCCATCAGCGGGTCCAGCCCGGAGGTGGGCTCGTCCAGCACGTACAGCTCGACGTCGCTGGCGAAGGCGGCGACGATGGCGACCTTCTGCCGGTTGCCCTTCGAGTAGGTGCGGCACTTCTTCGTCGGGTCCAGATCGAAGCGTTGCAGCAGCTCGTCGCGGCGACGGCGGTCCAGCCCGCCGCGCAGCGCGCCGAACAGGTCGATCGCTTCCCCGCCGGAGAGGTTGGGCCAGAGGTTGACGTCGCCCGGCACGTACGCCAGGCGCCGGTGCAGCGCGACCGCGTCACGCCACGGGTCGCCGTCGAGGATGCGGACCTGGCCGGAGTCGCGGCGCAGCAGGCCGAGCAGGATCCGGATGGTGGTGGACTTGCCCGAGCCGTTGGGTCCGAGGAATCCGTGCACCTCCCCCGGTTCCACCGTCAGGTCGAGCCCGTCGAGCGCGCGTACGCCGCCGAAGGTCTTGACGAGGTTCTCGATGGAGATCACGGACATGGTGCCTCCCGCCGTACCGGTGTCTGCCGAACCCACTGTACTTACCGATGGTAAGGGGTCGACGCGAGGCGTCCCACCCGGCGGTCAGGAGGCACTACGCTTGGCGCATGACCTGGGAGGAGACCGACGGCACCCGCAGCCGGATCCTGCGCACCGCATCGGACCTCTTCGCCGAGCAGGGCTACCAACGCACCTCCCTGCGGCAGATCGCCGAACGGTTGCGACTGACCAAGGCCGCCATCCTCTACCACTTCCCCAGCAAGGCGCATCTGCTCACCGCACTCGCCGAGCCACTGATCCGCGACCTGGAGGCGCTGCTGGACGAGGCCGGGGCGCTACCCGGCCGGCAGGCGAGATGGGCGCTGCTGGAGGGCTGGGTGGACACCATGCTCGCGCACCGCGGCCCCCTCGGCATGCTCTTCCACGACCTCGCGCTCGTCGACCGGGGCAGCACCTACCACCGACTGATGCAGATCGCGATGCGGGCAAACGAGATCGTCGCCGGACCGGACGCCGGACGCCGGGACCGGGTCCGGGCGGTCCAGGCCATCGCCATGTGCAGCGACCCGGTGGTGTTCATGATCGACGTTCCCCCGTCGGTACTGCGGGGCGACATGCTCGACGGCGCCCACCGCCTGCTGGACGAGACGCCAGCCGCCGCCCACACCGGAACGACCGGCGAACCCGGGACGGACCACGGACCCGAGCCGACCGACCAGGCCGCGACGGTCAGGACCGACACCGGGGCGGCGCTGGATTCCCCCGGGACAGCCAGCGGAGCCGGAGCCACCGACGCGGCCTCCGCTACCGCAGCAGCGGGGCGGGTGGGCCGGCGGCGGCCGGGACGCCCGCGGTCGATGAGCCCGGAACAGGTGCGGGCGGCCCGCCGGATGCATCTGGCGGGCACCCACTCGGCCGACGAGATCGCCGCCGAGTTCGGCGTGTCGCGCGCCACCGTCTACCGCCACCTCGAACCGGACGACGATAACGAGACGGTTCTAAGATAGTTTCGAGACACCACTGAGACGTTCGTCGGGGGCGGCCGGGCCGCCCCGACGGCAGGTCACCGCACCAGGCCGAGCCCGGTGTACGTGCGCTCGTGCGCCGGAAACTCCTCATCGGTGTGCGGCGCGTAGATCCAGGTACGCAGCGAGTCGGCCGCCGTGTCGATCTCCACCAGCCGCACCGGGTTGGTCCGGCGGGAGTGGAACGTCTGCAGGAAGGAGTGGACCCGGTTGCCGTGGACGCCGGTGTCCACCCGGGAGGCCGCCGTGCCGGTGTGGCCGGAGAAGACGAACCGGATGTTGGGGTACCGCGCCACGAGATTGTCGAAAAGGTACCGCGGACTGGTCGAGCCGTAGCCGGCCGACTGACCGATCGAGGCGTCGCTCTCCAGGTAGTGGTGGGTGACGATCACGACGTTGTGCCGAGGATGGGCGGCCACGACCGCCTTCGCCCAGGCGACGGCCGCCCGGCGTGGCCACAGTTCCAGGCTCAGCACCAGCCACCGCACCCCACCGGCGGTGTAGGTGGCGTAGGCGTTGTCCACCTTGCCGGCCTCGAACCGGCCGCGCACCGCCCCGAACCGCCCCGCCGTGAAGTAGCGGTTGAACACCGTCGTGTCGCGCAGCAGTCGCCCGGCGGGGCTGCGTAGTTCCCCGTCCGGGCCGGCGGCCTGGGTGTCGTGGTTGCCGACGGCGAGGCTGTACGGCATGCCCGCCGTCTCCAGCGGACGCAACGCGGCCCGGGCCCGTTCGTACTGCACGTGGCCGGGTGAGTCGTAGTTGACCACGTCGCCGGAGTGCGTCACGAAACGCAGGTCGAGGGGGACGCGCTGGGCGACCAGCCAGTCGACCCGCTGGCGCAGTCGGGTGTCGTCGGCGGACAGCACCTCCTCCTGGGTGTCCGGAACCACGGCGAAAGTGAAGGTGCTGTCGACCGCCGGAGGCGGCTGCATGCGCACGTACGCCAGGTGTGCGTTGCGGTCGCACGCGCCGGTGTACCGGTCGTTGACCAGCTCGACCCGGACGTCGTGCCGGCCCGCCGGCAGCTGCCCACCGACCGGATAGCTGCCGTAGTCGGTGGCGCTGGTCACGGTGACCTCGCCGATCAGCTCGCCGCCCACCCGGACCCGCAGGGTCGGCCAGCCGTCGCAGTGGTCGCCGATCGCACCGACGACCAGCCGCCCGGCGCCCGGCACCGGAATGCTGGCGTAGCTGGCGTTGTGCCACAGCGTGGCGTGGGTGCCCGACGGCGGCCGGGGCGTGCCCGTCGCCGGTTGGATCGAGCCGTTGACCACGGTGAACGGCGACGCCGCGTGCGCCACGCCGGCCAGTACGCCGGCCGACAGCACGACCACGACCGCCATGATCGCGCGCGTGATCCGCATGGATGCCCTCCCTGTGCACACCTCCGGCAGCTGCCGGACATCGGGATGCTAAGGCAGACCGACCGGACATTCCGGCACCGCGACATTGACACGCAGTGACGTTAACCTCGGCGAAACGTGACCGGCGGCGCGGTGGAGGTGTCAGCCGACGTCGACCCAGTCCAGCGTGCGCTGCACCGCCTTCCGCCAGCCGGCGTAGCCGCCCGCACGCTGCTCGGGCGACCAGGACGGCTGCCAACGCCGGCTCTCGTTCCAGTTCTCCCGCAGCTCGTCGGTGTCCCGCCAGAATCCGACGGCCAGTCCGGCGGCGTAGGCCGCGCCGAGGGCGGTGGTCTCGGCGACCACCGGCCGGCTGACCGGCACGCCGAGGATGTCCGCCTGCAACTGCATGCACAGGTCGTTGACGGTGACGCCGCCGTCGACCTTGAGGCACTCCAGCGCTACGCCCGAGTCCCGCGCCATGGCCTCGGCCACGTCGCGGCTCTGGTAGCAGATGGCTTCCAGCGTCGCCCGGGCGATGTGGGCGTCGGTGTTGTAGCGGGAGAGGCCGACGATCGCGCCCCGGGCGTCGGATCGCCAGTACGGGGCGAACAGGCCGGAGAAGGCCGGTACGAAGTAGACGCCGCCGTTGTCGTCGACCTGGCGGGCGAGGTCCTCGCTCTGCGCCGCACTACTGATGATCTTCAACTGGTCGCGGAGCCACTGCACGGCCGAACCGGTGACGGCGATCGAACCTTCGAGGGCGTAGACCGGTGGCTGGCCGGCGAACTGATAGCACACGGTGGTGAGCAGCCCGGCCTCGGAGCGGACGATCTCCGGTCCGGTGTTCAACAGCATGAAGTTGCCCGTACCGTAGGTGTTCTTCGCCTCGCCCGGCGCGAAGCAGACCTGACCGACGGTGGCCGCCTGTTGGTCGCCCAGGTCCCCGGTGATCGGGACCGGGCCGGCGAACGGCCCGTTGGGCAGGGTGACGCCGTAGGCGTCCGGATCGGACGACGGGACGATCCGGGGCAGCATGGCGCGCGGAATGCCGAAGATGGACAGCAGCTCGTCGTCCCAGTCCAGGGTTTCCAGGTTCATCAGCATGGTCCGGCTGGCGTTTGTGGGGTCGGTGACGTGGGCACCGCCGTCCGTACCACCGGTGAGGTGCCACAGCAGCCAGGTGTCGGTGTTCCCGAAGATCGCCTCTCCGCGTTCGGCGTCCGCCCGCACCCCGTCGACGTTCTCCAGAATCCACTGGATCTTGCCGCCGGAGAAGTAGGTCGCCGGTGGGAGGCCGGCCTTGCGGCGGATGACCTCGCCACGCCCGTCGCGCTCCAGCGCCGAGGCGATCCGGTCGGTCCGGGTGTCCTGCCAGACGATGGCGTTGTAGTACGGCCGGCCGGTGCGCCGGTTCCACACCACCGTCGTCTCCCGCTGGTTGGTGACGCCGAGGGCCGCCAGGTCGCCCGCGGCCAGGCTGTGCGTGTTCAGCGCCGTCCGCACGACGGTCTGGGTCCGCTCCCAGATCTCCAGCGGGTTGTGCTCGACCCAGCCGGCGCGCGGCAGGATCTGCTGGTGTTCGAGCTGGTGGCGGCCGACCTCGTTGCCACCGTGGTCGAAGATCATGAACCGGGTGCTGGTGGTGCCCTGGTCCACGGCGCCGACGAAGTCAGCCATGCGGTTCTCCTTGTCCTGGTCCTCGCTGCGGTACGGCCTCGGGGTAGATCCTTCCCGATGTCCGCGCCGCCCACCACGAACGCACGGTCCGGACGCCGGGAGGGGCGGGCGCGCGCCGGACCGACCGGCACCGGGTGGGTCGGTCGGCGGATGCCCGGTACCGTTCGGCAGACCACCACTGGGTCGCCGCTGGCGGCGACCGGGACCAGGAGCGCAGCATGCGGTTAGACCTACGCGACCGGACCATCCTGATCACCGGCGCGGCCCGGGGTATCGGCGCCCAACTGGCCCGGGCCGCCGCGGCCCGGGGCGCCCGGGTCGCCCTCGTCGGCCTGGAACCGGTGCTGTTGCGGCAGGTCGCCGCCGAGGTGGGCGGGCACTGGTACGAGTGCGACGTCACCGACCAGGCGGGTCTCGACGACGCCGTCGCCTCGACCGTGCAGCGTTACGGCGGCATCGACGTGGTGGTGGCCAACGCCGGCATCGCCAACATCGGCACCGTGTCCACCGGCCCGGTCGACGCCCTGGCACGCACCATCGAGGTGAACCTGACCGGCGTGGTCCGCACGGTCAGCGCGGCGCTGCCGCACGTGCGCGCCGCCCGCGGTCACGTCCTGATCGTCTCGTCGGCGGCGGCCTTCGCCGCGATGCCCGGGATGGCCGCGTACTGCGCGTCGAAGGCCGGGGTCGAGCAGTTCGGCAACGTGCTGCGGCTGGAGAACCGCCGCCGGGGACTCACCGTGGGCACCGCGCACCCGATCTGGATCGACACCGACCTGGTGCGCGACATCCGCGACGACCTCGCCTCGTTCCACACCGCGCAGCGCAGACTGCCCTGGCCGCTGAACACCGTGGTCAGTGTCGAGCGGTGCGCCGAGGCGCTGCTGCGCGGCATCGAAGGTCGCCGCCGCAAGGTCTACGTGCCACGGTCCATCGCCCTGGTCCAGGCGTTGCGCCCGGTGGTGCTCAGCGGGTTCGCCGACCGGCTGATCGACCGCTTCGGCGGGGCGGAGCTGGCCGAGCGGATGGAGGCGGAGGTACACCGCCTCGGCCGGTCCTTCGGCCGGACGTCGGTGGAGGGCGGTCAGTAGCGTCCGGATGGTTGCCCCTTGGCAAAGGTCGCGGATGTTCGTGGACGACGTACTCTGCCTGCATGAACTACCTCGGCCCGCCGGACGCCCGGGATTCCCGCGACCCGGCCTCCGGCGGCGGCGAGGAGACCCCACTGCTGTCCGAGTCATTCACCGCGCAGACCGTGACGGCGCTGCGGCACCTGCTCACCGCCCGGGTGGCCGCCGCCGGTCTCACCGGCGATCCGGCCGAGGATCTGGTCCTGGCCGTGCACGAACTGGTCACCAACGCCGTGCTGCACGGCGGCGGCCGGGGGCGACTCGACCTGTACCGGCGGGCCGACCTGCTCGTCTGTGAGGTCACCGATCACGGCCACGAGCGCGGCGGGGACCTGCCGGTGAACCTGCCGGCGACGAACACCCCGGGCGGCCGGGGTCTCTGGCTCGCCCATCACCTGACCGGGGCGTTGACGCTGACCCGCCGGCCCGACGGTCTGACCGCGACCGTCACCGCCAGCCTGCGCAGCGATCCGTCCGGGTCGCCCGAGGTGGCCACGGACCGGCCGCCGCACCCGTGAGGCGGGCGGCCGGTCCACCCGGTCAGCCGTTCTGCTTCTGCTGGCACGGCACGCAGAACCGCGCGTGCGGCAGGATCTCCAGGCGTTCCCGGGGGATCTCCGTTCCGCACCGCTCGCAGCTGCCGTAGCCGCCGGCGGTCAGGCGCCGCAGCGCCCCGGAGATCTGGTCGAGGCTCTGCCGGGTGGCGGCGATCAGCGCGGCGTTGGTGTGCGCCTCCGCCGGGTCCCCGGTGTCGGCCGTCAACTCGGTCAGCCGAGCCGTCTGGGCCTCGAACTCGTGGTTCAGCGTCGCCTCGAGTTCGGTGCGCCACTGCTTGTCGTAAGTGCCGGTCCGTTCGCTCATGTCGGTTCCCTCTCCGGAAAAAGAAAAAGGGCCGAAGCTGTGCGCTTCGCCCTTGCCGTCACGTGTATGTGCACGGTTTCCGGAGGGCTGCGACCTGCGGGACGCGGCTGGCCGTGACCGGCCCGCGCCCGGACCCGGGGCGCTGGGGTGGCCGCGCCCGGCACGCGCAGCCCAGCCGGCGCCGCCGCCGTGACGGCGGCGGCGCGGTTGAGCAGCGCGGCGGTTCGCATCGGACCACCATAGGCGGCGGCCGGCCGGAAACCAATGCCGATCTCCACCGCACGGGACGGATCGGCACGGTGCGCTCCGGCCCTCAGCGGGTAGACCGGGGCGTGACCGACGTCCTCGTGGTCGGTGCCGGGTGCTCCGGTCTGGCCGCCGCGCTCCGCCTCGCCCGCGCCGGCGTACGGGTGCGGGTGCTGGAGGCCCGCGACCGGGTCGGTGGCCGGACGTTGACCCGATGGCTCGACGACGGTACGCAACTCGACCTGGGCGCGCAGTGGATCGGTCCCGGCCAGGACCGGGTCCAGGCCCTGGTGCGCAGGTACGCGCTGGACACGTTCCCGTCCGCCGCGGTCGGCGCACCGGTGGTGATGTGGGACGGCGTACGGCGAGACGCGGCGCCGGACGTCGCGGCCCGCGTCGTCGACCTGCTCGACGGGTACGCCGGGCGGCTCGACCCGGCCGCGCCGTGGACGGTGCCCGAGGCGGCCCGGTGGGACGAGACCACCCTGGGCGACTGGTTGGCGGGCACCGCGCCGGATCCGGTGACGGCCCGCTACGTCGACCGGTTGCTCGCCGGTGGACTGCTGGCCACCTCCGCGAGCAAGGTGTCCGTGCTCCAGATGGCCTGCTACCTGCGCAGCGGTGGTGGGGCCGCGGCGCTGCTGGCAATGGCCGGCGGCGCGCAGCAGGATCGGATCGTCGGCGGACCGGCGGCGCTGGCCGAGGCGATGGCCGCCGGGCTCGGCCCCGGTGTGGTGCGCTTGTCCACCCCGGTGGTCGCGATCGAACAGCACGACGCCGGTGTGCTGGTTCGTGCCGAGACCGAACGCTTCGAGGCCGCCGCCGTGGTGGTCGCGGTACCGCCGACCCTGGCCGGCCGCCTCCGGTACGTCCCCGCGCTGCCGGCGCTACGGGACGGGCTGACCCAGCGGATGCCGATGGGGTCGGCACTCAAGGTGCACGCCATCTACCCGCAACCGTTCTGGCGGGCCGATGGCTGGTCCGGGGTCGCCACCTGCTCCGACGGTCCGATCACCGAGACCGTCGACAGCGGCACGCCGACCTCGCCACGCGGGGTGCTGACCATGTTCAGCTACGGGACGGCGGCCAACGCGCTGCGGGCGATGGCGCCATCGGCACGCGCGACGGCCCTGCTCGACGCACTGGCGGAGATCGCCGGACCGACCGCGCGGCAGGTCGAGGAGGTCATCGACCACGACTGGTCGGCCGACCCGTGGACCCGTGGTTGCTTCAGCGGCGCGCTGACCCCCGGCTCCTGGTCGGAGTACGGGCCGTGGCTGCGTGCGCCGGTGGGCCGGATCCACTGGGCGGGCACCGAGACCGCGGTCCGCTGGACCGGCTACCTCGACGGGGCGATCGAGGCCGGCGAGCGTGCCGCCGACGAGGTGCTGACCGGGATACCTGCCCGGACCTAGGTGAAGGTGAGCCAGCCAGCACATACCAGCACCAGAGCGGACCAAAGCCGTTAAGGTGACGGTGGCGGAGGAGTTGACCGGCGCTTCGCCGCCGGCTCGGGCCACCCTGGCACCAGCCCTCGTCGGCCGGGCACGGCCCGCAGGAGGTGCCGGGATGTCGGAGGCTGTGCGCGACTTCTTCGACGGTCTCGCCGAGGGTGGGGGGCGAATGCTTCGGCAGGTCTCCGGCACCGTGCGATTCGACCTGAGCTATCCCGACCGGGTCGAGCACTGGCTGGTCAGCATCGACCAGGGCCGGATCACGGTGTCGCGCGACGACGTGGCGGATGCGGACACGGTGATCTGCACCGACGCGCAGTTCTTCCTCCGGATGGCCCGCGGCGAGGTCAAGCCCCTGCCGGCGTGGCTGCGCAACGACTTCACCGCCGACGGCGAGTTCCGTTTCGTCGTCATGCTGGAGCGGCTGTTCGCACCGCCGCCCAACGCCCACCACCCCCGCGAGGTCGCCGCCCGCCAGCATCCCCACGCCCTGGCCGAATGCCGACAGCCGCCGCCGGGCGAGGCGGCCTTCCCGGCCGGCGACGGGGAGCCGCAGTGAGGAAACTGGTCCGCATCCTCGACGGCAACATCTACGCGCTGAGCGATGACAACGGCGACATGGATTTCAGCCCCACCAATCCGAGTGGATTCTTCGCCTTCGACACCCGCTTCCTGTCCACCTGGCGGCTGCGTCTCGACGGGGAACGGCTGCACCCGCTGGCCGTGCACGATCCGAGCTACTACAAGATCCGGTTCTTCCTGGTCCCCGGTCACCCGACCCACTACGTCGACGCGAAGGTTTCGGTGATCCGCGACCGGTGGATCTCCGACAGCGCCTTCGTCGAGCGGCTCACCGTGCTCAACCACACCAACGACCCCGTCGACTACGTGCTGCGCATCGACGCGGACAGCGACTTCGCCCCGGTCTACAACGTGGTCTGGCCGCACGGGTCGGCGCTGCGCGGCTACCGCGAGGTGTCGGGGGGTGGTCTGCGGCTCGGCTTCCGGCGGGAGAAGTTCCACCGGGTCACCGACATCGCGACCAGCGAACCGGCAGAGTTCGACGAACGCGGGCTGACCTTCCGGATCCGGGTGGACCCGCAGGGCCGGTGGAGCACGACCCTGCGGGTACAAGGGCAGGTGCTGCGCCCGGACGGGGCGGACATCCGGGAGCGGCTGCGGCATCCACGCGGCAAGGTTGGCCTCGAGTTGCGCCAGGACCTCAGCCAGTGGGTCGCCGAAGCCCCCCGGCTGCAATGCGACTGGGGTTCGGTGTGTACCACCTACCAGCGCGGGCTGGTGGACCTGGCCGGCCTGCGTTTCTCTCCGCTGGCGCTGCCGCACGAGACCATGCTCGCCGCCGGGTTGCCCTGGTCGGCCACCATCATCGGCCGCGACAACCTCCTCACCTGCTACCAGACGCTGCCGTTCGTACCCCGGATGGCGGCGACCACGTTGCGCCTGCTCGCCATCGACCAGGGCACGGTGCTCGACGACTTCCGGGACGAGGAACCCGGCAAGATCCTCAACGAGTTCCGGTACGGGGAGATGGCCGCCTTCGAACATCGCCCCCAGTCGCCGTACTACGGTGGGGCGGACGTGACCCCCCTGTTCATCGTGCTGCTCGACGAGTACGAACGCTGGACCGGCGACGCCGCGCTGGTGCGGGACCTGGAGGACGCCGCCCGCGCGGCGTTGCACTGGATCGACGAGTACGGCGACCTGCGCGGCGACGGCTACCTCTGGTACCAGCCACGCAACGACGAGAGCGGGGCGCAGAACCACTGCTGGAAGGACTCGCCGGAGGCGATCTGCTACCGGGACGGCCGGCTGCCGGGGCTGCCCCGCGCCACCTGCGAGTTGCAGGGGTACGCGTACGACGCCAAGCGGCGCGGGGCCCGGCTGGCCCGTGAGTTCTGGGGCGACCCGGCGTACGCCGAACGCCTGGAACGGCAGGCCGAGGAGCTCAAGCGACGGTTCAACCGGGACTTCTGGATCGACGGGGGCGAGTACTTCGCGCTGGCGCTCGGCCCCGACGGCGACCAGGTGGACGCGCTGGCGTCGAACATGGGCCACCTGTTGTGGAGTGGCATCGTGGACCCCTCCCGGGCCGCCGCGGTCGCCGGTCACCTGCTCGGGCCACGACTCTTCTCGGGCTGGGGGGTGCGGACGCTGGCCACCGGGCAGGCCAGCTACAACCCGCTCGGTTACCACGTGGGTACGGTGTGGCCGTTCGACAACTCGCTGATCGCCTGCGGGCTGCGCCAGTACGGCTTCGTCGAGGAGGCGGGAGTCATCGCCGAATCCATCATCGAGGCGTCGCAGCACTTCGCCGGGCGGATGCCGGAGGCCTTCGCCGGCTACGACCGCGAACTGACCCGCTATCCGGTGCCGTACCCGGCCGCGAACAGCCCCCAGGCCTCCGCCACCGGTGCCACCTTCCTGCTGCTGAGCACCCTGCTCGGCCTGAAACCGTACGGCGAGCACCTGGTGGTGCACCCGGAGATCCCGCCGCGCTTCGGCCGGATCGAGCTGCTGAACATCCCGGGACGCTGGGGCCGTAAGGACGCGATCGGCAACGCCCGCGTCGACGGCCTGCCAGCAGTGCGTGCCGACACGCGGTGAGCCGGTCCGCCCGCACCAGCCGGGCAGGTCCGCGCCACCGCCGACCACGTCGGGTGCTCTCCCAAGCTGATCGGGCGGTCCTCCGGGCGGCGGCGCCCGGCCGCATGCCCGGTAACGTGCTGCGGCATGAGTGGCGTGGCGTACTCGCATTGTTCGTACTGCGGCGCGGCCTACCCGCCGCCGGTCGACTGGCCCCGGCTCTGCGCGAGCTGTGGTCAGCAGGTCTGGCGTAACCCGTTGCCGGTGGCGGTGGCCGTACAGCCGGTGCTGACCGCCACCGGCCTCGGCGTGGTCGTCGTCCGGCGGGACATCGAACCCGCCCGCGGGCTGCTCGCGCTGCCCGGTGGGTTCATCGAGTACGGCGAACGGTGGCAGGACGCCCTGGTCCGCGAACTGCGCGAGGAGACCGGGCTGCATGCCGAGGCGGCCGGCGCCACACTGGTCGCGGTGCACAGCGCGCCGGCCGGCGGCACCATGCTGATCTTCGGAGAGCTGCCGGTACGCCCAGCCGAGGAGCTTCCGCCCTCGGCGCCGACCGCGGAGGCCACCGAGTGGCTGGTGGTGACCGAACCGACCGAGCTGGCCTTCTCCACCCACACCGAGGTGCTGGCCGACGTCCTCGGCCGCCAGCCGACCTGACCGGCTGGCCGACCTGACCGGGCTGGCCTGACCGGCCGACCGCCGGAGGCAGGCGTGTTCGGCGACGCGGCGGGTAGACGGGCGAGACCGCACCGGAGCGCCGGGGCGACGGGCCCGCGCCGGGTCGGGCCTGTGGACACGTTCCGGGGGGTCGATGAGCAGCGAACCGGGGACGTCGGACGACGTCGTGGAGCTCCGGGTGCACGGCGTGTCCAGCGCCAGCGCCGAACAGATCCTCGACCGCCCGCACAGTCACCAGGTCACCGGGGACCGCAGCGGCGGGTTCTACCGGCCTCGTCCGGGCTATCCGGACACCAGAGGCCCGGCGGGCGTGACGTTGGAGGCGTACCGCTGGAGCGACCTGCCCTCCGGCACCATCGTCCGGACCCTGTCGCTGATGTTCCTGCTGCCCTTCATGCTGTGCAACGTCGCGATCTGGATGCGGCCGGCCCCCCGGGGCAGGTCCGGTTCCGGGGTGAAGGCGTTGTGCCGGCTGCTCGCCCTCACCCTCACCATGCTGTACGTGCTCGCGGCGATGGGCGTGGCGTTGGACCTGATCGCCTGGCGGTGCGTGCCGAACCCGTCCTGTCTGACCGGGCGGCCGTGGCTGTCCTGGATCAGCGACCGACCTCCCGGGCTGACCCTGGCCGTCTTCGCGCTCCTGCCCTTCGGTGCGCTCATGTTGGTCTGGCTGCTCGGCGTCCGCCCCGGCCGCAACTTCGACGCCTTCCACACCCCCATCAGCACCTCAGGGGGTTACCAGCTCAGCGCGGTGGGCCAGTGGGACACCGCGCCGACCGTCGACCGGCTCTGCTCCCTGCATGGAGCCGCCGGCCTGATGACCCTCGGTCTCGGTCTGGTCGCCGCCCGGATCGGTTCGGGCCCGTCGCCGCTCAGCCTCGCCCTGGCCGGCGTCAGCGGGGCGGTGCTGTTGGCCTGCATCGTGCTGGTCTGCGCGCACCCGTTCGTCGACCTGCTGCCGACCGGCTCGTACGCGGACCGGATCGCGCGCGGGCTGCGCAACCTGGCCTTCGTACTGATCGCTGTGGTGCTGGTCGCGGTGTCGGTCGACCCCACTCCGTGGCGGATCCGGGACGGGCTGCCCGGCTACGCCACCGCCGTCGGGCTGGTCATCTTCTCCCAGGCGCTGCTGCTGTTCCTGCTCGGCACGAGCGCGCTTATCGCCCGGAGCCGGGCACGCCGAAGCGCTGCGGACAACCCCCGCAGCGCCGAACCGCCCGACCGCCGACCCGCCGGCCGCGACCCGGCACCCAGTGTCGAGCCCGATGAGGCGCGTCGCGGTTTTGGCCGTAACGGACTCGGCGCCGGGCCGCTGCAAGGGCTGGGTGCGCCCGTGATCGCGGCGACCGCGACCGGTCTGGCGGTGGCGATCTCCGCCGACCTTGTCTATCGGGTCGCCGATTTCCTCAACCGCCGCGCCGACGCCGACGGTGAACGGGAGATCAGCCCGCCGCTGGGCTACAAGTGGGCCATCTTCGTCTTCCTGGTGGCCACGGCGGCCACCCTGCTGGCGGCCCTGATCGTCGTCCTGGCCAGTCGTATCGGCCGAACGCGTACCGCCCGGGCCACCGTCGCGCACGACTATCCCGACGCACCAGCGGCCGCCGGATACCGGCTGCGCCAGGTCGAGCGGATGATCGCCCGGGCGCGATTCACCGAACGGGTGGAGACATTCGCGGTGGTGTACGCCTGTGTCGTCGGGGTGGGCATGCCCAGCAGCCTGCTCGGCATGCTCAGGCTGGCACCGGACACCACGGTGCAGCGGTTGACCGGGATTCCGGCCGCGGCGACCAACTTCGGTATCCAGCTGGGCAGTTTCCTCATTGCCGCGGTCGTGCTCGGGCTGCTCGTCGGCGGCGTCCTCGCCTACCGTACGGCCCAGTTCCGCAGGTATGTCGGCGTGCTGTGGGATCTCGGCACCTTCTGGCCACGGGTGGCGCACCCCTTCGCGCCACCCTGCTACGCCGAGCGCGCGGTGCCGGAGCTGAGCCGACGGATCGTGCACCTCACCGAACAGGGACATGGGGTACTGCTCACCGGGCACAGTCACGGCTCGGTGCTGCTCGCCGCCACCATCCTGCAACTGCCACCCCAGGTGTGCGGCCGGTTGGCACTGCTGACCTACGGCTCACCACTGCGCCGGCTCTACACGCGGCTGTTCCCGGCCTACGTCAGCGAGGACGTGCTCCGTGAGGTGGGCGACCTGGTCAACTGGCGGTGGATCAACCTGTGGCGGGACACCGACCCGATCGGCGGCTGGGTCTTCTCACCGCACCGACCGGACCGTCCGCCGACCGTGGCCGGCACCGCCGGCACGGTGGACCGACGGCTACGCGACCCGGTCGACGTCGTCCCGCCGCCCGGCGACAGCGTCCCGCCCTCGATCATCGGGCACTGGCCCGGCGAATCCGACCCGCGTTTCGAGACCGCGGTGACGGAGCTGGCCAGCCGGTTGCGGGTCCAGCTGCGGGAGCATGACAAACCGGCGTGAGTCGACCGTTGGCTGCGGCTATTCTTCCCCGGATGGGCACCTCCCCCAATGCCGAGCGGACGCTGATCGCGTCGAACCGCCGAGCCCGCCACGACTACGCCGTGCTCAAGACGTACGAGGCCGGCATCGTGCTCGCCGGCACCGAGGTCAAGTCGCTGCGGGCGGGACGCGTCTCGCTGGTGGACGCCTTCGCACAGGAACACGACGGGGAAATCATGCTGCACGGCCTGCACATCGCCGAGTACGGCTACGGCAGCTGGACCAACCACGCGCCCCGGCGCACCCGCAAGCTGCTGCTGCGCCGGGTGGAGATCGCCCGGATCCTCGACCGGACCCGTGAGGGCGGAATCACCCTGGTGCCGCTGTCGATGTACTTCTCCGGCGGCTGGGCGAAGATCGAGCTGGCGCTGGCCAGGGGGCGCCGGTCGTACGACAAGCGGCAGGTGCTGGCCGAACGTGACGCCAACCGGGAGATCGCCCGCGAGCTGGGCCGCCGACTCAAGGGCCGCACCGCCCGAGGCTGAGCCGGAGAACGAAGCTCAGTCCGGATCGGCGTGCCACGGCGCCGCCGCGCCTGATCGGCACGACTCAGACCGTCGGGAAGCCTCGCCTGGCCTCCCGACGGTCTCTCAGCCGGCGAGCAGCTGGGCGTGGGCCGCGCGTAACCGGGTCAGCGCGGGATCGCTGCCCGGCGGGAAGCGCCGATCCAGCTCGGCCCAGACCTCGGCGAGCGCCGTGGTCACCGCCCGCAGCTCGGCGGCGTGCCGGCGCCCGCTCTGCTGCCGCTGGGCGTCGAGGCGTCGGGACCAGCCGGCGGTGACCTCGGCCAGGCGCCCGGCGTCGGCGCGGGCCTCGGCGACGGTGCGGGCGGCCGCCGCCGGCACGATCGCGGCGACCGGCCGGGGATCACCGTCGCGGGTGACCACGGTGACCGAGTCGGTCAGCTCGGCCATGGCGACGAGTTGGCTGAGACGGGTGCGCGCCTCGCGAAGGGGCAGCGAGCGCGCCGGGGCGTTTCGCGGAGTGAGGGCGGGGACAGCCATGAATACATGGTCGGTGCCGGGTACGACACTTTCCGCAACCGTCAGCGCGGCGGATGGTCCCGGCGGGACGGAAACTGGGCGCCGGGGCGGGCCAGCGTCGACCGGGCACGCAGCCCCACCGGATCGGGTTCGTTGGCGTTCGGCGCCGCGGTGGCCGTGGGCGGCTGCGGTTGCCGGGCGTCCAGGTAGGCGAGCGCGGCGCGGTCCTCGTCGGTGGGCGCGGCGAGCAACGCGTACACCAGACCGACCACGCCGAAGATGACCAGCAGCACGATCGGGATCAGCAACGTACCGACACCCGCCCCGGTGATCTCCCCCCGCTCCTCGTGCAGGTGCACCGACAGGGCGCTCATCCCGGTGAAGTGCATGCCGTTGACCGCCACCCCCATCACCAGCGCCGAGGCGAAGATCGCTGTCCCCTTGCGGACGGTCACCGCGAGCCAGAGCGCGACGGAGGCCGCGACCACGGCGATCAACACCGACAACCCCACCCGGAGGTTGTCGTAGAGCAGCCGACCGTCCAGCCGCATCGCCGCCATTCCCGTGTAGTGCATCGCCGCCACCCCGGTGCCGGTGAACAGGCCACCGCCGAGGATCCGCGCGGCCGAGATCCGGCCGGTGCCCACGATCGCCAGCCCGATGCCGACCGCGACCACCGCGATCAGCGCGCTGCCAACGGTGATCGGCACGTCGTAGCGGATCCGCGACCCGGTCACGGCGAAGCCCAGCATCGCCATGAAGTGCATCGTCCAGATCGCCGTGCCGCCGAGCGCCCACGCGGCCAGGGTCCCCCACCAGAGTTTCTGGCCCGTGCTGGCGGCGCTCCGGATGCGGCCGGCACAGACCAGGCCGAGGATGGAACCGAGCACCGACAGCGCGTAGCTCAACGCCGGTGTGATCCAGCCGTACTCAAAGTGATTGATGTCCGCCACGTGGGCTCCCCCCAGAGCTGCTACCGGCGCGTAGCGCACGCGCCGATGACATGATCCGGGACGCTCTCACCAGGCACAACACGGCCCCCCGGGCAATTCGGGGGGTGCTACCGCGGTGACGCAGCGATGCGTCGGTTCCGCCGGTCGCCGTGGGGCCGGCTCAGGCCGGTGAGTGGTACGCCAGCACCCCCCGGTTGACGGCGTTGATCGCCTGCCGTGCGGT
Source organism: Micromonospora sp. NPDC049374 (assembly GCF_040677165.1). NCBI lineage: Bacteria > Bacillati > Actinomycetota > Actinomycetes > Micromonosporales > Micromonosporaceae > Micromonospora > Micromonospora sp. NPDC049374. The sequence goes on along the minus strand of NZ_JBFAQH010000008.1, from coordinate 82,328 downwards.
GGCCCGCAGCTCGGTCGAGGCACCACCGGAGTCGGCGAGTTGGCCGAGCAGGTCCACCACCTGGCGGGCCCACCGGACGAAGTCCCCGGCGGGCATCTCACCGTCGAGTTCGTGCCCGCTGGCCAGCACCTTCGCCAGCGCCTCGCCTCGGGCCCAGCGGTAGACCGGCCAGGCGAAACCGAGATCCGGCTCGCGGGTGACGGCCAGCCCGCGCGACGCCTCGTCCGCCTCGATCTCGCTCCACAGCTTCAGGGTCGCGTCGACCGCCTCGGCCACCCCGCCACGGGGCAGCGAGGCCCGTTCGTCGACGTCGCGGCGGGCCTCGAAGACCACCACCGAAACCGCGGCGGCCAGCTCGGCCGGCGACAGCCCGTCCCAGACGCCGCGCCGGAGGCACTCCGCCACGAGCAGGTCCGCCTCCGTCCAGATCCGCCCCAGCATCCGGCCCGCGTCGGTGACGGCACCGTCGGCGGCAAGATATCCGCGCCCGGTGAGCAGCGCGACGATCCGGTCGAAGGTACGGGCCAACGACCCCGTCCGCCCGGCGACCCGGTCCCGCAACTCCTCGGTGTCCCGTTCCAGCCGCCGGCGGCGCTCGGCCCAGCGGGCGTGTTCCTCCCGCTCCGGGCAGGCGTGGCAGGGATGCCGGCGCAGCTCGGTCCGCAGCTGGCTGAGCTGGTGGTCCTCCCCCGACTGCCGGCCCCGGGCCCCCCGGCGGGAATGCCGGTCCAGCCCGGTGCCGCTGACCTGCGCCGCCAGGTCACGCCGGGCCGACGGATTGCGATGGTTGAAGTGCTTCGGCACCCGGATGCGGGCCAGCACCTCGGCCGGGGTGGTGAAGTCGCCGGGGCTGATCCGCCCGGCCCAGCGGTCCTGGGTGAGCACCAGCGGGCGCGGCTCGCTGAAGCCTCCGGCCGCCGGGTCGAGCACCACGGCCAGGCCGGCCCGCCGCCCGGACGGCACCCGGATCACGTCACCCACCCGCAGCCGCTCCAGGGCCGCCACCGCAGCCGCCCGACGCTGGCTCTGCCCCTGCCGGGCGATGGCCCGCTCCCGGTCGGCGATGGCGACGCGCAGCGCGAAGTACTCGTCGAAGTCACCGTGGTGGCACTCCGCCTCGACGCCGTACGCCTCGATGGTCTCGGTGTTGCGCTGCACCTGCCGGGCCAGGCCGACCACCGAACGGTCCGCCTGGAACTGCGCGAACGACGACTCCAGCAGCGCCCGCGCCGACTCCGCGCCGACGCTGCCGACCAGGTTCACCGCCATGTTGTACGAGGGCCGGAAGCTGGACCGCAGCGGGTACGTCCGGGTGGAGGCCAGGCCGGCCACGTGCCGGGGGTCGGTCTCCGGGGACCACACCACCACGGCGTGCCCCTCCACGTCGATGCCCCGGCGCCCGGCCCGCCCGGTGAGCTGGGTGTACTCCCCCGGAGTCAGGTCGACGTGCGCCTCGCCGTTGTACTTGACCAGGCGTTCCAGCACCACGCAACGGGCCGGCATGTTGATGCCCAGGGCGAGGGTCTCGGTGGCGAAGACCGCCTTGACCAGCCCACGGACGAACAGCTCCTCCACCACCTCCTTGAACGCCGGCAGCATCCCGGCGTGGTGGGCGGCCAGCCCGCGCTCCAGCCCGTCGAGCCACTCCCAGTAGCCGAGCACCGACAGGTCCTCGCCGGGGATCGCGGTCACCCGGGACTCCACCACGCGGCGGATCTCCGCCCGTTCCTCGGGTGAGGTGAGCCGCAGCCCGGCGCCGAGGCACTGCTGCACCGCGGCGTCGCAGCCGGCCCGGCTGAAGATGAACAGGATCGCCGGCAGCAGGCCCTCGCGGTCCAGCCGGTCGACGATGTCCGGGCGCATCGGCCCACGCCAGCGGGGACCGCGCCGGCCGGCACCGAAGCCGGCGGAGCGCCCCTCGCCGAGGTCGAGCCGGCGCACCGTGTCCCGCGTGTAGCGCAGCAGCTCCGGGTGCACGTCGTGCTTGCGTGCCGCGGCGGCGTCGTGGAACAGGTCGAACATCCGCTTGCCGACCAGCATGTGCTGCCACAGCGGCACCGGCCGGTGCTCGCTGACCACGACGGTGGTCTCACCCCGAACGGTGATCAACCAGTCGGCGAACTCCTCGGCGTTGGAGACCGTCGCCGACAGCGACACCAGGGTCACCGAGGCGGGCAGGTGGATGATGACCTCCTCCCACACCCCGCCACGGAACCGGTCGGCCAGGTAGTGGACCTCGTCCATCACCACGTACGCCAGGCCCTCGAGGGTGGCCGAGCCGGCGTACAGCATGTTGCGCAGCACCTCGGTGGTCATCACCACCACCGGCGCGTCGCCGTTGATGGCGTTGTCGCCGGTGAGCAGCCCCACCTGCTCGGCACCGTACCGGTCGACCAGGTCGTGGTACTTCTGGTTCGACAACGCCTTGATCGGTGTGGTGTAGAAGCACTTGCGCCGGACGCCGTCGGCCGGCTCCGGCCGCCCCGGCGCACCGCGCAACGCCAGGTGTACGGCGAACTCACCGACCACCGTCTTGCCGGCCCCGGTCGGGGCGCAGACCAGCACGCCGCTGCCCCGCTCCAGGGCCTGACACGACTCCCGCTGGAAGTCGTCGAGGTCGAACCCCAGGTCAGCGGTGAACTCTTCAAGCGCCGGGAACTGTGAGGCCTGGGCGGCCCGGCGGCGCGCCGCGGCGTACCGCTCGGCGGGGCTCGACATGTCACCAAGATTAGTGCGTGCCCACGACGAGCACCCGGCAAGGCCGAGCGCCGGGGCGGCCGGAGTGGGTCGGTAGGGTGCACGACGTGCCGGATCATGCCGAACCGACCAGCCCCGTGGTGCCCGACGTCGACGGTCGGGGCCCGTCCCGTCGGCAGGTGCGGGCGGTGCTTTTCGACTTCCACGGCACCCTCGCGCAGGTGGAGGAGCCCAGCCAGTGGGTGCTGGCCGCCGCGTCGGCGTGCGGCGTGGACCTGGACCGCGCCCGGGCGACCGCCCTGGCCGACCGGCTGCTCACCGCCGGCCGCGCCGGTGGGCCGCTGCCCGCCCGGGTGCCACCCCACCTGGCCGAGTTGTGGGCCGACCGGGATCTTTACGAGCACGCCCACCGGGGTGCCTACACCGGGCTGGCCGAGACCGTCGACGCCGGCATCGACGGCTTCGCCGAGGCGCTGTACGAACGGGTGCTGACGCCGCAGGGGTGGGTGCCCTACCCCGACACCGCCCCGACCCTCGCCGCGCTGCGGGCCGCCGACGTGCGGGTGGCCGTGGTCAGCAACATCGGCTTCGACATCCGGCCGCTCTTCGACGCCTGGGGACTGGCCGACCTGGTCGACGCCCACGTGCTGTCGTACGAGGTGGGCCGCTGCAAGCCCGACCCGGCGATCTTCTGGCGGGCCTGCGGCATGCTCGGCGTCGACCCCGAGGAGTCCCTCATGGTCGGCGACACCCCTGCCGACGCCGGTGCCGTCGCCGCCGGCTGCGCCGCGCTGATCCTCCCCGCCGCCGACCCCGGCCGCCCCAACGCCCTCGGCTCCGTCCTCGACCTCCTCCCCACCCCCTGACTTCCGCGATCTTGCAGTAACGGTCGCCAATATGGCGGCTTTGGGCGGCTTTTCCCCGACCAAAAGTGCAAGATCGACGTGGTGGAGGGTGGTCAGCGGAGGAGGCGTACCGCGTGGGGGGTGGCGGTGATGGTGAGGGGGAGGGGTAGGGAGGGTTCGCCGTCGGCGTAGGTGGTGATGCCCGCCGCGGCGATGGTGACGGTGCGGGCGCGGTAGGTGCGCACCAACGGATGGGCGACGTGGGTGCCGGCGTAGATGCGCGGCTTGACCCGGATCAACGTACGCCTGTCGAACCGGCCGCCGACCACCACGTCGAGCAGGCCGTCGGTCGGGTCCGCGTCGGGGCAGATGCGCATCCCGCCGCCGTAACTGGCCCCGTTGCCGACCGCCACCAGCACCGCGTCGACCTCCACCCGCTCGCCGTCGAGGGTGAGGGTGTACCGGCGCGGACGTAGCCGGGCCAACTCCACCAGGATGGCCAGGTCGTAGCGGCGTGCACCGCGCGGCCAGCGCATCCGGTTGGCCCGCTCGTTCACGATCGCGTCGAATCCGGCCGCCAGCACCGCGCCGTACCAGCGGACGGTGCCGTCGGCGCCGGTCATCCGGGCCAGGTCGACCGGTCGGCTGCGGCCCTCGCGCAGGGCCGTCGCGATGACGCCGACCGCCGCCCGGGGGTCGGCCGGAAAACCGGTCTCCACCGCGAAGTCGTTACCGGTACCCGCCGGAACCGGCCCGAACGGCACCGAGGTGCCGGCGACGGCCTGCATCGCCCGGTGCACCGTGCCGTCGCCGCCCACCGCGACCAGCGCACCGGCCCCGTCGGCCACGGCGGATCGGCAGACCGCCTCGGCCTCGGCCGCGCTGCCGGCCCGCAACAGCCGTACCGGCCGGTCGGCCGCCGCTAGCCCGTCCAGCAGGTCCGGCAGCAGCCCCCGGTGCCGGCCACGGCCGGCGGTCGGGTTGGCCAGTACGGCGACGGGCCCATCGGGCACCGACAGGTGATCGTCTGAGGTCACGGCGAGCACCGTACCTGCCCGGACCGGTGCGGGCGGGCCGGTGCCGACCCGGTACCGGCCCGTGCCGGGGAGGAAAACCGGACAGTCCCACCGTCTGCGCCACAACTGTCATTTGTCATGACCGGTCGTGCGGCACGCATTCATCTCCATGACTGAAAACACTATGGGCGCCATAGGCCGAACGGACAGACTCGTATCCATCAACAGGACCGCAGCCGGCAGGCGGATGGGAGGCGACACAGTGGACGAGCGCTACGACAGCTACTGCGCAGCCGACCCGCTGTTCTACGACTCCCTCGGCAGCGCCGTCGCGCAACCCACCTTCGCCGCGGCCGGCAGGCCGCTGCCGACCGGCTGGCGCCGGGAGCCGCTCGACGACTGGCTCATCCACGCCCCGGACGGCGAACGCCTGCCGCAGCAGGGCTGGAAGGTGCACGTGTCGGCCACGGTCGCCAACGCCGACCGGGTGCTGGACACCGTCTGGGACTACTGCGTCCCCCGGGGCCTGTCCTTCAAGTTCCTGCGCGGCCCCCGCACCCTGCTGCTGCGCAACTCCAAGTACGCGGCCCGCGCGGCCAGCGGCAAGTTCGTGACCGTCTACCCTCGCGACGACGCCGAACTCGAACTGGTCTGCAAGGAACTCGACGAGCTGCTCACCGGCGAGGCCGGCCCGTACATCCTCAGCGACCTGCGGTACGCCGCCGGGCCGGTGTACGTGCGCTACGGCGGCTTCGCCGCCCGGTACTGCCACTCCCCCGACGGCCAGGTGGTCCCGGCCGTCGAGGACGACACCGGCACCCTCGTGCCGGACCGCCGCGACCCGGTCTTCCACGTGCCGTCCTGGGTGACGCTGCCCGACTTCCTCGCGCCGCACCTGGCCGCCCGCAACGCGACAAGCACCGACGAGGTCCCCTACCGGATCGAGAAGGTCATCCACTTCTCCAACGGCGGCGGCCTGTACGTCGGACGCGACAGGCGCACCGACACGCAGCTCGTGTTCAAGGAGGCCCGGCCGCACGCCGGCCTGGACGCCGACGGCACCGACGCCGTCACCCGGCTCACCCGGGAGGCCGCCGTCCTGCGCCAGCTCGCCGACCTGCCGCAGGTGCCGCGGGTGCACGACGAGTTCGCCCTGGGCGACCACCGGTTCCTCGCCTTGGAGTTCATCGAGGGCCGCCCGCTGAACAAGGTCCTGGTCGACCGCTACCCGCTGATCGACGCCGACGCCACCGACGAGGACCGCGCCGCGTACGCGAGCTGGGCGCTGGACGTCCACCGCCAGGTCGACGAGGTGGTCCGGGCGATCCACGAGCGCGGTCTGGTCTACGGCGACCTGCACCTGTTCAACATCATGATCCGCCCGGACGACCGGGTCGCGCTCGTCGACTTCGAGGTGGCCGCCCCGATCGACGGGCACCGCCGGCCGGGCCTGCGCAACCAGGGCTTCGCCGCACCCCGGGGACGCACCGGCGTCGCCGTCGACCACTACGCCCTGGCCTGCCTGCGACTGGCCCTGTTCCTGCCGCTGACCCAACTGGTCCGCCTCGTCCCGGCGAAGGCGGCGCACCTCGCCGACATCATCGCCGACACCTTCCCGGTGCCGAGGGACTTCCTCGACGCGGCGGTAGCGGAGATCACCGCTGCGGACACACCGCCCGGGGAGCGCATCCCACCCACCGCCGACGTCGCCCCCGTCGACCGGGACCGGCTCGCCCGCGCCATCCTCACCAGCGCCACGCCCGCACGCACCGACCGGTTGTTCCCCGGCGACATCGAACAGTTCCGCAGCGGCGGGCTCAACCTCGCCCACGGGGCCGCCGGCGTGCTGTACGCGTTGCACCGCAGCGGCGCCGGCCGGTGGCCGGAACACGAGCAGTGGCTGGTCCGCAAGGCCACCGCACCCCCGTCGGGCACCCGGTGCGGCTTCTACGACGGCCTGCACGGCGTCGCGTACGCCCTGGAAGTGCTCGGTCGCCGGCAGGACGCGCTCGACGTGCTCGACATCTGCCTACGCGAGTCGACGACCGGACTGGACCACAGCCTGGCCGGCGGACTGGCCGGAATCGCCCTCAACCTGGCTGAGCTGGGCGGGCGTACCGGAGAACCGGCGCTGCTGGACGCGGCCTGGCAGGTCACCGGACAGTTGGTGGAACGGCTCGCCGACGACCCCGGCGGCGAGGTCAGCGGCGGGCGACACCCGTACGCCGGGCTGCTGCGCGGCCGGACCGGAGCAGCGCTGCTGCTGGTGCGACTGTACGAGCTGACCGGCGACCCGGACCTGCTCGACCACGCCGCCACCGCGCTGCGCCAGGACCTGCACCGCTGCGTGGTACGCCCCGACGGCGCGCTGGAGGTCAACGAGGGCTGGCGGACCATGCCCTACCTGGGGCAGGGCAGCGTCGGCATCGGGCTCGTCCTCGACCAGTACCTGCGCCACCGCGACGACGAGCAGTTTGCCGAGGCGAGCGCCGGCGTGCGTCGCGCCGCCCGGTCACCGTTCTACGCGCAGTCCGGCCTCTTCGCGGGGCGGGCCGGCATCATCGCCTACCTCGCCGCCCAACCCGGCGATCCGGAGCTACGCGACGAGTTGGACAGGCAGATCCGGCGGCTGGGCTGGCACGCCCTGCCGTACCGGGACGGCACCGCCTTCCCCGGCGAGCAGTTGCTGCGGCTGTCCATGGACCTCGCCACCGGCACCGCGGGCGTACTGCTGGCCCTGGCCACCGCCCGGCCCGACGCCCCGACGACCCTGCCCTTCCTCGCGCCCCTCACCGGCGCACCAGACTCCCCCGCAACGGCGGGGGCGACCCTGACCCCGACGCCCGATAGGAGGTGACAGACATGGCGCTCCTCGACCTTCAGGGACTGGAGGCGGCTCCGGCCGACCGGACCGGCGGTGGTAGCCGGGCGAGCCTGCTGCTCTGCGGCGACAGCTCGCTGTCCGTGACGACCTGCAACTGATCGGACCGCACCACGCGAGGCCCTGGACGGTGACCTGACCGTCCAGGGCCACGCCGTACGACCGGGAGGACCGATGCGAACGCTGGCCGGCGAGGACCGCCTGCTGTTCCGGGTGGTCCGCGACGGTGGCGGCTGGACCGCCATGCTGGTGGTGGTGGCGCTGGCCGGCGCCGCCGCCGAACTGGCGCTGCCCGCGGTACTGGGACTGGCCGTGGATGCCGCCGTCGGTGGTGACGCCTCCCCCCGATGGCCCGTGATCGCCTGCGCCCTGGTCGTCATCCTGCTGGTCACCGACGTCCTCGGTGACCTGGCCGGCGGGTACGGAGCCGCCCGGGCCACCGCCCGGCTCCGCCGGCGGCTGCTGCGGCACCTGTTCGCGCTGGACGTTCGGGCCGTGCGCCGCTTCCCGGTCGGTGACCTGGTCGGCCGGCTGGCCGGGCAGGCCGCCGACACCGGGCAGGCCGGTACCGCCGTGGCGCTGGGCGGGATCGCGGTCCTGCCGCCGCTGGGCAGCGTCGTGGCCCTGTTCCTGCTGGAACCCGTCCTCGGGCTCACCCTCCTCGCCGGGCTGGCCGTGCTGACCGTCCTCATGGCCACGTTCGTCACCGACGCCTCGGCGGCCATCGCCGCGTACCAGCGGGTGCTCGGGACGATCGCCGGCCGGCTACAGGAGGCGCTCGGCGGTTCCCGCACCATCGCCGCGGCCGGCACCACCGACACCGAGTGCGACCGCGTGCTGGCCGCGCTGCCGCAGCTACGCGGCCACGGCCGGCTCGGCTGGCGGTTGCTGGCCCGGGCCAACGCCCGTGTCGCGGCCGTGGCACCGCTGCTCCAGGTCGCTGTCGTCGCCGTCGGCGGGTACGCGCTGAGCGCCGGCTGGCTGACCCCCGGCCAACTGGTGGCCGCCGTGCAGTACGCCGCGCTCGGGGCCGGACTGGGCGCGGTGCTGGCCACCCTCAACCGGCTGGTCCGCAGCCGGGCCGCGGCCCGCCGGATCGCCGAGCCGCTGTCCTGTCCGGTGCGATCCGGTGGCGACGAGCCGTTGCCGCCCGGCGGCGGCCACCTGCGGCTGCGCGGAGTCGGCGTCCGCGCCGACGACCGGCCGGTCCTGGACGCGGTCGACCTGGACGTGCCCGCCGGCTGCACGGTGGCCGTCGTCGGGCGTTCCGGCGCCGGCAAGTCCGCCCTCGCCGCCGTGGCCGGGCGGCTGTACGACCCGGACAGCGGTGAGGTGCTGCTGGACGGGGTGCCACTGACCCGTCTCGACCGGGCCGCGCTGCGTCGGGCGGTGGGCCACGCCTTCGACCGTCCGGTGCTGGTCGGTGAGACGGTGCACGAAGCGATCGGCCTCGGTCTGCCCGAACGGTCGGCCCGGCCGCCGTCGACCGGTGCGCCGGCCACCGCCGCTGTGCTTGCGGCGGCCCGGGCCGCGCAGGTCGACGGGGTCGTCGCCCGGCTGCCCGACGGATTCCGCACCCGGATCGTGGACGCACCGCTGTCCGGGGGTGAGACCCAGCGGCTCGGGCTGGCTCGCGCGTTCCACGCCGAGCGGCTGCTCATCCTCGACGACGCGACGTCCAGCCTGGACACCGCCACCGAACATCGGATCACCCGCACGTTGACCGGCCGGGACGCGGGACGTACCCGCCTGGTGGTCACCCACCGGGTGGCGACGGCCGCCGCGGCCGACCTGGTCGCCTGGCTCGATGCCGGTCGGCTGCGCGCCCTGGCACCGCACCGGCGGCTCTGGGCGGACCCGGACTACCGGGCGGTGTTCGCGGGCGACGGTGTCCCCCGATGAGCGGCCCCGACGTCGGTCGGACCACGTGGCGGGCGCTGCGCGCACGTCGCCGGGACGTCGGCCGGCTCGCCGCCTGGTCGGCGGTCGAGTCCCTGCCGGCGCTGCTCGCCGGGCTGCTCGTCGCCCGCGCCGTCGACCAGGGTTTCCTGGCCGGCCGCTTCGCCACCGGCCTGGCCTGGCTGGGCGGACTCGCCGTGGCCATCCTGCTCGGCGCGGTGGCGACCGGGCGGGTCTACCGGGCCCTGGGCGCCGTGGTGGAACCGTTCCGCGACGATCTGGCCCGCCTGGTGGTCCACGGCGCGTTGCACGACGCCACCCGGGCCGGCGGTCACCCGGACAGCGCCCCGGTGGCCCGCCTGACCCATCATGTGGAGATCGTCCGGGACACCTTCGGTGGCCTGGTCATGGTGGTACGCGGCTTCCTGTTCACCGCCGGAGCGGCCCTGCTCGGCCTGCTGGCACTGGATCCGACGGTCGCGGTGCTGGTGGCGGCTCCGCTGCTCGCAGGGCTGGTCGTCTTCGCCGCGGCGCTCCCGGCCATGCTGTCGCACCAGCGCACCCAGGTGCGGGCCGGCGAGGCGCTCGGCCGGTCGGCGGCGAACGCGCTCACCGGGCACCGCGACGTGCTCGCCTGCGGTGCCGAGGAACGCACGGTGGCCGAGGTCGACCGGAAGGTCGGCGACCATGCCCACGCCGAGCGGACACTGGCCCGGATGTCCGCGCTGCGCAGCCTCAGTCTCGGGCTGGGCGGCTGGCTGCCGGTGGTGGTCCTGCTGCTCGCCGCACCGTGGCTGGTGCGGCGCGGGCTGAGCACCGGCGCGGTGCTCGGCGCACTCGTCTACGTCACCACCAGCCTGCAACCCGCACTGCACGCGCTGGTGCAGGGGCTGGGCGGCGGAGGGCTGCGCTACGCCGTCACCCTGGAACGGATCCTGCGCACCTGCCGTCCTCCTGCGCACGGCGGTGCTGCGGCCACCTCCGCCCCGGTGCCGGACGGTGGCTCCCCGGCGGTCCGGTTGTCCGGCCTGGCCTTCCGGTACGGCCTCCGCGCCCGACCGATCCTGGACGACTTCTCGATGACGCTGCCCGAGGGGGAGCATCTCGCGGTGGTGGGGCCGAGCGGGGCCGGCAAGTCCACCCTGGCCGCGCTGGTCGCCGGCCTGGTCGAGCCGGAACGCGGCACGGTGCACCTCGCCGGTCGGCCGGTGGCCGCCGTCGCCCCCGCCGACCGGGCCGCGCTGCGGGTGCTCGTGCCGCAGGAGGCGTACGTGTTCACCGGCTCCCTGGCCGACAACCTCCGCTACCTCTGTCCGGACGCGGACGACCCGACAGTCGAAACCGCCCTGGCCGTGCTCGGTGCCGAACCCCTCGCCCGACGACTGGGTGGCCTGGCCGCCACTGTCGACCCTGCCACGCTCTCCGCCGGTGAGCGGCAACTGATCGCCGCGGTACGCGCCTATCTGGCCCCCGCCCCCCTGGTCATCCTGGACGAGGCCACCTGTCACCTGGATCCGACGCTGGAGGCGACAGTCGAGTGGGCGTTCGCCCGGCGACCGGGCACCCTCGTCGTCATCGCCCACCGGATCAGTTCCGCCGTCCGGGCCCGCCGGGTGCTGGTGTTCGACGAGGACGGCCCGATGATGGGCGGCCACCAGGAACTGCTCGCCCGCTCGCCCGCCTACCGCGATCTGGTCGGGCACTGGGACGATGTCGCGGCGGCAGCGACCGGCGGCACCGCCACCGCTGACCGTACCGTCGCCGGGGTGGCCGCACCCCACGGCTGACCCCGCCGCGGGCCACGTGCCAGGCTGGTCAGATCCAGCCCGCGTCGCGGGCCACCTGGACCGCCTCCACTCTGGTGCGCCCGCCCGTCTTCCGGATGATCCGGCCGAGATGATTGCGGACGGTGCCGGGGGCGAGACCGAGCGATCCGGCCACCTCCGCGACCGGCGCGCCGCCCGCCGTCAGGTCGAGGATCTGCGCCTCACGCGGGGTGAGTGGGCTGTCCCGGTGCAGCGCCGCCATCACCAGTTCCGCGTCGACCACCGGCTCGCCACGGGACAGCCGACGGATCCCGTCGACCACCCGCTGCGGCGGGACGTCGCTGCCGAGGATGCCGACGGTCCGCGACGGTGTGAGCATCCGGTGCAGACTCCCGGCCCGACGCGGCTCGGCGAGCACCAGCAGCGGACAGGAGCCGGTCGCCGGCAGCCCTTCGACGAGGTCGAGGTCGACCACTGCCACGTCCGGACGCCGCGTGCGGATCGTCCACGTGACCACGTCGCCGCGATCGACCTCCGCCACCACACTTATGTCGTCCTCCGCGGCGAGCACGAGGGACAGGGCGCCACGGACCAGGGCACCATCGATAGCGAGCAGGGTACGGATCACCGTAGGGCTCCCCGAGCATCGTCGACTGCATCACAGAACGTCAGCATTCAAACACGCCCCCGCCGGTTCCGCCCGTCGACGGCCACCCGCCGGGAGGACGCCGACCCGCACGGTGGATGTTCCGTGCCGCACCGGCGCGGCCGGCATCCGCGTCGGAGGTCGGCAGGTGCATCCCTCGCTGGCAGGTCGAGGTACCGCACCGCTGGGTGGGGCCGCCGTGCGGCGGCCCCACCCAGCGTCACATCCAGCCGTCACGGCGGGCGAGCAGGACCGCCTCCATCCGGTTGCGGGCACCGGTCTTGCGCATGATCGCCGACAGATGGTTACGCACCGTGCCGTGCGCCAGGAACAGCCGACAGGCGATCTCCTTCAGCGGCAGCCCTTCGGCGGCCATCCGCAGCACCTCGGCCTCCCGCGGCGTCAGCGGGCCCGTGGCGGGCCGCAGCGCCGTCGCGGCGGCGGTCACGTCGATGACCCGCTCCCCCGCCGCGAGCGAACGTACGGCCCGGACCAGCTCGTGCAGCGGCTCGTCCTTGCCGACCAACCCTTTCGCCCCGGCCGTCAGTGCCTCCTCCACCAGGACCCGGCCCCACCGGTCACTCAAGGCCAGAACCGCTGTCGCGGGTGCCGCCTCGGTGATCTCGGTGATCACTGCCACCGGCTCGGGAGCGCCCGACGCCAGGTCCACCAGCACCACGTCCGGCAGGTGGCGACGCACCATCCCGGGCAACTCACCGATGCCCGTCGCCTCGGCGACGACCTCGATGTCCTCCTCACCGGCCAGTGCCGCGCACAACGCACTGCGCAGCAGACCCATACTTTCGCCAACCACAACGCGGATCACCACGTAGCTCCGATCTGAGGTACGCGCCACGGCCGTCTGCCGGTCCCCTGGACGGGACTACGCAGGTCGGCCACGCACGAACGGACTGGGCCCGGCCCGTGGGACGTCAGCTACGACGACCCCGGGCACCCGTACGACCACGCCGGGCGACCAGCCGGTGGAGTCCCGGCGGCGCGGGCGGGTCAGGGCGGACTCAGCCGGGTCGGGCGGCCACGCCGGGGAAACGGCCCGCGTGCCTGCGGGGCGGGGAGACATCGGACCGGGCGCTGGCCGTCGCCGGCACCTGGCACGCGTCGAGGGTCATCCCCCGCAACGGCCCGGGACCGCCATCAGCACCGGTGACACCGTCTCCACCGGGCGTGTGAGGGCGCTGCGGGAAGCCGGTCGGTGCCGACGTCGAGCCGGATCCGGCACCCGGCCTGCCGGTGGCGGGCCGGTGCCACCCGAGCATCGCCCCCGCTGCGGACGCGGCAGGCGTCACCTCCGCCGGCGGTGCGGCGCGTGGTGCGGCGGCGGGCGACGGTGCGGCGGGCGGCGGATCCGGCGGCAGCGACCGGGCCGGCGACGTCACCTCCACGACACCCGACGTGGGGCCGGTGGGCGGCACCCGCGACGTCGGTTGCCCCACGGTGGACGAGCCGGTGGCCGAACATCCCGACACGACGGGAAGCATGGGGTTGATCAGATCCGTGAGCCGGGTGACCGGCGTCGTCACCGCTGTGACGCCGGACGACACCGCCGCGACGACCGTGACCAGCACCGGCCGCACGATGACGGCTTCCGTCACGGGCAGGACCGCCAGGCCGGTCGCAAGCACAGGGGCTGAGCCCATCGTGGCCAGGGCCGGCAGGCCCGTCACGGGCAGGGCCGGCAGGCCCGTCACGGGCAGGCCCGGCAGGCCCGTCACGGGCAAGGCCACCAAGGCCGTCGTGGGCGGGGACGCCAGGGCGGTCGCGGGCAAGGCCACCAGGGCCGTCGTGGGCGGGGACGCCAGGCCGGTCGCGGCTCGGGTCACCCCCGGCAGGGGCGGCAGGTCCGTCCCCTCGTCTGGGACCGGCGTGCGGTCACCGACGATCGGTACGGTCGACCGGATGGATGGTGCCCCCGGCGCGCGCCCGACCGACCCGGGGCCCTCCGACCCGGAGCCCTCCGGCGAACCGTCGCCCGATGACCGGGCAGTCACCGGGCCGTCGACCGGTGACCGGCTGCCGGACGACCGGTCGGTGAGTGACCGGTCAGCCGGTGACCGGTCAGTCAGCAACCGGCCAACCGGTGACCGGCTGCCCGGTGGCGGGCCGGTTGACGGACGGTCGGCCGCCGGCACTCCACCGGCACGCGTGGCCGCTGGTGGCTCCGCCGGGCGTTCCCGAGCCGGTCGGCCGCTCCGCGACGTGCCTCTGCCCGCACTGTTCTCGTCAGCCGGCCGACCGGTGACCGGGGAGCCGCGTGTCGGGCTCCGGCTGGCACCGGGATGCCGGGCCGCCGGGCGTTCGACGAGCCCGGTGACCAGATCGTCGAGGGACGACGGGGGTCGGGCGCGTTCGGGCTCCCGCTGATCCGCGGCGACCGACGGCATATCTGTGGTGTCCGCGCTGGCCGGGTCGCTGGACAGGGCACCGAAGAGGAACCCGACGCCCACGGCGGCGGCACCGGTGAAGGCGAAACGGGCGACCGTGGCTCCCCACCGCGCTGCCGACGCGTCGGGCCCCCGCCGGGCGGCGGGTGGACGGCGGAACGTCGGACGACGCACGGAGCCTCTCTCTCGCCAAGAACGTCGACTCATCGTATTCAGTCCCTTACCCCGTCGCTGACCGTGAAGCACCCGTTGACGGATTGCCGACTGTCAGGCTGACGAAGGCGCAGTTGTCCGGTAGTCCGTGCGTTCGCACCGAGCGCCGCACAGAGCCGATCGCCCACCCAAAGCGAAGCGACAAGCCTTCCAATCCTGGAAGGCTTGTCGCTCTGGCCCGGCGAGGCGTCGCGGGGTCAGGTCACGTCGTCGTAGCGTCGCTCGATCGACAGGGGCCGGGTCACCGGCTCGGGGGCGTCGATCGGGCTGGCCGCGCCGACCGGCTGTCCCGCTTCCACCGGCTCCCGGTCGAACTCCAGGGGGGACGCCTCGTCGTCGTCGGTGTCCGCGTACAGCTCCTTGCCGCGTCCTCGACGCTTGTCGTTGAGGAACGCCACACCGACCGCGATGAAGTAGAGCAACGACAGGCACAGCGCCAGCAACGTCATGCCGAACGGCCCCGGGTCGGGCGTGGCCACCGCCGCGAACGCGAAGCAGACGAACACCACGATCCGCCACCAGCTGAGCAGTCGCCGGGCGCTCACCACGCCGGTGAAGTTGAGCATCAGCAGGGTGAGCGGAAACTCGAACGCCACCCCGAAGAGCAGGATCATGGTGGTGACGAAGCTGATGTAGCGGGTGACTTCCAGCTGAGAGTCGGTGCCGGTGACGCCGGCCTCGAGCAGGAACGCCAGACCCTTGTCGACGACCAGGAAGGCGAGCACCGCGCCGGCGGCGAACAGCGGCGCCGCGATCGCCACGAAGACGTACGCCCACTTGCGCTCGTGCCGGTGCAGCCCCGGCGCGATGAACGCCCACAGCTGGTAGAGCCAGACCGGGGCACCGAGGATCAGACCGATCCAGAGCGCCAGCTTGAGCTTGAGGATGAAACCGTCCGCGGGGGCGAGCATCAGGAACTGCTGGCACTCGCCGTCGACCATCATCCCCGGCAGCCGGCAGTACGGCTGGCTCAACAGGTTGAACGCCGGCTGCGCGAGCAGGTAGCCGCCGATCAGCCCGACGACGATCGCCAGCGAGGCACGGAACAGCCGATCGCGTAGCTCGCGGATGTGCTCGACGAGGGTCATCGAGCCGTCGGCGGCCCGCTCGAAGTTAGTCGGTCCGCGCTTGCGGAGTCCGAAGGCCACGGTTACCGGACCCGGGGATCAGTTCTCGCGGACGCGCTGCACCGGGTCGACGACCGGCTGCTGCACGGTGCCCTCGTAGGGCTGCTGCTGCGGTGCCGGCTGCTGCGGCGGGTACGGCTGGTAGCCGGCCTGCGCGTCGGCCTTGCCGGCGAGGTCGCGGTCGTCGTCGGCCAGGCTCTTCGTCTCGGCCTTGATGATCCGCAGCGAGCGACCGAGGGACCGGGCGGCGTCGGGGAGCCGCTTCGCGCCGAAGAGCAGGATCAGCACGACCACGAGTACGGCGATGTGCCACGGCTTGAGGGCACCCATGTGAAGCTCCAGTCGCTTGTACCAACGGGGGTGTTCCGCAGCCCATCGTACGTGCGACGAAGGGCGTTGCCACCCGCCGGGGCGGTGGTGGTTCGTCCCGGCGGGTGAAGTCTCGGCCAACCGCGAGTGTCCCGTCAACCAGACGGCTGGATCATTCTGCGCGAAGCCGGCCCGCCACGAGCAACAGAACGCACCGTGCGGGCAGGAATGCGCACCGCGCCGGACAGCCCCACCGGTGGACGGTGCGTCTCAGTCGCCGCGGCGGGCTCGGATCAAGGTGAGTCGCTGCTGGGTCGTCTCCAGCCGGCTCTGCAACCCTTCCGCCCGCTGCTGGAGGCTCTCCGCCGCCTCGCGCAGCGCCGCCGCCTCGTCGGCTCGCCGCTGCAACGCCAGCGCCGCCCGACGCAGCCGGGGCAGTCGGGCCAACACGGGTCGTACCGCCAGCGCGAGCAGAACCAACGGCACCAGCACCAGCGCGAGCACGATCCACTTCAGCACGCCGGCCAGCCTACTGCCTGTCGCCGGCCGCCGCCGGGTCCGCGTCGGCCGGCACCGGCTGGGCGTACGCCTCCAGGGCCGCCACCGCCGACTCGTGGATCTGCCCGGCCAGCTCGGCCGGCGCGACGACCTCGACGTCCGGGCCGAGACCCAGCACGAACCGGCGGGCCCAGCCGAGGTCGGTGACCCGCAGCGAGACCAGCCACCGTTCGCCGTCGGACTCGACCCGCTCGCACGGGTAGTACTCGGTGATCCACCGTTCACCCCGGCCGATCCGCAACGTGATCAGCGGCAGGTCGGGCGAGGGCCGGAACGCCCCGTCGCGCAGATCCTGCGGTCGGGCCTGCGGCGGCACCACGGCTGGTTCGGCCAGCTCGGTGACGGCGTCGATCCGGTCGGCCCGGAACAGCCGTACCGCCTCGGCGCGACGGCACCACGCCTCCACGTACGTCCGGCCACCCACCATCAGCACCCGCAGCGGGTCGATGACCCGCTCGGTGGTCTCGTCCCGGGCCACCGTGTAGTACGTGATGCGCAGCGCGCGACCACCCTCCACCGCGGCACGCAACTGCTCCACCCGCCCGGTGTCGCCGGGCAGCCGCACCTCCACCGGCGCGGCGACCAGGTCACCGCCCGCGTCCTCGATCTTCGCCAGGGCCCGCTCGACCGCCTCCCGGTTGGCCACCCCGGGTGTCTCGGCCAGCATCCGCAACGCCACCACAAGCGCCAACGCCTCGTCCGGGGTGAGCCGCAGCGGCCGGTCGATGCCCGCGTCGTAGGTGATGGTCACCCGGTCGCCGTCGAAGGCCATGTCGATCAGGTCACCCGGGCCGTACCCGGGCAGCCCGCAGACCCAGAGCAGCTCCAGATCCTCCCGCAGCTGCCGTTCGGTGACGCCCAGGTCACCGGCCGCCTCGGCGATCTCGATCCCGGGCCGGGCGAGCAGATACGGCACCAGGTTCAGCAGCCGGGCCAGCCGATCCGCCGAGGCCCGGGAGCCGGCGCGGGCCGCCGGACGGGTCGTGCCGCTCATGGGACCACCGCCAGGGCGTCGTGTCGGGCGGCGATCTCCTTCAGCCGCTGGATGACCGCCTCCCGGACCTCGGGCGGGTCGATCACCCGCACGTCCGGCCCGTAGCCGACGAGGTGACCGGCCAGCGAGCAGGCGTCGCCGTACGGCAGGACCAGCCGGTCCGCGTCCGGCCCGGCGGTGACCTCCACCGCCCAGCGGCGCAACCCGGCGGCGCGCCCCGGGGTGACCAGCACGGTCGCCCGGCCGGGTCGCTCGACCGGACCGGACCAGCGGGCCACGTGACTGATCAGGTCGACTCCGGTCGGGGGCTGGTAGGCACCCGGCTCACCGGTGGCCCGCACCGCGCCCACCACCCGCGACAACCGGAAACAGCGGGTGGCGTCGCGGTCCAGGTCGTGGCCGACCACGTACCACCGGCCCCGCCAGCAGACCACACCCCACGGTTGCAGTCGGCGCCGCGCGGGTGCGTCGCGGTCCGGAACCCGGTAGTCGAAGCGGACCTCCCGCCGGTCGCGGGCGGCCGCGGTCAGTGGCGCGAAGGCCGGGTCGACCGTGACCATCGGCTCCAGCCCGAGGGTTGCCTGCGGGTCCACGTCCACGCCGGCGGCGCGCAGCTTCGCCAGCCCCGACGAGGCGGCGGCGGCCAGGCCGGCGTGCTGCCACAGGCGCGCGGCGATGCCGACCGCGGCTGCCTCGTCCGGCTGCAGGGGAATGTCGGGCAGTGCGTACTCCCGGCGGGCGATCCGGTACCCGGGCTCCGCGTCGAAGGCGCTCGCCGTCCCGGTCTCCAGCGGTACGCCCAGCTCCCGCAACTCGGCCTTGTCCCGCTCGAACTTGCGCTGGAAGGCCTCGTGCTCGCGGGCGTCGTCCGGATCGTGCTCATAACCGGGCACGGTCGCGGCGATCTGCGCGGCGGTCAGGAACCGCCGCGTGGAGAGCAGGCAGATCACCAGGTTGACCAGGCGTTCGGTGCGGCTGCGCGACACCCCGTAGACGCTAGCAGCCCACACCCCTCACACAGGCACCCCACACCACCCACCCCAACCCCCCGTCCCACTCCTTCGTCGATCTTGCACTTTCGGTCGCCGATATACGGCTTTTCATGTTCTTTGCGGCGACAGGATGTGCAAGATCGACGGGGTAGGGGGTGGGGCGGCGGCGGGGTGGGGGTTAGCGTGCGGGGGTGGTGCGGTGGCGGGCAGGTGCGGTGGTGGGGGTGCGTCGGCGGTGGGCCGGGGCGGTGGAACTGGACGTCCAGGTGGACGACGGCGGCGCGATGCGGGCGCTTGCCTACCCGGCGCTGGTGGGTGAGCCGGAGCCGGGCGATCGGGTGCTGCTCAACGCCGGTGCGCTGCTGATGGGCCTGGGTACCGGCGGGTACGCCCTGGTCGTGGCGCTGCCGGAGCGGCTGCCGCCGGACCCGCCGCAGGCCCTCGACTCCCGCGACGCTGGTCATCTGGTCAAGGCCCGCTACACCCCGTTGCAGCCGATCCTGCTCGGCGTCGACGAGGAGGCGTCACCGCACCGGGAGGTGCTGGCCGCCGCCGACGACCTGGCCGGTCTGCCGGTGGTCACCGCCGACCTGCACTCCGCGCTGCCGGCGATCCTGGCCGGAATTCGCATCGACGCGCCCCGGGCTCGGGTGGCGTACCTGCTCACCGACGGTGGGGCGCTGCCCGCCTGGTTCTCCCGCACCCTCGCCGGGCTGCGCGACGAACTGGTCGGCACCATCAGCGTCGGGCAGGCGTTCGGCGGCGACCTGGAAGCCTCGACGCTGCACAGTGGGCTGCTCGCCGCCCGGCACGTGCTCGGTGCCGACGTCGCGGTGGTGGCGCAGGGTCCGGGCAATCTCGGCACCGGCACCCGCTGGGGATTCTCCGGGGTGGCCGTCGGCGAGGCGGTCAACGCCGTCGCCACCCTCGGCGGACGCCCGGTCGGCTCACTGCGCATCTCCGCCGCCGACCCGCGACCCCGGCACCGTGGCGTGTCGCACCACAGCCTCACCGCGTACGGCCGGGTGGCGCTGGCCCGTGCGGAACTGGTGCTGCCGGCGGACCTGGAGCCGATGCTGGCCGCCGAGGTCGACGCCGCGCTGAAACCGCTCGCCGATCGGCACACCCTGGTGCGGGTGGACACCACCGGGCTGGACGCGGCGCTACGACGCAGCCCGGTGCCCCTGTCGACGATGGGGCGCGGGCTGGACGCCGACCACGCCTACTTCCTGGCCGCCGCCGCAGCCGGCCGGCACGCCGCCCGCCTGGCGGCGCAGACGCCACCGGCGTCGGCCGAGCGTTGACCCGGCCCCTGCTCTGCCGCCGGCGTTGCCAAGGGGCCCATCCTGGCAGCTCAGGCGAAGATGATCAGCGCGGCCCAGGCGCCCACGATCAGCGCCAGGGCGAGGGCCAGCACCCAGGTGGGCACGGTGTACTCGCCGCGGCGGTTACGCTCGATCTCGGCGCGGATCTTGTCGCGGCGGCGTTCGAGCCAGCCCTGCCGCTGAGCGCCGGGGGTGGGAGGTTCCGGTGGAATCATGACCGCACCAGCCTACCCGGGGCCGGCCGGTCGGCACGGCCCCGGTCGGCCCGTCACATGCTGGCGATCAGCCGTTCCACCCGCTCGTCGTACGCCCGGAACGGGTCCTTGCAGAGCACGGTCCGCTGCGCCTGGTCGTTGAGCTTCAGGTGCACCCAGTCGACGGTGAAGTCCCGCCGCTTCTCCTGGGCGTGCCGGATGAACTCACCGCGCAGCCGGGCCCGGGTGGTCTGCGGCGGGGTCTCCTTCGCCTCGAAGATCTCCGGATCGGTGGCCACCCGGTCCACGTCGCCGCGCCGCTCCAGCAGCGCGTAGAGGCCCCGGCCCCGGCGCAGGTCGTGGTAGGCCAGATCCATCTGCGCCACCCGGGGATGCGACAGCGGCAGGTCGTGCTTGCGCTGGTAACGCTCGATCAGGCGCAGCTTCGTCACCCAGTCGATCTCCCGGGAGACCGGGTCCAGGTTACCGGTCTCCACCGCGCGCAACACCCGGCCCCACAGCTCGACCACCCGCTTGGCGGTCTGGTCGCCGCCACGGCGCTCGACGAACTCGGTGGCCTTGGCGAGGTACTCCTGCTGGATCTCCAGGGCGCTGATCTCCTTGCCCGAGGCCAGCCGCACCTTCCGCCGGCCGGTGATGTCGTGCGACACCTCCCGGATCGCCCGGATCGGGTTCTCCAGGGTGAGGTCGCGCATCACCACGCCGCCCTCGATCATCCGCAGCACGATGTCGGCGGTGCCGACCTTCAGCAGCGTGGTGACCTCGTTCATGTTGGAGTCGCCGACGATGACGTGCAGCCGGCGGTAGCGTTCCGCGTCGGCGTGCGGCTCGTCCCGGGTGTTGATGATCGGACGGCTGCGGGTGGTCGCCGAGGACACGCCCTCCCAGATGTGCTCGGCCCGCTGGGACAGGCAGTAGACCGCACCGCGCGGTGTCTGCAACACCTTGCCGGCACCGCAGATGAGTTGCCGGGTGACCAGGAACGGAATCAGTACGTCGGCGAGCCGACCGAACTCACCGTGCCGGGACACCAGGTAGTTCTCGTGGCAGCCGTACGAGTTGCCGGCCGAGTCGGTGTTGTTCTTGAACAGGTAGATCTCACCGGCGATGCCCTCGTCGTGCAGCCGCTTCTCCGCGTCGATGAGCAGACCCTCCAGGATCCGCTCACCGGCCCGGTCGTGGGCGACCAGGTCGACCACCGAGTCGCACTCCGGGGTGGCGTACTCGGGGTGTGAGCCGACATCCAGGTAGAGCCGTGCGCCGTTGCGCAGGAAAACGTTGCTCGACCGGCCCCAGGACACGACCCGGCGGAAGAGGTACCGGGCCACCTCGTCAGGGGACAGCCGCCGCTGTCCGCGGTAGGTACAGGTGACGCCGTACTCGGTCTCCAGACCGAAGATTCGCCGTTCCATGATGAGACATTAGCCGTACGGAGGCCCTGTTCGTCACTGTCGGGGCACGTGCCGGCCTCAGCCGCCGGTGGAACCTGCCGTGGCGGCGAGAGTCGCGACATGCCGACGGCACGTCTCGTACGCCGGCAGCAGCCCGGCCGCCCGGGCCTGCGCCAGGGTCGGCGCGGCGGCGTCGCGGGCGGACAGCCGCGCCGCGGTGGTCGGCCAGTCGATGCCCAGTTCCTCGTCCAGCGGGTGCACCGTGTGCTCGGCCGACGGGTTGTAGGTGGTCGAGCAGAGGTAGGTCAGGGTGGCGTCGTCGGTCAACGCGCAGAAGCCGTGGCCGAGCCCCTCGGCCAGATAGACCGCGCGTCGCTCCACGTCGTCCAGCCGCACCCCCTCCCACCGGCCGAAGGTGGGTGAGCCGACCCGCAGATCGACGATCACGTCGAGCACCGCCCCCCGCACACAGGTGACGTACTTCGCCTGCCCCGGCGGCACGTCGGCGAAGTGGATACCGCGCACCACGTCCCGGGCCGAGATGGACAGGTTGCCCTGCGCCAGCCGCAGCGGATGCCCGACCGCCTCGTCCAGCCGGTCGAAGCGGTACCACTCCAGGAACAGCCCGCGCGGGTCGCCGTGCTGCTGCGGAGTGATCTCCCAGGCGCCCTCGACGCCCAACGGCCGCAGCTTCATCGGGTCGCCCCCACCCCGCGGAACTCACCGGTCGGCTCCTGCCGCCCACCGGCGAGCAGATCGAGTAGATAGTCGCCGTAGCCGCTCCTGGTCAACGGCTCGGCCAGGGCACGCAACTGCGCGTCGTCGATCAACCCGGCCCGCCAGGCGGCCTCCTCGACACAACCGATCTTCATGCCCTGCCGTTCCTCGATCACCCGGACGAACTCGGCGGCCTGCATCAGCGAGGTGAAGGTGCCGGTGTCCAGCCAGGCGGTCCCCCGGTCCAGCACGGTGACCGACAGCTCACCCCACCGCCGATACGTCTCGTTCACCGCCGTGATCTCCAACTCGCCCCGGGCGCTGGGCGTGAGCCCCCGGGCGATCTCCACCACCCGGTTGTCGTAGAAGTACAGGCCGGGCACCGCGTACCGGGACGTCGGGCGCTGCGGCTTCTCCTCGATCGACAGCACCCGACCAGCGGCGTCGAAGTGCACCACGCCGTACGCCTGCGGATTGGCCACCGGGTAGGCGAAGATCCGGC
Organism: Micromonospora sp. NPDC049374; assembly: GCF_040677165.1. Classification (NCBI taxonomy): domain Bacteria; kingdom Bacillati; phylum Actinomycetota; class Actinomycetes; order Micromonosporales; family Micromonosporaceae; genus Micromonospora; species Micromonospora sp. NPDC049374. Next base: position 59,833 of record NZ_JBFAQH010000008.1, on the reverse strand, counting down.
CACCCACCGGCTCGCCCGCCGCGGCCAACTGCCGGCCCAGGCCCACCCCGTGGAAGATGTTGTCGCCGAGGATCAGCGCCACCGACGCGTCGCCGATGAATTCCGCGCCGAGCACGAACGCCTGCGCGATGCCCTCCGGGCGGGGCTGGGCGACGTACGCCAACCGGAGCCCGAACTGACCGCCGTCGCCGAGCAGCCGCTGGAACTGACCCTGCTCCTCCGGCGTGGTGATCACCAGGATCTCGTGTATCCCCGCCATCACCAGCGTGGAGAGGGGGTAGTAGATCATCGGCTTGTCGAAGACCGGCATCAACTGTTTCGACACCGCCCGGGTGATCGGCCACAGCCGGGACCCGGTGCCACCGGCGAGCAGGATTCCACGCATCCGGGGCAGCCTACCGGCAATCGGACGGGCAGCCGCGCCTCGCCTGCGCTGCCGATGTGGCCGTTTCGCGTAGACTTTCGGACCCGTGAGGATCCTGGTCACCGGCGGCGCCGGCTTCATCGGTTCGGAATACGTCCGGACGCTGCTCGGCGTCCCCGGTGGCAGCGCGGCGGGCGTGCCGGCGTTGGAACCGGCCCAGGTCACCGTGCTCGACGCGCTCACCTACTCCGGCAACCTGGCCAACCTCGCGCCGGTGGCCGACGACCCCCGGCTGCGCTTCGTGCCGGGCGACATCCGTGACCCCGACGTCGTCGACCGGGCCGTCGCGGGGCACGACGTCGTCGTGCACTTCGCCGCCGAGTCCCATGTCGACCGCTCGATCGCCGGCGCCGCACCCTTCGTTACCACAAACGTCCTCGGTACCCAGAACCTGCTCGACGCCGCGCTGCGCCACGGCGTCGCCCGGTTCGTGCACGTCTCCACCGACGAGGTCTACGGCTCCATCGCCGACGGCTCCTGGACCGAGGACTGGCCGCTGGCCCCCAACTCCCCCTACTCGGCGTCGAAGGCCGGCGCCGACCTGCTCGCCCTGGCCTACCACCGCACCCACGGCCTCGACGTGGTGGTGACCCGCTGCTCCAACAACTACGGGCCCTACCAGTACCCGGAGAAGGTCGTCCCGCTGTTCGTCACCAACCTCCTCGACGGACACCGCGTCCCGCTCTACGGCGACGGCGGCAACGTACGCGACTGGCTGCACGTGCACGACCACTGCCGCGGCATCGCCCTCGTCCAGGACAAGGGTCGCGCCGGCGAGGTCTACCACATCGGCGGCGGCACCGAACTGACAAACAAGGAACTGACCGCCCGGCTCCTCGACGCCTGCGGCGCCGGCTGGGACCGCGTGACACCCGTCGCCGACCGCAAGGGACACGACCGCCGCTACTCCCTCGACATCACCAAGATCGGCAACGAGCTCGGGTACGCCCCCAGCATCACCCTGGACACCGGTCTCGCCGAGACCGTCGGCTGGTACCGGGACAACCGAGCCTGGTGGGAACCACTGAAAGCGGCCAAGGCGTGAGGTTCCTGGTGACCGGCGCCGGCGGGATGCTCGGACGCGACCTGGTCGACGTCCTCGCCGCCCGGCCGGAACACCGTCTCACCGCGGTCACCCGCACCGAACTGGACATCACCGACAGCGCCGCCGTGCACGCCGCCGTCGACGGGCACGACGTGGTGGTCAACACCGCCGCCTGGACCGACGTCGACGGCGCCGAGGCGAACGAGTCGGCGGCCACCACCGTCAACGGCGACGCCGTCGTCCACCTCGCCACCGCGTGCGCCGCGCACGGCGCCCGCCTGCTGCACCTGTCCACCGACTACGTCTTCGACGGCACCGCCACCACCCCCTACCCCGAGGACGCGCCGACCGCCCCGCTCAACGCGTACGGTCGCGGCAAGCTCATCGGGGAACAGGCCGTGGCCCGGCTGCTGCCCGACACCGGATACGTGGTGCGTACCGCCTGGCTCTACGGCGCCCACGGCCGCAACTTCGTCGCCACCATGCTCGACCTGGCCGACCGGCGCGACACCCTCGACGTCGTCGACGACCAGCACGGCCAGCCGACCTGGTCCCACGCGCTGGCCCGCCACCTGGTGATGCTCGCCGAGGCCGCCCACACCGGACGCGCCGCACCCGGGATCTACCACGGCACCTGCGCCGGCGAGACCACCTGGTACGGACTGGCCCGCGCGGTGTTCGCCCGACACGGCCTCGACCCGGACCGGATCCGGCCCACCACCAGCGCCCGGTTCGTGCGACCCGCCCCCAGACCGACGTACAGTGTGCTGGCGCACGGCCGGTGGGCCGAGGCCGGGCTGCCGCCCCTGCCGGACTGGCACGCCACCCTGGTCGACGCGTTCGCCCCGGCCGCCCCACCCTCCCCGCGGAAGGTCGCATGAAGCTCACCCTGGTCACCGGGCTGACCGGCCTGCTCCTGCTGGCCACGATCGTCGAGCTGCTGCGCCGCCGCCAACTGCGCGAGAAGTACGGCATGCTCTGGCTCGGCCTGCTGTTCGTGGTGATCCCGCTGTCGCTGTTCCCCCGGCTGCTCGACGGCGTCGCGGACCTGCTCGGAGTCGCCTCCGGAGTCAGCCTGGTGCTCTTCCTCGGCGTCGTCTTCCTCCTGCTGGTCTGCATCCACCTCAGCTGGGAGGTCAGCGCGCTGGAGGAGGAGACCCGCACCCTCGCCGAGGAGTTCGCCCTGCTCCGCGCCGAGGTCGAAGCCGAACGGGTGGAACGGGCGGAGTGGACCCGACGCCTGGACCGGACGGAAATGGTCTCCCGCGATGGTTGACGGCAAACGCCTGCTCATCATCATTCCGGCGCTCAACGAGGCCGCCTCCATCGGCGACATCGTCGGCGAGATCCGCGGCGAACTGCCCGCAGCGGACGTGCTCGTCGTCGACGACGGCTCCACCGACCACACAGCCGCCGTCGCCACCGCCGCCGGTGCCCGCGTCGCCCGGCTGCCCTACAACCTCGGCGTCGGTGGCGCCATGCGGCTCGGCTACCGCTACGCCCGCGACCACGACTACGACGCCGCGGTGCAGGTCGACGCCGACGGGCAGCACGACCCCCGGTACGTGCCGAAGCTGGTCGACCTCCTCGACGACTACGACCTGGTCATCGGGGCCCGCTTCGCCGGCGAGGGCGACTACACCGTACGCGGCCCCCGCCGCTGGGCCATGGGCATGCTGTCGCTGGTGCTGTCCGGCCTGGCCGGCACCACCCTGACCGACACCACAAGCGGCTTCCGGGCCGCCAACCGACGGATGATCGAAATGTTCGCCCACTGGTACCCCGTCGAGTACCTCGGCGACACCGTCGAGACGCTTGTGCACGCCGCCCGCCGCGGCTACCGGATCCAGCAGGTCCCGGTCGCCATGCGCCGCCGGATGGCCGGCAGCCCCAGCCACTCCCCCACCCGGGCGATGATCTACCTCGGCCGGGCCCTGGCCGTCCTCACCCTCGCCCTCATCCGCCGGTGATCCGCCGCCTGCTCCGCCTCGTCCCACCCGGAACCGTCGGCGTCGGCATCGGACTCGCCGTGGTCGGACTGGCCTCGTACGTCCACCTCGCCGTGGCCGGGCACAACCTCGACGCCGCCGACTACTCCTCACTGTCGGTGCTCTGGTCCGTCGTGTTCACCCTCGGCATCGGCGTGTTCTTCCCCGTCGAGCAGGAAGTCGCCCGCCTCGTCGCGGCCCGGCACACCCGTGGGCTGCCGCCCGGGCCGGTACTGGCCCGCGGTGCCGCCGTCGCCGCCGCCGTGCTCGGCCTCCTCCTGGTGCTCACCATCGGCGGCGCCGACCTCCTCACCGACCGGCTCTTCGACGGCGACCCCGCGATGGTGCCCGCCCTCGGTGGCGCACTTGCCGCACTGGCCGTGGCGCACACCAGCCGGGGTGTGCTCTCCGGCCTGCGTCGCTTCGGCTGGTACGGCACCCAGCTCGGCCTCGACGGCGGACTGCGCATCGGCCTGGTCGCCATCCTCGCCGGCACCGGCGTGGACTCACCCGTCGCCTACGCGCTGGTCCTGGTCGCGGCACCGCTGGCCGCCGTCGCACTGACCGTCGCACCGGTCGCCCGGACGATCGGGCGCGGACCGGCGGTCCCCTGGCCGCCACTGCTGCGCGGACTCGCGCTGCTCACCGTCTCCAGCCTGCTCGCCCAGGTGGTCGTCAACGTCGGCGTGATCAACATACGGCTGCTCGACCCGACCGACGTCGCCACCGCCGGCGCGCTGCTCTCCGCACTGGTGCTGGTCCGCATACCACTGTTCGTCTTCGGCTCGATGCAGGCCGCGCTGCTACCCGGCCTGTCCACCGCCGCCGCCACCGGCGACGAACCGGCCTTCCGCGCCCTGCTACGCCGCTCCCTGGCCGTCGTCACCGCCCTCGGGGCCCTCGGCGGCATCCTCGCCGCCCTGCTCGGCCCAACGCTCGTCCGGGCCCTCTTCGACACCCCCGACGTCCTCGGCCACAGCGACTTCGCCTGGCTCTCGGCGGCCACCCTGGCGTACCTGTGGGCGATGGTGCTCGGTCAGGCACTGCTGGCCCGCGACCGGCACCACGCCCAGGCTCTCGCCTGGACCATCGGCGTCGCCGCGCTGGCCGTCGCGACCCTGCCCCCGCTGCCCGTCGCGCTGCGCGTCGAACTCGGCTACACCGTCGGTTCCGTGGTGGCCGCCGTCGTCATGGTCACCCTGCTGCGCCGCCACCGGGCGGCCCCGCCCGCCCCACCGGTCGCGACGCCGATGCCGGCCACCACCAGCGGAGATACGCCATGAGACCGCCCCGCGTCACCGCCGTGATGCTCGCCTACGGTGCCGAACCCTGGCTGGTCGACGCCGCGCGGGCCGTCCTGGCCAGCACCGGCGTCGACCTCGAACTGGTCGTGGTCGACAACGGCTGCACCGGCGACGGCATCGACGTGGTCAAGGGCCTGCCCGGCGTGCAGGTGATCCGGCCTGAGGCGAACACCGGCTACTCCGGCGGCTGCAACGTCGGTGCCGCCGAGGCCACCGGCGACTGGCTGGCCTTCGTCAACTCCGACGCCATCGTGACCCCCGACGCCCTCGCCAAGGTCGTCGCGGTGGCCGCCGAGCCGGGCGTCGGCGCCGCCATGGCCTCCATCCGGCTCGCCCACGACCCCGACCTGATCAACACCTCGGGCAACCCGCTGCACTTCACCGGCCTGTCCTGGGCCGGCGGCAACGGCGAGCCGGCCACCGCCCACGCGAGGCGCACCGTAGTGCCCTCGCTGAGCGGCTGCTGCTTCGTCATCAGCCGCCACCGCTGGGCGGAACTCGACGGCTTCCCCGACGAGTACTTCGCCTACCACGAGGACACCGAACTCAGCCTGCGGCTGTGGCAACGCGGCCTACGGCTGGAGTACGTGCCCGACGCCGTGGTCCTGCACCACTACGAGTTCTCCCGCAACGACCTCAAGCTCTACCTGGTCGAACGCAACCGCCTGCTCACCCTGCTCACCGCGTACCAGGGCCGGACCCTGGCACTGCTGGCACCGATGCTGCTGCTCACCGAGGCGGCCATGCTCGCCGCCGCGCTGGCGGGTGGCTGGGGACGCCAGAAGACCCGCGGCTGGGCATGGCTGTGGCGTCACCGGGGTTGGATACGCGCCCGCCGACGCCGCCTACAGGCCGAGCGCACCATCGGCGACGGCACCCTCGCCGACCTGATGACCGCCCGCGTCGCCCCGTCGAACGTGGCGGCCCCACCCGGCATGGGCGTCTTCAACGCGGTCGCCGCGGCGTGGTGGGCACTGGCCCGGCCGCTGCTCGCCCGCCACTGACCCACCCCGAACCCGCACACCGTCAGCCGACCAGCGACAGCCGCGAGCCGAACGACGCGACGCCCGACCGGTCGAAACCAGGACGGGCGCCGCCACTGCCCGGCCCGGGGCCGGGGCGGAACTCAGGTGTCGGACTTGTCGCCCGGCTTGTCCTCCAGGTCGGCGGAGCCGGCCGAGGTGGGCGGCTTGTGCCCCTCCTCGGTCGGCGTGCTCGGGGTCTGTGCCCGGTCGCCCTCCGCCGCTGACTCGCCGGCCGCGCCGCCATCCAGCAACCCGGTCAACGCGGCCCCGGTGATCCGTCGGAAGGTACGACCCACCCGGTTGCGGTCCAGGATCGCGACCTCCAACTGGTCGCCGGCGATCGTACGGGCAGCACCGCCCTCGCCGCCGACACTGCCCAGCGCCTGCACCGCCACCCTCACCGCGTCGCCGAGCGACATGTCCGGCCGGTGGTTCGACTTCAGCACCCCGGAGATCGACTCGGCCTGACCGCCCATCGCCATCCAGCCCGGCTCGTCGGTCACCGAACCGTCATAGGTGCACCGGTACAGCGAGTCCTCCGCCGGCGTGGCACCCACCTCCGCCACGCAGATCTCCACCTCGAACGGCTTCGACTGCTCGGTGAAGATGGCGCCGAGAATCTGCGCATACGAGTTGGCCAACGCCAGACCGGTCACGTCACGGCGGTCGTAGCTCAGACCGTTCAGGTCGGCCATTCGCACACCCGCCCGGCGCAGGTTCTCGAACTCGTTGTACCGCCCCACGGCGGCGAAACCGATCCGGTCGTAGATCTCGCTGACCTTGTGCAAGGTGCTGGAGAGATTCTCGGCAACGAAGAGCACCCCGCCGGCGAAGCTGACGACCACCGCGCTGCGGCCCCGAGCGATGCCCTTGCGGGCCAACTCGGAACGGTCGCGCATGATCTGCTCGGGCGAGGCGTAGAACTGCATGGCCACGGCGGCGGCTCTCCTTCGGGCGGTACTCGGGGAAACGGGATCAGCTACAGGCGGGCGGTTGGCTCAGCCGCCCGGATTCTCCATCCGACCGGCGACGACGCTCTCCGCGATCGCCGAGGTCTCCGCGTCGGTCAGCCGGTGCGTACCCTCCGCCGTCGCGGTCATCACCACCGGGTAGATCCGTCGCGTCAGGTCGGGCCCGCCGGTCGCGGTGTCGTCGTCGGCGGCGTCGTAGAGCGCCTCCACCGCCAACCGCACCGCGTCGTCGACGGACAGCCCGGCCCGGAAGCGCTTCTTCAACGCCGACTTGGCGAACAGCGAACCCGAGCCGATGGCGTCGTAGCCAGTCTCCTCGTACGGGCCGCCGGTGACGTCGAAACTGAAGATCCGCCCGGCCCGCGCCGGATCGCTGGCCGCCAGGTCGATCCCGGCGAAGAGCGGAATCACCGCCAGCCCCTGCATCGCCGCACCAAGATTGCCGCGGATCATCGAGGCGAGCCGGTTCGCCTTGCCGTCGAGCGAGAGCATCGCGCCCTCGATCTTCTCGTAGTGCTCCAGCTCCACCTGGAACAGCCGCATCAGCTCCATGCCGATGCCGGCGGCGCCAGCGATGCCCACCAGCGAGTACGCGTCGGCGGGGTGCACCTTCTCGATGTCCCGCTGGGCGATCAGGTTGCCCATGGTGGCCCGCCGGTCACCGGCCATCACGACACCACCGGCCGCGGCGATGGCCACGATCGTGGTGGCGTGCGGGGCCAGATCGGCGGCCATGCCCGGGGGCAGCGCCCGACGGCCCGGCAGCATCTCGGGGGCCACCTTGCTCAGGAATGCCGTGAAGGAGGACGTCCCCGCGTTGGTGAACACATCTGGAAGACGCCCGGATGGATCAAAACCCGCTGCCACGTGGTTCCTCTCAGGTACGTGATGGCCCTGGCCAGCCTCGTCGGACTGTCGCGGAACTGGCCAAGACCACCGTTGCAGTTGAAGCAGAGTATCCCGCGCACCCACCCGGTGCGATGATCGTGGTCCACATGTTCCGGATCGGGGTCACCGCAGACCGCGCAGAGGCCGCCCTGCTCGGCCAGCAGCTCGTCGAACTCCCGCTGCCCGATGCCGTACCGCCGCCGCAGGTGATACTCGCGATTGCCGCCGTACAGCCGCTGGGCGGTCTCCTTGCCCCGCGCGTTGTGGCAGGGCTTGCAGTAACTGTGCCGGCCGCTGGCCTTCCGGGTGGTGCTCGGGAACTCGTCCAACGGCTTGATCTGCTCGCAGTCCGGGCACCACTTCAGACCCTGGCCCACCGGAATCGCCGACCTTCGTGCGGGGGCGATGCCGCGCTTGCGCCGGCTGGCCTGCGAGCGAGCTGTCGCACACGCCTTGCAGTAGTAGGCACGCCCGTCCACCCGGCGACTGTTGCGGTGAAACTCGGTGAGAGGCAGCGTGCGTTGGCACTGTGGGCATATCTTGTCCGACCCGGTGGGCAAATCGGACATATGCCTCATTGACCCCCTTTCTGGACATAACCCCTCACGAACTCCTCGGCGTTCTCCTCGAGGACGGAGTCGATCTCGTCGAGCAGGTCGTCGACGTCCTCGGTGATCTCGGCGTGCCGCTCGGCGACCTCCGGGTTCGCCTCGACGGTGACGTCCTCGACCTCTTCGCCCTGACGGGACTTGCCCGACTGCGACTGACCGCCGCTGTCACGAGTGGCCATCGTTGCCTCCTCCACGATCTCCCTGCGATGAACTTACCTCGCGGGAGCGACGAAACGTCCCCCGCGCGCCGGTACCGACGCGCGGGGGACGAACAGTTGGTGACGTGGGCCGGTGGGTCAGCCGCCGGTCAGGGTCTCCAGCAGATCCTTGGCGCTGGCACAACGGTCGAACAACTCTCCGACGTGCCGCCTGGTGCCACGCTCCGGCTCCATCATCGGCACCCGCACCAGCGACTCCCGGCCGACATCGAAGATCACCGAGTCCCAGCTGGCGGCGACCACTTCGGAGGCGTACTGGGCCAGGCAGCGGCCCCGGAAGTAGGCGCGGGTGTCCTCGGGCGGCTCCGTCATCGCCGTACGGCTCTCCTCGTCGCTGAGCAGCGTCTTCATCGACCCGCGGGAGACCAGCCGGTGGTAGAGGCCCTTCTCCGGGCGTACGTCGGAATACTGCAGGTCGACCAGTTGCAGCTTGTGCGAGCCCCAGCCGAGCTGCTCCCGCTCCCGGTAGCCCTCCAGCAGCCGCAGCTTCGCCACCCAGTCCAGTTCGTCGGCGCAGAGCATCACGTCGCGGCCCAGCCGGTCGAGCACGTTCTCCCACCGGTCCAGCACGTCGGCGGTCTGCTCGTCGACGTCGTTGCCGTAGCGGTCGTCGACGAACGCGCGCACCCGTTCCAGGTAGGCCCACTGCACGTCCATCGCGGTCAGCCGGCGTCCGTCGCGTAGCCGCATCAGGTGCGACAGCGACGGGTCGTGACTGACCGCGCGCAGTTCGCCGACGGGGTCGGCGATGCCGAGGTCGGGGCCGAGGGCCTTCTCCTCGATCATCGTGAGGATCAGCGCGGTGGTGCCCACCTTGAGGTAGGTGGAGATTTCCGAGAGGTTCGCGTCTCCGATGATGACGTGCAGGCGGCGGTACTTGTCCGCGTCGGCGTGCGGTTCGTCGCGGGTGTTGATGATCGGCCGCTTGAGCGTGGTCTCGAGGCCGACCTCGACCTCGAAGAAGTCGGCCCGCTGGGAAATCTGGAAACCGCTCTGGCCACCGTCCTGGCCGATGCCGACGCGGCCGGCGCCGCAGACGATCTGCCGGGTCACGAAGAACGGCGTCAGGTACGCCACGATGTCGGCGAACGGCGTCTGCCGGCGCATGAGGTAGTTCTCGTGCGCGCCGTAGCTGGCGCCCTTGTTGTCGGTGTTGTTCTTGTAGAGGTGGATCGGTGCCGTGCCGGGGATCGTGGCGGCCCGTCGCGCCGCCTCCGCCATCACCCGCTCTCCCGCCTTGTCCCAGCGGACCACGTCGCGGGGGTTCGTCACCTCGGGGGTGGAGTACTCCGGGTGCGCGTGGTCGACGTAGAGCCGTGCCCCGTTGGTCAGGATGACGTTGGCCAGGCCGAGGTCCTCGTCGGCGAGCGCCTCGGCCGGGTCGTAGGCCGCGCCGGAGTAGGTGAAGCCGCGGGCGTCCCGCAGCGGTGACTCCTCCTCGTAGTCCCAGCGGGCCCGACCACCGCGGTTCAGTTCCGGTCGGGCGCCGTAGGCGTTCACCACCTGGGAGGAGGTGACCATCGGGTTGGCGCCGGCCTGGCCGGGCACGGAGATGCCGTACTCGACCTCGGTGCCCATGATTCGTCTAACGCTCATCGACCTACCCGCTTCGTTTGCCCGACCGGTCCCCGTCATGTCGAGCGTAGTCGCCACTTCGCCAACCGGGGGCGTGGCGGTGGGGCGGGTCCGCCCCCGACCGAGGTGGTGAGGCTTGCGCGACGCGGGTTCCGGGCGTGCGACGGGGCCCGCGACGCACGGCGTCGCGGGCCCCGGTGGCGCGTACCGGTCAGAGGTACTGACCGGTGTTGCTGGCGGTCTCGATGGAGCGTCCGGCCTCGGCGCCCTTGCCGCCGGAGACGAGCGTGCGGATGTAGACGATCCGCTCGCCCTTCTTGCCGGAGATGCGGGCCCAGTCGTCCGGGTTTGTGGTGTTGGGCAGGTCCTCGTTCTCGCGGAACTCGTCGACGCAGGCGTCGAGCAGGTGCTGCAGGCGCAGTCCCTTGCGAGCTGAGGTGAGGAATTCCTTGATGGCCATCTTCTTGCCCCGGTCGACGATGTTCTGGATCATCGCGCCGGAGTTGAAGTCCTTGAAGTACAGGACTTCCTTGTCACCGTTGGCGTAGGTGACCTCCAGGAAGCGGTTCTCCTCCGTCTCCGAGTACATCCGCAGCACCACTGCGTCGATCATGGCGGCGACGGTGGCCTGGGGGTCACTGCCGTGTTCGGCCAGGTCGTCGGCGTGCAGTGGCAGACCGGGGAGGATGTACTTGGAGAAGATGTCCTTGGCCGCCTCGGCGTCCGGACGCTCGATCTTGATTTTCACGTCGAGTCGTCCCGGACGCAGGATCGCCGGGTCGATCATGTCTTCCCGGTTGGAGGCACCGATGACGATGACGTTCTCCAGCCCTTCGACACCGTCGATCTCGCTGAGCAGCTGCGGCACGATGGTGTTCTCCACGTCGGAGGAGACACCGGAGCCGCGGGTGCGGAAGACCGAGTCCATCTCGTCGAAGAAGACGATGACCGGAGTGCCTTCACCGGCCTTCTCCCGGGCCCGCTGGAAGATCAGCCGGATGTGCCGCTCGGTCTCGCCGACGTACTTGTTGAGCAGCTCGGGGCCCTTGATGTTGAGGAAGAAGCTGGTGTGCCTCTCCTTGCCCTGCCGCTCGGCGATCTTCTTGGCGAGGGAGTTGGCGACCGCCTTGGCGATAAGCGTCTTGCCGCAGCCCGGCGGACCGTAGAGCAGGATGCCCTTCGGCGGGCGCAGCTGGTGCTCGCGGAACAGGTCGGCGTGCAGGAACGGCAGCTCCACCGCGTCGCGGATCTGCTCGATCTGGGAGTGCAGGCCGCCGATGTCGGTGTAGTCGACGTCCGGCACCTCCTCCAGCACGAGTTCCTCGACCTCGCTCTTCGGAATCCGCTCGTACGCGTAGGCCGAGCGAGGTTCGATCATGAGCGAGTCGCCGGCCCGGATCGGACTGCCGATCAGGGTCTCGGCCAGGTGGACGATGCGTTCCTCGTCGGAGTGCGAGACCACCAGAGCCCGGTCACCCGGGGCACCTTCGGGACCGGCGAGGATCTCCTTGAGCATGACCACCTCGCCGACCCGCTCGTAGCCGAACGCGTCGACGATGTTGAGCGCGTCGTTGAGCAGGACTTCCTGGCCGCGCCGCAGCTCGCCGACGTCGAGCGAGGGCGAGACGGCCACGCGTAGTTTCCGTCCGCCGGTGAAGACGTCGACCGTGCCGTCGTCGTGCCGGGCCAGGAAGACGCCGTAGCCACTTGGGGGTTGAGCGAGCCGGTCGATCTCCTCCTTGAGCGTCACGATCTGCGCGCGAGCTTCCTTGAGGGTGCTCACGAGCCGTTCGTTGTTCTCGGTCAGCCGCGCCAACTGCGCCTGGGTGGCGGCCAGCCGCTCTTCGAGCTGCCGGACGTGTCGGGGGCTCTCGGTCAACTTGCGCCGCACCAGAGCGAGTTCCTCTTGAAGGAACGCGACCTGCGTGGAGAGATCGTGGGCCTCCTTCTCCCACCGTGCGGCGCGCGAGTCCGCGTCGTCGCTGCGTGCCACGTCCCACCTCCCCGGGGGGCTTGAACGTTCTGACCTAACACTAGCCGCTATGAGCCCGATTCGGTCCTCCGCAACGCGCCCGTCACCGAAGCTTGATCGCCAAGGGTGGGTCGACGGGCGGGTACGGGCATTCGGGTACCGTCGAGGGGTGGGACGGGAGAACATGGGGGGTGCACCGGTGGCCGAGGTCGCGACCGACGAGCTGCAGGTCTGGGTCGACCAGGATCTGTGCACGGGCGACGGGCTGTGCGTGCAGTACGCGCCGGAGGTCTTCGAGTTCGACGTCGACGGGTTGGCGTACGTCAAGGGTCCCGACGGTGAGCTGGTGCAGGCACCGGGTGGCCGGGTGGACGTGCCCGAGCACCTGCGCCTCGAGGTGATCGACTCGGCGAAGGAGTGCCCGGGCGAGTGCATTCACGTCGTACGCGGCAGCGACGGCGTCGAGGTCGCCGGCCCGGAGGCCGAGGACTGACCGCTGATCCCGGGATCACCCGGGCGGGCTACAGCAACGGGCGGCCGACCACCGAGGCGACCAACCGGGCGAACTCCTCCAACCGGGTGATCTGCCCGGCGCCGCCGTCGTCGAGGGTCTTACCGAAGCGCAGGGCGTCGTGGCGCGGCCCGCCGGCGGCCTCCTCGCTCGGCGGCGACTCGTCCAGCGAGGTCAGCAGCAGGTAGACGTCGATGCTGTCCACCCGGATCTCACCGTTGTCATGACGGAACAGCCGACGTCGGCAGCCGACCTCGGTGACCGAGGAGACCGGCACCACCCGCAGCGAGGAGGTCATCGAGCCCGGCGGCCCCTCCCCCGGTGGCACGTCCTCGCCGTGCCAGAGCACCAGGCGGCTGCCGTCGCAGACGACGACCTCCTGCCAGACGCCGTTCACCTCGTTGACGAAGCGTTCAAGGGTGAAGCCGAGCACCGACGCTCCGCGCAGGACGCCGCCGAGCGCTTCCAGGGCGACGTCGGGGTCGCGCAGGTAGGCCCGCGCCGCCGATTCGAGGTCGGTGTACGGAGACCAGTCGGGAAAGACCGCCGGCAGGTCGCCACCGCCGAAGCCGGGACGGCTCATGCCGGCCCTCCGCTGCGCTGCGGGCCGACATGAGGCACTAGGGCGCTGAGTTGATGATTCGCTCGCTGACGCTCACTCATGCCGGCCCTCCGCTACGCTGCGGGCCGACATGAGGCACAAAGGCGCCGAGTTGATGATTCGCTCGCTGACGCTCACTCATGCCGGCCCTCCGCTGCGCTGCGGGCCGACATGAGGCACAAAGGCGCCGAGTTGATGATTCGCTCGCTGACGCTCACTCATCGGATCACCTCCGCCGTCACGGCCTGTCCGTCTCCTGGGCCACGTCGGGTCGTATCTGCTCGGCCGGCGCCTCGTGCGGCACCACGGTCGCCTGCCGGGCCGCCTCCGCCTCGCGTAGCGCCTGGCGACGTTGCGCGTACGCCTCGGTGCCCTTACTGGGCTTGCGACGCCGTGGCGGGGCGGTGACTCCGGGGGCGAGCTTACGCGCGGAGACGAGGAACGCGGTGTGGGCGATCATCCGGTGGTCGGGGCGGACCGCCAGCCCCTCGGCGTGCCAGTCCCGGACGAGCGACTCCCAGGCCCGTGGCTCGGTCCAGCCGCCGCGCTCGCGCAGCGCCTCCACCAGCTCGGACAGCTGCGGGGTGGTGGCCACGTAGCCGATGAACACGCCGCCGGGCAGCAGCGCGCGTTCGACCATGTCGAGGTTCTCCCAGGGGGTGAGCATGTCGAGGATGATCCGGTCGAAACCGGTCTCGGTGCACTCGGCGACGTCACCGACGTGCAGGTGCCAGGCCGGGTGCGGGCCCTGGAAGAACGACTCGACGTTGCGTCGGGCGATCTGGGCGAAGTCGTCGCGCAGTTCGTAGGAGTGCAGTTCCCCGGCGGTGCCCACCGCGCGCAGCAGCGAGCAGCTCAGCGCTCCGGAGCCGGCACCGGCCTCGAGGACCTTGGCGCCGGGGAAGATGTCACCCATGGCGACGATCTGCGCGGCGTCCTTGGGGTAGATCACCTGGGCGCCACGGGGCATGGAGAGCACGTAGTCCGACAGCAGTGGGCGCAGTGCCAGGAACGCCGTGCCGCCGCCAGAGGTGGTCACCACGCTGCCGTCGGGCAGGCCGATCAGCGTGTCGTGCGCCAGGATGCCGCGGTGGGTGTGGAACTCCTTGCCCGGCTCCAGGGTCACCGTGTGCATCCGCCCCTTGGGGTCGGTCAGCTGCACCCGGTCACCGGGCTGGAACGGCCCACGCCGCACGGCGGGCGGTTCCACCTTCTCCTCGGGGAGGTCGCTGGCCGGGTGGGCGGAGTGGGTGACGGTCACGTGTTCATCTTCCGGTGAGGTTCGAGCAGTTGAGCCAGATCCGCGATGTGCAGAACGCCGACGACATCTTCGCCTGCCGTCACGACGTACTGTGCGCCCGGGTGGGTCTGCACGGTCTCCAGCACCCGTTCGCCGTCCGTGTCGACCGGGATGGCCGGCAGGTCGGCGAGGGTACGGGCGACCGTGTCCACGGCCAGCCAGGGTCGGCGGGCCTCCGGCACCGCCGCGGCGGCCGCCGGGTCGACCAGGGCCACCGGCCGGCCCGCGGAGTCGGTCACCAACAACGCGGCCGGGTGCTGCGGCTCGGTGGTCGGGTACGCCTGCGCGGCGCGGCGCTGCGCCTCGGCCAGCGGAGTGCCGGTGGGCACGGTGTGCACCGGACGGGCCAGGGTGGCCAGGTCGACAAGCGGCAGCCGCCGGTTGATCCGGGACATCCGGATCGACTGACCGGCGCCGTGCCAGAGGGTCAGGGCGACAAGTGCCGTCAGCGGCAGCGCCAGCAGGCTCAGGACGTCGATCGCGTAGAGCGCCGCCACCAGCAGCGCGGTACCGACGGCGAGGACCCGTCCGGCCCAACCGGCCACCTCGGTGGCCCGGTGCCGGTCCCGGGTCAGCGCCCAGACCACCGCGCGCAACGCCCGACCGCCGTCCAGCGGCAACCCGGGCAGGATGTTGAACAGCGCGACGATGACGTTGCTCGCCGCGAGTTGGAAGGCGAGTTGGTCGGCCACGGTGCGGTCAGGCAGGGCCACCGTCGCGGCGACGGCGACCGCGCCGAGCACGGCGGAGACGGCCGGCCCGGCCAGCGACACCATCAGATCCACCCGCGGGGAGGGTGCGTCGCGGTCCATCTCGGTGTACCCGCCGAGCAGTTCCAGGGTGATGCCGCGCACCCCGATGCCGAAGCGACGGGCGGTGAGGGCGTGGCCGAGTTCGTGGGCCAGCACCGAGCCGAGCAGCGCCAGGACGAACCCGGCGCCGACGAGGTAGCCGCCGAGCGGGGACAGTTGCAGCCGTTGGCCGGCCAGTTCGCCGTACAGGACCGTGATCAGGAGGGCGAGCAGCAGGATCGAGGCGTTCAGGTACAGCGGCACCCCGAGGATCCGGCCCACCTGCATGCCGGGGCGCTGGCCGGCCCGTGGTCGCCTGCGCTGTTCCATCGGGCTGATGCTACGCGGCGGGAGATCACGTACCGGAGCGGCGGCGGTCGACCTGTCATACCGGTGGCCTAACCTTCCGGGGCATGACGGCGGATCCGGTGATCACTCAGCAGGCCCCGACCCCGACGGAGTTGCCGGCGACGGTGCGGGCCTCGCTGTCGCCGTCGCGGGCGGCGGATTTCAAGACCTGCCCGCTGCTCTACCGGTTCCGCAGCATCGACCGGCTGCCCGAGCGGCCCAGCGTGGAGCAGGCTCGGGGCACGCTTGTGCACGCGGTGCTGGAGCGGCTGTTCGACCTGCCGCCGGCGGCCCGCACTCCGGAGGCCGCCGGTGATCTCGTGGCCGGCCAGTGGGATCGCCTGGTCACCGAGCAGCCGGAGTTGGCCGGGTTGTTCTCCGATGACGACCCGTCGACCGTGGCGGAGTTCCTCCGCTCGGCGTCGGCCCTGCTGGGCGGCTACTTCGCGGTGGAGGACCCGCGCCGGCTGGAGCCGGCCGAGCGGGAGAGCCTGATCTCCGCCGTGGTCGACGACGAGCTGCTGATTCGCGGCTACCTCGACCGGCTCGACGTGGCTCCCGACGGCGCGCTACGGGTGGTGGACTACAAGACCGGGGGTGCGCCGCGGGAGGCGTTCGAGGCGCGGGCCCTGTTCCAGTTGAAGTTCTACGCCCTGGTCCTGTGGCGCACCCGTGGCGTGGTGCCCCGGGTGCTGCGCCTGCTCTACCTCAAGGACGCCGAGGTGTGTGACTACGCTCCCGACGCCGAGGAGTTGGTGCGCTTCGAGCGGACGGTGGTGGCGTTGTGGCGGGCGATCGAGCAGGCCACCGCCGCCCGGGATTTCCGACCCCGGCCGAGCCGGCTGTGCGACTGGTGCAGTCATCAGGCCCGGTGCCCCAGCTACGGGGGGACTCCGCCACCCTTCCCGGAGCCGGCGGCGACGCCCGGTCCGCTGCGTGACGCCCGGTCCTCCCCCGCGCCACCGGGCGCCGACGAGTAGTCGCCCTCCTTCCCGGGGATGAGGGACGAGTCACCACACAAGACGATCTTTCGGCGGCGGAGGCGGCTAGCGTCGGGGCGTGGGTAACGCGCTGAGGGAGTGGCTGCGTCGCAATCCGGCGGCCGGTGACGCGCTGCTGGCCGTCGGCCTGGTCCTGGGCGAGGTCGTGTTCACCCTGCTCACTCCTCAGGAGTTCTGGCCGCGACCGTTGCCGGCGGCGCTGGGGTGGAGTGTGTTGTGCGCGACGCCGGTGGTGCTGCGCCGGGTGGCGCCGTGGCCGGCACTGCTGGCCGCGTTGGCCACGCTGCTGCTGCCGGTCGTCATCGAGGTGGCGCCCACGACGCAGAGTCTCACCTTCGTGGTGCTCACCTACACGATGGCGGCCTACCGCCCGGTGCGTCCGGCGCTGGTGGCGGCGGTGGGGTTGTGGCTTCCGGTGGCCGTGGTGAACACCGTGGTGCCGCCGGAGGGTGTTCCGCAGGTCAGTACGGCGTTCCTGATCGCGAACAACATCCTGGTGGGGATCGTGTCGTTCTCGGTGGGCCGGACGGTGCACGCGCGCCGCGCCTCCACCGAGGCGCTGCGGGAGCGGGCCCGGGTCGCCGAGGCCAATCAGCGGGCGCTGGCCGAGCAGGCGGTCGCGGACGAGCGGCGCCGGATCGCCCGGGAGCTGCACGACGTGGTGGCCCATCACGTCAGCGTGATGGGGGTGCTGGCGACCGGGGTGCGACGGGTGCTGCGCCGCGACCCGGACAGCGCCGACGAGGCGATGGCCACGATCGAGGAGACCAGCCGGGCGACGCTGCGGGAGCTGCGCCGGCTGCTCGACGTGCTGCGTACCGAGGCCGAGCCGGCGGCGGAGTTGGCGCCGCAGCCGGGCCTCGCCGGAATCGAGACGCTCACTGATCAGGTGCGGGAGGCCGGGTTGCCGGTGACGTTGACCGTGGCGGGTGAGCCGGGACAGCTGGAGGAGGGGGTGGCGCTGACCGTGTACCGGATCGTGCAGGAGGCGCTGACGAACGCCCTCAAGCATGCCGGGACGGCGACCGCGCAGGTGCGGGTGGGTTTCGGTGGCGACGCGGTGGAGGTCGAGGTCACCGACACCGGTCGCGGGCCGTCGCCGGACACCGATCGGATCGGGCACGGCCTGGTCGGGATGCGGGAACGGGTCGGCCTCTACGGTGGGATCCTGCGCACCGGCGCGCGCAGCGGCGGCGGCTACCGGGTGTACGCCCGGATTCCGGTTGAGCCGCTGCCCGAGGCGAGCCGTCGGTGAGGTGGGTCTGGTGAGCGGTGCAGTCGACGGGGAGGACCAGATGGCCGATTCGACGGGGCGGGCCCGGCCGGTGCGGATCCTGCTCGCCGACGACCAGCCGCTGCTGCGTACGGGCTTCCGGATGGTCCTCGGCGCGGAGGCCGACCTGGACATCGTCGCGGAGGCCGGCGACGGGGTGGAGGCGGTGGAGCTGTCCCGTCGGTTGTTGCCGGACGTGGTGCTGATGGACATTCGGATGCCCCGGATGGATGGGGTGAGCGCCACCCGGGCGATCGTGGATGCCCGGTTGCCGGTGCGGGTACTCATCCTGACCACCTTCGATCTGGACGAGTACGTGGTGGGGGCGTTGCGGGCCGGGGCGAGCGGCTTCCTGGCCAAGGACGTGCCGGCGGAGGATCTGGTCACCGCGATCCACACGGTGGCCGCCGGTGACGCGGTGGTGGCGCCGCGGATCCTGCGTCGGCTGTTGGACCGTTTCGCCGACGTGCTGCCGGATCCGTCCGCGACGCCGCCGAAGGCGCTGGGCGCGCTTACCGAGCGGGAGCGGGAGGTGCTCGTGCAGGTCGCCCGTGGCCTGTCGAACGCCGAGATCGCCCGGGCGCTGTCGGTGAGCGAGACCACCATCAAGACGCACGTCGGACATGTGTTGACCAAGCTCGGGCTGCGCGACCGGGTGCAGGCGGTGGTGTTGGCGTACGAGTCGGGCCTGGTCCGACCTGGGGGTTAACGCCGGCGTTGCATCCGTCACCTACCGTGACGGCCTGCGGTGGAACTCGGTTGACCCTCACGCGACGGCAACGTCCAGGATGACCGTGACCACCGGCTGCAGACTGCCGACAGCTGCCGGGTCGGGGACAACCCTGACTTCGGTTTGGGGGGTACCCGCAGCCGGAAATCCGCTCCGCCTCCGCCCGGAGTCGGACGGATCGGCGGTGGGCAGCACAGATGATGGACTCGCACCGGACCAGCGGGGGCGGTGCGAGCAGACGCGACGGAGAGGTACGTAACGTGACCGCTACGACAGGCCAGCCGGCATCGGCCGCAGCCCGGGCGAGCGACGTGTGGAAGGTGTACGGCAGCGGCGAGGCACAGGTCATCGCCCTGCGGGGGGTCAGCGCGGAGTTCGAGCGCGGACGGTTCACGGCGATCATGGGCCCGTCGGGTTCCGGCAAGTCGACGTTGATGCACTGCCTGGCCGGGTTGGATTCGACGACCAGGGGGACCGTGGAGATCGGCGAGACCACCGTCACCGGCCTCGGTGACGCGGGTCTGACGAAGTTGCGCCGCGACAAGGTCGGCTTCATCTTCCAGCAGTTCAACCTGCTGCCGACGTTGACCGCCAAGGAGAACATCCTGCTCCCGTTGTCGATCGCCGGGCGCAAGCCGGATCCAGCCTGGTTCGACGTGGTGATCGACACGGTGGGTCTGCGGGACCGGTTGGGTCACCGGCCGGCGCAGTTGTCCGGCGGCCAGCAGCAGCGGGTGGCGTGTGCCCGTGCCCTGGTGGCCCGCCCCGAGGTGATCTTCGCGGACGAGCCGACCGGTAACCTCGACTCGCGTTCCGGCGCGGAGGTGTTGAACTTCCTGCGCAACTCGGTCCGCGAGCACGGGCAGACCATCGTCATGGTCACCCACGATCCGACGGCCGCCGCGTACGCCGACCGGGTGGTGTTCCTCGCCGACGGGCAGATCGTCTCGGAGCTGATCGAGCCGACCGCGGACACGGTGCTGGACACGATGAAGAAGCTGGACACGCCCGCCGAGGTGGCCGGCTGATGTTCCGGGCAACCTTGAAGAGTCTGCTGGCCCGCAAGGTCCGGCTGATCCTGTCCGGCCTGGCCGTGGTGCTCGGCGTCATGTTCGTCTCCGGTGCCTTCGTCCTCACCGACACCCTGGGCCGCTCCTTCGACTCGCTGTTCGCCGACGCGTACGCCGAGGTCGATGTCAACGTGGCCGCCAAGCCGAAGCTGGAACGCGGCGAGCGGGAGGACGACGAACTCGCCACCCCGTTCCCGGCCGCCACGGTGGAGACGGTACGCGCGGTGGACGGGGTGGCCGAGGCCACCGGAGTGGTCTCCGTCGACGGGGCCCGGTTGATCGGCAGCAACGGCAAGGCCGTCACCTCGTTCGGGCCGCCGCAGTTGGGCGGCAACTGGACCGGCGAGAGCGACCTGGTGCGGTTGCGGGAGGGCCGGGAGCCACAGGCCGACGACGAGATCGTCATCAACAAGGGGTTGGCGGACGCCGGCCGGGTGGCGCTCGGCGACCGGGTGGGTGTGCTCACCCTCGGGCCGCGCAAGGACTTCACAATCGTCGGCATCTTCGGCTACAGCGGTGACCGGGACTCCCTCGGCGGCGCCAACGAGGTCATGTTCACCACCCCCGTGGCGCAGCAGCTGATGCTCGGCGAGACGGACGTGTTCAGCAACATCGTGGTCACCGCCGCCGACGGCGTCTCCGACGAGCAGCTGCGCGACGCGGTCGCCACGGCGGTCGGCGACGACTACGTGGTCAAGACCGGCGAGCAGCTCTCCGCCGACGCCGCCGCCGGCCTGAAGGAGGGGCTGTCCTTCTTCAACCGGATCCTGCTCGGCTTCGCCGCGGTGGCCCTGCTGGTCGGTACGTTCCTGATCCTCAACACCTTCTCGATCATCGTGGCGCAGCGCACCCGTGAACTGGCATTGCTGCGGGCGGTCGGTGCCAGCGGCAAGCAGATCATCGGCTCGGTGGTGCTGGAGGCGGTCGCCGTCGGGTTGATCGCCTCGGTGTTCGGCCTGGCCGCCGGCATCGGCATCGGCGCGCTGCTGGCGTACCTGTTCGGCAACCTCGCCGGTGGGTTGGCCCTGGCCGGGGTCGGGGTGCCGGCGTCGGCGGTGATCGGCGCGTTCGGTGTCGGTCTGGTGATCACCGTGCTGGCGGCGCTGCTGCCGGCGCTGCGGGCCGCGCGGATCCCGCCGATCGCGGCGATGCAGGACGTCGCCACGCCGGATCGGCCGTTGACAAAGGTGACCGTCGGCGGTGCGCTGGTCACCGCGATCGGCGCCACCCTGCTCTTCCTCGGCCTGGGCGGGCACGCCGGTGGCAGCACGCTGGCCACCATTCTGGGTGGCGTGCTGTTCTCGTTCATCGGGGTGGCCCTGCTGACGCCGCTGATCAGTCGTCCGGTGGTGGCGGCGCTGGGCACGGTCTTCTCCGGTTGGGTGCCGGGCAAGTTGGGTCGGCTGAACTCCGGTCGCAACCCACGCCGCACCGCGATCACCGCCGCCGCGTTGATGGTGGGGATCGCCCTGGTCACCGGCATCACGGTGATTCTGGATTCGGCCAAGAGCAGCATCAGTAGCCTGGCGCAGGACAGCATCAGCGCCGAGTTGGTGATCGCCGGGGTGCAGTCCGGTCCGCGCCCGCCGACGTTCGACCCGGCGGTGCTGGACGAGGCGAAGGCGATCCCCGGGGTCCGTCTCGTCGACGGGGAGTACGGCGACATGGCGCTGGTCGGCGGCGAGCGTACCTGGGTCGGTGCCAGCAGCGAACCGAGCGCGCTGGTGGAGATGTTCGGTGCCACCGCCACCGCCGGGGACATCGGGCGGCTGGGGCCGGGCCAGATGTTGATCAGTTCCGACGCGGCGGAGTCGCGTGGCCTGTCGGTCGGCTCCACGGTGCCGGTGCAGTTGGCCCGTGGTGAGGAGCGCACCTACACGGTCACCGGCATCTACCAGAGCACCCCGCTGTTCGGCGGCGTGACGTTGCCCGCCGAGGCGGCGCGTGACTTCTCCATCCCGCAGCCCATCCAGGGCTACATCCAGTTGGAGCCGGGGGTACGGGCGGCCGACGTACTGCCCCGGGTGGAGACGCTGCTGGCGGACAGCCCGGAGGTGTCGGTGGCCGACCGGGACGCGTTCATCGAGGAGCAGGCCGGGCAGCTCGACGGGCTGCTCCAGATGATCCAGATCCTGCTGGCGTTGGCCATCGTGATCGCCGTGCTCGGCATCATCAACACCCTCGCCCTGTCGGTGCTGGAGCGGACCCGGGAGCTGGGTCTGCTGCGCGCCATCGGCCTGCGCCGGTCGCAGACCATGGGGATGATCACCGTGGAGGCGGTGGTGATCTCGGTGTTCGGCGCGCTGCTCGGCGTCGTGGTCGGCGCCGGCCTGGGTGCCGCGGTGGTGGAGGCCCTGCGCGACGAGGGAATCACCAAGCTGGTGCTGCCGTGGGGCCAGATGGGTGTCTTCCTCGGCCTGGCCGCGATCATCGGCGTGATCGCGGCGGCGCTGCCGGCGATCCGGGCCGCCCGGATCAACGTGCTGGGCGCGATCGCCCACGACTGAGGCGCTGGAGCGAAGGCCCCTGTCACCGGTCGGTGGCAGGGGCCTTGCGCTGCGCGTCCCGCGGGTCAGCCGGGCGGGCCGGATGGGTGGACGGTGACGGTGTCAGACGGGGGTTCGGCGCAGCAGCCCGGACAGCAGTTCCAGGTCCGCCAGCAGCAGGCTCTCCAACTGGTGCACACCGTCGGTGGGTGCCAGCGGCACCTCGGCGGGGACGGCCAGCACCGCGGCGCCGGCGGCCACCGCACTGGCCACCCCGGTCGCCGAGTCCTCGATCGCCACGCACCTGTCGATGGGCACTCCGAGCAGTCGGGCGGCCGTCAGGTACGGCTCCGGGTGCGGCTTGGTCGAGTCGACCTCGTCGCCGCAGACCACCACGTCGAAGCTGTCCCGGCCGAGGGTGTCCAGGGCGATCTCGACAAGTGCCCGCCCGCTGGAGGTGACCAGGGCCGTCGGGATCCGCGCCTGCCGAACCGCGCCGAGCAGCGCCAGCGCCCCCGGCCGCCACTGCAGCCCGGTGCGGAACAGCTCCAGGATCCGCGCGTTGATCCACTCCGCGCTGGTCTGCGGATCCCGGTGCGGCTGCCCCAGGTCGTCGTGCAGGATACGCATCGAGTCGGCCATGCCCGTGCCGACGATCGCCCGGCGGGCGTCGGCTGACAGGGTGCCGCCGTAGTGGTGTGCGAGTTCGGCCAACGCGACGTCCCACAACCGCTCGCTGTCGACCAGGGTGCCGTCCATGTCGAAGAGCACGGCGGCTGGACGGGTGCTGCTCACCGGATCCTCCTCGGGCTCGGGTAACCGGTGAATCCTGTCAGCCGACGGTGGTCCGGTGCCCGGCACAGTGACCTTTCTCAACCGAGGTCGCAGGCGGACAGGGACCGCTCGTAGCCGCGGAAGAACGCCTCGGTGCGCTGCTCGGGGGTGCCGTGGGAGCCCTCGGCGAACCACGGTTGGCCGGGGTCGTCGCCGACGGCAAGCAGTCCGTCGTTGAACTCGTCGAGGTCGCCCTCCTCGAGGGTGAGCCGGCCGGCCCGTACCGAGTCGCCGAGGAACGCCCCGGCCATGCAGTCGGCCTGCAACTCCTGCTGGATGGTGAAGTTGTAGCGGATGCCCAGCCGGGTCTGGATGCCGTGCGCGTACTCGTGGCCGAGCAGGTAGAACACGAACGCGTCACCGATCTGCCGGAAGGCGCCGAAGGACCAGTTGATGTCGTACGCGATGTAGTCGCTGACGGTGCAGTAGACCGCGTTGTTGCGGGGCACCTCCTGCCCACCGCAGGAGACCTCGCCGTCGCGCTGGTACGGGACGACCCGCCGGATCGGCCGGAAGGACTGCCCCGACGCCTCGAACTGGTCGGCCCAGTACAGCTCGGCGAGCCGCTGCGCGTCGGCCACGTCCTGCCGGAACTCCTCCACCGTGTCGGTGCCGTCGGCACGGGTCACCTCGGCCGTCGGCTCGGCCGGTTCCCGCTGCCCGTCCGGGTCCGCGGGCCCACCCACCGGCTCCACCATGCAGGCGGCCGCCGCCACCAACGCCACCGCCAGGCCGACGAGCCTGCCCCGGCGTCGCCCTCGCCCACCTGCCGCCACCGTGCTCCTCCCACCTCGACGTCGCCGGTCCAGTACCCCGACGGTACGACCGTCACGCCCGTTGCCGTCAGGTACGCCGTCCCGTCCCGTCCGGTTCAGTGGCCGCCCTCTTTCGGCGCGTCACCTCCGGCTCGCTCGGGCGAGCCGGAGGTGACGCGGCCTAGAGTGCGGTGGTCCGTGTCCGGAACGGACGTCCGGCTCCGACGTCCCCGGTGAACCGGCACTGGAGATGGTGGCGGACGCGAGAGGGAGACAACCCGTGAAATACATGATCATGCTGTACGGCTCGCAGCGGGACTACGACGCGATGGCCGGGCACGGCTCCGACCGGCCGGCGATGTCGGCCGAGCAGGTGGCCGCGATGCACGCGCACATGGGCAAGGTGCACCAGGATCTGGCCGACGCCGGTGAACTGGTGGACGCCCAGGGGCTGACCGCGCCGGTGCACGCCCGCCGGGTCCAGGTGCGCGACGGCGCTGCGATGGTCACCGACGGGCCGTACCCGGAGACGCAGGAGGTCCTCGCCGGCTACACGGTGGTCGAGTGCGCCAGCTTCGACCGGGCCGCCGAGATCGCCGCCCTGCTGGTGAACCCCGACAGCCCCGGCGAGTACGTCGATGTCCGCCCGATCGCCGAGGGCATCGACGACCTCGTCTGATGGCTGAACCGACCCTCGAGGACCTGCTGCGCCGGCTGGCGCCGCAGGTCCTCGGCGCGCTCGTGCGCCGCTACGGGCATTTCGACACCGCCGAGGACGCCACCCAGGAGGCGCTGATCGCGGCGGCCACCGGCTGGCCCCGCGACGGCGTACCGGCGAACCCCCGGGCCTGGCTCATCACGGTGGCCTCGCGGCGGCTCACCGACCTGCTCCGGGCCGAGCAGGCGCGACGGCAGCGGGAGGACGTCGTCGGCCGACGAGTGCTGGCCGAATGGCGGCTGCCACCGCCGGGTGACCGGACCGCGGACTCCGACGACACCCTGATCCTGCTGTTCCTGTGCTGCCATCCGTCGCTGCCCCCGGCCACGCAGATCGGGTTGACCCTACGGGCGGTCGGCGGATTGAGCACGGCCGAGGTGGCCCGGGCGTTCCTGGTGCCGGAGCAGACCATGACCCGGCGAATCACCCGGGGCAAGCAACGCATCCGCGACAGCGGCCTGCCCTTCGCGATGCCCGACCCGACCGAGGCCCCGGCGCGCCTCACGGCCGTGCTCCGAGTGCTCTACCTGATCTTCAATGAGGGGTACGCGAGCACCTCCGGGCCCGGGCTGCTCCGCGCCGACCTGTGTGCCGAGGCGATCCGGCTGACCCGGCTGCTGCATCGGATGCTGCCCGATGCCGCGGAGGTGACCGGTCTGCTGGCGTTGCTGCTGCTCACCGACGCCCGAGCGCCGGCACGCACCGGTCCCCACGGCGAACTGGTGCCGATGGCCGAGCAGGACCGTTCCCGCTGGCGTGCCGATCAGATCGCCGAGGGCACGGCGCTGGTGGTCGAGGCGCTGCACCGGGGACGACCCGGGCCGTACCAGGTCCAGGCCGCCATCGCCGCCCTGCACGACGAGGCGCCCGGCCCGCAGGAGACCGACTGGCCGCAGATCGCGGCACTGTACGAGGTGCTGACGGCGATGGACGCCAACCCCCTGGTCGCGTTGAACCATGCCGTCGCGGTGGCCATGACGGACGGGCCGGAGGCGGGACTGGCGCTTGTCGACAAGGTGGCCGCCGACGGTCGGTTGGCCCGGGATCCGAGGCTGCCCGCCGTACGCGCGCATCTGCTGGAGCGGCGCGGCGACCCGGCGGCGGCCCGCGCCGAGTACCGGACGGCCGCCGCGCAGGCCACCAACCTGGCGCAGCAGCGTTACCTCAACGCTCGTGCGGACCGCCTCACCGACGGCTGAGGCGAACCTGACGTCACCATTCGACCAGTCCGGCCAGGACGGCGTGGAAGCTGCGGGGCGGGAGGTCGGTCCGGTGGCGTGCGCGGCCGGGAAGAGGACCGCGCCGCGACCGCAGCCGACGTCGAGGACACGCTCACCGGCCGGATGGCAGCTCGCCGGACGAGGCCCCGGTCGGCGCTGCGGCCCGGTCAGGCGAAGAGCGTGTGGTAGGCGTTCAGGGCGGGTTGGCCGCCCAGATGGGCGTAGAGGACGTTGGCGTCGGCGGGGATGTCCCGGGTACGGACGAGGTCGATCAGCGCCGCCATCGACTTGCCCTCGTACACCGGGTCGATGATCATGCCTTCCAGCTCGCCGCTGAGTCGGATCGCATCCAGGGTGGACTGCACCGGAATGCCGTACCGCTCCCCGGCCCAGCCCGCCAGCACGGTGATCTCGTCGTCGCGCAGGTCCCGCCCGAGACCGATCAGCCCGGCGGTGTCGCGGGCGATCTTCTCCACCTGGGCCCGGGTCTCGTCGAGCTTCGCCGAGGCGTCGATGCCGAGCACCCGCCGAGGGCGGTCCTGGCCGGCGAAACCGGCGATCATCCCCGCCTGGGTGCTGCCGGTGACGCTGCACACGACGATGGTGTCGAAGAAGATCCCCAGCTCCCGCTCCTGCCGCTGGACCTCGTCGGCCCAGTTGGCGAAGCCGAGCCCGCCCAGCGGGTGG
Organism: Micromonospora sp. NPDC049374; assembly: GCF_040677165.1. Classification (NCBI taxonomy): domain Bacteria; kingdom Bacillati; phylum Actinomycetota; class Actinomycetes; order Micromonosporales; family Micromonosporaceae; genus Micromonospora; species Micromonospora sp. NPDC049374. The sequence continues at coordinate 33,487 of NZ_JBFAQH010000008.1, read as the reverse complement.
TCGGACGCCCCGGCGGGAATCGCGTACGGCACGCCACCGCCGGCCCGGACCTCCTCCAGCGCCCGCTGCCAGCTCTCCTTGATGCCGATGCCGAAGCCGTCCGGCGCGAGGCGCACCTCGGCACCCATGACCCGTGACAGCAGGATGTTGCCGACCTTGTCGTTGACCGGGTCGGGCCAGTCCACCCAGCTCTCCTGCACCAGCACGGCCTTCAGACCGGCCCGGGCCGCGACGGCGGCCACCTGGCGGGTGTGATTGGACTGCACGCCACCGATGCTGACCAGGGTGTCCGCGCCCCGGGCCAGGGCGTCGGGCAGCAGGTACTCCAGCTTGCGGGTCTTGTTTCCGCCGAAGGCCAGGCCGCTGTTGCAGTCTTCCCGCTTGGCCCAGATCCGGGCGCCGCCCAGGTGGCGGCTCAGCCGGTCCAGTGGGTGGACCGGGCTGGGACCGAAGAGCAACGGGTAACGGTCGAACGCGTCGAGAGGCATGCGATATATTGCACGTTGCATGTCGTCGACTGTCAAGCCCTCCGTCCGGCACGCTCAGCAGCGAAACTTCGCTGGCACGACGACAGCAACGCAGGGCGTGACGCCGTCGACGTCACGCCCCCGTCACCGCTGCCGCCCTGGCGGGCGGCTGCTCAGCAGGTGTTGAGCATGGTGTTCAGCGCCGACTTCTCCGCGCTGTTCACGGTGAGGCCGTAGTACCACTTCACCTGGATCCAGGCCCGGGCGTAGGTGCAGTGGAAGGCCGCACGCGGCGGCTTCCAGGCGGCCGGGTCCTTGTCGCCCTTGGACGAGTTGACGGTGCCGGTGACCGCCCACAGTTCCGGCCCGCCCAGGTCGTTGGCGTAGGTCTGGCGCCGCGCGGTGGTCCAGGCCCAGGCGCCCGAACGCCATGCCTCGGCCAGCGGCACCACGTGATCGATGGAGATCTCGGCCGGGTTCGTCCGGGTCACCCCGTCGTACGGGCTGTACCAGGACCCGGAGGTCGGGTAACAGCTGGAGTTCACCACGACGTTGCTGCCGTCCCGCTTGAGCACCTGCTCCCGGGTGTTGCAGGTGCCGGTGACCGTGATCCAGTGCGGGAACAGGTCGCGGTTGTAGCTGGACTGGTGGGACTCGGCCGCGACCGTGAGCGAGTTCAGTCGGCTCACCGCCGTGCTGTACGAGGGGATGTTGGGCGGTGTGGCCTGGGCAGCCGGCGGCACGAGGACGACCGACAGGGCGACGGCGACCACCGAGACGATGGCGACCTTGCGTAGGTGAGCCACGGGGCGACTCCTGACTGTCTCCTGCGACGGCGGGTGGGGGAACCCGGCTGGGGGGCGCGGCAGGGGACATCAGGATTCTCGCAGAAATGACGATCAATACGTGTCGTCGCGCCACAACCCCCGTGAACGCCACGTGAAGTCCAGCCACGTCGTGCGTGACCGTCCCCGCGGTGTGTCGGAGCCCGGACGTTACGCCGGGCGGTCCGGACCGTTGCGGACGCGGTCGGTCTGGTACGCCCACATCGCGATCTCCACCCGGTTACGGGCGCCGAGCTTGACCATCAGGCTGGCGATGTGGGTCTTCACGGTGCTGAGGCTGATGTGCAGCTCCTCGGCGATCTCGGTGTTGGTGCGACCACGGGCGACGGCCACCAGCACCTCCTCCTCCCGCAGCGTGAGCGCGTCGACCGGCTGCCGCGGTGGCGCGGCCGGACCCGCGTCGGCGAAGGCCCGGAGCAGCCGCGTGGTGATGTTCGGCGCGATCAGCGCGTCACCGGCGGCGGCGGCCCGCACGGCCTGCGCGAGCAGGGCCGTACCGGCGTCCTTGAGCAGGAAACCCCGCGCTCCGGCGCGGAGCGCGGCGTAGACGTACTCGTCGAGGTCGAAGGTGGTGATGACGACCACCGCCAAGGGGTCGGGCACGGCCGGGCCGGCGAGGCGGCGGGTGGCCTCGATGCCGTCCACGCCGGGCATCCGGATGTCGAACAGACACACCTCCGGGCGTAGTCGCCGGGCGAGTTCGACGGCCCGGTGACCGTCGCCCGCCTCGCCCACCACCTCGATGTCCGGCTGGGCGTTGAGGATCATCGTCAGTCCGGTGCGGACGATCTCCTGGTCGTCGGCGACGATCACGCGGATGGCCACCCCACGATTGAACACGGCCGGTGGCCCGACCCAAAGTACGGCCGGCTTCCCCGTCCATCGGCCGAGATGACGCCGGCCCGCACGGCGATGAGTGCGACCCGCCGCGTTGCCAGGATCGACGGAGCAGGAGCGACCGTGGGGCTTGTCGACCGAACCGCGCACCACGTCCGTCCAGGGTCGGGCGGGCGTGGAGCGGGGACGTGGTCAGGGCTCTGGTCGCCGCGAGAAGGGACTCACCGCTGTGACGTCTTCCGCCAGGTCGACCTGGCTCATCCCCGCCGGTCTGCTGGTGCTCAGCGCGGTGCCGGTGGTCGCCGGCGGCCTCCGCCTGACCGAACTGGCCGGCGGCGCCCAGGTGTTGCCCGACGGCGACCGGATCGCCTCGGCTCCGCTGCCCGTGGTCGCCCACATCGTCGCCGTGACCGTGTTCAGCGTCCTCGGCGCCTTCCAGTTCGCGCCCCGGTTCCGTCGGCTGCACCGCCGCTGGCACCGGGTCGCCGGCCGGATCCTGATCCCCTGCGGGCTGCTCACCGCGCTGAGTGGCCTGTGGCTGACGCTGTTCCTACCGCCGGGCGCGCTCGACAGTACCGCGCTGGTCGCCGTCCGGGTGGTGGTCAGCGTCGCCATGGCCGGCGCGCTCGTCCTCGGCTTCGTGGCGGTCCGCCGCCGCGACTTCGCCCGGCACCGGGCCTGGATGATCCGTGGCTACGCCATCGGGATGGGCGCGGGTACCCAGTTCTTCACCCAGATGGCCTGGCTCGCCACCGTCGGTCCGGTCACGACGGCGGGCCGGACCGGGACGATGACCGCCGCCTGGCTGATCAACGTGGTGCTGGCGGAATGGATCATCCGGCGGCGCGGCGGTGCCGCTCGAGCGCGTCCGGCGGTACGCGGGCGCCGCGCGCGAGAGGACACGGCGATTCCGGTGTGAGACCGCCGGCGGAGTCACGTTCGGCGGCCGGGCGGGGTCGAAGACCTGAACCCATCCGAACGGAGAAGCCATGAGCGATGCGGCGACGAACGCACCTGTCCTGGTCACCGGCGGCACCGGCACCCTCGGCGGGCACGTCCTGCCGCGCCTACGCGCGGCGGGCCACACCGTACGGGTACTCAGCCGCAAGATCCACCGAAATGTCGACGGCATCGAGTACGTCGCCGGTGACCTGCTCAGGGACGAGGGCATCGAGCCTGCGCTGCACGGTGTCCACACGTTGCTGCACCTGGCGGGCGGCCCGAAGGGCGACGACCGGGCCACCGCCACCCTGATGCGAGCCGCCGCCCGAGCCGGGGTACGGCACGTCGTCCACATCTCGGTCATCGGTGCCGGCCGGGTCCCGATCGGCTACTTCGAGGCCAAGCGCGGCGCGGAGCGGGCGGTCAGCGAATCCGGCGTGCCGTGGACGACGCTGCGGGCCGCGCAGTTCCACGACCTGGTCTTCACCGTCGTGCAGAAGCTGGCAGCCCTGCCGATCGTGCCCGACCCGAGGGTGATCCGGTTCCAGCCGGTTGACTCCCGCGAGGTCGCCGACCGGCTGGTCGCCCTGGTCCAGGGTCCTCCGTCCGGCCTCGTGCCGGAGCTGGCCGGCCCGCAGGTCTACACGCTGGCCGACCTGGTCCGTAGCTACCTCGCCGCCCGCCGCAGGAACCGGCCCTTCCTGCCGGTGCCGGTGCCCGGGGCGGCCGGCCGGGCGTACCGCAACGGCGACAACCTCAGCTTCGACGGCGTCACCGTCGGCACCCGCACCTGGGAGGATTTTCTCGCCGAGCGGCTGAGCTGATCGACCTCCGGCTACCGGAACCCGGCCGGCTGGCGGCGAACGGCGGTCGCCCCCTCGTCGAGCTGCGAACCGACCGCATCCGCCCGCAGGTCGACGCTGATCCCCTCCAGGATCACACCGGAGGCCTGCTCGACCACAATGGGCGACCGCGGACGCCGCGCGTCGCCGGGCCCGGCCGTGGCGAGCGGCAGCGGCACGAACGTGCAGTCCCGGACCACCACGTCCCGGTATTCGAGCACCCGGAACGAGTGGTCGATCTCGCTGCGTCCCCAGCCGGCGATCCGGACCGCGTACAACGGACCGTTCCAGGCCACGTGCGCACCGCAGACCCGGATCCGCGCGCCGACCGGCTCGTCGCCGCCCGAGTGGAACCGGTCCGTGTTGTCGCCGGGCAGCAGCCGGAAGCCGATCTCGACCTCGCTCAGGTGGACCCGATCCACCGCCACGTCGTGCACCGAGCTGAGGTAGAACCCCTCGAACGCGTCGGACACGCGCAGGTCACGGATGTCGAGGTGGTGCGGATGGTAGGAGGGTCCGACGATCGAGTCGACCCCGTCGCCGACCGCACCCCAGTGCACGGCGATGCCGGTGCAACCGCCGACGATCGACACATCGCTGATGGTGATGTCGCGTACCGCGCCCATGACGGCGACACAGTTGGCGGCGCGCTCGTCGCGACGCTCGACCTGGACGCGCCGGATCTCGATGTCCTCGATCCACTCCGTCTCGGCCGGGTACAGGTAGCTCCCGATGGTGATGGCGGTGCCCCGGTCACCGCCGTGCTCCCCCGGCGCGCACGGCGGTGGGAGGAAGCCGATGTCCTGGACCGTCACCCGTGAACCCAGCACGTGGACGACGGGTTCGCCGGCCGACGAGGACGACGTCAGCCACGTTGTCACCGGCCCGTTCCCGTGCGCCGCGCCGGTCAGCGTCCAGTCCGGTCCGAGCACCACTCCCCGGTCCAGCGTGAAGGTGCCCGCCGGCAGCCGCACGGTGCCCCCGGTCCCGGACGTCAGGATTCGTTCGAGCGTTCGCCGGTTGGCCGCCGGATCATCGGTGAGCGTCAGGTCGTGGTGGTTCTGCGCGGTCACCGGTGGCACTCCAGCTCGACGAGCTGGCAGACGGTCTCGGCGACCCGCCGCCGTACCGCCGGGTTGTCCCGCTCGGCGAGCCCGACCAGCACCGGACCAGGGGCCGTACGCTCGATCACCACGTCGAGAATGTCCTCGGTCTGCGGGGTGGCGCTCACCCGGCATTCGGTGCCGCCGACCAGATGTACGCCCCGGACGACCAGCCGGTCCGGATCCGGCGACCGGGTGAACGGCGACGCCTCGAACAGCGCATATCCGGCCCCGCGCTGAGCCACCCGGAACGCCTTCAGCACGGTCTGGCCCTGCCGGCGACGCAGCCACTTCTGGCTCGGCTGTCGCATCGCGGCCGGTGGAGCCGTGGCGGCCGAGATCCGCAGCCGGCACCGCACGGTGGGGTCAGCGGCGTTGACCACGACGAACCTCGACCGGGCGTGTCCCTGGCCGCGACCTCGCGCCCCGACCAGACCGCCGACGCTGACCAGCCCGGCCAGCTGCGCGGCGGCACCGGCGAGTCGAGTGGCACCGCTGCGCTGCTCCGCCTCGTCGATCGCGACGATCTCGACCTGGTTGATCCGCACCCCGATCGCCGCCAGCGGGCTGAGCGCGGTCGACGCCCACGGCGGCAACGTGCCGTCCACCACCTCGATGATCAGGAGGCCGTCCTCGCCCACCTCGTCGGCCCGTAGGTCGAACTCCACCCAGGCGTGGGCCTCCACCATCCGCAACCGCCCCCGCTGACGGCTGATCAGGGCGGCGGCCCGGTCCGTGCCCTGGGCCCGGACCATGACCAGTCGCGGCAGCTCACGCATCCCCCGGGCCGGTGCCGCCGCCCGCGACCAGGCGGTCTGCGAGGCACCGTCGATGTGCAGGTCGACCCGGACGCGGACCGGGCGGCCGTCGGTGCGTACCTTGAGCACGACCGCGCCGGACCCGCCCTGGACCCGGCCCACGATCGCGACGCCCCGGGCGACCTGGTCGGCGAGCAGCACCTCGGGATCCCCACCCGAGGTGAACATCGCGGGAAGCTCCCGGGCCGGGATCGGCTCGTCGAACTCGGTGGCGAACCACGTACCGATCGCCACTACCGGACACCTCCCGGCTCCTGGAGGTCGGTCCGGGTCAGCACCGGCTCCCGCCGGGTCCACATGCGCTCGACGGCCTCGAAGACCGGGTCCGCGTCGCTCTCGATGTGCCGGAACGAGGTGCGCACCGCGCGCAGCAGGTAGTCGGCGGGCCAGACCTCCCAGTGCGGCACCTGGGGGGTGAACAGGTCCGTGGCGCTGCGGTAGAACCACAACCACAGTCGGGCGCGCTCGACCTGCTCGGCTGAGATGATCTCCTCGCCGTTGAGCATGGCGCTGATCGCGGCGTCGAGTGCCTTCCAGTAGCTCTCCGGGTCGTTCACCACGGTGGACAGACCGCACTCGCTCCACTCGGACCAGCCGGCCTGGATCACCGGGATGCCGTACGCCGGCAGTTCGTTGCTGACGCTGCCGCGAACGGTCACGCCCAGGTCGACGAGGCTCCACAGACCGTTCTTGCTCAGGTCCTTGCTGGGCTGGAACACCATGTGCCGGTGTCGGGCGTACCGGCGGGCGACCGAGTCGAAGAAGTCGGTGCTGTCGTAGCGGAACTGGCTCGGATGGTCCTGGAACAGCCACTGCACCTCGGTGGCGGTGCTGGCGAACCGGGCGGTCTCCTCGAACCAGTCGGCCAGCGTGGGGAAGGACTGGTGGTTCGTGCCCGGCGCGTCGGACACGGCGTGGTTGAACACCGCCACCACCGGACGAGCCGGATCGAAACCCAGGCGGGCCGCGAAGTGCGTACGCAGCCGGGCCCGCTCACTACTGTTGGTGATGTCGACGGAGGCGCTGGCGCCGCCCCGCCACCAGCTGGGCCGACCCAGGTTGACCTTCGAGCGCCAGGCGACCAGTTCGGCGTTGCGCCGCACCTCGCTGCGTCGCGACCACACCCGCTGTTCGAAGAAGGCGCCGATCTGGTGGGTGAGTTCACCACGGAAGGTGTGTTCACCGGTGTCGTTCTCGGGGAACAGCGCGTACGCCTTGAGACACCCGGTCTGCTGGGTGTGCACGACCGGCACCCCGGCCCGTCGGGCGGAGTCCACCGCGAGCCCCCAGTGGTCGTAGTCGACGTGGCTGGTGACCAGCGCGACCACCGAGCCGCTGCCGAGCAGGGCGTCGTAGGCGGAGGAGATGGCCCGGGCCAACGCCTGCCGTCGCTGGTAGCGCGGGTCGGCGGTGGGGTTCTCCGGCGCCCGGGGCCGCTTGGTCACCCGGCAGTAGGTGGCGCTGACGAACTCGGCGAGGGTCTCCGCACTGATCGGCGCGCCGGGGGGCAGCGGCCGTCCGAACAGCTCCACCGGCACGGCACTCGCAGTGGCGGAGTTGGCCGGCCCTTCGACGAGACGGTACAGGTCGATGACCTGGCTGGCACCGTAGGCCGCCGCGATCCGCTCGACCAGCTTCACGTCGAACTCGGTCCACAGCGCGTCGTGCCACATCTGCTCCACACCGGTCACCACGACCAGCTGGGCGGGGACGATGCGGCGGATCGCGTTGGCGACCGACAGATTGCGCATCGCCACCCTGATGTCCTGGTGGAACACCTCGACGACGAGGTAGTTCTGGGACGTCGTGGAGCCGAGGTTCTTGCGCCAGTAAACGTCAGCGGAATCGAGGAAGGCCTCGAACTCCTTCTTGTCAGCCCCGAGCCACACCCGAAGAACCGCCTTCCCCCGCATACCCGTCTGAGCGCGCTGTGTGTGAATTCGTTTGTGCACCGTGGAGCGCGCCGGCAGGCCCGGCACGACTCACGGAGACCGCAAGGTACCGGCGCCGAGAGGAATTCAGGTTGACATCGCATGGACAACAGATGGCCGGGACAGCATCAGGGGTGAACCTTTTTCAAACCGACGCGCGGGTCCGCCGTGAGCCACGATCCGTCGACCGCGTTCTCCAGCCGCCCGGGTTCCCGCCCGGGCGCAGCAGCTGGCGAAGGAGGTTGCCGCCGCCGGCCATTCCGACGGCGACGGGAATCGCCAGGCTGGTCAGCACCAGTGCCGCGACCGACCAGCCGGGCAGCCCGACGGCCAGCGCGACGAGACTCAGACCACTGAAAACGGCCAGCTTGCGCCGGACCCGCGACAGCGGGACGAGATCCGTCTTCGAGATCGACATGGCATGCTCCTTCGGCCGGTTCACCAGAACACGAGCAGCGCCCCGCCGACGGCCGCCGCGGGAACGGTGGTGATGACGGTCGCCACGACCGCGGAGTGTCGACGCAGCGCGGCGAGTGGGATCAGGGCGTCTCCGTCCTGACTGATCGCGTTCGCGACCAGAGTGGGTAGCGGCAGTCCGCCACTGACGTAGAGGCCGGTAAAGACGATCTGCAGGGCGCAGCCGGGTACCAGGCCGATCAAGGCGCCGACCAGCACGCCGACGATGCCGGTCAGGACGAGTTGCGTACCGTCGAAGCCGGTCGTGGTGCTCAGCACCTGCCAGCCGAGATAGGCCACCGCCACCCAGACCGTGACGAACGAGGCCTCGTGGGCGCTGTGCCGCATGGTCGCCGCCATCGTGCTGGCGTGTGCGGTCTCCAGGCTGTCGTCGGCCAGCCGCCCCCGCCCGGCGGCGAAGATGAGTGCCGCGACCAGGGTGCCGAGCACACCGAGCGCCAGGTACGGGTCCACCCCACCGATCACGGCCAGCGCCGTCGGGTCGACGAGCTGGAACACCACCGGTACGGACACCGCGAAGGCCGGCGTCGTCAGCCCCCAGAACGCCGTCGAGGCGGGCATCCGGGGCAGCAGGCCGCCGAACAGGCGGCGGGACGAGGCGAGATCGGGTCCGGCGTCGACGGCGGGGCGCACCGGCGTGGTGACGGGCACCGCCCGCCGCCGGACGGCGGACCGGGCCGGGTCGATGCCGAGGGCGTCGACGGCGTACCCGGTGGCCAGGCCGACGACGAACAGCAGCGCGTGCAGTTGGAGCGCGAAGAGTGGGTTCCAGGCCAGCACCACCCACGACGAATCGCCCATGGTCGCGACCAGCGCCCCCACGACGGTGCCGAAGGAGACCTTGCCGCGCGCGTACAGGGGCATGAGGATGATCGCGCCACCGCAGCCCGGCGTGACCCCCAGCAGCGCGCCGACCAGCGGGCCCACCCGGCGGCGACGGGTCAGCCCGTCGGTGACCCGGTCCCCGTACCGCCACCGCAGCCAGCCGAACAGCGCCACCATCACGGCGACGTACACACCCACCTGCATGAACGCGTCCGCGAGCGGGCGGAGCACGAGTTCGGTCACGGCGCACCTCCTCGGGGCGGGGTGACGCCCGCCGGACCACCCGGTGGGTGGGCGGCCCGGCGGGCGACGTCAGCTGATCTTGCTCTTGACGGTGTTGACCACGCCCTGCGCCATGCCCGGGTTGGTCCCGTACAGGCGCGGGTCACCCGGCGGCAGGACAGGTTCGGGCGCGTGGGCGCGAGGGCTGTGGTCGTAGCGGAATTCGCCCTTGCCGTCCGGCGTGGGTCCGGCGGCCCAGCGTCCCTGCGCGGCGTCCTGACCCGGAGAGAAGTCCAGGTAGGTGTAGCTGAACTGCTCGGTGAAGTCCGGCGAGTCGGGGAAGGCGTCCGGCACCGGCATCTCCTCCAGGCCGTCCTCCTTGAGCTGCTCGATGGCGGCCATCCACATGTTCTGGTGCATGGTGTCGCGGGCCAGCAGGAAGCGGAGCATCTGCTTCACGCCGGGATCGTCGGTCATGTTGAACAGGCGCGACACCTGGAGCCGGCCCTGGGCCTCGGCGGTGACGTTGAGCTGGAAGTCGGCCATCAGGTTGCCGCTGGCGGTGACGAAGCTGCCGTTCCAGGGCACCCCGACGCTGTCCACCGGCATCGCCCCGCCGCCGCCGTGGATGAAGTGTGCGGGGTTGGAGCCGCCGTAGATCGCCCCGACCATCGGATTGTCCTCGGCGGCCTCCTGCAACGACAACGGCGCGTTGTCCAGCAGCCGGGTGATCATGGTGGCGATCATCTCGACGTGGCCCATCTCCTCGGTGCCGACGTCGAGCAGCAGATCCTTGTACTTGCCGGGCAGCCGGCAGTTCCAGCCCTGGAAGAGGTACTGGTTGGCGACGGTCATCTCGCCCCACTTGCCGCCCAGGATCTCCTGGAGCCGGCGGGCGAACGCGGCGTCGGGGCCGTCCGGCTTGGCTTCGAACTGCAGGTCCTTGATATGGGTGAACACGGGCCCTCCTCGATGCGACGAGCTGACACCGAGGTCACTTCCCGGATCGCTGGCCCGTCCGGGCCGACCGGTGGCCCGGACGGGTCAACCTGCCTGGCGCGCCGGTAGCAGCAGCTCCACCGCCACCCCGTCGGGCCGCAGCCGGTGCAGACGCACCCGGCCGCCGTCGGCGGCGACGAGTTCCCGGACGATCCACAGCCCCAGGCCGGACATGCCGACGGCCGGGGAGGGCCGGCGCAGCGCCTCGACCAGGCTGTCCGCCACGCGCCCCTCGTCCAGGACACTGATGCTCAGATCGGCCCCACGGCGCACCGCGCGGATGCCCACCCGCCCCGCAGCCGGTCCGTGCCGCAGCGCATTCTCGACCAGGTTGCCCAACATCTGCCGGGTACGACCGGCCGGCACCGCACACCGCGCCGCCTCCCGGGTGACCCGCACGCGCCGCCGCTCGACCGGTACGAGCATCGCCACGGCGGGCAGGATCTCCGCCAGCGGCACCGCACGCTCGTTCCGCCCGGCCACCAGGGTCAGGGCACCCACGCTCGTCGCCGCCTCGGTGAGCAGAGTCTGCAGGTACGCCGCCTGGTCACGGGCGAGTGCGGAAATGGCCCGACGGTCCTCGCCGGTCAGCGGCCTCGCCTCGTCGGCGAGGGCCCGGGTCAGCGAGGTCAACGTGCTGACCGGCGTACGAAGTTCGTGACAGAACACCCGCAACAGCAGGTCGCGGGAGGCGGCGCCGGCCGTGGCACCACCACCGGGAGTATCGGTACCGCGTAGCGCCCCCAGCAATCGACCGATCCGTCCGCGCATCCGTCCCCACTCCCCCGAGCTGGCACCCGCCGCATGATCGGTACCCGCTCGGGAAGGGAACAGGCATGCCCGAGTCCCCGGCCATCCGGGTGGCCGTCGTCGACGACCATCCGCTGTTCGCCCGTGGACTCGAACTGCTGCTGCCGGCGGCCACCGCCGGGCGGGTACGGGTGGTGGGCTCCACCGGTGACGCCGCCGCGGCGGCCTCCCTGATGTGCCGGTGCCTACCGGACGTGGCGCTTGTCGACCTGCACATGCCCGCTCCCGGCGGCATCCGCGCCGTGGCGGCCATCCGCCGCACCACCCCCCGGGTGCGGGTGGTGGCGATGTCCGGCGACGGCGATCCGGCCCCGGCGCTGGAGGCCCTGCGGTCCGGCGCTGAGGCGTTCCTGCCCAAGAGCGCCGAACCCGAAGCCCTGCTGCCGCCGCTGTTGGCGGTTCTCGACGGGTGGGCCGTGTTGCCGGCCCAGCTCCTGCGGGATTTGCTGCGCTCCGGCCCCGGGGCCCGGGTCGATCTCGACGTCGAGGAGCGCGTCCTGCTCCGGTCGATCGCCGCCGGTCGCAGCACCCTGGCCATCGCGGATCAGCTGCACGTCTCGGAACGCACGGTGAAACGGATGACCGCCGCGCTGCTGCGCAAACTGCGGGTCTCCAACCGTGCCGAGGCCGCGGCGCTCGCCGGGCACGCGGGCCTGCTGGGCGACTGACCGGCCGCACCACCGGGCCGACGAGCCCGACGGCGGGGTGCGGCGACTCCCACTGGTCGCTGGTTTGATGGACCATCTGGCGGGCACCACCCGGCATGCCCGATCTGATCAGCCGTCTCGACAACACCCTCCCACTCGCCATCCGTGGCTACGCCTGGCTGCCCAACCGGCTGCGGCGTGGCGAGTCGGATGTGCTGCGTACCCGCCTGCTCGGGCAACGGGCGATCGCCCTGCGCGGGCCGGAGGCCGCCGAGTGGTTCTACGACGAGCGGCACGTGCGGCGTCACGGAGCGATCCCGGAGCCGGTACGCGGCACCCTGTTCGGGCGGGGCGCCGTGCACACCCTCGACGGTGCGGCGCACCGGGCCCGCAAGGCGATGTTCATGTCACTGCTGAACGGCGGTGGCGTCGACGACCTCGTCGTCCGGACCGAGACCGCCTGGGACGAGGCGGCCCGCTCCTGGGTTGGCCGGCAGGTGGTGCTCTTCGACGAGACCGCCCAGGTGCTGACCCGGGCGGTCTGCGACTGGACGGGCATCCCGGTCCGGCGCGACGAGGTGCCGGCACTCGCCGCCGACCTGGTGGCCGCGGTGGACGGGTTCGCCACGGCCGGGCCGCGACACTGGCGGGCGCGCCGGGCTCGGGGGCGCCGCGAGCGCTGGCTTTCCGACCTGGTACGGCGGGTTCGCCGCGGTTCAGCCGAGGCGTCGGCCGGCTCGGCGGTGGCGGCGGTGGCAGACCATCGCGACGCTGACGGTCGACCGCTCGACGCACGTACCGCCGCCGTCGAACTACTCAACATCATCCGGCCGACGGTGGCGGTGGCCTGGTTCCTGACGTTCGCCGGCCACGCCCTGCACCGCTGGCCGTCCCAGCGGGACCGGCTGCGCGCCGACGACCCGGCCTTCGCCCGGGCGTTCGCCCACGAGATCCGCCGGTTCTACCCGTTCGCACCCTTCGTCGGTGGCCTCGCCGTAGCCGACCTCGCCTGGCGCGGCGTACCGATCCCGAAGGGGGCGATGGTGCTGCTCGACCTGTACGGCCAGAACCACGACGCCCGGCTCTGGCCCGAGCCGTACCGCTTCGACCCGGACCGGTTCGTCGATCGTGAGATCGGCCCCTTCGAGCTGATCCCGCAGGGCGGCGGCGATCCACGCACCGGGCACCGCTGCCCCGGCGAGGCCATCACCGTGGCGCTGCTCCAGTCGCTCGCCGTCCGACTCGCGCGGCTGGACTATGCGGTGCCGGAGCAGGACCTCACCATCCCGCTGCACCGCATTCCGACTCGCCTGCGCAGCGGCCTGGTCATCGAGACGTCTCACGCCTCGTGAACTGCGCAGCGAACGGCTCACGGCACCGGTTTCCCGCCACCCGGCGCGATGCAGGGCCGTGCGTTTCCCGGCGGATCGGGCCGGTCAGTCCTGGGGCGTGTGCTTGTCGATCCGCTGCCGCAGGGTGTCGGCGAAGCCTTCGGCGGTGGCCAGTTGTTCGCGGAGCGCGTCAACCCGCGTGGTGGCGAGGGTGTGGAACATGGCGAGCCGGTCGAGCAGGGCGGGACGTTCGTCAACGTCGGCGGCGCGCAGCGCGTCGAGGATGCCGAGCAGGTCGCGCATCTCGTCGAGGGTGAACCCGAGGGGTTTCATCCGTTTGACCACCCCGAGGCGGTCCAGATCGGGTTCGGTGTAGAGGCGGAAGCCGCCGTCGGTGCGAGCCGACGGGACGATGAGCCCGACCTGTTCGTAGTGACGGATGGTGCGGATGCTCAGGCCGACCCGCTCGGCGGCTTCGCCGATCTGCATGAGTCGGCCGGGTGCCGGGCCGCCGGCGTGTCGCGGCTCGGCGTCGCGTCCGGTGAGGGGCATCAGTGGCCTGCGCTGAGGGTGCCGGCGAGGCTGCCGTGGATGGCGGCGCTGGGCTTGTTCAGTTCGACGATCTCGACGGTCTTGCCCCGCGCCGCGTACTTGGTGGTGACGGCGTCCAGGGCGGCGACGGAGGAGGCGTCCCAGACATGCGCGCGACTCATGTCGATGATCACCTTGTCGGGGTCGCCGGCGTAGTCGAACTGGTAGACGAGGTCGTTGCTGGAGGCGAAGAACAACTCGCCGTGTACGGAGTAGATGCGGGTACCGCCGTCGGGGTCGAGCACGCTGGTGACCTCGACGAGGTGGGCGACCCGGCGGGCGAAGATGACCATGGCGGTGAGCACTCCGGCGACGACGCCCATCGCGAGGTTGTGGGTGGCCAGGGTGGTGGCGACGGTGGTGACCATGACCAGGGTCTCCCCCAGCGGCATGCGCTTGAGGGTGGCGGGGGCCACGGAGTGCCAGTCGAAGGTCGAGACCGCGACGATGATCATCACGGCGACGAGGGCGGCCATCGGGATGGTGGCCACCACGTCGCCGAGCGCCACGACCAGGATGAGCAGGAAGACGCCGGACAGGAACGTCGACAGTCGGGTGCGGGCGCCGGACGCCTTCACGTTGATCATCGTCTGGCCGATCATGGCGCAGCCGCCCATGCCGCCGAAGAAGCCGGTGACGATGTTGGCCACCCCTTGACCCCAGGACTCGCGGGTCTTGTTGGAGTGGGTGTCGGTGATGTCGTCGACCAGCTTGGCGGTCATCAGCGACTCCATCAGCCCGACCAGCGCGATACCGACGGCGTAGGGGGCGATCAGCGCCAGGGTGTCCATCGTCCAGGGGATCTGCGGCAGGCCGAGGGTGGGCAGGCTGTTGGGCAGTTCACCCTGGTCACCGACGGTCGGCACGGTCACTGCGGCGACCACCGTGATCACGGTGAGGACGATGATCGCGACCAGCGGCGCCGGGACGGCCCGCGTGAGTCGGGGCAGCCCGACCATGATCACCAGGGCGAGGGCGACCAGTGGGTAGACCAGCCACGGCACCCCGAGCAGGTACGGCACCTGCGCGGCGAAGATCAGGATGGCCAGGGCGTTGACGAAACCGACCATCACGCTGCGCGGGATGAACCGCATCAGCCTCGCCACCCCGAGGGCGGCCAGCAGCACCTGGATCAACCCGCCCAGGATCACCGCCGCGATCAGGTAGTCCAGGCCGTGTTCCTTCGCCAGGGGCGCGACGACCAGGGCGATCGCGCCGGTCGCCGCGCTGATCATCGCCGGCCGGCCACCGCAGATCGAGATGACCACGGCCATCGTGAACGAGGCGAACAACCCGACCCGCGGATCCACCCCGGCCAGGATCGAGAAGCTGATCGCCTCCGGGATCAACGCCAGGGCCACCACCAGCCCGGCGAGGACCTCGGTCCGGAACACCTTCGGCGACAACCACGACGGGCGGGACAGACGCGGCCGGACGACCGCGGACAGCATCGAAGACATACAGCCGTTTCCACTTCAGGGTGCACGCCCCAGACGCACACACGATGCCGCTCCCCTGGCAGGGAACGACGTGATCTGCACATACCAGTACCGGTCGGACGTTTCCGGACCGTTTCCGGGCATCGTCGCCCGACAGAAGACCGCTCAAAAGAAGACCGCGAGGGACCGTAGCCGCACCTCGACGACCAGCACGAAACCTACCCTCCGGAGAGGGTAGGTTTCACCCCACGGTGATGATCATCACGATGTGGTGGCGAAGGCCCTCACCGCCGTGGGTATGAACTCTCGGCAGGCCGGTCGGGTCGGGCTCGATACGAGGTCATCCGGCCTGGTGACGCCTGTCCCGGCCGACCGGTACGGTTGCGGTACGTCGCTGCTGCACTTCCGACGGCTGCCGGGTCCAGCCGATAAAGCGGCGGTGCATCGCGCCAGCCGGTGCCCAGGGCATGTCCTCGGCGGCCTGGACGAGGTAGCCGCCGAGGTAAAGGGCCAGCGACACCGGCGCATCCGCGTACTCCGCGCGTAGCTCCCGCCGTCGGGTCGGGCACGGCCAGGGCAGGTCGCAACCGCCGCAGCTCCAGATCGGCAGCACCGGGCCGTGGGTGCTCACCGCACACCGCCCAGGAACCGAGCGACGCTCGCGCGGGCCTGCCGGCTGGTCGCCCAATCCACCTGCCAGCAGGGGTACGGGGCGAGCCGTGACCACCACGCGCGGCAGCCGACGCACATGCCATCGAGCCCTCGGACGTGGACCGCGAGGATCACCTGCTCCGGGCCGCCGGTCACTGCTCACTCTCCTGCGGCCAGTGACCCCGATTGATCGGAATCCGGTGCCGAGCCCGACACGGCAGGTCGGCTCCGCACCGGCAGACCCGCCGCCACAGTTGCCACGACCACACCGGCCGATGCCGACGAGCGAAAGTCAACGCGGTGGCCGACAGGTACTCGTCGTACGAGACGCGCCGCTCCCGCGACACTGACGCATCCCTATCCGCTGCCGGATGCTGTCGTACGCCTCGCGCCTGGTCCAACAGCCGCCGCCGGGCGGCTTCCTGCTCCATCGTCTGTACGCGCTGGCCGAACCCCGACACCGTCGGTGACGACGGGAAGTACCGGCTGACTATTCGCCGCAGGAGTCCAATAGCCACCGCCACCTGTCCAGCCCTCCCTCCTGAGGACACGGAGGGCCATCTGCTGATGCGCCTCGATCCGTGCCCGCGTGCAGAGGTCAAGCGTCACGCCGCGCGCGTAGTCGATCCAGAAGGTGACTGTCCGCTAACCAGGTGTGCTGTCCGCTGGTGGTCGACGTCCCGGGGCGTACTCGATGCACAGGTCACGCAATGTCGCGGCCTCCGGTACCCCCGACTGCTCCACCTTCGCCAGCAACTCCGCAGCCCGCCACCAGTTCGACGGCACCACCCGTCCGGACGCCACCGCCTGCGCCCCAAGAGCGATCGCCTCATCCGGCCGGCCGGCAGCGACCAGGGCAAGACCAAGGTCGAGACGAGCCGACGCGGACCGGCGGGGCCGCGCTCCCCCATCGCCGTGCGGGTCCAACTCGGCCAACACCGCCCGCGCTACCTGCTCGGCACCGGGGTCACCCGCCCATGCCAGAGTCGTGGCCGTATAGGCGGCGGCCTTCGCCGGGTCGTACCGATAGTGGTGCTCGGCTCGCTCGGGAACAGGCAGATTCGCCGTCAGCCGCTCAACCCGGTCCAACGCCCGCCGAGTCGCACCCACGTCCCCGATCCGCGCCCACGCACGGGCCTCCTGAGCAGTCGCCTGGATGCGGGCGGAGCTACCCTTCGGGGCGACTCGCTGAGCTTGATCGGAAAGATCGAGTGCGGTCCGGTAGTCACCTTGAGTCAACACGTCCCAGGCCCGGGTTTCGAGACACCATGCCTGGATCTCGCCATGCTCCGCATGCACGGCAAGATCACGAGCAGCTCGCAAATGGGCAGCCGCAGCAGTCCGCTGCCGCAGATCGATGTGGACGGTCGCCCGCAGCACCGCCAGCCAGCCACCGGCAATCAACAGCCGACGCCGTTGAGCAAGCGTGACCCGTCCATCCAGCAACCGTCCCACATAAGCGAGTTGCCGCCGCACCAACGGCAAAAGATCCGCCGGAGCCATCGTCGGATAGGAACTGGCCAGATCGTCAACGCCCTGCTCGATCCGGTCGAGCACGTCTCTGCTCACGTCACTGGCGGCGACTCTCGCAAGCAGCTCGCCAGCCTCGGCGGCGTGGTCGACCGGCGCATCCACCAGGCCAGCAAGCACGCCTCCCGCATCGAGAATCTGGTCCAGGTGGCGCGCCGTGTCCGCTGTCGGAGCCTTCAGCCCTGTCTCCAACTCCTGCAGGTGACTCTTACTCCGATGCGCGAGCTGCCCCAGAGATCGAAGCGACAGACCACGCCGCTCCCGAAACTCACGCAGGGCTACACCGAAGCGCGGATCGACGGACGAGGCCATAACGCCGCTCCAAGCTCAACAGGCCAGGCGAACCCACCCAGCCGCCACCCCATCGACCGTACCCTCAACGTCGCACGCCGTTGACCCCTCGTTGCAAGTTCTAGGTGCCGCGTCTGGCGGGGTCCGTCGGCGTCCGCGACCTCGGGCAACTGTCCGCGTCCGACCGCCGCCGGTTGTCCTCGTCTCGACCGGTTGCTGTCACCGCTGCTGTCGACAGCTACGGCCAAGACTCCCACATTGCCAGGGGATCTCACCAACACCTTTGGCCTGGCACGGCGGTGACCTGTGTCCATGCCACCGCTCTCCCCGCCAGTCCCGTCAATCCCCCGACATCACCTGTCGACCTGGCACACGTCTGGCACGTGGACCATGTTCCTTTGGCTTGCGCCGTACTGAGCGCTACGAGAGGTTCTGAACGGCCTCGTGACGGAACTGTGCCAAGATCTGCGGAGCGTCATTCTCGATCAGGAACGCGATGATCTGGGACATGATCTGGGCAGTACTCGCCGCGTAGTCGGTCAGGCCTGCGGGTCGCCCACCGTCGCCCTGGCAGCGCTCAGCACGGCCCGGAGCGGGGTGTGTGGAAACCCGTCGCCCGTGCCGGAATCCGGCCCTAGCCGCGTGCTGTAAAAGGGTTCGCCGTCGCGGTCGGCGTCGTCCTGGTGGGCCCAGAGGTTGCCGGCCTCGTCCCGCTGCCAGATGACGTTCTCACCACGGAAGTCGACGCGATCGAGCCAGTCAGCGCCGCACGGCCAGTAGCCCTCCCACTGCGGAGGACGTAATGCGGCGTATGCCTCGTCGACGGCGGCGACGGCCTGGTCCACGTCGTCATCGTCAAAGACGGCAGCGAACCGGCACAGCAGGGCCAACGGAGCCCCGGGGTGCTGCAGCTGCGGATTCCGCGCGGCGATCGCCCGGCAGATCAGGTCGAGTTCGGGCCAGCGCAACGCATGCGGGTGCCAGTGTGCGAGGTCGTCCCATCCGAGCTCGGCTGGCTCGGCCAAGTCAGGGGTGGTGATGCCCAGGCTGTAGGAGTCGGCGGAGGCGTCGATGCTCAGTACGACGTGATGGCCATCGCCGACCTCGAAGGCCACGTCGAGTGACGAGTCGGCGGAGTCCTCATCCGCATCGTCGTCATCGTCGTCGAGCAGGCCTTCGAGGTCACCAAGCCGATCCGCCCCGGGCCCCTCCTCGTGCGCAAAGGTGTACCGCGCCCAGAACACCGGATCGTGCAGTGACTCTTGCAACACTGATGGAATCGCCACCAAGAGCACTATAGAGACCGCACCAGCGGCATCCCGAACGAGGTCTACGCAGTCCCCGCCACGGCGGCAGATGCCGTATCCGTCAGGTGGGAGATTTCGAGCTCTGCCGACCCTGACCGAGAGCCACCCCGAGCCTCCGCTAGTAAGTTCTGAGCACTCCGTCTGGTGGGATCCGTCGGCATCTGCGACCGGGCGACTGTCCATGTCCGGCAGACGACGGCTGTCCTCGTCCCGGCCCATTGCTGCCGCCTAGGCCCCACGTCGACCGATCCGGCTGATGCGGCGCGAACAACCTCTCAAGAGCATCCGCTGTCCGCTAGCGGACTGACAAGCAGATCCCCTCCTCGGTGGCTTTCAGTCGCCCACGTAGGCGGCGAGGTGCTCGCCGGTGAGGGTGGACCGGGCGGCGACGAGATCGGCGGGAGTGCCCTCGAAGACCACCCGACCGCCGTCGTGGCCGGCGCCCGGACCCAGGTCGATGATCCAGTCGGCGTGGGCCATGACCGCCTGGTGGTGTTCGATGACGATGACCGACTTGCCGGAGTCGACGAGCCGGTCGAGCAGGCCGAGCAGGTGCTCGACATCGGCAAGGTGCAACCCGGTGGTCGGCTCGTCGAGCACGTAGACCCCGCTCTGCTCGGCCATGTGGGTGGCCAGCTTGAGCCGCTGCCGCTCGCCGCCGGAGAGCGTGGTGAGCGGCTGGCCGAGGCTGAGGTAGCCGAGGCCGACCTCGGCGAGCCGATTGAGGATGCGGTGCGCGGCCGGCGTGCGCGCCTCGCCGGACCCGAAGAACTCCTCCGCCTCGCTCACCGGCATCGCGAGCACCTCGGCGATGTCCCGACCGCCGAAGCGGTATTCCAGGACGGAGGCCTGGAACCGCTTGCCCTCGCATTCCTCGCACACGGTGGCGACGCCGGCCATCATCGCCAGGTCGGTGTAGATGACACCGGCGCCGTTGCAGTTGGGGCAGGCGCCTTCGGAGTTGGCGCTGAACAGCGCCGGCTTCACACCGTTGGCCTTGGCGAACGCCTTACGGATCGGGTCGAGCAGTCCGGTGTACGTCGCCGGGTTGCTCCGCCGTGAGCCACGGATCGCGCCCTGGTCGATCGACACCACCCCGGCACCGGGCGGGATCGACCCGTGCACCAGGGAACTCTTGCCCGAACCGGCGACGCCGGTGACCACGACCAGCACCCCGAGCGGGATGTCGACATCGACGTCGCACAGGTTGTGCGTCGAGGCCTTACGGATCGGCAGTTGCCCGGTGGGCGTGCGCACCGACTTCTTGAGGGTGGCCCGGTCGTCCAGGTGCCGGCCGGTGAGCGTACCGCTGGCCCGCAGTCCCTCGACGGTGCCCTCGAAACAGACGGTGCCGCCCGCCGTGCCGGCGCCGGGGCCGAGGTCGACGACGTGGTCGGCGATGGCGATCGTCTCCGGCTTGTGCTCCACCACGAGCACGGTGTTGCCCTTGTCGCGCAGCCGCAGCAGCAGGCGGTTCATCTGCTGGATGTCGTGTGGGTGCAGCCCGATGGTCGGCTCGTCGAAGACGTAGGTGACGTCGGTGAGCGACGAGCCGAGGTGGCGGATCATCTTGGTGCGTTGCGCCTCGCCGCCGGAGAGCGTCCCGGACGGTCGGTCCAGGCTGAGGTAGCCGAGCCCGATCTCGACGAAGGAGTCGAGGGTGTGCTGCAACGACGCCAGCAGCGGCGCCACGGAGGGCTCGCGCAGCCCGCGTACCCACTCGGCGAGATCGCTGATCTGCATCGCGCAGGCGTCGGCGATGTTGACGCCCTTGATCTTCGAAGACCGGGCCGCCTCACTCAGCCGGGTGCCGCCACAGTCGGGGCAGGTCGTGAAGGTGACCGCCCGCTCCACGAAGGTGCGGATGTGCGGCTGCATCGCCTCGACGTCCTTGGACAGGAACGATTTCTGGATCTGCGGGATCAGACCCGCGTACGTCAGGTTGATCCCGTCAACCTTGATCTTGGTCGGCTCCTTGTGGAGCAGGTCGTGCAGCTCCTTCTTGGTGTACTTGCGGATTGGTTTGTCCGCGTCGAAGAAGCCGCTGCCGCGGTAGATCCGGCCGTACCACCCGTCCATGCTGTAACCGGGCACGGTGATCGCGCCCTCGTTGAGCGACTTGCTGTCGTCGTACAACGCGGTCAGGTCGATGTCCGTCACCCGCCCGGTGCCTTCACAGCGCGGGCACATGCCACCGGTGATGCTGAAGCTCCGCCGTTCCTTCGTCGTGGTGCCGCCCCGTTCGATGGTCACCGCGCCGGCGCCACTGATCGAGGCGACGTTGAAGGAGTACGCCTGGGGAGAGCCGATATGCGGCTTGCCGAGCCGGCTGAACAGGATCCGCAGCATGGCGTTGGCGTCGGTGGCGGTGCCGACGGTGGACCGTGGGTTAGCGGCCATCCGCTCCTGGTCGACGATGATCGCGGTGGTCAGCCCGTCGAGGACGTCGACCTCCGGCCGCGCCAACGTCGGCATGAAGCCCTGGATGAAGGCGCTGTAGGTCTCGTTGATCAGCCGCTGCGACTCCGCCGCGATGGTGCTGAACACCAGCGAACTCTTGCCCGAACCGGAGACGCCGGTGAACACCGTCAGCCGGCGCTTCGGCAGCTCGACGGTGACGTCCTTGAGGTTGTTCTCCCGGGCACCCTGCACCCGGATCAGATCGTGGCTGTCGGCGGCCTGCGATGCCGCCGACCGGTTGTCCTTGCTCATCGCACTTCCTGAATACGGATCATGTTGCCGGCGGCGTCCCGGACGGCGCAGTCACGAACCCCGTACGGCTGCTCGGTCGGCTCCTGCACGATCTCGGTGTCGCTGGCCTGCAACCGCTCGAAGACACCGTCGAGGTCGGGCGTGGCCAGCAGGATCGAGGAGTAGGTGCCCTTGGCCATCATCTCGGTGATGGTACGGCGCTCCTCCTCGGTCACCCCGGGGTCGACGGCCGGCGGATGCAGCACGACGGAGGTGCCGGGCTGACCGGGCGGGCCGACGGTGATCCAGCGCATGCCCTGGTAGCCGACATCGTTGCGGACCTCGAAGCCGAGGAGGTCACGGTAGAAGGCCAGGGCGGCGTCCGCGTCGTTGTGCGGCAGGAAACTGGCGTGAATCGTGATGTCCATGTCGTCACGCTAACTGCGGCGCGCGGGCCACGGCTTCTCGATTCCTGACCGGTCTGGTCACCTGTTTCACCACGCAGGAGGGCATCCCCTTCGTCGCGCGGGCCGCGTCGCGGCGGTAGACGCTGGGCGGCACGCCGACCAGTTCGGTGAAACGGGTGCTGAAGGTGCCCAGCGACGAGCAGCCGACCGCGAAACAGACATCGGTGACGCTGAGGTCGCCACGACGCAGCAGTGCCATGGCCCGCTCGATGCGCCGGGTCATCAGATAGCCGTACGGGGATTCGCCGTAGGCCAGCCGGAACTGGCGGCTGAGGTGCCCGGCCGACATGTTGACCCCACGGGCGAGCGCCTCGACGTCAAGCGGCTGCGCGTACTCCCGGTCGATGCGGTCACGCACGCGGCGCAGCCGGGCCAGATCGTCGAGGCGCTGTTCGGTGGTGGATCTGCTGGTCACCTGAGCGATCGTGCCACGCCGGTCCGACAGGCGGCGAGTTCGCCGGCCGCCTGGCGTGCCGCGGAGCGCTCAGGGCAGCAGGATGACGTGCAGGGTGCGGGGGCCGTGGACGCCTTCGACCCGGTTGAGTTCGATGTCGCTGGTGGCTGACGGGCCGCTGATCCAGGTCAGTGGTCGGTGCGGGGTGAGGCGGGCCAGTGCCTGGGGCACGCCGGCGACGACCTGGTCGGTGCGGATCACGCAGATGTGCAGGTCGGGTAGGAGGCTGAGCACGCGGCGGCCCTGGTCGGGTGAGCCGTCGAGCACGACCGTGCCGGTGTCGGCGATGGCGACGGCGGCGGCGGTGACGACGCCATCTGCGGCGGCGATCTGCTGGTTGTCGAGGTCGTCGTCGGGCCGGGCGGTCACGGTCGGGGGCAGCCAGGCCGCCGGCAGCCCCGGTGGTACGACGATGCTCGCGCCGGTCGGCAGGATGGCGGCGATGGTGTCGGCGACGGCCGGCTCGGCGACCTGGTGCACATGGGCGCGGTAGTCGGTGAGCCGGTCGACCAGCCGGTCGAGGTCGACCGGGCCGTCACGTCGGTAGTCGCGTGGCACCTCCACCGGCACCGACGCGGCCGCGTCGAGAGCGGCGGGGTCGAGAGCGGCGGGGTCAAGAGCGGCCCGGTCGGGGGCCGCGGGGTCGAGGGCGGCGCGGAGTCGGGCGAGGATGGTCTCCCGGGCGTTCACCGCTGCGCCCACCACTCGCGGAAGGTCTGCGGTGGTGCCTCGGGCAGGTCGCGGCCGGTGGTCCAGCCGGACAGCGGCGGTGGCAGGCCCCGACCGCGCCGGCCGGTCAGCCGGCTCAGCCGGGTCGCGCGTTGCGCCGCCGCGTACAGGGCCGGGTGGTCCATGGCGTACGCGGCGGCGGCCATCGCGGCCGACTCGCCGCGCGGGTGCGGCGCCTGGTCGCGCAGGTGCACCAGCAGCTCCGGGATGTTGATCTTCACGGGGCAGGCGTCGTAGCAGGCCCCGCAGAGCGACGACGCGTACGGCAGCGAGGCGTTGTCGGCCACCCCGGTCAGCTGCGGCGACAGCACCGCACCGATCGGCCCCGGATACACCGACCCGTACGCGTGCCCGCCGGTGCGCTCGTAGACCGGGCACACGTTCAGGCAGGCCGAGCAGCGGATGCAGTGCAGCGCCTGCCGGCCCACCTCGTCGGCGAGCACCGCGCTGCGACCGTTGTCCAGCAGCACCAGATGAAACGCCTGTGGCCCGTCACCAGCAGTCACACCGGTCCACATCGAGGTGTACGGGTTCATCCGCTCCCCGGTCGAGGCGCGGGGCAGCAGTTGCAGGAACACCTCCAGGTCGCGCCAGGTCGGCACCACCTTCTCCACACCCATCACCGTGATCAGCGTCTGCGGCAGGGTCAGACACATCCGACCGTTGCCCTCGGACTCCACCACCGCCAGCGTGCCCGTCTCCGCCACCGCGAAGTTCGCCCCGGACACCGCCACCGACGTGGACAGGAACGTCTGCCGCAGAAACCGACGCGCCGCTGCGGCGAGGACCGCTGGCTCGTCGGTCAACCCCGGATCCACCCCCGGCATCGCCCGCAGGAAGATCTCCCGGATCTCGGCCCGGTTACGGTGGATCGCCGGCACCAGAATGTGGCTCGGCCGATCCTCACCCAACTGCACGATCAGCTCGGCCAGATCCGTCTCCACCGGCGCGATCCCGGCCGCCTCGAGGGCCTCGTTGAGACCGATCTCCTGCGTCACCATCGACTTGACCTTGATCACCCGGTCACTACCGGTGGCCCGCACCAGGTCCACGACCATCGCGTTCGCCTCATGGGCGTCGGCCGCCCAGTGCACCACTCCCCCGGCGGCCGTCACCCGATCCTCAAGCTGCTCCAGCAGCTCCGGCAACCGCGCCATGACGTCGGCCTTGATCGCCGACCCGGCCGCCCGCAACTGCTCCCAGTCCGGCACCTCACCGATCACCCCGGCCGACTTCGCCCGGATCGTCGCCGTGGCATGCCCGAGATTACGGCGCAACTGCGCGTCGCCCAGCGCCCGCCGGGCGGCAGCCGGGAACGGCTCCGCGCCACGCAGATGGCCCACGCCCGCCGGGGCGGTCGCCGGCATACCCAGGAAGGTCCGCCTCACGACCCCACCACCAGCCCACCCCGCCCGTCGGTAACGACGTCCTGCTCGGTCGAGGCCAGGATCTCCGCCAGATGCACCGTGCGCACCCCGGTCCGCGTCCGCGACAGCCCACCACCGATGTGCATCAGACACGACGCATCCCCCGCCGCGCAGACCTCCGCACCCGTGGACACCACATGCCGCATCTTGTCCGCCAACATCGCCGTCGACGTGTCCGCGTTCTTTACCGCGAAGGTGCCCCCGAACCCACAACACTGCTCCGCCGCCGGCAACTCCACCAGATCCAGCCCCCGCACCGCGCGCAGCAGTCGCACCGGCCGGTCGCCAACCCGCAACATCCGCAGCGAATGACACGTCGGGTGATACGTCACCCGGTGCGGGAAAAACGCACCGACGTCGGTCACCCCGAGCACGTCCACCAACAGCTCGGACAACTCGAACGTCCGCGCCGCCACCGACTCCGCCCGGGACGCCAACCGGACATCACCGGCCCGCCGCGCCACCGTCACGTGCTGATGCCGCACCGACCCGACACACGACCCCGACGGCGCCACGATCACGTCGTACGGATCGAACACCCGCACATGCCGACGCACCAACGGCACCGCCTGCGCCTGGTAGCCGGTGTTGACATGCATCTGCCCACAACACGTCTGCCCCGGCGGGAACACCACCTCGTGACCGAGTCGCTCCAGCAACCGCACCGTCGCCTTCGCCGCCTCGGGGAACAGGGTGTCCGCCAGACACGTCACGAACAACGCAATCCGCACGCCGCACCTCCCCCACCCCCGCCGCACCCGTCCCGACGCTACGGGACCCCGCCGGGCCCGTAGCGCACGATAGTCTGTGGCGGACCTGCCGTCCGTGCATGAGGTGCCTCGGGGAGCCGGCGTTGACGATCGAACCCGCCCGTCCACCGGCGACGGTCAACGGATCCGAGGCCGTGATCCGGTTGGCCCGGGAGGTGAGCGGGCAGATCGCCCCGGCGGAGTCGGGCATCTTCGACCAGGTGGCCGCCGCCTGGCGGGCCGGGGTGGCGCAACGCCGGGCACCGGGCGGCGGGGTTGGTTTCGGCATCGAGGACGCGTTGGTCAGCGCGATCGTCATCGAGGTGGTGGCCGCATCGGTCCTGGACGTGCTGCGTCTCGGTGCCGCCACGGTCCGATCGCGGTGGCGGCGCTGGTGGGTACGCGGTAGACGCCGGCCCGCCGCGGATGACCTGGACGGCACCGCCCTGCCGACGGTCGACGGTCGGGTCGTGCTGACCACCGCCCAGGTAACCAGGTTGCGGGCGGTGGCACGGGGGCACGCGACGACGCTCGGGCTCGACGAGGTCGCCGCCGACCTACTCGCCGATGCCCTGGTCGGTGCGGTTCACCTCAGCACGGCGCCGCCGGATGACACCCACCCCTGACCAGCACCGGCCCCGGCCGCTGTGGTGGCTGTACGCCCTGATCGCGCTCTCCCTGACCAGCCTGGGAGTGGCGGCCGGCAACCTGTTCTTCCACGGCACCCTGTCCCTGGTGCTTCCGTACGAGCTGACGACGGGGCGATGCGAGGCGCTGCACCGGGAGTCCCTCGACGCTTTTCGCGCATGCGCGGCGGAGCAGGTCAGAGTCCACGGGTCCGTGGTTGGTGCCGCCGCCCTCGTCCTGCTCGCCGGAACCCTGGCGCTGGCGATGGTCGTACCGTGGTGGGATCTGCGTCGCCTCGGTCGCCTCGGCCGGCTCGACGTCCCGCCGGCCCAGCAACGCTTCGCCGAGCTGTGCCGGCGGCAGGGGCTGTCGGGTGGGCGTACGCCTCGGCTGTGGGTGGCCGGGCCGGCGGTGCGCCACGCGTTCACCACCGCCCTGCCCGGCCGGCGACCCACCGTGGTGGTGCCGGCGCGGCTGGCCCTCGACGCCGGTGACCGGTTCGACGCGGTCGCCTCCCATGAGATCGCGCATGTGCTGGCCCGCGATGTCAGCTGGGTCTCGACGATCCGAGGTCCGGCATGGTTGGCCCCGCCCGCCTTCGCGCTGGCCGGCGTGCCCTTCCTGAACCTGGTCGGGGTGACACCACGGCTGGTCGCGGCACAACTCGGGGTCGCGCTGCTGGCGGTGGTCGTGACGGTGCTCGCGGCGGCGCTGCTGCGGCTGCGCGAGTACGAGGCCGACCGTTACGCCGCGAGCGTGGGCGCCGAGGCCGCCCTGACCGCGTCGTTCGCCCGGACGGTGCCGGCAGCGCAGCGACGACCGTTCGGCTGGCCCCGCCGGATGCTGGCCCGCCACCCGAGCCCGACGGACCGGATGCGCGCCCTACGGCGGCCGGTGCCCGGCTACGAGGGCGGGTTCGCACAGGCAGTGGCGGTCGGCTTCGTCGCCGTCGCCGTCATGTACACCCTCCTCGTGCTGGTCTACTTCGGCGATCCACGGTGGTACACGTGGGGTAACGGGATCGTCCCGGTGGTGGCCGGTGTCGCCGTGCTCGGCCTGCTGTTTCCGTCGCTGCTGCGGCGGGCCCGGCTGCCGCACCGGGGGTGGTGGCGGCCGGTGCTCGGCACCGGTGCCGGAGTCGCCGCCGCAGCGGTGGTCATGCCGGTCGTGTTTCTGTCCGGGCCATTTCGCTACCCGTTCGTGCGGCCGGGTGACGCGACGCGTACGGCACTCTCCGTGGTGCTGCTCGCGCTGGTCGCCGCCGGGGTGGTCGCGCTCGCCGCCCACCTGGCCGAGTTGGCGGCTCGCCGGCAGCGGCCGGTCCACGCCTGCCTGGCCGGGAGTGCGGCCGGCCTGGCCGCTGTCGCTGCGATCTGGACGGTCGGTGTGGTGGCCATGGTGCTGCACGACGTCGACGACCTGCGCTACCTGCTCACCTACGGGCTGGCCAACCAGGTGTGGCCGGCTCTCGTCTACGCGCTGCTGCCGGTCTACGCGCTGCTGTCGCCGCGACGCCTGCCCGGAGGACGCCGCTCGTGGCTGGTGGCGCTCGTCGCGGCGACGCTCGGCGGCACCGCGGCGATCCTGGTGACCGTGCAGGGTGCCGGCCTGACCGACCAGTTGCGGGCGCAGCAGCAGCGGTGGTGGCTCTCTGCCGCCGCCGGCGCAGTGGTTCTCGTCGTGGTCACGCTGACCACCTCTTGGCCGTACGGCTGGGCGCGGGGGGTGCTCGCCGCGGCCGCGACCACCGTCGCCGCCACGGCGACGCATTACGGGTACGGCTGGCTGACGGACCGGCCGACCGAACCGGACATGTTCATCATGGACGTCGCGGTTGGCCCGCTCTGGCTCGGTTACACGGTGATACTGCTGGCGGCGTTGCTGATACCGCTGTGCGCCGCCCGGCGCGGGCCGGTGATCTTCTGGAGCGCGATGCGGAGCCGTACCACGCCGGCCTGGCTCGGTGCGACAGCCGCGACGACCGCGACGGCGGTGCTGGTCGCCGCCGTCGCGGTGGTGGTCGTCAACGTCGGCGTGCCCGGTGGCGTCGCCACCAACGCCGCCCAGCGCCGGCTGGCGGAGTTCGACCGACGGTACGAGGTGGCGCGGCGGGTGCTCACCGCCGAGCAGGCCGACCGGGCGGCCCAGTCCAGCGTGCAGGTGATCCCGTTCGGCTGGGGTGCCCCCGAATCCGGACCGGCTGGTCAGGGCATCGTGTCGGCGCGGGTGGCTGTTTCCGTCCCCGAGTGTGAGCCACTGGTCAGGGAGCGGTTCCTGGCGGTGGGTGAGTCCAGCCTGCGCGCGACCGGCAAGCGGACCTACACCAGCGAACCGACGGACGGTGGATTCCCGTACACCGACCTGACCGTCACCGTCTACGCGTACGACGCCGCGGTGGGCGAAGCCGTGCTGACCGCCGCCCGCGACGCCCGGCGGGCCTGCCCGTCGTTCACGCTCGACGACTCGCTGGACGTCGAGGTCCAGGCCGCCACCGCGCCGAGGATCGGCGAGTTGAGCTGGCGGTACGACAGCACGATGACAGCCGATCTTGCCGGCGACGGCACCTTGGCCGCGGACAATGCGTACGTGATGATGGCGGTCGGGTACGCCGTCGTCACGGTGTTCGTCTCCGCTTGGCAGGAGCCGCTGGACGAGCAACTGCTCCGGCTGGTCCTGACGACCGTGGAGCACCACCTGCTTGAACCGTGACCGGCTGGTACCCGGGTGTCCGGGATGCCGCACCTTGCCGCACCGCGAACCGTCGAGGTCAGCGGTCGCGGGGGGCGACCAGGCCGGACTCGTAGGCGATGACCACCAGTTGGGCACGGTCGCGGACATGGAGCTTGGTCATCGCCCGGTTGATGTGGGTCTTGGCGGTCAGTGGGCTGATCACCAGGCGTTCGGCGATCTGGTCGTTGGACATGCCCTGCGCGAGGAGAACGACCGTCTCCCGTTCGCGGTTGGTCAACTCCTTCAGTCGCGCACCGGTCTGCGTCCGCGGCGGCTCGGTGACGTACCTGTCGATCAGCTTGCGGGTGATCGACGGTGCGAGCAGGGCCTCGCCGCGGGCAGCCACCCGGACGGCGTGCACGAGATCCGCCGGCTCGATGTCCTTGACGAGGAAACCGGCGGCACCGGCGCGCAGCGCGTGGAAGACGTGTTCGTCCAGACCGTAGTTGGTCAGGATGACCACGTGCACGCCGGCCAGCGCCGGATCCGCGGCGATGTGCCGGGTCGCTTCGATGCCGTCCATGACCGGCATCTGAATGTCGACGAGCGCGATGTCGGGCAGGTGCTTGCGGGCCAGGGTCAGCGCCTGCTGGCCGTCGGCGGCCTCGGCCACCACCTCGATGTCGTCCTCGATGTCGAGCAGAGCGCGGAATCCGCTGCGCAGCAGCGGCTGGTCGTCGACCAGCAGGACGCGAATCATGCCGCGCCCACCGGAAGCTCGGCGTGGACGGTGAAACCGCCCTCGTCGCGTGCCTCGGCCCGCAGCAGTCCACCGAGAGCGGCGACGCGTTCCCGCATTCCGAGCAGTCCGACGCCGGGTGCCGCCGCGCGGCCCGGAGCGGCGGCGCCGTCGTCGTCCACCCGGATCGCGAGGATGCCCGGCCGGTAGTCGACCCGCACCGACGCCGTGGCGGCCGACGCGTGACGGGCGATGTTGGTGAGGGACTCCTGCACGATGCGGTAGGCGGTGCGGCCCACCGCGACCGGCACGTCGGGCCGTTGTCCGTCGATCGTCAACGTCGCGTCCAGGCCGGCCATCCGGGCCCGTCGCACGAGTTCCGGGAGTTGGTCGAGCCCGGGCGAGGTGGCGGTGCCGTCGGCGCGCAGCGTCTCCAGGGTCGCGCGCAGTTCCCGGGTCGCCTCGCGGCTGGCCTCCCGGATGGCCGACAGCGCCTCCGGCACCGGCTCGCCGCGCCGGCTGGCCAGGTGCACGGCGACCTCGGCCTGCACCTTGATGATCGAAATCTGGTGGGTGAGGGAATCATGCAGTTCCCGCGCGATGTGCAGCCGCTCCTCGTCGGCGCGGCGCAGTGCCGTCTCCTCCCGGGTGCGCTCGGCCTCCTCCGCACGCCGCTCGGCCTGCCGAAGCGCCTCACCCGCCGCCCCGGCGGCGATCAGCCAGGCCACTTCGAGGGCGTCGCGGGCCCGCGCGAGTGCTTCGCCGACGGGCAGTCCCGGTGGTAGAGCCAGGGCCGCGAGCGGAAGGGAGACCAGCATCGCGGCCCCCGCCACAGCCGTCACCACGCGGTGCCCCGCCCGTACGGCCGCGTACACCGCGAACAGGAACGCGACGGCGGGCACCTCGATGCCGGTCGCCTGGTGGCCCACCGCGCACACCCCGGTGACGATCAGCACCGCGACCGGAGCCCGTCGACGCGCGGCCAACGCCAGGCCGCCGGTCACCAACCAGGCGTAACCGAACAGGTCCTCCCCGGTGGCGGGGCGTGTCGCGGACAGCCCGGC
Source organism: Micromonospora sp. NPDC049374 (assembly GCF_040677165.1). Taxonomy (NCBI): domain Bacteria; kingdom Bacillati; phylum Actinomycetota; class Actinomycetes; order Micromonosporales; family Micromonosporaceae; genus Micromonospora; species Micromonospora sp. NPDC049374. The sequence goes on along the minus strand of NZ_JBFAQH010000008.1, from coordinate 2,965 downwards.
GATCAGCAGCACTGCCGTCACGCCGACCGCGATCGCCCAGTCCCTGACCGCAGCGCCCCTGAGGATCCGTCCGCACCGCTCGCCCATGCGCGCACCTTAACCGGCCGGCGCGGCCCGGCGACTCCTGCTCACGGACGACTGGCCACCTACCACGCACGCGGTAGTGGGGCGGCGGCCAACCGCGTACGTGGCAGCAGGTCATGCCGGCTGCGGCAGCCGCAAGTGCCTACACCGGCCGGATGACCGTCGGTACGCCCGCCGACATGATCGGTGAAGTCGGATCCACGACCAGTCGCACCACAGAGGAGAGACAGACATGACGATCGTCAGGCTCGTGCTCACCACCGTCGTGGCCATCCCGTCCGGGGCGGTCGGACTCGCCGCACCGGTGACCACGCACATCGCCGCCCATCCGACCGCCGCCCAGGGAATGAGCATGAGCAGCGGCCGGATCGGATCGACGGTGGCCGCCCTGGTGGCACTCGCGGGGGTGGTCGTCGGCGGACTGGCGCTCGCCCCGGGTCGTCTCCGCACCGGCAGGGTGCGGGCGGGCTGGATCGCCCTGGTCGCGGGGGCGGTCGGGATGGCCCTCGGTGGTCTGGTCGTGGTCACCTCGGACGCTGGCATCGGCACCGGCAACGGACGGGGCGGCGGTTACGTGGCGCTGGTGGTGGGGCTGATCGCCGTGGTCGTCGGTGGAGTCGTGCTGGCCCGCTCCCGGCGTGTCGACTGACTGGCCGCGGCTGGTTGGACACGGCCGACGGTCGCCGTCGCCGCCGAGGGGTCGCCGTCACTGTGGTGGACCAGGCACCGGGGGAAGCGTCGGTGGCCGGTCCAGGTGGTCGAGCCGGGCGAGGTGGGCGGTGCCGGTCCGGACCACGGCCGCAGCCAACGCGGTGGTCGCCGGGTGGGCACCGCCCTGCTGCTCGGCGGTGGCGAGCCGCCGCCAGCCCCGGTCGTTGGTCCGGTTCGGCACCAGGTCGAGCATCGGCAGCAGCCGTTCGGCCATGGCCGCCGTCAGCTGGAGCCAGGCGATGTCGGTGGCGCTGAACTGTCGGGTCGTACCCGGCAACGCCACCGTGGGCGGCCCGCCGGCCGGTGGTGGGTCGGCCGCCGGTGCGAGGGCCGGCGACGGCCCGGTGTACAGCGGCGACGATGGTCCGGCGGTGGGTGGCGTTCCGGCGGCGCACCCGGTGACGAGCAGCAGCGCGGCGAGCAGCGTAGCGGGTCGGGCTCGCACCCGGCCTCCTCCTTCGCGTCCGCCCGACGGCGGGCCGGCACGACCGGGCCCGCCGTCGGGTGTCACGGGTCGACTCAGAGCGGCCTGCCGTCGTGTCCGCACTTGATGACCGGACGGATGCAGTCGCGGACGCGACGCGCCAGCTCCTCCACGGGCCAGGCGTTGAAGAAGTCGCCGTGCATCGTGTAGCCCGGCCCGGAGGCCAGCCGTAGCCGCGCCGGGTCACCGTTGACCGGGTACCGCAGCACCTGCCGCAGCTTCGGCACGTGCACCGGGTGGCTGGCCGGGCAGGCCTGGTTCACCGGATATGCCAGGTGGCTCTTGTGATCCGGCGAGTCGAGGTCCCGGCCGTTCCAGCACTGCGGAAAGTCCAGGTACGACTCCAGCATCGTGCCGGCCGGGCAGGTGACGAAGTCCTTCGACGGCGGCACGTGCCCGGCGTGCAGGCAGGACCAGCGGGCGATGCTGTCGCCCGGTCCGGCGGCCCGGGCGTTTCCGGCGACCAGGCGCAGCCCCAGTGGGAACGGCTGGGTCTGCGCGACGACGTCGGCGCGTACTCCTTCGCCCAGGTAGTAGAACGTGGCGATGGACGGCTCCACCGGCACGTTGTCGCGGTAGAGGGTCGGCACCCAGTACGACGAGACGTCCACCCGAGGGTTGCAGGTGGTGGCGGAGCCGACCAGGTCGGGCAGCGTGGTGTGGGCGTTTGTCACCGTGCTGCCGAAGAAGCTGTGCATGTGCGAGGCGCCGGGCAGCCCGGGGAAGACGATCGGGTCGTCCGGGAGCCGATGGCTGTACGTGCAGTCGGCCGGGAATTCGGCCACCCGGATGGCGTTGATGCCCGGGGCGGCGTCGGCCGGCGCGGTGCTGGCCACGACGTAGCTGCCGAGCAGCACCAGCAGGGCACCGATCGCGGTGGCGAGGCGTAGCCGGCTGTGGTTGACGGGGTGGGGTGCGGCGTTTTCCATCTGATGGCTCCTGTCGGGGAGGGTCAGGGGTCCTTCCGACGCCGCCGCCGTGGACATCGGAGCTCCCCTGGCCGGACTGGTGTGGTCGCGGCTGTGACCGAGAGAGCGCTCTCACACATCAGCGTCACCCGAATGTCGATGGTTGTCAATACAGACGCCAGCTGGGCGCAGCAACGACGGGCCGACCCTCAGGGTCGGCCCGTCGCAGTGCCGGTACTGGCGGTGGCGGTGGGGCGTCGGCCTCGGTCGACGCCCCACCCGGTTCACCAGGTCAGCCGGTTGAGCAGGTCGCGCTCGGCGTGGTGTTGTTGCCGTTCTTCCAGAGCGTGATGCCGAAGTTGTTGCCGTTGCCGTTCGGACGTGCGGTGAGCGTGCCGCTGTTGCCGCTGATCGAGGCGTTCCAGCTGTTCTGCAGGCTCTGGCCACCGTTCGTGCGGATGGTGACGGTCCAGTTGTTGCTGCCGCTGACCGAGAAGGTCGTGTTGAACCGGTCGTTCCAATCCTCGGCGCGGTTCACGCTGACCGTGCAGCCGCCGTTACCGGGCGGCGGGGTGGTCGGGTTGGTCGGGCCGGGGCCGGGGGTGCCGCCTTCCGAGAGGGTGATGTCCGAGCTTCCCTGGCTCTGGTAACCCTCGGTCGCCATGATCTGGTAGTAGTGGTTACCGAGGTTCAGGCCAACCCGGGCCCAGGCGTCGAAGTGGTTGGCGGTGGTGATGGTGCCGCTGCTGCGCTTCTGCTGCCGGACGCTCCAGTACTG
>NZ_JBFAQH010000007.1:0-301294 GCF_040677165.1 Micromonospora sp. NPDC049374 | reverse complement strand
CGAGATGCGGCATGTCGCGGTATCCGGCGGTAGTGATGCCGCAACATGCCGCAGGTGGTGGCGACGGTCAGCGGCGGGGCCGAGACGCGAGGGAGCGGAACAGGGCAATCGCCAGCGGATGGCGCACCGCCGGGGCCACCCTGGATCGGTCACGCCGAGGCGGAACGGGCCGAAGGACGGAGCCGGCCGGCGACACCGAGACCGGCGGAGCAAGAACCCGAGCAGGGCGACGCCGAGGCCGAGCGGACCCTAGTAGGCGAGCGGACCCTAGTAGGCGAGCGGACCCTAGTAGGCGAGCGGACCCTAGTAGGCGAGCGGACCCTAGTGGGCCGGCGGCGCCGAGACGGGCGGAGCGGTCAGTGGACGATTACCGGGGTCTTCGGCTGGTCGCCCGGCTGCTCTCCGGGCTGGTCGTCGAGCAGGTGGGACCGTTCCCGCCGCCTGGGCAGGAACGCGGCCGGGATGAACGTCGCCGCCACCAGGGCGAACGCCACCCAGAAGGTGGTGGCGAAGGAGTTGGCGGCGAAGTCCAGCCCACGCTCGATGAGTGACGGGTCGGGAACCTGCTGCGCCAGCTCCGGCCGCTGCTGGGCGGCGATCGCCAGGCCGGCCTCGGTGACCGGGTTGCCGTTCTCGTCGGTGAGGCCGGGGATCTGCCGGGAGCCGTTGAGCTCGTTGGTGAGGATCACCGACATCACCGCGGCACCGACGGAACCGCCGATCTGCTGAAGGATGTTCACAAGCGTGGAACCTCGGGCCACCTCGTGCCCGGTCAGCGTCTTGAGCGCCGACGTCATGATCGGCATCATCGTGCCGCCCATGCCCAGGCCCATCACGAACAGCGAGCCGCAGAGCAGCACGTAGGAGGTGTCTGCGTCGAGTTGGGTGAAGGTGAAGAACCCGGCGAGGATGAGCAGCAGCGCGAACGGCACCGTCCGCCCGACCGGCACCTTGTCGGCGAGCATGCCGGCGATCGGCATGGTGACCATGGCACCGATGCCCTGTGGGGCCATCAGCAGGCCGGCGTGCAGCGTCGACTCACCGCGTACCTGGAGGAAGTAGCTCGGGAACAGCAGGCCGGCACCCATGAAGGCGATGATGAAGACGAACATGGTCAACGCCGCGATGGTCAGCCTGCGGTTACGGAACAGCCGCAGGTCGAGCAACGGGTGCTGGGGCTTGAACGAGTAGAGGACGAACGCCACCACCAGTACGGCACCGATCAGCATCGGCCCCCACACCTCGGAGTCGGCGAAGGTGCCGGCCTCGGGCAGCGTGGAAACGCCGTACAGGAACAAAGCGAGACCCGGCGAGAGCATCAGCATGCCGAGGAAGTCGAAGGACTCGGAGGGCTGTGGGCTGTCCTTCGGCAGGGCCAACTGGGCGTAGACCAGCGCGACGACGCCGATCGGCAGGTTGATCAGGAAGATCCAGTGCCAGCTCGCGACGTCGATCAGCCAGCCACCCAGGATCGGGCCGCCGATCGGGCCGAGCAGCATCGGGATGCCGAGCACGGCCATCAGCCGGCCGATCCGGTTCGGCCCGGCCGCCCGCGTCATGATCGCCATGCCGATCGGCATGAGCATGCCGCCGCCGAGACCCTGCAACACCCGGTACGTGATCAACTCGCCGATCGTGTCGGCGGTGGCGCACAGGCCGGAGCCGATGGTGAACAGTGCCAGGGCCATCATGTAGAGGCGTTTGGTGCCGAACCGGTCGGCGGCCCAGCCGCTGAGCGGGATGACCGTGGCCAGGGCGAGCGTGTAGCCGGTCATCGTCCAGGCGACCCGGGCGTACGAGGCGTCGAACTCGCTCTGGAACGTCGGCAGGGCGACGCTTACCACCGTCACGTCGAGGATCGACATGAGCGCACCGAGCACGACGACGCCGGCCACCTTGAGCACCGCGGCGTCGAGCTTGTCCGAGGTCGGGACAGGCTGCGGTGCCGCGACGGATTGCTGTGTCACGAGGTCTCCTGTTGTCGGAACTGTCCGAAGGACGAGCGGTGGTGGCCGACGTGGCGCCCATTGGCCGGCGCGACGGCGGTGGTGAAGCCCGCACGGCACAGTAGCCCCCGCCAACGACACTTCGCCGCCCGTTTAGCGACCAGCAGAGCTTTCTGTGAGCACGGCCACGGCGACTCTGCGGTGTGCGGGCGTGACCGGGCGCGGAACGGGTACGCGCGGCACACGGTCAGGACCGGGCAGAGGCGAGAAGGTGGTGCCAGCGTGGCAAAGTTCCTGGTCACGGCGACCTACACGATCCCGGGAATGGCCGGGCTGGCCAAGGACGGCGGGACGGCGCGGGCCGAGGTGATCGAGGCCTTGATCGAGAACGCCGGCGGGCAAGTGGAGGCGGTGTACTACGCGTTCGGCCAGTTCGACCTGTACGTGCTCTGCGAGGTGCCGGACAACGTGACCGCCGCCGCACTCGGCATCGCCGTGCGGGCAGCGGGCGGCGTCGACGCCCGCATCGTGCCGCTGCTGACCACGGCGGAGATCGACGCCGCCGTCCGGCTGCCCGTCACCTATCAGCCGCCAACTCCGTGACAAGGGGGTCGGGTCGGTAGGCGGCAGCTCGCCGCCCAGCCCATTTCGAGTCGCTGGCCCACCCGAACGCCAACGAACGCCCGACCTGCCAGGCAGGACGCGAGCGCCACCCGACACGAGATGCGGCATCTCGCGGCTACCCACGAGCCGGAAAGCCCAACATCCCGCAACGCGGACCCCACAGCCCGACCCGCCGCGCCAAGCCGTCAGGCCGCACCCAGCACACCGCCAGGCCCAGCGGCAAGGGCTGGCCGTGGCGGCGTGCTGGGTGCGGAGCCACACCCGGCCGGGTCGGAGTCGTCGATCAGCGGCGGCGCTCTCCTACCCGGTAGGTGACCAGGTTCGGGTCGGCCCGCAGCTGCTTCTGGGTGAACTTGATGGTGTCCCACCGCTTGGCCGAGTACAGCCGGGTCTGGTCGGCGTACCAGGGCGAGTTCGGGTTGGCCGACTGCGAGTAGGTGAGCAGTTGCCGGCCCGACGGCCCGTCGCGGCCCAGCTCCACGGCCATCAGGTACGACGTGCCGTGCCGTACCTTCGGGTAGCCGACGCCGGGCTGCACCTGGTTGATGATCATGTTGAAGACGCCGGCGTCCGGCCAGCCGCCGTGGATGGGGATGCGTTCGGCGCCGCGTGGTTCGGTCTGGATGTCGCCGAGGCGGGCGTCCAGCGGGATGCCGCTGAGCAGTTGGACGGCGTCGGCGAGCGCCGTGCGCACCTTCGGGTCGTCGACCGCGAGCCGGTTCGGCGTGGTCAGCGGGGCGTCCGGGTCGAACGGGTCGGCGAAACGCAGGCCGCCGGCCCGGGCGAACTCGGTGAACACGTGCGAGCCCCGGCTGCCCAGGTCGACCCGGAGGTCCCAGCGGCGTAACGCGGCGCAGGCGGCCGTCAGGTCGACGGTGGTGCCGTCCGAGGCGGTGGCCGTCGGCTGAGCTTCGCAGAGCCGCACCAGGTCGTCGCGGACCAGTTCGCCGCCGTACGCCCGGTTGCCGAGCGTCACGTCCCACAGCCTGCCGGCGGTGAACCCCCGGCCGGGCAGGCCGTCGGTGCCGGCGAGGCGCTGCCGCACCTGGTGGACGCCGAGCCGGGTCCGCAGGCTGCGGGCGGTCCGCTCGTCGCCGACGATGCGCGGGTACCCGACGAGTGGGCGAGCCGGGTTGGCCAACCAGTAGCTGTCGTTGGAGTTGGTCACGTAGTCGTCGCGGACCAGCGTGGGCAGGTTCGCCGGCCCGAGGATGCCGGGCACCGCCGCGTCCCGGTCCCGGCCCAGCTCACACGATGACCGTGAGCCGTCGAGGACGGCCTGGCCACTTGTCGCGTACAAACTCTGGAAGGAAGCTGGAATGCACGCGGCCGCGAGGGAGTCGGTGACCCGGGGCACGACGGAGTGGTCGGCGTAGAGGGCCCGCCCGTCCCGGTCGGCGGCGATGACGTTGACCCAGGGCAGGAACTGCCGCCGGTCCAGCACCGACCACAGCTCACCCACCGACTTCGCCCGGCCCATGGCGAGCCAGCCGTCAAGCGCACGGTTGTTCGTGGCGTTGACGTCGGTGATCGCGTACGCCGTGTCGGTGGTCCAGTCGAAGCGGCCCGGCACCACGACGACCGGGCCGAAGTGGGTGTCGTAGAGGGTACGGCTGACCGGGCCTTCGGGAGTCTGGACGGTGACCGTGCGGGCGGTCATCTTCCGGGTCCGGCCGTCGTAGCGGTAGCTCGTCGGGTCGCCGGGCACCAGCGTGAGCCGGTGCCAGACGAAGCGGCGGGCGGTGGAGACGGTGTGCGACCAGGCGACCTTGCCGTTGTGCCCGATCTCGATGAGCGGGTCACCGATCAGGGCCGCGCCCTCCACGTCGTACCGGCCGGGCACCTTCAGCCGCATCCGGTAGAAGCGGTCCGCGCCGTCCCACGGGAAGTGCGGGTTCGCCAGCAGCATGCCGGCGCCACTGACGGTGGCGTCGCGCCCCAGACCGTACGCGTTGCTACCCATCCCGGCCGGTGCGCCGTCACCGGCGTCGACCACGGCCGCCGCCCCGGGTGCGGGCAGCGTCCCGGTGAGTTCCCCGGGACGGACCGGCGTCGACATGGCGGCGGGCGGCGCGGCGGCCACGATGCCGTCGGCGACCGCGGCGGAGCCGGCCAGGACCATGCTCGTCCAGTGGACCCGCCACATGTCCAGCTCGCTGATTGGGCGCACCCACTCCTTGCCGACACAGGCCGGATCGGTGAGATTCGCCGCACCGGTGCGGCGCAGGTAGGCGTTGTAGCCGGCGACGAAGCCGCGTGTCAGGTCGCGTACCTCGGTCGACGGTGCGTGCAGGCCGTCGCGCGGGCCGATGAGCAACCGCTCGGCGGACCGGTCGTCGATGGCCTTCCGCTGGAACAGGTCGCTGCCGACGTTCCCGGTGTCCGCACCGAACCAGCGGGACCGCTCGGCGTTGACGGTCACCATCTGCTCGGCGATCAGGCAGATGTTGTCCTCGGCCTGGGCGTAGCCGACGCCGTAGCCGAGGTTGGCGAAGTCGCGGGCGGTGATGTGCGGTACGCCGTACGAGGCCCGTTGGATCAGGGCCGAGTAGCCGCCGCCGTGCGCGACGGCGGTCTCGCCGGTGACGGCGAGGCCGGTGGCGACCAGGACGGTGGCGGTGGCCGTGGCGACGAGTGAGCGTGGCTTCATCGGGCGGCTCGCTGGTGGTGGCACATTGGAACGTCCTCCCCCGAGGTGTGTCTGTCCAGGCCCGACCGACGCTAGTGGTGAAAGTTACTCAGGTCACTCCCTGGTCGCCCCGGGATCGCGTCGGGGTTCACCCGCAGGGGCTCCGATCGGTTCAGCCATCCGCCGGACGGCTGCTCCGGGGCGGCTCCGACCGCCCGATCGGGGAGGCCGGAGCCGCCGAGGTCACCCGCGCAGGTCCCGGAAGAAGGTCCGCAGGTCGTCGGTGAGCAGCTCAGGTTCCTCCAGGGCGGCGAAGTGGCCGCCCCGGTCGACGTCCACCCAGCGGGTGATGGTGTTCTCGGTCTCGGCGTAGCGGCGGATGCCGACGTCGTGGGCGAAAACGATCACTGCCGTGGGTACGCCCGAGTTCTCCTTTCGGGCTCCCCAGGCGGACTCTTGGGCGTAGCCCACGTAGCCGGCCGAGCCGGCGGTACCGGTCAGCCAGTAGATCATCGCGTTGGTGAGCAGCCGGTCCCGGTCGATGATCTTCTCGGGCAGGGTCTCGCGCGGGTGGGTCCATTCGCGGAACTTGTCCATCAGCCAGGCGAGCTGGCCCACCGGGGAGTCGGTCAGCCCGTACGCCAGGGTCTGCGGCCGGGTGGACTGGATCGCGACGTAGCCGAACTCCTCCCGCATGAACGCCTCGATCCGGCGGACCCGGTCACGCTCCAGCTCGGACAGGGTGGACAGCTCCTCATCGGACAACGGGAACGGCGGCAGTCCGGGCGTGCCGTTGACGTGTACACCTGCCACCCGCTCCGGTGCGATCCGGCCCAGTTGCGGGCTGACCGCCGCTCCCATGTCCCCGCCGTGCGCGCCGTACCGGTGGTAGCCGAGCCGGCGCATCAGCTCCGCCCAGGCGCGGGCGATCCGGTCGGTGTCCCAGCCGGCGTCGGCGACCGGCCCGGAGAACCCGAAGCCGGGCAGGGACGGGATCACCAGGTGGAAGGCGTCGTTCCGGTCGCCGCCGTGTGCGGCCGGGTCGGTCAGCGGCCCGATCAGGTCGAGAAACTCGACCACCGAGCCGGGCCAGCCGTGGGTGAGCACCAGCGGGAGCGCGTCCGGCTCCGGCGAGCGGACGTGCAGGAAGTGGATCCGCTGCCCGTCGATCACGGTGGTGAACTGCGGGTACGCGTTGAGCTGCGCTTCGGCGGTCCGCCAGTCGTAGCCCGTACGCCAGTGCTCGGCCAGCTCCCGTAGCCAGCCGGTCGGCACGCCGGTGTCCCAGCCGTCGCCGGGCAGCGGCGCTGGCCAGATGGTGCGCTCCAGCCGCTCCCGCAGGTCGTCGAGGCGGGCCTGGTCGATGTCGATCCGGAACGGGGTGATCTCTTCGCTCATGACCACCACGCTAGGAACCAGTTAGGACAGGTTCCGCCCTAGCTTGCTGGCAGACTTCCAGGAATGTTGGAAACCTCGGCGCGGCTGCTGCGCCTGCTCTCCCTGCTGCAGACGCCCCGCGACTGGACCGGGACGGGCCTAGCCGAGCGCCTCGACGTGGACGTGCGCACCGTCCGTAGAGACATCCAGAAGCTGCGCGATCTCGGCTACCCGGTGCACGCCACTCCCGGCGCGGCCGGCTACCGGCTCGGCGCCGGATCGAAGCTGCCGCCGCTGCTGCTGGACGACGACGAGGCCGTCGCGGTGGCCGTCGGGCTGCGGACCGCGGTACGGGGCGCGGTCACCGGTATCGAGGACAGTTCCCTGCGGGCGCTCGCCAAGCTCGACCAGGTTCTCCCGTCCCGCGTCCGGCACCGCGTCGACCTGCTCCGCTCGGTCACCGTCACGGCCCCCGACCGCGGCCCGACCGTCGACCCGGACGTGCTGACCACGATCGCCGCCGCCTGCCGCGACCACCAGCGGCTCCGTTTCGACTATCAGCGCCACGACGGCAGCGCCGCGCTGCGTGAGACCGAGCCGCACCGGCTTGTCCACACCGGACGCCGCTGGTACCTGGTCGGCTGGGACCTCGACCGCCGTGACTGGCGCACCTACCGCGCCGACCGGATCCAGCCCCGGATCCCGGGCGGCCCCCGGTTCACCCCGCGCACCCCACCCGACGTCGACCTCGCCGGCTACCTGTCCCGGGGCGTGTCCGCCGCGCCCTACCGTCACCAGGCGCGGATCACGCTCTACGCCCCAGCCGAGGCCGTCACCGATCGCATCCCACCGACCATCGGTGTCGTGGAGGCCGTCGACGGGGAAAGCTGTGTGCTGTACACCGGATCGAACTCGCTGGACGAGCTGGTGCTGTATGTGGCGCTGATCGGGTTCCGGTTCCGGATCCACGAGCCGGCGGAGCTGATCGCGCACGTCCGCGACCTGGGTGCCCGCCTGGCCGACGCCGTCTCCTGAGGGACACGGCGGCACGAACGCCGCGCCCGGCCGGACAATCGGCTCCGACCCGGCCGCCGCAATCGCGGCCGGCCGGCAACGAGGGCGAGCGGTTACGCGATGAGCAGGAGCACGCTGATCGCCAGCATCACCACTGCGGTAGCGCCGTGGATGCCGTAGACGGCCGACTTGGGCCCACCGCTGCGCAGCACGATAAGCGCGTCGCCGATGGGGATGAGGGTGGCGGCCAGCATGAGCCCGCCCAGTAGTTGGGTTGTCCCGCCGACCACCACGATGAGGATGAAGAGCCCGGCGGCGATGTCCCGCACGGCCTTGACGGACAGCCAGGCGTGGAAAGCCCGGTCCTCGGTCGGGGTGTCCGGGATGCCGAAGCCGACCGCGGCCTGCGGTGCCCAGAAGGCGCGGCCGCCCATGACGATGACGGCCACACCGACCAGTCCGGCGAGCACGGTGGCGACGTTGCTGAGCATGGATTGTTCCCCTCGCTTGTTTCCTAGCGGCGCTAGATTCTGTAGCGACGATACGTTGTCGTCGACAGTATGTCTAGCACTGCTAGGCTGAGGCCATGTCCGCCATCTCCGAACGCCGCGAACGCGAACGCGCCCAGCGCCACCAGCTGATCATCACGGCCGCCCGCGAACTCGCCGAGGCCGAAGGGTGGGAGGCAGTGACTACGCGGCGACTGGCCGAGCGCGTCGAGTACAGCCAGCCGGTGCTCTACAGCCACTTCCACGGCAAGGACGACATCATGCGGGCCGTCGCCATCGAAGGCTTCGGCGAACTCGCGGCCCGCCTGCGCCGTGCCCGGCTCACCGACCCCGCGTCGCCTGCGGCACTGCACGCCGTCTGCCGCGCCTACCTGGAGTTCGCAACCGAGCAACCGGCCCTCTACCAGGCCATGTTCATGCTGCCGACCGACGTGAAGTTCGCGCACGCCGAGACGCCGCCGCCATTGCGCGCCGCTTTCGACGAGTTCGTGAGCTGCTTCCAGCCGGACAATCAGCGACGCGAACTGTTCGCCGAAGTCACCTGGAGCGCGCTGCACGGCATAGCCGCCCTGACCGAGAGCGGGCGCATCCCCCCGAACGGCCAGGCCGAGCGGCTCGACTTCCTCGTCGCCCAGATCACCGCGACGCCAAGGCCAGGGGTCTGAGCCGAGCGGGACTGCGACCCATGGCCATTGATATTCATGCATGCCACTCTCTAGCATGCGCACTATGCGTGCTCGTTGGGTCACCCTGGTCGCCATCCTCGGCATCGTGCTCGGGCTCTCCGGCACCGCCGTCGCCCAGGCAGCCGACGATCCGGTCCTGACCACTCCCGGCGCACCGGTGGTGGTGGCGAACGAGCCGCACCTGCTCACCCTGACCTGGGCGCCGTCGACCTGGATCGGCGAGCCGGGCGCGACGCCGATCCGGCACGAGGTGCGGGCGTGGATCGGCCCCAACGTGTACCGCAGCCTCGGCACCACCACCGGCACCGAGCTCACGCTCACCGACCTCGCACCGGGCACCGAATACCGGCTCACCGTGTGGGCGTACACCGACGCCGGGTACTCGCTCGACTCGCCCGTGAACCCGGTCCGCACCGCGTACGGGAAGGCGCGGGTCAGCTACCGGAACCTGAGCTGGTCAGCGACGGACAACCAGATCCAGCACGTCCTCCAGGTCGTCAACACGGGCACCGCCCCGCTCGACCTGGCGGACGTGCGGGTGCGTTACCACCTGACGTTCGAGGGTGGGAACACCTCGCTGACCACCAACTGCGACTGGGCGGCGATCGGCTGCGCCAACGTGCAACGCCACATCCAGTTCTTCCCACCACCCCTGCCGCCGGGCCCGCCGGGCACACCGGTCTCGCCACCGCCGGCTGCGCCATCGCCGCCCGCCTCGGGATCGCCATTGTTCCCCGCGACGACTACGTCGCCGCTGCCGCCGACTCCGACGCCCACCCCGACGGTCTTCCCGCCGCCCGGCACCCCGATCCCCGGCTGGATCGAGCTGACCTTCACCGGCAGGGAACTGGCCCCCGGCGAGTCGACAGGCCCCATCTACCTCCGTCACCATCGCCCGAACTGGTCCGCGATCGACGAACGCGACGACCCCAGCTGGCAGCAGGCCACCGGCGAGTGGGCCGACAACAGCCGGGTCACCCTCGACGTGGACGACATCCGCGAGTACGGCGACACCTACGCCTGAGCCACAAGGGTGGCTCGCCAGCCGAGGCAGGCAAGATCGGCGCGTTGAGGGGCAGGCTCAGGATTTCGCTGGAACCGGTTCGAGGACGAAGACGGGGATCTGGCGGTCGGTCTTGCGCTGGTAGTCGGCATAGTCCGGGTACGCCTCGACTGCCCGGCGCCACCAGACGGCCTTCTCGTCGCCGAACACCTCACGGGCCCGGTACTCCCCGGTCTTGGTCCCGTCCTGAAGCTCGATCACCGGATCGGCGACCAGGGCGGCGTACCACTGCGGGTTTCTGGGCGCGCCACCCATCGATGCGACGGCCGCATAGTGTCCGTCGTGCTCGACCCGCATCACCGGCGTCTTGCGGAGCTTGCCGGTCTTGGCGCCCCGGTAGGTCATCAGCACGATGGGCCGGCCGGCGATCGTGACGCCGTCGGTCGTGCCGTTACGCACGATCTGCTCGACCTGCCCGCGGACCCACTCCAGCGCGCTCGGCTCGTAATCACCCGTCAATCCCATGCTCCCAACGTACGCGACCTCTATGGACGCCGCCCCACGCAACCGCCGACCGTCAAGGCTGATCGCGTCGGCGAGGTGATCCCGCGTCGATCTTGCAGTTTCTGTCGGGACAAACACCCAGATCACGGTTATTTCGACGACCAAAAGCGCAAGATCGACGCGCAGAGGGGCTGGCGAGGGTGGGCTTCAGGGGATTTTGGGGAGGTGGAGGTGGTTGGCGGGTATTTCGGTGGTGGGGAGGCGGTGGCGGGCGATAGTGAGCATCGCGGGTGGGCCGCAGACGTAGACGTGCTGGTTGGGGCGGTAGTGGTCGAGGGCGAGGGTCAGCGCGTCGCCCTGTTCGGCGGGAGCGGCGAATGGGTCGTGGGACAACGCGGGGACGACTGTCAGCCAGGGGTGGGCCTGGTCGAGCTTGTCCAGGGTGATCGCGTCGTAGAGGTCGGCGATGGTGCGTGCGCCGACGATCAGGGTCACCCGACGACCGGCCGGCGCGGTGGCGACCTGCTCGACCAGGGCGCGCAGCGGGGCCAGCCCGGTACCGCCGGCTACCAGCAACAGGTCCCGACCACCGGCCAGCGCCGCCCTGGCGAGCCCTCCCCCAGCCGGCCTTGCGGCGGCGGACCATTCGTCGGCCGCTCCTGCCCCAGCCGGCCCGGCATCGGCCCGCCCGTTCCCAGCCCGGACAGACTGTCGAGAAATGGTCGGCTCCGGGGCGGTGGGCAGGCTCAGGCCGATGTCGACGGGTGGGCCGAGGTGGAGCAGATCGTTGGGGCGTACCTCGTGGACGAGGCTGTGGGAGACGGTGCCGGCGGGGACGGCGCGGACGTGCAGCTCGACGGTGCCGTCGGGGCGCGGGGCGTTGGCCGGGCAGTACCAGCGCCATCGGCCGGGGTGCTGCGGCACGCAGACCGGCACCGCCTGACCGGGCCGGAACGGCAGCCGCCGCCACGGGCGTACCGTCAGGATGGCGATGCCCTCGGCGGCCAGGTCGCGGCCGACCACCTCGGCGGGCCAGAACGCCGGCCCGTCGCCCATCCGCCCGGCGGCGCGTTCGATCAGCGCCCACGCCCGCCGCCAGCGTCGCTCCCAGCCGACCTGTGGCGGGCACAGTCGCGGTGCCACCGGGGCCAGCGCGGCACCGATAAGCGGGCCGTGTTCGGGTCGCAGCCGGTACCGGCGGTGGACCCGACCGAGCACCGCCAGCAGCGCCAACCGCCCGGCCCGATCACCGCCGCCGCCGACCAGCCGGGCCAGCGCGGCGACGACGAGCGCCGTCGCCCGTTCCGGCAACAGCCCCGGGCTGTACGCCTCCAGACCTGCCCGGAAGCTCGCGGCAACCTCGCCGATCACTGCGTCGTCGCCAGCCGCCCCGGTCACCTGCGCTCCCCCGCCGCATGTCCGTGGGGTCGACAGTCGGCGTGCCGGGACTGCCACTGCCGCAACGCCTGCCGGATCCGCTCCGACTCGGTGTTCGCCGTCGTCAACTCCCGGTGCAGCCGGGCGAGTTCGTCGGCGACCCGGTCGAGATAGTCGTACACCTGGTGCGGGTCGAGACCCCGCCAGCGCCTGTCGAATTCGGCGGCACGAACGTGGTGTGGGTGCAGGCGCTCCCCGGACAGGTACATCATCGCCGCGGTGCCTCCTGCTCGGCGATGAGCGCCTGCACCTGCCGATCGCTGAGGCCGCGCCGGTCCAGCACCCGCCGCCCCCACCGATGCAGCCGGCACGGATGCGGCGCGCGGTCGTTCCGGCAGCGCGGCCCCTCGGGCCACTGCTCCGCAGCGTGTACGGTCACCGCCCGCACCGCGAAACCGACATCCTCGGCGGTCACGTACGGCGGCATCGGCAGCTCGCCGAGCACCTCGTCGATCGAATCCATGTCCCTCCCCTGCTGTGTGGTGTGGCACCGAGGCGGGCGGGGACGGCGCACCGTCGGGGGTCGGCACCGCCGGAGCCCAGCACCCGCCCCGGGCCATGTCCTGCAGAGTTGTGGATCAGCAGGGCGGGCCGTATGACGTGGGCGAAGTAGCCGACATGCACACTTCGCATCTGGTTGCTCCACCGAGCAGTGACGTCTCACTGATGGCCATCTCGCTGACGGACGCTGCTGCGGCACTCCGGCGGCCTCGGCCTTCAGATGATCGATATACGTAGCGCGCATATCGCAGTCCGTCCTGACCGGTTGAATAGATAGGCTCAACTGAGCGCAATCGACACAGCCGACCGCGAACAGCGAGGTCGCCGGTGAGACATGCGAAATGCCCTCGATGTGGCAGCCGCCTGGCGCGGGACAACGACAGTGGACGCTGCGCACCCTGTCACGCGGCCGAACGCGACAGGCTGAGCGTGCCGCCGCCGGTACCGTCGTCATTCTGGGAGCACGAGCCGGTACGTGACGCGCTGGCGCAACGACATCTCGGGCGGGTGATCCGGGCGTACCGGCATCACCCGTACCACGGTCGGAACCCGCTGCCGCAGGTCGCCGTAGCGGACTGGTTGGGCATCACCCAGGCGCAGCTCAGCCGGATCGAGAACGGCCCGCCCGTGGTGCACCTTGACCGTCTGACACATTGGGCACAGCTGCTACGCCTACCGGCGAAACTTTTATGGTTCGCTCTACCCACGACGCCGCAGACCGGGGTCGCCGCAGAGCCTCCATCGGTCACGGCGGGGCAGCCATTTCCCGGACCGGTCGTCGGGTCTCGGCCGAACGAGCTAAACCATCTCGTCGATGCAGCACCGACTGAGGAGGTGGTCACCACGGACCGCCGGCAGTTCAGCACGCTGGCCGCTCTGGCCGGTCTGGCATCTGCGGCACACCTGGAGTTGTTGGCGGAGCTCGACCCGCCTTCCACGATCGGAATGGAACAGGTTCGCGTTGCCTGCACCCTCGTCAACGAACTACGCCAGGCCGACGCAGCCGTAGGCGCCAACGAGCTCTGCGCCGTCGCCGTACAGGTGCACTCCCGCCTGTTGAACTGGGCCGCCAAGGCCCGGTACAGCCGGGAGGTGGGAGATGCGTTGCAAAGCGCGCTCGCCGATATCGCGGTCGAGGCCGCTTGGTTGGCGATCGACTCGGAGCGACGAGCCACCGCCCGCCCATATCTCAACGAGGCGATCACCCGAGCACGGATCGCCGACGACCCGCAGGTCGAGGTTCGCGCGCTGACCCACCTCGCGTTGCTCATGCGCGAGGCACAGCCGATCGAGTCTCTGCACTGTGCCGAGGCGGCGCTACGGGCGTCCGCCGGCTGGGCCACCCCTCGTCTGCGGAGCCTCCTGCATCTCCGGCGGGCGCACACGTTCGCTGTGCTGAATGATGCGAGTGGCTACGAGCGGGCCATGGCCAAGGCCCGCCACGAGTTGGACCGCGGCCCGCACGACGACGACCAGGGTTTCGTGCACTTCGTCAACAACCAGGAGGTCCAGGGCATTCGCGGGCTCTCCTACCTGTGCCTCGGCCAGTCAGGGCGCGCAGCGGACGCCTTTCGAGCGGTCACCATGAATCCATCCCCGGCACACCGGCGCAACCAGATCCTGTACTCCGTCCACCTGATCGAGGCGACCCGGCAGCAGGGCGACGTCAACCAGGCGGCCCGGATGGCGCTGGACGCCTTGCCCGCCGTGAGCCGGCTGCGTTCCCAGCGGGTGGCGAGACACCTGGCCGGAGTGAGGGCGAACCTCGGCCGGCTGGAGCGTCCGACCGCTGCCGTCCGACAGTTCACACACGCTTACGACCAGCAGGTGACACGATGATCGCCAACCTCGTACTGCAGACCTACGCCGCCGATGAGGCCGAAAAGCTCGTCGACGAACTCGTGGGCCTCTATCTTGAGGTGCACGCCGACGAGGGTGAGTTCTACAGCGAGGACCGCTACCGTCGCCAGCTCGGCGCACACCGGGAACGCATCGGGTGGCGGCTCGTCACCGCCGTTGTCGACGGGGAGATGGTCGGCTACATCTACGGCTTCCCGCTTCCGCCGCAGACTCGATGGTGGGAGGGCTTGAGGGGTGACGTGCCCGCCGGGTTCACCGACGAGGACGGCCGGCGGACCTTCGCGATCAGCGAACTGCTCGTACGGGCCAACTGGCGACGCCGAGGTGTGGCGCAAGCACTGCATGACCAGCTACTGAGCGGCCGTACCGAGCAGCGCGCCACCCTGCTCGTCCGTCCCGACAACGCGATCGCCCGGCGCGCCTACGACTCGTGGAACTGGACGCAGCAGGCTCGACTGCGGCCGAGCTGGGAGAACGCGCCGGAGTTCCTGGTCCTGACGACAGACTTGCCCCACCCGACGGCCTCGTCGGCGGCCCGGGCCTGCGAATGACCGGAGGTCGGATTCTCGCCCTTGTCGTCTGCGCCGCACCTTCCGTACTGCGAATCGGTGAGCTGATCGATTTGCTGCAACAGGACGGCTAAACGGTCTGCCTCACCGCCACGCCGACCGCCGCGACGTGGATCGACCGAGAGGCCCTGGCATAGCAGACCAGGTATCCCGCCCGGGTCAATTGGCGGAAGCCCGGTGAGCCCGAGCCACATCCGCCGGCCACCACCATCGCCGTCGTGCCCGCCACCGCCTTCAAGCCATCGCCACCGCAAGCACGACGAGCGCCGCACGTCGTGGCTGGGCTTGTGCCGCACCTTCGACCAGTAGCTAACGAGTTCCGAAGACACGCCCTGGCCACCTTCCGACAACGCGCAGTACTCGGGTAACGTGACGCAACCTGCGAGCCATAACTGCACACCCGCTGGCTGAGCGAGCCACTGCAGTTTCTCGACCGTTGACGAAGCGAGGAGCCTCAGATGTCAGCAGCCAAGCCTCAAGCTGTAGTACTGCTGAGCGGGGGTCTCGACTCGGCTACGGCCCTTGCTGTGGCCGTGAACGAGGGGTTCGAGGCCAACGCCCTCAGCTTCCGGTATGGGCAGCGGCATACCGTGGAACTAGAAGCCGCCGCGCGGGTCGCGAAGGCTCTTGGGGCAACGCGTCATGTGGTCGCCGATATCGATCTCCGGATCTTTGGCGGCTCTGCGCTGACCGACGACGAACTCGCGGTCCCTCATCACGAGAGCGCGGAGGAGATCGGGACCGAGATCCCTGTCACGTACGTGCCAGCGCGGAACACCATCTTCCTGTCGTTCGCGCTCGCCTGGGCGGAGACGCTTGGGTCGTCGGACATCTTCATCGGGGTGAGCGCACTCGACTACAGCGGCTACCCCGACTGCCGGCCCGAGTACATCGAGGCCTACGAGCGTATGGCGAACCTTGCCACCAAGGCGGGCGTCGAAGGCAGCCAGCGAATGAAGATCCACACCCCGCTCATCCACCTCACAAAAGCGGACACCATTCGGCTGGGCCTTAGCCTGGGCGTGGACTATTCGCTCACGCATAGTTGCTACGACCCCGTCGACGGCCGGCCGTGCGGCAGCTGCGACTCCTGCCTGCTCCGTATCCGCGGATTTGCCGAGCTCGGCATGTCGGATCCCGTCCTCGGCGGCGCATCTTGAGGTCTGCGTACCGGGTCAAAGAGATCTTCTACACACTGCAGGGCGAGGGCACGCATGCCGGGAGGCCGGCTGTCTTTTGCCGGTTCACTAGCTGCAACCTGTGGACGGGCCGAGAGAAGGACCGCCACCGGGCCATCTGTCAGTTCTGCGATACCGACTTTGTCGGTACGGACGGGCCAGGAGGAGGACGCTTCCAGTCGGCGCAAGACCTTGCTGCCGCAGTGGCTAAGACATGGGCAGGTGCAGCCCACCCGAGAAGCAGGCCGTACGTCGTCTGCACGGGCGGTGAGCCTCTGCTGCAACTCGACGCCGCTGCCGTCGAAGCGCTACACGAGCAAGGCTTCGAGATCGCTATCGAGACCAACGGGACGCGGCCCGCACCGGCCGGCATCGAGTGGATTTGCGTCAGCCCGAAAGCGGGGACAGACCTCGTTCTTCGGAGGGGTGAAGAACTCAAGCTCGTGTACCCCCAGCATGGCGCAGAGCCCGAACGATTCGAGGACCTGAATTTCGGCCACTTCCTCCTGCAACCGATGGACGGACCGGACCAGGCAGCGAACACCCGAGCCGCTATCGATTACTGCCTTGCCCATCCTCAATGGTCGCTGAGCCTGCAGACGCACAAGTACATCGGGATTGCGTGATGGAAATCTTTCGCGAGTTCACCTTTGAAGCCGCTCATCAACTGCCTCACGTGCCCGAGGGGCACAAGTGCGCCCGTCTCCACGGCCACTCCTACCGGGTTGAACTGCACGTACGGGGCGAGGTAGGTGCATCTTCGGGCTGGGTTATGGACTTCGGTGACATCAAGGCGGCGTTCCGCCCCATCCTGGATCAACTGGACCACTACTACCTGAACGAGGTGCCGGGTCTCGAGAACCCGACGAGCGAAGTGCTGGCGCAATGGATCTGGGCGAGACTTGTCGATCAGCTGCCGCTATCAGCCATCGTGGTCAGGGAGACCTGCACCTCGGGCGCCGTCTACCGCGGCGATGCCTCGTGACGGAAGCGACGGCCGACGAGCATCCACCAGGCGCGGCCCGGGAGAGCAACCGGGCGGAAGGATCGGCACGCGTACACATCGTCGTGACCTGCACCAACCGTAAGAGTCTCGCGGTTCCAGCCGACCTGCGCGTCGGAGTCCTGTCGGAGTACCTGCCGAAGCAAAGGCTGGCGGAGTGGCTTCGACGACTGTCCGAACCCGGCCAACCTTCCACTGCCGCCGCCTCACTCTATGCCGGCGAGCATTGGGCGGCGGCACGTCAACTGGCCACCTCGGTACGCGCGGAAGCGCAACTGTGGGTCTGCTCGGCGGGTTACGGATTGATCCCCGCCACCGCACAGGTCCGTCCCTATGCCGCGACCTTCACGACGCGGGAGGCAGACTCGGTCGGGCGCAGGGCGGCCGAGAACCGCGACTGGTGGCGCGGGCTTAGCGAATGGGTCGGCCCGGAACCCGGCGCGCCGCGGTCGTTCTACGACCTTGCCCGCACGAACCCCGACGACACGATCATCGCCGTCCTGTCGGACACCTATCTTCGGGCGTGCAGTGACGATCTCCGTAGAGCGGCGGGGCAGGTGAGCGACCCACAACGGCTGACGATCGTCGGGCCGGCCCAGGCGGATCCCAACCTGGACGAACTTGTCGTCGGCGTAACCGCTCTAATGAGGCCGGCGGTCGGCGGGAGCCTGCTCGCCCTTAACGTCCGGGTAGCGCAGCGCCTCCTCGGCCTCGTTAACGCGGATCCCGGCACCCACCGCCGCTCCCACCTCCGCGCCCTGGCTCATGAACTGGCAGCCACAGCGCCCCCGCCAGCACCTCGGGCTCATCGCGAGCGCATGACCGACGATGAGGTCAAGGCTTTCATCCGGCCACTCGCAGCGGCCGGACCAACCTCGGCAACGCGCCTGCTCCGACAGCTACGGGACTCCGGCAAGTCATGTGAGCAGGGACGTTTCAAGCAAATCTTTGACGCAATCGAATTGGACGTGCGCCGCTGATGCCCCCCGCACACGACTCCAAGACCGTAGCGCGCCGTGCTCTGCGAATCGCCCAGCCCGGCACCCCGGCCCTCTATCTCTTCGCACTCCAAGCGGAAGAGGTCCTGCAAATCGCGGACATCTCCCGGGTCAGTCGGGACGACGCTGGGAAGCTCATCGGCTACCAACGTCCACAGGTACGTAAGCACATTCAAGAGATCGTCGACTACCTCAACACCGAGGCCGCTGTCTTCCCCAATCCCATCATCCTGGCCCTGTCCTCCAACGTGCGGTTCCAGTCGAGCAGAGGACCGGGTGCCGGGGACGGACTCGCCACCTCCGGGGTGCTCAGCATTCCCTTGCCGCAACCCGGCAAGCCCAAGCCCGCTTGGATCGTCGATGGGCAACAGCGGGCTCTCGCGCTGTCCCGTACCCAGCGGCAGCAGTTTCCGGTACCGGTAACCGCGTTTGTCGCGGACAGCGTCGGATTCCAGCGCGACCAGTTCCTACGGATCAACAACACCCGTCCGTTACCGCGGGGCCTCGTGACCGAGCTACTGCCGGAGGTCGACAGCCCACTACCCCCGCGACTCGCCATCAAGAAGGCGCCCTCGGCGCTGTGTGACGTCCTGAATGCCGACAAGGCATCGCCCTTCTACGGGCTGATCAAACGGGCGTCAACCAACCGCCAGCAGGCACCGAACGCCGTGATCACAGACACCCTCGTCGTCGAGATGATCCAGGAGAGCCTCACCTCACCGGCCGGCTGCCTCTTCCCCTACCGCGACGTCGCCCGCAACGAGACGGACTTCGACGGGATCCTCCAGGCACTCTGCACCTATTGGTCAGCGGTCCGTGACACCTTTCCTGACGCATGGGGCAAGCCGCCCACCAAGAGCCGCCTCATGCATGGAGCGGGCATAAGGGCCATGGGACGACTGATGGATAGGGTGTTGGGCACTGTGGACCCCCGCCTCCCCGAGGCGCCACAACTGGTCAGCAAGCACCTCGCAGTGATCGCTCCGCACTGTCAGTGGACGGGAGGAACGTGGGGCGAGCTCAACCTTCGTTGGAACGAGATCGAGAACGTATCCCGACACGTGCAGGAGCTGTCCAACTACCTCATCCGCGTTTACCTGAACGAACGGGCGGGAATTCGATGAAGTTCTTCTTTCCCGATAGCCAGGACCAGGTAGACCCCACGTTCAACTTCCTTACCGAGGAACGCGACCCGTTCCGGGTACGCCAACGCGACGATCTGTACGCCCACGAAGTGTTGAAGCCGCCGCCGTTCAACGGCCTCCTGGTCTCCAAAGCCATCGTGGACGGGACCGCCGGCTCCAGCACCGGCAAGTACACCCTGCCCCAGCGCCACAGGCTGTACCGGGAAGGGGCGCGGAAGTTCTTCCGCCTCGACAACGGCAGCGCCCCGCTGAAGATCATGGGCGACTGTGGAGCCTTCTCGTACGTTGGCGAGGAGTATCCGCCCTATACGGTCGAAGAGGTGATCGGCTTCTACGAGGGGTGCGGGTTCGACTACGGCATCTCCGTCGACCACGTCATCTTTCAATACGAGCCGAAGGTCCTCCGAACCGACGAGGCGGCCAAGGAGTGGGTTCGCCGGCAGCAGATCACGCTCAATCTTGCCGCAGAATTCTGGCAACGCTGTACAGCAAGCGACGTTCACTTCACGCCTCTCGGGGTGACTCAGGGCTGGAGCCCGGAGTCATACGCTTATGCGGTGGTGGAACTCCAACGGATCGGATATCGACGAATTGCGGTCGGTGGCATGGTTCCGCTGAAGACGAAGGAGATCCTCGCCTGCCTCCGCGCCATCGACGACGTACGCGAACCCGACACGCAGTTGCATCTCCTAGGTATCAGCCGCGTCGACGAAATCCCGACCTTCGCCGGCCACGGCGTGAAGAGTTTCGACAGCACGTCGCCCTTCCGGCAGGCGTTCAAGGATGACCGGGACAACTACTACGCGCTCGACCGGACCTACGTGGCGCTCCGCGTCCCCCAGGTCGACGGGAACGCGAAGCTCAAGGCACGGATTCGTTCAGGCGAGATCAGCCAAGGGCGGGCCATGCAGTTGGAACGCGCCGCACTGACACGCCTTCGAGAATTCGACAGGGGCGAGGTCGACGTAGAGGTAGCCCTGGAGGCGCTCGTCGCCTACAGCGAGGTATGGGACGGCAAGGCGGACAGGAGCAGTCAGTACCGCGACACACTCGAGAATCGGCCGTGGCAGGCATGCGACTGCTCGATCTGCACCAAGGCCGGCATCGAAACAATCATCTTCCGCGGGGCGGAACGCAACAAGCGCCGCGGCTTCCACAACCTACACGTATTCGGGCGGCGACTGCGCCGGCAGCTTGGAGATGACGACCGTGACTAAGCAGGGAGACGAGAGCGCCATGGCAGCGAGCCACAGGCAGGTGCTGCATCTTCCAGCTCTCGAGATCAGGCAGGGCCCGAACCGCCGTCTCTACACCTTTGCGGTGGACGGCAAGCAAGTCCCGTCGTTCGCCGCTGTGTCGCGGGTCCGACGCGACAGCCAGCAGCAACTGCACGGCTACCAACGGCCCGAGGTCCTGGCCCACGTGGCGGCGATCCGCCGCTACGTGGAGTCCGACGACAGCCCCCTGCTGCCCAACGCGATCGTCGTCGCCTTCGACGACCGAGTTCGCTTCGTCCCTTCCGACGACACCGCTACCGACGGACCCGGCTACGTCCGCATGGGAACCCTCCTAGTACCCGTGAGCGAGGACTGGGAGGAGGCCGACAAGCCTGGCTTCATCGTGGACGGCCAGCAGCGTTGCGCCGCCATCCGCGACGCGGAAGTCACGGCCTTCCCTATCTGCGTCACCGCCTTCATCACCGCCGACCAGGCCGACCACCGGTCGCAGTTCATCCTGGTCAACTCCACGAAGCCGCTTCCCAAGGGCCTGATCCACGAGTTACTCCCGGCGGCGTCCGGCCCGCTACCGAACCAACTACGCGTACGGCAACTTCCCGCGACGGTCCTTGAGCGGCTCAACTTCGAGGAGCGTTCGCCGCTACGTCACATGATCCAGACGCCAACCAATCCCACGGGTGTCATCAAGGACAACTCCATGCTGCGCATGCTCGAGAACAGCATCTCGGATGGTGTCCTGTACCGGTTCCGCGGAAGCGACGGGACGCTGCCCAACATCGGACTGATGGTGACCGTACTAAGCGACTTCTGGACGGCGGTACGGGAGGTCTTCGGTGAGGATGCGTGGGGCAAGCCCCCTCGCAAGTCGCGATTGATGCACGGCGCCGGGATCATCAGCATGGGCTACCTGATGGATGCCATCGCCGACACGAGCGGCAGTAGCGAGGACGTCCCAGACGTGCAGGGATTTGCCGCAGGGCTGAAGACGGTGAAGGACTACTGCCGCTGGACCGAAGGCACCTGGGATCTCGGCGACGGCATTCCTCGTCGGTGGAACGACGTCCAGAACACCCCGCGCGACATCCAGCGGATTACCGACTTCTTGGTGTCGACGTACTACGCCAAGCATGGAAAACGACACGACCGATCGAGTCGACTTTTTTAGCAGCCCTCTTGTTCACCTAGAGCGAATAGCGTTGGTGCGGTCTTAGCCGTTAAGTTCAAGACCGCACCAACGCGACCAATTGCCAGAAACTATTGGCGGCGCTTCCAATCAAGTAAACTCTACTCAACCATCGTCGGTGCAGACAGCGACTGCTCCAACGCCTGCAGGAACGCCGTCACGCCACGTCCCCGCGGTAAGATTTGTCGACTCCTCGTCCGGACGGCGTCGATGGCGCCGGTGGCAGAATGGGATGCATGCCAGGTATCCACAATCAGATAGTCAGCGCGACGCGCGAGCGACTGCAATGCAGTAGTGGATACCGTGTCGGCGTTTCCCTCAACTGCTCTGGGCGAACACAATCGAGACAGACGTTTCTCGAGTGATTCTGCGGCTCTTGGTAGAAGCGAATACAGCCCAACTACTCGACCATCAAGTTGACGCCACAGTTCTTCCGTCTTCTCCGTCGGCTCTTGCACGGACTGGAACGGCAGACCAACCTCTTCGGCTAGCGCCTGCAACTCCGAGCGCTGCCGCAGGCTGAGCCGCTTCTGGAAGTCCTGTCCTCTACTCAGGACCTCCATTACGGTCGCGTCCCGGCTGCCGAGGTTTGGAGCGGGAGCAGTTAACAGGACCTCGACGAGAGCGAGACCCCAGTCGAACACGGTCGGTGAGGCCACCCGCCGCCAGACGACGGCCACTTGGCCCAGCAACTCCAGATAACGACTCTCTGCCGGAGCCGCCTGCAGTAGCTGCTCGAGCAGAACCAGGTACGCCTCGCGTACCGGCCCGCTCATGTTTTGCTGGTCCGCCAGCACTTCCAGGACGGTGTCACAGAACTCTACCGCCTGAGCTGTCGAAGCTGCATCGGCAGCGGCCAGACAGAGGAGGTCAAGCACTACCGCCACCTGGTCCGCGTTGACGCCCGTCCAGGCGTCCAACACGCCGCTCGCCAACCCACTCAGCTTGGAAGCCGGCAGCGTTCGAAGGCCCTCCCATTGTGCGTGCTGCATACGCAGGACCTCCGCCGCTTCTGGCCAGCGTTCGTCCCCGCCTAGCCGCAAGCACCATTCGATCCAACCCCGGCAGGCGCCATCGACGAACCGGGCGAGGTCGTCGATGTCCCGGCGAAGCCGCCGGTCGAGGCTTAGCCGTTCCTCCCCGACGAGTGCCTGGACGACTTCGAGCACGGCAGGGCCATTGCCGCTGTCCTGCTTGTCGAGGACGGCCTGCACTGCGAATTCGGCGATGTCAGGGTCGGCGGTGTTGAGGAAAGCCTGTATGACCGCCTCGTACTGGCTGCCCTCGAACAACGCTCGGATATCGTCGCTGCCGATCGCCGTCGGCTGGGCCGTAGGCTGCGCGACCGCAGCCAAGCGGTGGAGCCGCTCCTGCTCGGCATCGTCAGCGACGTGTAGCAGTCGCAGGAATCGTTCGTCGTCACCCCGCGCCAGAGCGTCCACGGCGGCGACCGCACGGCCACCGGCGCTGGACGGGACGTCGACCGCGGCGAGGACGGCGCCGTAACGGGCACCGAGCTGGGCGTTCTCGTACACGTCCTGTGGGGTAAGACCGCCTGCCCACAGGTCGGCCACCTCGGTCCACCACAGCATTTCGAGAAGGACTTCGTTAACCGTGCGAGATCGACGCGTCCGCAGCAGCTCGGCCAGATACGGCAGCTCGCGGAGCTCGCGCCACCGCCCGAGTTCGCCGAGAAGTTCGATGTGCAGGAACCGGAGGTTCTCGGCGCTGAGCTGCCCAGTCAGGCGAAGGTCCTGCAGCGCCTGCTCAGCAAGTCGACTGTCCCGCTGCAGCAGGGCAAGTCGGAAGTCACGCAGCAGGTCGACGTGCGAGGGCCGGATAGGGCGTAGCCGCGCGTCCCTGCCCTTGGCGGTGGAGACCGCGTCTTCCAGCCGGTCGAGCAACTCGCCGGGTGCGGAATCGATCCGGCGCACATACGACAGTTGCACCAAGCCCGCGGCCTGCAGGGACCGGTCAGCCTGCTCCGCCCCGGGCGAGAGCTGTACCGCCTCGATGACCGCAGTCGCCGGGCCGAGGAACGCCTGTAACACCTCGCGTCCCCGACGCTGCCCCTCCCGGTCCTCGGACAGAAGGTAGAAGCCCTGGGGGTGGCGCTGGAGCGGGACGACCAGCCAGCCGCTGGAGCCGCTGACCCAGCCCCGCGCCTGCCCCTCTACTAGCATCTCCACCCGCTGGCGGAGCCCCTTAAAGCGGGCCGGGTCTCCCATGCCCACTTGCAGCGTCTCGAGCAGCGTCACAGCACACCCCCGAAGCGGTCGAAGGCGTCCATCCGCGCCTGGGCAACGTAGGTGGGCTCGCGCCTCAGCTCCACCTGCTCCTCGTTGAGCAGGATGCCGTTGTAGGTGATGTTCATACTGCCAACCAGGGCGTAGTCGTCGCTGGTCAGGGCTTTGGTGTGCAGGCTGCGGGTGCCGTTCACGACGATCGTGACCTGGTCGGTGACCCGCATGTCGACGGAAAGACGTTCAAGGCGACGGCGGAACGTGTCGTTGTGGGCGTCAGACGTCGTGGCGATCACCACCCGCGTCCCCTCGGCCGCCAAGCTGGTGAGGACCTCAGCGAGCCGGATACGCCGGCGTCCGTAACGGGTCAGGGCCGGATAGGTGCCGCCACGGTTATCGACCACTTCAACATCGGAGATCCACGGCGACACCAGCCACAGACACTTGCTGGGATTGACGAGTTCCGCAGCGAACAGCGCGCCGAGCAGGTCCAGTACCTCACTCGCGCTCTGCGCCTTGGACTTGCGAATCACCCTGTTCACAGCGACTCCCGCAGCAACACCCGGGCCTCCAGGAAGCGGACCGTCCTCCGTACGCCCAGGATCACCGGATGACACAGGAGCGCCCCGACTTCGACCGGTTGGGTCTGCAGGTCCAAGACGGCAGACCGCAGGACCTCCCGATCGGCGTGCCCGACCCGCAGCGCCACCTCACCCTGCTCGATCAGCATGTCGTGGAGTTCCTTGCGCCGCTTGTCATCCCACGGCGCGACGTCGAACACGACCGGTCCGAGATCCACGTGCTCCCGCACAAGGGGAAACGACGCCGCAAGGCGGGGACCGTAGGGGTTGGAGGAGACGGTTGGTTGGGCGGCCTGACCCCACGGCCACAGTACGTTGGACACCGCGCGAGCCCGCCGTTGTGCAGTCACCCCGGCTCCAAGATGAAGCACCTGGTCGAGGTCCACGTGGTCGGCCAGCAGCGCCCCCAGGGTCCGCGCGCTCACCTCGATCCCAGCTTGCTCGGCCGCGTGGTCCCGCAGATCCAGCCACGATGCGACCTCTGCCAAGAGGCGAGGATGGGCGCCCGGCCCGGCAAGACGGGTGCTCAGCGCGGATCGGGCCGGACCGCCCAGGGCGAGATCCTGCGTCTGTGCCACCTCGTCAACCCGCTCCGTTGCGCGGGCGACAACAGCGTGGCCGTTACGCCAAGAGGTCCGGAGCTCGTCAAGCGCTGCCCGCACCTCGGCTGCCTCCGTGCGTACCAGCAGGCTGAGCTCCTCGTCCATGGTCTCCGCCTCGGACGGGGTGAGCCCGTCCTCGAGCGCGTGCGCGAACGCCTCCGGATTCTCCGCGAGGAGCCACTGGAATGCCTCCACGTGCCCCGTCCCACCGGGCGAGGGCTCCGAGATCCAAAAGGCGCTGTCGTCTTCGGGGGACAGGTCGATCATGAGGTCGTCGATGTCGACCCCGGGGCACAGCGTCGAGAGCGCAGCCAGGGCGAGTTGGGCCACCGACAGGGTGAACCGCCTGTGCCACCACGTGGTCCACGCCGGCGACCGCTCGTCTCCCGAGATCTCCTTCAGCGAGTCGTGCACGGCAGAGAGCAGGGTGGGATCGCCGAGCCAGCTCTCCCAGCGCCGCTCGTCGTTTTCGCTTCGCTCGCCGGTCTCGTCCGGAACCGTCAGCCCCAACGTCTCGGCTGCCTGCCGCAACGCGCCAGCCAGTCCTGACTCGCCCAACGGCTTCCCACTCTCGACCTGCTCCGACGTGGCTGCTAGAAGTACTACGTCGACGAGAGTGTCCCGGTCGAAGACTGACATGGCGTCTGGGAGATCAGCTTCGACCTCGAGCCGGTGCCGGAGGCGCTGTGATCGCTCCGGGGGAGTGGGGGGCTGGATGCCGTCGGGGATCCTGACCCTGCCCTCCAAGGCGTCGCACTGCATGTCCACACCCACGGCTGCCGGCAGCCACCCCTGCTCTCCGGTAATACCGAATCTCAGGGCGACCGGTCGAGGGCGAGGCTCCCACACCGTCCCGCGTGCTGTCCTGGCGTACCGCACGGTCCGCACCCCACCGCCTTGGACATGGAGGTGGGCGGTGACCGCCTCGAGCATCCGGCTGGCTCTCCGGGCGAGCCGCACCGGGGATCCACCGCCGAGGGCCGATACGTGGAAGCGCCACTCGGGGCGGACGCTGGACGCGTCCCGGACGCTGTCGAGGACAGGCTCCAGCGCTGCTGCCATCGGCGCATAGACGGCCACCCGGTCATCGTCATCGTCGACGAGGTCCACCAGCGCAGCACGGTAAGTGCTCTCCACGTCGACCAGCAGTTCCTGCTCGCCGGGAGCAGTGGTGGGCAGCGGCAGCCAGTGCCGCTTGTTCGTCGCCCACACGCCGAAGTGCCTGCTCACGTTGCCCGGGCAGAATTCGTTCAGCACCCTCAGGGCCGGGAGGTGCGCGACGTCCACCTCGTCACCACGCCCAGGCACCTGCAACTCGACGTCAGGTACCAGGAGGTCGTCGAAGAGGTTGCCCGGCACAAACTGCCGCAGCGGGGTGCGCGTCCGCAGGCCGGCGTTGTCCTCCAGCGGCTCCTCGCCCCGCCACTGGTCCCGCAGTTGACGACGCATCGTGGGCACAACGGCCAGCAGCAGGGGCCTGGGTGCGTCCCACAGGAGGGTGTCGACGACCGAGTCCGCCCATTCACCGATGCCGATGGCGAGCGCGTCTCGCAGGTGGCGACGAAGCCGCTCTCGTTCCGGACCGGGGCGCAACAGCCGATCGAGCAAAGCTAACAGGGCGGCCTGCCGGCTACGCGCCTCGGACTGCTTTCTGGGGTTCTCGCGAAACAGCGCCGAGGCGGGACCTGCCAGATCTTCCCAGGTGGATTCACCGGCGGAGTAACCCAGCTCTATGGACAACCAGTCGAGAAGAGCGTAGACCGCCTGGATCCTCAGTACGTAGAAGTTCTCGATGGGGAGGTTTCGCGGCGGCAAATCCGGGTCGAACAGGGCGTCGTAGGCGTCCCACGCCTGGCGGTCCCGGCCCCAGTCGCTGAGCACTACCGCGGTCCACGGCCGCATCGACGGCACTCGTCCGGCGCGGCCCTTGCGCTGCAGGAACTGCGCGGCGTCGTGTGGTGCCTTATGCTGCAGGACTGCGCCCACCCGGTCGTCGTCATACCCGACCTCGAGGGTTGCGGTTGCGACGATCACCTGAGCGGTGGTGGCGACTCCCCGGTCCTGCGAGCTGGTGCGGCCAATCCGCAAGGGTCGGTCCGCCTCCACGCCGTGACCCAGGTGGTCCGGCAGCCACCACCATTGCCCGTCGGGGTCGCGGTCACCGGTTGCCTCCCGGCGGTCCGCCGCCATCCGTCCCTGCACTGCCCCGCGCAGGTGAGCGAGGGTCTGCGGGCGGCGTTTCAGAAGCTTCCCCGGCCACCGCCAGCCTTCGGCGTTCAGAAGGTCCCAGTAGAGCCGGTTGGTGCTGTCAAGCTTGTCGGTGAAGGCGAACAGCCGACTGCCGAAGGCGCCGCCGGACGAGGGTGGTGGGTTGAACGGGTCATCCGCGGTAGAGTCGAGGCAGCGAGCGAGCGCCATGCAGGCCTGGATGGTGGTGGAGAGCGTACCCGTCCCGGAGTGTGGGTCGTGGCGAAGCGCCAGGAGGTACTCGGCCCCTGACTCCGCCAACTCGCCGACGTCTGGCTCGACGACCGTGACGGCACTCGGCGGCAAATCTACGAGCCGGGAGAAGAAGTCACCCGCGTTACGCAGCGTCGCCGACAGGCCGACCCAGACAGGAGTACGACCCAGCCTGTGTTTGAGCCTGCGCAGCAGGAGGGCGTTCTGCGCCCCAGAGGTGCCCTCATACGTGTGCACCTCGTCCAACAGGACGGCGGCGAGGGTCGCCGGACGGATGCCGAATGCGCCGAGGTTGCCCGGGGCGGCGAGTTGCCGGTTGAGCGACTCTGTCGTGCTGAGCATGAGATCGGCAGGTTGCTGCCGAGCGCGGTCGCGCGTCAGCCTCAGGTACTTCCCTTCCACCTCCGCCTTGCATGAGGAGGAGCTGCACACCAGCCGCTCGTCGCCAGCACGGCAGTCAGCCTCCGGCCATACCAGGTCCGCGTCGCATTCGAGACACCGCAGGTACGGACAGACGTAGCCCCTTCCGCGCTTCTCCCAGCCCTCAGCCCAGCCCTTCTGAACGTGGTAGGCGGAGGCGGGGGTGGGGCCGAACCACGTGGCGATGCTCAACCCCACACCGCGTGAACCGTGGGTTCCGCCGAGGCGCTTCGCGTACCCCACCAGCGTTCGCAGCTGGTCCTTGAGCAGCTCGTTACGGGGATACAGGGCCAGAGCTAAAGTGCCACCTGGTGACCCACTCCGCCTCGTCGCCGTCTGGTCCGCCAACCAACTGATCAATGGAAGGTAAAAGGCCAACGACTTCCCACTGCCGGTCCCAGCGGTGATCATCGCTCCCGCCTGTTGACGGCTGCCCAGCGCCTCCAGCACAGCCGTTGTGCTCCGCTGCTGAAATCCGGACAACGTCTCGGGGATGAGCCGCCTGGCCGCGGCGACGCCTGCCGAACCCAGGGACCCGCGGATTTCCGCGAGCACTTGACCGGCAGCTATGTCCCGTTTGGGGCGCCTCCGCGGCCGATGGAGAAACCGGTGATCCAGCACCAGCGGCCGTCCCTCGGTAACTCGTCTTCCCGGGAACGCCTGACGCAACGTGGCAAGCAGACGTACCGTTTCGGCGCTGCGGGACCGGTAGCCGCCGGTTGGGGAGAGGACGACGAGCGCGGCGTCGACCAGTTCACGCAGCAGAGCCGTCGGTTCGTCATGGTCCGCCAACAGCGCCAGGGCTTCGTCCTCGGTCCACTCGGCGCCAACCGCTCCCCACGCGAGCAGTTCCGCCTCACGGAGTTCGATGGTCGTGAGCGCTTCGAGCGCTGGTTCACCCACCGTGGCCGTCCTGAGGCCGCCCCGGCACCACCCGGAAGTTGTAAAGGGCGTTGTTGTCGACCAGCCAATTCCGCACGTCGTCGTTGACCAGGTCGAGTGCGGCGCCGCCCTGTGTCGCCGCAGAAACAAACCCCTTCACTGCCGGAGGGAGTCGCTGCTCTAGAAGCGCCAGGAGTTCCGTGACCTCCGCGAGCACCCGCACCGAGTCGGCGTCGGGCGGCTTTCGTTGAAGCCGCGCCAAGTCGCCGAGGGCAGCATCGAGCTTGGGCGCGACATCCTCAAGACCCTCGACACCGGCAAGTGCCCTCACCAGGTCTCGGAGCTCGAGAGCATTGCCAGCCCGGGACGCGACATAAGTGCTCCACCCGTCCTTCACGGCGTCCCGCGCCTGGGTCCTCAGCCTGTTGAGCAGGTTTACGACCGAACCCAACTGTCGTTTGTCCAACTCGCTTTGTGCCGACCGCAGTTGAGTCCAGAGATCCGGCGTGGCATCCACGCCGGCCCACCAGTCGCCACGGCCGAGGACCGCAGCCTGCGCCAATGCCGTGAGCTCCCGAAGGGCATCCTCGAGTTGCTCGTCGAACTGGCCAAAAGCGTCAAGGTCAGCCTGTAGCAGCAGGCTGTCGCTGGCCTGGTCGACCGCCTCCCGGGTCTCCCTGATCCACGTCGTGACGTCAGCCATTCTTCGCCTCCGCGGTACTCAAGGCTTGGAGGAGCGCCTCAACCTGACTGAGCTTCCGGCGCACTGTCGCGGACAACTGACCCAGATCGCCGGCCTGACCTCCGCTGCGGGCGCACTCTCGGCGTGTGGCTGCCATTGCTTGCCGGACCACCTCGAGGTCCTGCGCACCCACGACCGCCTTTCGCGCCCAGTGCTGGATGCTCAGTGCCTCCTGCGCGGCTGGCTCTCCGACGTCTGCCTGCCAGTTGAGCGGCAGGTGATGTGGCAGGACCTCGAGCCGATCAAGTGCGTTGCTGAACGCGTACCAGCCGTCATGAGGACGGAACAGGTGATTGTCGAGAGCGCGCTTCCCCACCTCCTTCGCCGCCTGGGCAACGGACGTCGGCGTCTGCCCTTCGAGCCCGCCAGCCAACTCCTTGACGGCCGCGGCCACCTCCGCCAGGAAGCTTGCAGTCTCTCCTTCGATGGCGGACAGCAGATCCTGCGCTGCCTTGGCGACAACCGGCTCAGCGTCGGCGTATCGCACCGCCACCGTTCTGAGGTGCTCCGTCGGTTCGCTCAGGACTCGTTGAAGCCCAGCCTCAAGCTCGGCGGCATCGATGAGTTGCGGTTTGCCGGTCGGTCCTTGCCGCACCGCGGCGAGTTGTCCCACCAGGTCAGTCGCTGTTACACGTCGTAGCACGTCACGTGCCGTGCCGTCGACGGCCGCCCAACCCGGTGTGCTCTTGATGACCGCTCCGGCGGTCTCAGCCAGCACAGCGCCGACGTCGCGGAATTGGTCGGGCGAGGCTCCGGCGGCCAGCAGCGCGACTGCTCGGGTGCCCACCGACGCGCACGCCAGGTCCCGTCCGCCGACGCGATCCCGGAACGCCGTGCGGACGAGTTCAGCCCAGTGATCGAATCGCTCTTCGAGGCTGAGCATCATCTCGACCGGATCGTAGCCCTCCGGCCACGGCCATTTGCCCTTGTCCGGGAGCCAGTGCCCATTGTCCACGAACCATCGCGCGGCAATCAGGACCCGGATGTCCTCCGCGGTACGCCCTAGTTCGAAGTGTAGTCTCCCGGCCCCTGCAGGTCGGCCACGCGCGTCGGAGCCGAAGTCGAAGGATTGCCGGTTGAAGAGGCCATTGAGAATCTCAGCGCCGTGCCCGTTCAGGGTGTGGAACAGGTCCAGGTCCAGGTCGAGGCGCGAGGACACGAGACGGTGAAGGATGCCCCGATAGAGGTCGACCTGGTTATCCGGAAGGCGCACACCGTTCTGCCACTGAAAGAGGTCCGAGAGAGGACTGGGTTGCACACGCGCCGGTTCCTCGCGCCGCTTGGGCGAGACGATCGCCGGTGCCTGTGGCTTCCGTGGTGCTCCGTTGCCTAGCCCGAAGGCCTCGAGAACCGCCGACGGCAGAGGCTCCTCGTCGCCCCAGATCACGATGGCTCGGTACAGCCGCTCCGCGTCGTCGCCGGCCCGGCCGCCGAGCAGGGTCTCCTTCCCACGTTGAACCTTGAAGTCGAAACGCTCGCGCACGCGCTCGTGGGGATAGGTGCCGCGGGCGATGTGGGGTTCAGCCTCAACGAGCGCCTCTGATACGCCGACGTCCAGGATCTGCCTCGGCGTCGCATCCGAGCCCCGGGCCTCAAGAGACCGCCTCAGTGCGATGCTGTTGTATGGGTAGAGCCCGACCCTGCCCAGTTCCGGGACATCCGTGGTGCCAAAGCCGGCGTGGCATTCACTGCGAAAGCGGCATGCCAACCCCTCCTCGCGAGTATCACAGGCGTTGGGGACCCAGTCCTCCGTTCCGCTGTTGCGCGCCGCAGACCAGGCGACTTCGACGCCCTTACGCCCGAGGCGGACGAGGTTCAGATACCGCGCCACAAAGGCGTCACGATCCTCGAGGGGGAAGGTGTCGACCTTGAACCGGTGCGTGATGCGCGTCTGTACCGTCTCTGGGAAGTCTGCGTAGCGGTGCTCGGTCACCGCGAAGAGGACGCGTAGTGGAGCCATGTCGGATCCGGGTTGGATGACGAACTGATCGTACAGTTCGCCATCAACCAGGCCGAATTGAGCGAGGTCCTCGAAGAGGAGGATCAGTTCGCGTCCCTGTTTGCGGAGCGCTTGCCGGGAGTGCTGAAACAGAAGGCTCAGGGTCTCGCCGGTGTGGTCGTGCAGACCGATGGTCCTGGGTAAGGCCTTGCGCAGTGCCTCTTCCAGCAACCGCAACGCCGGTTCGGGATCCAGCGTGATCTGATCCCAGAGGACACGAAGGTTGCCGTTTCCTGCCAACTCTCTCCGCACACCCGGCACACGCAGCGGTAGATCCGCATCCTCGAACCGCTCCTGCTGTTCATCCCGCCGGGAGGTCTGTGCGAAGATCGACTGCACGACGTTGTCGAGTAATCCACCTGGTCTGAGAAGGACCCGGTTCACCTGTGGCAGGACCAGAAGATCGGCCAGTCCGTCGCGGCGCTTTCCGTTCTCGTCCGGCTCTCCCAGGAGGTTGTTGCGCTCCTCCCGAGCGCTCCGCTTGTCCGGGTCCTCGTCGTTGCTTCCTGCCTGTGGCTCGAGTGTCCAGGTAAGGGCGAGTCGCATCCCTTCCAGCAGGCGGTCCTGCAACTCGGCAGGCGTCGTCTTTCCGACGGCCGCGTCGATGCGTTTCATCAAGTCCTGTCCGCCGCCGCCGGGGAGACCGCTGACGATACGCCGGAGTAGCTCGCGGATGGTCTGCACTGCCCGCGGCACATAGAGGATGTGGTATCGAGCGTCCGGGTCTAGGTGTGCATTCACCCACCGGACCACATGGCTCTTGCCGGCCCCCGATTCACCGGTGACCGCGATCAGCGTGTTCCGGTCGGGATCTCCGATGTGCGCCTGTAGGGCCCGCAGGACCTGGCGCTCGTCGGAGCCACCGCCCGGAAGTTGCTCCCCCTTGGGGTGTGACACGACCATGGGCGTGTGTGCGGCGAGGAAGACTGCGTCTGCGTCGCTGGGCAGCGCCCCGATGTCGGAGTAGACCGTCTGGCGCACGTCCCCGGTCGTCCAGCAGCGGAAACCCTTCATCGTGCTGTTCATCCGGTCACCTCCGCGACACGTACCTCGCCGATCCGCAAACTCTGGCCGCCGATTCTCAGGACGGCTGCGGCGCTCGCGTCGGCGGACAAGGCGAGATCAAGCACTCCTCGGCGCTTCAGCTTCTGCACGGCCAGCGCAAGCGATGCCGGGATTCCCTGAGGTCTCGCACTGCCCTCGGGCAGGGCCGACACGAGGATCGGATGGCCGAGCACCGGCAGGATCTCCTGTAGTTGGCGGAACCACTGCTCGGCGCGCTCCTGCTGCGGAAGCCTGCCGAGTACGTCGAGCAGGGCCTTGCTGGCGTCCATCAACAGGTAGGCTTCCTGCCCGCCGACCTCTGCGACCGTCGCGATCCCGAGTGACCGGGCCCACCGCTGAAAGGCTCGCCACTGCTCGGCATTCCTGACAGCTGTACGCATGCCGGCGTTCTCGAACGCAGCTTCCGGTCCCTTGTCCCAGTTGGTCGAAAGAGGGTCAAGAGGATCTCGTAGCAGTACCCAGGTCAGCGCGAGCGCGACGTCCGACGGCGCGTTCCCAGCCCTCACCTCTTCCAAAGCTCTCGCTGCAAGCAGACGGAGTACTAGGCTGCGGAAGCCGCGGGAGTCTGCGGACGGGAGTCGCCCAACATCGTCACGGATACTGTCTTTGAGGTTCCATAGGCGTAGTCCGCGACCGCTGCGTTCACTGTCGAAGAGCCCCAGGTCCTCCCCGACGCTCAATGATGAGGTGAGGACGTTGGATGCGTCGTTGCCAGCAGATGAGGCGCTGCGCCCTTCGGCCATGGCCTCTGGTTGCAGCATCCTCTGCAGTTCGTTCTCTTCCGCACCGTCGGGCTGCGTTGCGAGATACCGGCTGATCACCAGCAGGGCGGGAACGCTGGCGAGGTTGTGCTGTTTCAGGTAGTCCACGATTAACTCCCCAGGATGTGCAGGGCGCTGTCGGCATCGAGCCCCACGAGATCCCGGCCCACCTCACGACCTCCGATGGTTGCCCCTGCCGGCAGCAGCAGCACATCGAAGGCCGGAGGAGCGGCGAGCCGCCGAGACGATCGGGCTCGCGAGCTCAGCCAGGATCTCGGGATGCGATGTCCTGGCGGCCAGACCACAAAGGAAGAGCAGGGCGTCAAGTCGCTCGGGTCGACAGGCGACGGGTCGACAAACAGCCAGTCACGTTTCTCTACAGGGCTTCCTACAGTCCCGGCGATGTGCCGGACGCCGCGGCGGACCAGTGCGCGAGCGAGCGGGGGAGTAACTCGCTCGTGGTCGTCCGTCACGAGGAGGATGAGACCGTCCCGGGCGCCCGCAGCGTCCGCGAGGTCGTCCAGGTTGGGGGTCATGTCACCGGGAAGTGGCCACGCTTGGGACGGCCACGGTGGGCGTTCGTCCGCCTTGGTCTCCCCGTTGGTTCGGCAACCTGGGCACCGGCCGCATGGCCAAGCGGGCTCGACGAAGTCGGCTGCCTGACCGAACAGCGCATAGACGCCGACATCTGGACGATACGACTGTGCGATCGCCTCGCAGGCCCGGACGTCTCGCTTGGCGACCGACTCCATGACTTCCAGGGCTTGGGTGGAACGCCCTGCTTCCCCCTTCTGCCATGGCGTCCACTCCTGAGACCAGAACTGAGGCGTCGCGAGGTCACTGCGAGTCAATTCCACTGCCGTCCAGTCAGCCTCGTGATCGCCGTCCGCGATCAACTCGGTCAGGTCCTCAGCGTCGACCTGGAAGCGGCGAAGCCCCCTCAACTCGACGAGGCCCTGAACGAGTTGGGCGTTCCAGCGGCGGTTGTACGATCCCTTGCCCACACCGCGACTGCCTTCCAGATCGAGAAAAGACCTCCCACGCAACGCTCGACGGTGGCGCCAGAGGTCTGACCATCGGTCCTGCGCATTCTCGGCCGTCAGCACGGTGATCCCCAAATTCGACGCCTCTCGACGGTCCTGCGGGGCGGTCAACAGGAGCGCAACCGAGGCGTCGCCGTCGCGTCCACCTCGTCCCAACTCCTGGTACCACCGGTCGACCGTCTCGGGCAGGCACGCATGCACGACGGTCCGAACGTGTCCGTAGTCGATACCGAGCCCGAAGGCCGACGTGGCGACGACCAGGTCCACCCTGCTCGGATGGCCGTCGGTGGTACGGAGGTCGGCCAAGACCCGGGCGCGATCGTCAGATTTGGTCTCGCCCGTCACCATCGCAATCCGCCGATACCCTGCTTCGCGTAGGCGAGTCAGCCAGCGCGCGGCGATTTCTGGCGAGGTCACATAGAGCAAGGCTGGTCGCGGTAGGTGCGCCAGGGCCTCAACCACCCACTCCTCACGCTGCTGATCGTCATCGGCATCGCAGATCCACATATCGGGCTCGGGCCGCAGGGCGTTGGCCGCGATCAACGTGCACGACCCCCCGGATCCGAAGAGCTCCCGCAGGTCCCGGAGCTCATGTGACCCTAGAGTTGCGCTGAGTAGCAGGGTCGTCGGGCTAGGATGTCCTGCTTCCCCAGCCCGTTTCACGAGATCATCCCGAAGGTTGGCAAGCGTCCGGAACTCTGGGCGGAAGTCTCGCCCCCATTGAGTGACCAGATGGGCCTCGTCGACGACGAAGCCCCCCAGGCGACCGCCGGACGCAGCCTCCATCAACAGTGAGCGCAGTGCCCGGCTGACCGACTCTGGCGAGGTGACGAGGATCGGTTGCGTGCCGTCAATGACCCGACGGCGCAGTCGTTCCCGCAGATCCTCATTCGTGCTGGCGGTCCACGCGAAGTGCAGGGCAGACTTGTCCACCCGGGGGTTCTTGCGCGCGTAGTGATCTCGGAACCGACGTTCGAAGTCGTAGGCCAGTGCCACTGTCGGCACGACGATGAGGGTTACCGCATCCGGGTATCGTTCTGCCAAGCAGAGCGCCACCTCTGTCTTGCCGGAGCCGGTGGGCAGCATCGCGATGATGCTGCTGCCGGCTAGAACCGAAACCACGGCCCGACAGGCGGCACGTTGGCCGGCCGTGCGGTATTGAGTGTGCCCGGTGTAGCTCTCAAAGAACGTGTCGGCAGGCAGGTCGTCCTGGTGAAAGCGCCGCGCCAAATCCGTGCCAGCCGCAGCCGCGGCGTCCGGTGAGTTCTCCGACGACAGGTCGAGCCACTTGGGCTGCCAGGCGGGCGCAAACCAGGTGTCTGCCGAGTGCTCTCGCAGGTCCACGACATCAGCCACGTGGCGCAGCCGGGCGGAGACGTGCGGGGAGACGGTAATTCGAACGTTCCGCCTGGCGACCAGGGACCACCGCCGCAGGAGATGCCGAAAGAGTACGGCGAGGTCGAGGTCGGCGCTCTTGGCGTCGCTGACAAGTTGCGCCACCCGGGCATAGAGATCGTCCCCGAATACGGGTACGCCGTTGGAGGGGGAGACCAGAAGCTCGCGAAGCTGCTCGTCCTGATCGAGGGAGGGCGCGTGCTCTGTCATGAGGCCGGCCAAAGGACGATGGCGCCGCAGGCGGTCATAGATACAGCGGGCCTCCTGACGCCACCTGCTAGCGCCTGACCGAGAGCCTCCTCGCGCTTAAGGTCCAGCTGCGCGCTCAAACGTTCAGCAGTTGACCCCAGCCGCTCCGATCTGGCACGCAGCACAGCAAGGCGCGCCGTTACCTCCTCCTGCGCCCGCTTACCCGCGACCGCCGGTGCACTCGCCACCGCCGAGGAGGTCTTCAGGATGTCGTGGGCGCTCTCCCCGGCCATCTGACAGAGTTGCTGCCAGTCGGGAAGAGCAGACAACACCTTCTCCCACAGTTCGCCCCTCAACACCTGGTCTGATCCCGGGTCGAACGGTAAGCCCAGTACGTCCCGCACCAGGCTTGCTGGCGCCGGGCCAGAGGCGCTTGTCCAAGTGCGGACGATGGCTGGTGGCAGCAGCGCATCAGCCCGACGCTGCAAACGCCGCCGCTCGGCTTCGCTGCTGACCTGTTCATGCGAGGCGTCGAATTCCACCAGGAAGTCGCAAAGCAGCCAGAGAGTCGGTACTTCGACCGCCGAGCAGGGTCGAACGAAGGCGCGTGCCCGTCCCCGCTCGTCCGTCTGCAGGTACCGCGAGAGCCAGTCGACGAGGGGATCCCCGAGACGTAGCGGAGCGGCACCTCTCCGGGCGATGGCAGCATCGCGCTCGTACGCGCGGGGTCGTTTGAGTAGGGGACGCAGGTCCTCTACTTCATCGGCGGGAAGTCCGTGGATCTCCGAGCCGAAGTGCACCAAGCCCTTGTCCGGGTCCTCGTAGGATCGCAGCCCAACGCCTCCTCGCCCCCCGACAAGTCGGGAGAATGCCTCATGCAACTCGGTAACATCCTTTTCCGCTTCGCGGAGTTCAACCACAGCCGCCTGGTCGAAGTGCGAGGTAGTCGCGCCGGACTCAACTTCCTCGAGAAGGTCGACCTCCTCGCGCTCCTCCTCAAGGTTGGCCCGCAGTTGGACCAGGTCAAACTCGAATGCAAGCCTGCCTGAATGCTGCAACCGTTGGGTCAGCTCATCCAGAAGTTCGGCCAACCTGTGCTGCAGCGTGGCGGCGGACTGCGCGAAGATTCCGATACCGTCGGTCAGCAGCCGGAGGTGCGCGCTGACCCAGTCGCTGTCCGGTTCAGCGAAGACGACGATCTCCGCAGCACCTGGTCGCTGACTGTATCGATCCAGGCGCCCGATTCTCTGCTCCAGTCGGTTCGGATCGAGCGGCAGGTCCAAGTTCACGAGGACGTGGGCATCCTGCAGGTTCCGGCCTTCTTCGAGTGACTGGTCTCCGACCAGTACCTGGCCGCCTGGCGCTGACAAAAAGTCCCAGACGATCTCTTCGTGGTCGCTCTGACCCGCACCGCCGAAGTGCCTACCGACCCGCCCCGGCCAGCGAGCGGTGGCGTGCTCGTAGAACTCCCGAGCCGTGTGAGGCGATGTCCCCACGACCACAACCTTCAGGCCCTGGTCGAGCCGATTTTGCACCACCTCGACAATGGAGCGCAGGCGCACGCTCATGTCCATCATTTGGAGGCGAGCCACGGCTGCCTTCAGCAGGGCCCGGTCGTTCGGGGGTACGAAGTCGTGAGTGCCGGCCGATGCTGCGAGCCGCAACTGTAGGTGGCGTAGAAGTACACGCGGCCCACCCAGTCCGTTGAGGACAGCTCTTGCGTATAGGCTTCGACTAGATCGCTCGCCTAGATGTTCCCGATACCGTTCCAGGAATGTGTCCACTGTGGTCCGGGCGGGGTCATCGAGTCGAACGAAGACGGCGCGGCGGCCCGCGACCGGATATTCCTCAGTGGCGGGCGTGTTCCTGCGATGCCGGATCATTCGCCTGCTGACGCGGTACGTCTCCCGTACGTAGTCGGCCAGGTCGGTCCAGAGGGGGGACGCCCCATCCTCCTCCGATCGGCACTCCCGTACGAGGCGGAGAATTGTCGGGTCTGCTCCGTGCAGCATTTCTAAATTGTTCAGAACGCTAAGACGATGGCGCCTGGCAGTTCGGGCGGACGAGAGGAGCTGAAGTCCGGTAGCCTCCCTCTCGCGTTGCTGGACTCGCTCCCGGAAGCCCTCTATGTCGTTCCTCGGAAAGGCCACGGGATCAATAAGATTAAGCAGGTCAAGGAAAGTCGTATAGTTTCTGCGCATCGGCGTCGCCGACAGCAGTAGGAGGGCCCTGGTCTTCAACAGGTTCTGCCGGAGCGCGGGCGTTCGGTCAAGAAGATCGACGACTCGATGCGCCTCGTCCACTACGACAAGGGCCAACTGCTCCAGCGTGGGGTGGTCCGCTAACTGCTCGTGGGAGGCCAACTGCAGCCTTCCTGCGTCAATCTCCCCGTCGAGGAGCAGGCGCTCGTACAGTTCCTCTTCCCATTGACTGGTCAGCTCGGCTGGTGCGGAAACGAGTACGGTCGCTTCGGGGTCATCGAGGAGCATCTGGCGGATTACGAGGCCGGCTTCTATGGTCTTGCCAAGCCCGACTTCGTCCGCTAGAAGATAGCGCGGCACCGGATCTGCCAGCACTCTGGCGGCTGTGTCGAGTTGGTGTTGGTAAATCGCGATGGGCGCCGACAAGGCCGCAGTGAAACCGCGGGCGACACGACGCTGGTGGACCAGCTGGTCCAAGAAGCGGTAACGTGCCTCATAGTACTCGGGTGAATCACAAAATCCGTGCGCCACGGCAGCGATCGGGTCGGCCAGTGGCCGGTACCATCGCACCAACAGGTGTCGCTCTTCCAGCGCGATGTCGCCGGCGACGGCAGGTAGCCGTACCAGGTAACGGCTGCGGCTCAGATGGCCGGTCACTTCGCCTGCCATCCAGCCGTATACCGTGCTCCTGACCCAGACTCGCGTCCCGTGGCTAAGCTTTGCTAGGCGAACGCGGCCGACAGGTACTTTATGGACCTCCTCGCGTACACCAGGCAAGTCGACGTAACGGAGATGCGCCTTCCCACCCTCGACCGTTTCGCACCACGCGAAGCCGTTATCGCTGTCAACATCGCGGACGATGCGCCCGGCCAGGTACGATCTACGCTCGCCTGCATTGCTCGCAGACCGGGGCCGAGCCACGGCATTCGATGTAGTGGGCAGTCCGGACAATGGCTACCTTCCGCGGAAGGTCGATGGTGCCCATCGACCTGCTCTTCGTTCTCGCGATCATGATCAGCAACTCTGCCGGCCGGGACAATCTCAGCGGCGGATCGTGCCACCTGTACCGGCCTTACTAGACCTCCGCGGGAGGTCCGCAACGACGCCTTGGCGGCGGGCGGAGCGCAGGTCGGCCAGCACAGCCGTGATCAGCAGCACCGCCCTCGACTGCGGGCGGCCTCTCCAGCCCGGCAAACATCGACCTCACCTCCCCACAAGGTGTGCCGCGGAGATTACCGGCAG
The DNA here is from genome assembly GCF_040677165.1 of Micromonospora sp. NPDC049374. Taxonomy (NCBI): domain Bacteria; kingdom Bacillati; phylum Actinomycetota; class Actinomycetes; order Micromonosporales; family Micromonosporaceae; genus Micromonospora; species Micromonospora sp. NPDC049374. The sequence continues at coordinate 262,065 of NZ_JBFAQH010000007.1, read as the reverse complement.
AGGTCCTACCAGCGGGACCCAAAAGTATTCGCCTGTTTAGCCGGTCTCCTCTAACCTATTTGCGATGTCAATAACCTGCGAAGTTGATATTGCCGATGGTGACAACTCGTCATGGGCTGAGGCGTCCCTGCAGCTCAGGACAGCACCCGCCACAAGCTGAGACCCTGTGCTTGCTGACGGTTGGCGTCGATTCCGGATAGCTCTGCCAGCGACACAGCGCACATCTGTCGTAGATCCGACAGCAGGGCATCTGGCTTCGGGGCAGGGCAGCGTCCCAGGACAGGGCCAGCTACTTTGCCCGCGTGACGGATCTTGAGCGGGGTATCTACGAGCACCTCATCACCCGCGAGTTGGCCAGCCGCCTCCAACACCTGGGCCCCGGGCTAATCCAGCACGCCAGACTTGATCCGGCCGATGCGCACGACGTGTTCGCTCGGCACATCGCGGCGCTCGCCGGCCGGGCACTGCTCGCGGTTGGCGGGGGCGACGACAAACTTGCGCATCAGGTCAAGCTGGCCAACAGGATCTCCGAAGCAATCGCCGCCCTCAGCCCACAAGTGGCCACCGCCCAGGACCAGGTGACCGACGCCAATCACCTTTTGCACGCCATTGCCGCCCCACCGACCCCACCGGCCGCGCCCGTCTTCCCGGCACGCCCCAACACCCCACTCTCCACCGGCGCACTGCTGGTAAACGGCCGCCACCAGCCGCGCATCGGGCACGAGGTCACCCACGAGATGGCGTCCGCCGACCAAGTCGACCTGCTCTGCGCGTTCATCAAATGGCATGGCCTGCGCATCATCGAGCCGGCTATCCGCGACCTGATCGACCGAGGTGGCCGCCTCCGGGTCATCACCACGACCTACCTCGGCGCGACAGACCAACGCGCCCTCGACCGCCTCGCCGAACTCGGCGCTGACATCAAGATCTCCTACGAGACGCGTACCACCCGGCTGCACGCCAAAGCGTGGCTGTTCCGCCGCAACAACGGCATGACCACCGCGTACGTCGGGTCGTCGAACCTGTCGAAGGCTGCGCTTGTCGACGGGTTGGAGTGGAACGTCAGGATCTCGAACGTCGAGCAGCCGTACGTCATCGACACGTTCACCGCCACCTTCGAGGACTACTGGCACGACCCGGCGTTCGAGGATTACCACCCCGGCAGGGACGGCGAGCGGCTGCGCGCCGCGCTGCGCGGGGAGCGGCGCGACGAATCGCCGACCGAGATCGCCAACCTGGATGTGCGGCCGTACCCGTACCAGGCCGAGGTGCTTGCCGACCTGGACGCCGAGCGGAAGGTGCACGGTCGCTGGCGGAACCTGGTGGTGATGGCCACCGGTACCGGCAAGACGGTGGTGGCGGCGCTCGACTACCGCCGGCTGCACCAGGAGAAGGCCGTCGACTCGCTGTTGTTCGTGGCGCATCAGGAGCAGATCCTGCGGCAGAGCCTGGCGACGTTCCGGCAGGTCATGGGGGACGGTAGCTTCGGCGAGACGCTCGTCGGGGGCCGGGCGCCGCAGCACTGGCGGCACGTCTTCGCCTCCATCCAGTCGCTGCACCGGCGGGAGATCGACCCCGAGGCGTACGACATGGTGATTGTCGACGAGTTCCATCACGCGGAAGCGCCGACGTACGCCCGACTGCTGGAGCGGCTGAAGCCGCGCGTACTCCTGGGATTGACGGCGACGCCCGACCGCAGTGACGGCGGCGACGTGCGGCGGTGGTTCGATGGTCGCGCCGCCGTGGAGCTGCATCTGTGGGAGGCGCTGGAGCGGCAACTGCTCGCGCCGTTCCAGTATTTCGGGCTGCACGACGACGTCGACCTGTCGCAGCTTCGCTGGAAGCGCGGGCAGGGGTACGACCCGGCGGAGCTGGACGGCGTCTACACCGGCAACGACGCGCGGGCGCGGATGGTGCTGCGGGCGGTACGGGACAGCGTCGACGTCGACCGGATGCGGGCGCTCGGGTTCTGCGTGAGCATCGGGCACGCCGAGTTCATGGCGGGCTGGTTCAGCAGGCACGGTGTGCGATCGGCGGCGATCACCTCCCGAGTCGACGGTGTCGGTCGGCAGGCGCTGCTCAAGGAGTTCAGGGACGGCACGGTCAAGGTGCTGTTCACCGTCGACCTGTTCAACGAGGGTGTCGACCTGCCGATGGTCGACACGATCCTGATGCTGCGGCCGACCGAAAGTGCCACGATTTTCCTTCAGCAGCTCGGCCGTGGGCTGCGCCTGGACGACGACAAACCGTGCCTGACCGTGCTCGACTTCATCGGCGGGCAGCACGCCAACTTCCGCTTCGACCTGCGGTGGCGGGCTCTGACCGGCGTCAGCCGCCGCGCGATAACCGAGGCGGTACGCGACGACTTCCCGTCCCTGCCGAGCGGCTGCCACATCCAGCTCGACCGGGTGGCCAAGGACATCGTGCTGGCCAACCTGAAGTCAGCGATGCCGACCTCGAAGGCCGGGCTGGTCAAGGAGCTTCGGCTACTCGGGGACGTGAACCTGGGCGAGTTCCTGCGTGAGGCCGGCGTGGAGATCGAGGACGTCTACCGGTCGGCGAGCGTCGGCGGGTGGACCGGGCTGCGGCGGCTAGCCGGGCTGGAAAGCTCGCCGGGCGGCCGGGACGACCGCGAGTTGGGCCGGGCCATCGGGCGGATGCTGCACCTGGACGACCCTGACCGGCTCGACCTGCTGGCCCGGGTGGCGGCCGGCGAGCGGCCGGAGGTTGGGCGGCTCTGGGACATTCTGCACTTCGACCTGTGGGGGCCGAATGTGCCGCTCACCGAACGCGAGGAACGACTGACGCGGCTCTGGGCCGAACCGGCCCGCTGCGCCGAGCTTCGGCAGGTGGCCGAGGTGCTCCGCGACCGCATCCACCGGGTCACGCAGCCGGTCGACGGGCTGCCGCTGCGGGTACACGCCCGGTACAGCCGCAACGAGGCGTGCGCCGGCTTCGGCATGGCGAAGCCGGGGTCGCTGCGGGAAGGCGTGAAGTGGCTGCCAGATGCCAGGGCCGACATCTTCTTCGTCACCCTGGTCAAGTCCGAGCAGCACTACTCCCCCACCACGATGTACACCGACCGGGCCATCACCGACACCCTCTTCCAGTGGGAGTCGCAGAGCACCACGTCGTCGGCGTCCGCGACCGGGCAGCGATACATCCACCACGCCGCACGCGGCTCCACCGTGCATCTCTTCGTGCGGGAGACCCGGATACCGGACCGCGACCTGGGCGCGCCGGCCTACCTGTACGCCGGCCCGATGACGTACCAGGAACACACCGGCGACCGGCCGATGCGGATCATCTGGGAGCTGAGGCACCCGTTGCCCGCCGACATGTACGCCGCCGCCCGCGCCATCGCCGCCTGACCCCCACGTAGCTATGGAACCGGCACCACTTCTCTCAGCAGCGCCCGCATCCGGATGCGGTCTGCCGTGCTGGCCGACATCTGCTTCAGGCCGGCCGCTTGGGGGGCGCCGAAGAAGCGGTGCAGCACCTCTGCGGCCTGGCGGCCGGTAACGCTGCCCGGCCAGTCCGCCACCCGCAGCCCGGCCTCATAGCCCGCGTTGATGAGTCGCCACAGATCAACCGCGTCCTTGGCCGCGAATCGTCCGCGGTAAGCGAGCGCCTTCAGACAAAGCGCGGAGGCCACGTCCGGAAGCATGACGCGCAGGTTGAGCGCCTCGCCGCCGGTGAGTTGGACGTGGGCGTCGAGTAACTTGGCAGGCCGATGTAGCGCGAGCACGAGGCCGGGTACCTCGTCGACCACCAGTTCACCGTGTCGTTGGTTTGGCACCAACGCACCTTGGTACGACGGGGCGAGGATGTCGACCACCAGAGTCAGCGGCCCTTGGGAGTCTTCGACCTCGCGGGTGAACCGGTTGGCTGCCTCCCGAGACGTGTAACCGCGCTCGGAGAGTTCGGCCGGTACGCGAGGGTCAGCGATGACGGTGGGCAGGGCGGCGAAGTCGGCGTCCGCCGTCTCGCGCAGTGGCACCTGTGCGGATACGCCGTGCAGCGCGACGAGCAGAGTGACCATGTGACCGCCGACAATCCGATGGTCGAGTTCGAGCGCGGTGGTGATCTCCGCCAGGTCAGCAAGGGTGAGGAATCCTGCGTCCGCGGCTCGGCTGGTCGAGACGAGCGAGACGGAACGCGGTGGCACTGGGGTCGATCCGGTCACGCCGCGTACCTCCGATCATGGTGGCGTTGGCGCAGCGTGTTCCACACGCGCTGTGCCGCCTCTTCGTTGTCGGGACCGGGCGAGCGCCGGATGTCCCAGAGGACCTGGAGCGGATCGGCGAGTGGGAGGCCGGGCACCGCGTGGCCGGAGGCTGGCCACAGACCCGGATCCCTCGGCACGGTGAGTTCGAGCGTCGCCTCCTCGTCGCCAGCGGGCACGAAGCCCGCGTCGGCCAGGTTCACTCCGGCGCGGGCGTAGAGGATCGCCCGTGTCGGGGCACGCCATGGGGCGATGACGTCGGCCGCGACGTCCCCGGACACCACGACGCCAGCAGCATCTTTTTCCGCGACCAGTTCGACGACCGCCCGGGCTTGCTCGACCACTGAAGCCAGGCTGTACCAGTAGGTGCTGATGCCCCCCGGTCCCGGATAGGTCGACAGCCACCACAGGATCGCCTCATCGAGGTTCCGCACGACCCAGCCGCTCGACGTGCGGCGCACGAGGTCATCGTCAGCCAACGCAGCCAGCGCCTGGGAAATCCGTGGTTGGGAGACGCCGACAAGGACGGCCAGTTCCTGCTGGGTCGCGTACGGCTGTTGAATCAGCCGGCGGACCAGGGTGAAGGTGCCCCAGGGCACCCGACCGCGCTTGGCTGATCGCTTTACTGCCTCCGTTGGGGGTCGCAGCGCGACCTGTTCCCCGTCGAGGCGCAGCACACCCGTCACCTGCTGCTCGCCGTCGATCAACCAGGACCAGCCGGCGGCGTCGACTGCTTCCCGCACTGCGGCCGTCGCTGACGGAACGATGATCAGGCACGGTCCGGCGTGGCGGTCGATCGACATGGCGATGTCGCGCGGGGTCAGCGGAGTAGGGGAGGCGATGACGGTCAACGTGGCGCGGACATCGGCGTAGCTCAGTTCAACCCGGTCAGCCGAACGCGGCACGAGCGCGACCCCCGCTTCAGTCAGCGCCTGCCAGACGGACGTCGATATAAGCATTACCCACCTCCCTCGGTAATACTTATACACCCTGTCTACCTGCTGCTCGCCGACATTGGGCGGAGAACATCGCGCGGCTTCACCGGTCGTCAGCCGTTGCGGCCGTCGCCGCGCAGCGCCCGTAACAGCCCCGCCGCCGACTGCGTCCGCTCGTACCGGACCTCATGTCCCTCCCGCCGGGACACGACGAGCCCGGCCCGGCGCAGCCGCCCCAGGTGGTACGACACGGTGGCCGGGCTGATCCGGTGCCGCGCCGCCAGTTCGGTCGTGGTCAGCGGCGTAGCCAGGTCGGTCAGCAGCGCGGCCCGGCGCGCGCCGAGAATGCCGGTCTCCTCGCCGGCCGGGGCGGGCAGCGACCACACCTGGCCCCGCCCCCGCGCCGGGTAGCCGACCATGACCAGGCCGGGTGCGCCCAGGTACACCGCTGGGCGGGGCAGGAACGCCGACGGGGACAGGATGAGCCCTCGGGCCGCGTCGAGGGACAGCTCGGCGGGCGAGTCGAGGGTCACCCGGCGGCCGTCCCAGGTGAGCCTCGGGTCGAGGGTGCGGACGATGTCGGCGAGCCCGGTCCGGGTGGCAAGTGTGGCGCGGTGGCGGATGTCCTCGTCGAGCACCCGGTGCAGGGTCGGCCACAGGTCGACCTGCGTGTGCCGCCAGAAGCGGGCGAGCTGGTCGACGACGCAGGTGAGCAGCGCCTCCTCGCCACGTCGGGCGAGGAGCTCGGCGACCGTGGCCGGCAGTGGTGGCCGAGGGTCTCGTCCGGTCGGGCTGCGTTCCAACAGGACCGGCGGGGGTGGGCCGATCCGGAACGCCGTCCGTAGCTGTCGGTGGACGTTCTCGCCGGTGGTCGCCGCCACGGCCGCGAGTTCCTCGTCGAGGGTGGGCTGGTAGCTGCCGGGCAGCGGGGACAGAAAATCCGGGATGTACGCGGCGGCACCGTTGACCAGCGCGAACAGCACGTCGACCGAGCCGGGGTCGAGGGTGCGCCGAGTCTGGGTCACCCAACTACGGGCGTACGGTGCCCGCTCGGGGTGGGCGAGCACCTCCAGCGCGTTTGTGACCTCCGTCAGCCGCGACAGCGCAAACCGTGACCGGACGAGCCGTTCCGCGTCGACGTGCAGAGTCAACACATCGCCAACATTAGAACCCGCTCGAATCCTTGGCACCCGCCCTCGCCCCGCTGATCTCCTGACAACTACGGGGAAGATGTCGCCTCCCGCCGAGGTGAGGGGACACCTTCCCCGAAGTTGCACCCAGCCGGCCCTGCGACGGCGGTCGGCGTGGACTTGGATGGAGGAGAGTGCTGTGTCGTACTCGCGAGAAGGGGTTAGCCGGCGGACGTTGCTGCTGGGGGCGGCGGCCGTGGGTGGCGGTGTCCTCGCCGCCCGGCCCGCGCAGGCGGAGGTGCCGCCCGCGCAGGCAGCGGCCCGGCCGGCGCTGGCGGAGGCGCGGCGGGGCCGCTCGACTGTCCGCGCGGTGGGATGCTTCGAGGTGCTCGCGCTACGCGACGCCGCCGGCCCGTTCTTCCTCAGCTACGACGACGCCTTCTCCGGGGCGTCGGGAAATGATTGGGCGGCGGCCCGGCGTATCGACCCGGCCGCGTTCGGGCCGGATCGGACGTGGCACCTGGACTTCCGCTGCTACGCCATCCGCCGTCCCGGCGACCGGTACACGCTTGTGGACACCGGGATCGGGCCGGAGGGCAGCCCGGCTTCGGCATGGGCGCCGGTGCCGGGCGCGCTGCCTCAGGTGCTGGCCGGCAACGGGATCGACGTACGTCGGGTGGACACGGTGGTGCTGACGCACCTGCACGAGGACCATGCCGGCTGGGCGGTCACGGCCGAGGGCGTGCCGATGTTCCCGAACGCACGGTACGTGGTGCAGCAGCGCGAACTCGACGCGCTGGAAGCCGGCGGCAGTGAAATGCTGGGGTACGTGGTGCGGCCGTTGCGGGCGGCGGGGCAACTGCACCCCGTGGACGGTGCCGTGGTACTCAGCGGCGACCCGGCGGGGGCCGGCCGTCGTACCCTCACCGGCCGCAGCGGTGACCGCATCCGGGTGGTGCCCACCCCCGGCCACACCCCTGGGCACCAGTCGGTGCTGGTGGAGGGTGGCCGCCACGACCAGGTGGTGGTCACCGGTGACGTGCTCGTGCACGCCGTCCAGATCGCCGACCCGGACGTCGCCTACCGGTACGAGGCGGACCAGGACCTGGCCCGGCTGACCCGCCGCAGTCTGCTCGACACGGCCCGCCACGAACGCGCGGTGCTCGCCACCGCGCACCTCAACCGCCCCTTCGTCGAACTCGACTGAAACCGCGTCCGGCCAGGTCGGCACCACCCGATCAGCCCGGACCGGCGTGCGGAGCATCACCAGGCGCGATCTGTCCCGGGACGAGATCGCCGGCCTGCTGCGGCAGGCCCTGGGCGCGCAGGTCGAGCTGCGCGACGTCGTCGAGTTCACCGACGGCTATTTCTACGCCGATCCGGCAGCAGGCCCTGGCCCACCTGGACGCCGTGCTGGCCCAGCTCGGTAAGCCGGTCTGACGAAGTACGGTCGCGTCCGGGCGATCGGCGGCCCATGGATCTTGATGAGCCTCCAATGTGGGAGGATGCCAGCGCATGTGCGCGATCTTCGCGCCGGAGCATCAGGAGGGCGTAATGCGGGGACTGGCACGACGACTGGCCATCTCGATTGTCTCGGCGACGGTGGCGGCGGTGACGCTCGCGTCGCCGGCACAGGCCGCGACGAATCCGTTCACCGCGGCACAGGCGTGCAACAACGATTTCGGTGGTTCGTGGGCCCACACCACTGACGGCCACCGGTCGATTTCCGCACCGGATGGCACCAAGGTGGGCGATGTCTACCTGATGTACAACAGCGCCAGCGGGTACAACTGTGTCGTCACCCTCAAGCGGGTGGCGGTGGGCTCGACGACCGGGGTTTCCGCCGGGATCCGGGTGCAGGGCGGTTCCTGGGCCTACGACCCGGGCAACTACAAGTACTACGCGGCGATTCAGCGCTCCGCCCGGGACAAGTGCGTCATGTACAACGGCGAGGTTCTGTATTTCACGAGCTGGCAGAGCGCCGGCCGGTACAGCTGGGGTAACTGCGGCTGATCGGGCGCTTGGCGCGAAAGCCTCACCGCCTCGATTGATTCCGGTGAAGGGTTGCCTGATCGGGGGCGACGTGCACAGGATACGGGGACGCTCGATCAGCGTGCGTAGATCCACCGGTGCCCGGGCCACCCCGGGCCGGTGGTCTTCCACCTATGAGGAGGTTTCGTGGCACGACGCCGCTTCGCGGGGATAGCAGCCAGCGCCATCGTCCTACCGTTACTCGTCATCGCTCAGCCGACCGCCGCCTCGGCCACCCCGGAGGCCGCGACCGTCAAGCCGGTGCCGGCCCCGGCCACCGGGCTCGCCAGCGATGTCCGTGAGCTGACCCGCAAGGACTTCACCTTCAACGGTCAGCGCCTGGAGGCCCCGACCCAGTATCAGCCGCGCACCCAGGCCCGGTCGAAGGCGGCTGCGGCCGACACGCCGCCGGTCGGCACGGTGCGGCAGTGGCTCGCCCTGGACGACTACCAGGGTGTGATCTACCTGAAGGACTACACGCTGCGCGGCGTGGGCGACAACATCGAGGTGTGGGTCGCCAACGACACGGAGTTCCCGGAGGGTGACTGCCGCCGGCAGATCCCGAACTCCACGGTGGTCACCGACGAGCAGGTCGCTGGCCTGGTCCACGAGTTCGACACCAACATGTACCCGAAGTCGACTGCCGCGTTCAGCACCCCGCCCGAGCGGGACGGCAGCAACGCGCAGATCGACGGGGACTTCACCGGTGCCGGTAACCGGACGGTCACGCTCGTCGACAACGTACGCGACGACAACTTCTACGACTTCCCGGCCGCCCCCAGCTACATCGCCGGGTTCCACTTCTCGCTCTTCAACGAGCTGCTCGACCGCAACATCATGACTGTCGACGCGTTCGACTGGGCGCACCGCACCGGCGCGAACCCGCCGAACGAGCCGACCGACGACCTGTGCACCAGCCGGCCGGCCCGCCCGCAGCTGTACGAGGGCACGTTCATCCACGAGTGGCAGCACCTGGCGCACTACTACACCGACCCGTTCGAGACGACCTGGCTGAACGAGGGTCTCTCCGACTTCGTGCAGACGCTCGCCGGGTACGTCGACGCCACGGCCCGGGTCGACGAGCCCGGCACGGACAGCCACATCTACTGCTTCCAGGGCTTCGGCATCGTCCAGACGGACTACAACACCAATCCACGGGACTGCGGTGGCCCGGAGAACTCGATAAACCTGTGGAACGAGGGCAGTACGTCGAGTGGCGTGCTGGCCGACTACGGCAACGTCTACTCGTTCGTGCTGTTCCTGTACGACCGCTACGGCCTGGACTTCATCTCGCGGCTGCACCGCGACGGTGAGCTGCAGGGCTTCGCCAGCCTGGAGGCGGCGCTGAAGGCCGAGGGCGTCAAGGACATGTACAAGGTGATCCACGACTACCAGACGATGAACCTGGTGGACCGGATCGTCGGGAACTCCAAGCTCGGCATCATGCTCGGGGTGGACAAGCGCCGGGTCACCACGGCCAGCCTCGACGCCACCGTGAACCTGGCCAACCCCGCCTCGTACGCGGCCGGCGGCGCGGCACCCAACGGCGCCGACTACGTCACCTTGCAGAAGGCCAACGGCAAGCCGCTGGGCCTGGGCGATCTGCGTTCGATCAAGTTCCAGGGCACGAAGACGTTGCCGCCGGTCCCGCTGGCCTGGCAGATCGTCAGCGACGACCCGGATCGCAGCGGTAACCCGGTGCTGTGGTCCGGCAACGGCAACAGCCTGGACGTCGCCGCGGTCACCCCGGTGACCGTGCCGGCCGCCGACCCGACGCTTACCTTCCTGGCGAAGTACGGTGCCGAGACCGGCTACGACTACGGCTACGTCAGCGTCTCCACCGACGGCGGCGAGACCTACACCGTCATCCCCGGTGAGGAGACCGTCGCCGGTCCGCTCGGCCCGGCGCTGAACGGCACCACCGACGGCTTCCAGCCGCACTCGTTCGACCTGTCCGCGTACGCCGGGCAGGACGTGCTGGTCAGCTTCCGGTACGTCAGCGACGGCGGTGTCAACGAGGGCGGTCTGCTTGTCGACGACATCGCGGTCGGCGGCACGCTGGTCAGCGACGGTTCGAGCCTGGAGCCGTTCGACTCGCCGTCGGAGATCAACCCGACGCCGGTGGCGAACTGGAACGTCCGCTTCGTCGGCATCAACGAGAAGCTCAAGCTGGCCTACCAGGTGGAGGCCGACGGCAAGTCCAACTTCACCCTCGGCCTGATCCAGACGGCCCTGCTGAGCGCCTTCCCGAAGGTGGTCGCCATCGTCGCCTACGACGAGCCGACCGAGCAGGTCACGCAGTACGCGCCGTACACCCTTACGGTGAACAACGTGGTACAGCCCGGCGGCGCTCCGCTGAGCTGACCTGAACAGGAACTCCCGGTGCCGCGCCACGCGGCACCGGGAGTTTTCTGTTCCGCCGGGCGAAGCTGCCGGATCCGGCGACGCGGCCCGGCGTCGGTCCCTAGCCTGGCCAGCAGAGACATCGTCGGGGGCAAGCAGCGGGGGACACCATGACCAACGCGATCGGTGACGCACTTGATGGCGTACGCGAAGTCGAGCTGACCGTGACCGGCCGCAGGAGCGGGCGGCAGATCACCCATCCGGTGTGGTTCGTGCAGGAGGACGACAACGTCTTCCTGGTGCCGGTGACCGGCTCGGACAGCCAGTGGTACAAGAACGTCCGGCAGACCCCGATGGTCCAGTTGGCGGTCAACGGCACCGCGTTGAGTTCGAGCGCCACCCCGATCACCGAGGCCGACCGGGTCGACCACGTCGTGGCGATGTTCCGCGACAAGTACGGTGCCGACCAGATCGCCTCGCTCTACCCGAAACACGACGTCGCCGTCCAGGTCCCCCTCGGGTAGCCGCTGCGACCCCGGGTTAGGTTGCGCTGATGGAACAGCGTCTCAGTCTGATCACGCTCGGCGTCGCCGATCTGGCCCGGTCCCGCGACTTCTACCGGCAGCTCGGCTGGCAGGGCCAGGAGGTCGAGCACACCGTCTTCTTCCAGGCCGGCGGGCTCGCCGTCGTACTGTGGTCGCGCCAGTCACTGGCCGAGGACGCCGGTGTCGACGACCGGGCCGCGGGCGGCTTCGCCGGGGTCGCGCTGGCCCACAACGTACGCGAGCGCGCCGAGGTGGATCAGCTGATGACCGCCGCCGCCCGGGCCGGTGCCAAGGTCACCCAACCGGCCCGCGACACCTCCTACGGCGGGTACGCCGGCTACTTCACCGACCCGGACGGTCACCTCTGGGAGGTCGCCTGGAATCCAGGCTTCCCGATCGCGGCGGACGGCACCATCACCATCCCCGACTTCGGCGCACCCTGACAAACGGCCGCATCATCGCCAACCACGGCGGTCGCCTACCCGTCGGTGGGCGGCCGTCCGGGTATCCGCCGTGCCATGCTCTCCCCAACGACTCACGCATCCGAGGGGATCGATGTGGAGTTGCGTAGAGACCGCACCCTGTTGGTGTTCGGCCTGTTCCTCTTCGTGACCGGCGCGCTCGTGCTGGGCTGCATCGAGCGTCTCACCGTGTTCGGGTGGATCTTCGGCCTCATGACCCTGCTGATAGGCGGCGGGATGGTCCTCGCCCAGCGCCGGCCGTTCACGTTCCACATCGGCCCGAACGGGCTGGTCGTTCAGGTAACCGGGTTCAGCCGGGCGGTGCCGTGGGCCGAGGTCGACGCGATCATCCTCGACCCGCAGGTGCCGGTGGTGGGCGAGAAGCACCAGATATCCACCTTTCTGCTACTGGTGCCGGCGGCGGGTTCGACGATCGGCGGCCCGTTCGACGGTCGGAGCCCGCTCGACGGACGGCCGGCGTTGGTCCTGGTCGATCTCGTCGATGTCAAGCAGCCGGTGGACGAGGTGGCGTCGGTGCTGGCCCGCTACGCCGGGAGCCGCTTCACAGACGTCCGCCAACTACGCCGTGCTCGTTTCGACTCGCCGCGATTCACCATGAGGCCGGGAGGGTACGAGCCCGCCCGGGTCAACGAGCTGATCCAGGTCGGACAGCAGGTGCTGCTCAGCGAACAGTCGCGGCTGCGCTCGGACGCCAAGACGTTCGTCGATCGGATCCGGGCGGAGTTGCCCACCAGCGAGCTGGGCTATGACCGCACCGAGGTGGACTCGATGCTGGACGAGCTGTCGACCCTGATCGCCCGCTTACCCGACCAGGCCGTCCCGCTTGACCGGCACAACCCGTCCAACCCGAGCGACCCGTCCAGCCATAGCAACCCGAGCAACCCGCCCGGCTGAGTGTCAGTGATCAGCGGCGGCCGACGCCGACAGGGTCAGCGCTGACTGCGTCGGCGTGCCATGCTCTGCACGCCATTTAGATGATCGAGGTGTCGTCATGGAGCTGCGCAGGAATCGACGGTCGCTGGCGCTCGGGGTGCTGCTGCTCGCGTTCGGGGTGTCCCTCCTGCTGGGCTCTCCCGGGATGGGCGCGTCGATCTTCGCCGGAGCCGCACTGCTGACGGGTGGTTGGATCACCGCTCGGTCGCTGCGGCCGTTCCGGTTCCGGATCGGCCCCGACGGGCTGGACCTGAGGGTCGCCGGGCTCAACCGGTTGGTGCCGTGGGCCGAGATCGACACGATCGTGCTGGGCCAACCCGCACGGGCAGCGGCTGCGGGACCGGCTGCTCCGTCGTTGCTGCTGGTCCCGGGCGTCGGCTCGGCAATCGACCGTCCGCTCGTCGGTCGGACCCCGGTCGACGACCGGCCCGCCCTGGTGCTGCTCAGCCTCGCCGACGTGCGGGAGTCGGCGGACGAGGTGGCCGCCGAGTTGACCCGGGTCAGCGGTGGCCGCTTCACCGACGCCCGGCAAGGCCGAATCGACGCCCGGCAGGGCCAGCGGATTCTCTCCGAGCCGGTCTTCGACTCGGCGCTGCGCGGCTATGAGAAGCGGATGGTGGACGACCTGATCCAGCGGGGTCTGGACGCGCTCGCCTCGGGACCGGCGGAACAGCGTCACGCGGTCAGGGCGGAGCTGGACGGGAGGACGCTGGAGGTCGCGCTGCGCGGCTACGACATGGGGCAGGTCGACGCCTTCCTGGAGCGGCTCGCCGCCGCCCTCGCCGACGAGCCGGGAGCGCCGGCACAGCCCGAGTAGCCGGAGCAGCCGGCACAGCCCGGGCTATCGGGCGCGGCCCGGGCGGGCGAGGGTCAGCAGCGTCAGCAGGGAGGCGGCAGCGGCGGCGCTGAGTACCACGGCCATCGGGATCGCGCTGCCCTCCCCGCCGAGCCCGACAAGTGGTGCGGCGCTGGCGGCGATGACGGCCTGGATGCCGCCGAGCACCGCCGCGGCGGTGCCGGCGCGGGCGGCGTGCCGGTCCAGGGCGAGGGCGGTCCCGTTTGGCATCACCAGGCCGAGCGAGCCGAGGAAGACGAAGAGCGCGGCGATGACCACTGGCAGGTTGTTTAGCAGTGCCCCGGTGAGCACACCGAGGGCGGCTAGCACGCCGAGACCGAGGCCGGCGACCAGCAAGGGTCGGGGATCGTAGCGGTCGAGCAGGCGGGCGTTGAGCTGGCCGACGGCGACGAAGGCGAGGGCATTGGCACCGAAGACGAGGCTGAACGTGCCGGCGGAGAGGCCGAAGACGTCCTGGAGGACGAACGAGGAGCCGGAGAGGTAGGCGAAGAGTCCGGCGAAGGCGAGGCCCTGGGTCAGCGCGTACCCGAGATAGACGCGGTCGGCGAGCAGGGCGCGGCCGGCGGCGGCGGTCGCGGCCAGGCCACCGGTGTTGCGCCGCTCGGCGGGCAGGGTCTCCGGCAGCCGCAGCGCGACGGCGGTGGCGAGCAGGGCACCGACCAGCGCGAGGGCGACGAAGATGGTGCGCCAGTCGCCGACGTTGAGTACCAGGCTGCCGAGCGCGGGGGCGACCATCGGCGCGATGCCGAAGATCAGGACGAGTCGGGAGAAGTACTTGGCGGCGGCCCGGCCGGAGTACAGGTCACGCACCACGGCGCGGGCGACGACCGTACCCATGCCACCGGCGAAGCCCTGCGCGAAGCGGGCCACCGCGAGCGTCTCCGCCGACGGTGCGAGGGCGCAGACCAGCGACAACACGGTGTACGCGGCGACGCCGACAAGCACCGGAAGGCGCCGCCCCCAGCGGTCGCTGAGCGGGCCGGTGACGAGTTGGCCCAGCGCCATGCCGATCAGGCAGGTGGTCAGGGAGAGCTGGATCTGCGCCTGGCTGGCGGCCAGGTCACGGGTCATCCCGGGAAAGGCAGGCAGGTAGGTGTCAAGCGACAGCGGGCCGATGGCGGTGAGCGAGCCGAGCAGCACCAGCAGCGCGAGGGCGGCGCGACCGGTGGGTGGGGTGATGCGCTCCGGCGGGCGTACGGGCACGTCGGTCTGCGGCATCGGTGTCCCCTCGGCGGTCGGTGCCACCACGGCGTGGCCGGCTGCCGGGGGCGTCCGGCTACGATAGCTCTGCCTACAGAGGTGTTGCAGCGTGGAAGGGCGGCACTGTGACCGACGAGACGCTCGACCAGCTCGGTGCCGCCCTCAGTGACCTGCATCGGGTGCTCCGCCGGCGGGCCATCCAGCGGACCGGACGTGCCGCCCTGCCGGACGCGCAGGTCGAGGTGCTCCGGCTGGTGCAGCGCCAGCCCGGGATCAGCGTCCGGGAAGCCGCCGAGCGACTGGGCACCGCCGCGAACACGGTGAGCACCCTGGTCGGCGAGCTGACCACCGCCGGCCTGCTGCGCCGGGACCGGGATCCGGCCGACCGGCGTACCGTCCGGTTGAAGTTGACCGACGTGGCGTACGAGCGCATCGCCGCCTACGGGCAGTACCGCCGTGAGCTGCTCGCCGCCGCTCTGGCCGGCCTCGACGCGACCGACCGGGAGCGGCTGCGCGCCGCCGCGCCCGCCCTGTCCCGCCTGGCCGACCGCACCACCGAGCTGCCCTAACCGGCCCGGATCACCTCGTACAGGGCGGTCCAGTCCTGGTCGCCGTGCCCGGCCGCGACCGCCCGCTCGTAGTGTGACCTGACCGCCTTCGGCAACTCGACGTCGACGCCGGCTGTCTCGCTGGTCCGCAGGATGTGCTCGGCGGTGGCACCCATCATCCGCGACGTGCTCAGGTCGCCCGGGTGCTCGCCGGCCTCCAGTGCGCGGGCCAACTCTAGCCCGTCGCCGATCATCGCCGGGATGTCGGTGAGGGTGGTGAGCGCGCCGGGCAGGAAGTCGGCCGCTGGTACGCCCGCCGCGGTGACGAGTGCGGTGGCGTGCAGCAGGCTCGACAGGCAGGTCAGGAAGACGTCGAGGTGCGCCTGGTAGAACAGTTGCGCCAACCCCGGATCGGTGCCCAGGTACCTCGGTTCGCCGATGATCCTCAGGACCGGCTGGCTGCGGTCGTACGCGTCGCCGGCTCCGCTGTAGAACACGTACGCCTCGCTGGTGCCGACCATGGGGGCGGGCACCATCACCCCGCCGGTCACGAACCGTGCACCGTGGCTCGCGGCCCACGTCGCCGCCTGTCGGGAGATGTCGGGGGTGTCGGAGCTGAGGTTGACCAGGGTGCGGTCGGCCAGGGCCCCGGGTTCGTCCGCCAGCGGGCCGAGGATGTCGTACATCGCCGGGTAGTCGGTGAGGCTGAGGATGGTCAGTTCGCCGGCGGCCACCGCGGCGGCGGGCGTCGGCGCGCGGGTGGCTCCCGCGGCGACCAGGGCGTCGGCCCGGCTCGGGGTGCGGTTCCACAGCGTGACCGGATGTCCGGCGCGGATCAGGGCGGCGGCCATCGCCTGCCCCATCGGCCCGAGACCGATGACGGTGACCGGCCGGAGATCGCTGTTCCCGCTCATCGGACACTCCTCAGTTCCTCGAACATGCGGGCGGTGCCGTGCTCCCCGAACCCGGCGGCGAGCTGCCGACGGACCAGGTCGTGCGCCGGCTTGAGCACCTCGTCGGTGACGCCCTGCCCGGTGCTGGCCTGCATCACCGTGCTGAGGGCCGTCTCGGTGAACCGCAGGCTCTGCTGGCCCGGCCCGAGGTAGTCCTGCTCGTCGATCGTCGCGGCGTAGTCGGCCAGTTGCTCCGTCATCGCGGCGAGGAACGGTGCCTGCCGCCGGACGAACTCGCCGGCCGGCACTCCCTCGGAGCCGACCATGGCCGCGCCGTGCAGGAAGCCGGCGAACATCGCGTACATGCCGGCCAGCATCGCCGTGTCGTAGAGCGCCGCCATGCCCGCGTCCGGCCCGAGGTAGCTGCTCTCACCCCACAGGTCGAGCAGTTGTCGGTGCTGCGCGAAGCCCTCCGCCGATCCGCTGTAGAAGATCGCCGACTCGGGGCCGCCGATCGTCTCCGGGACGGCCATGATCGCACCGTCGAGGAGGCCGATGTCCCGCTCGCCGGCCCAGCGGGCGAGGTCACGGGACTGGTTCGGCGTCGTGGTGGTCAGGTTGATCACGGTACGACCGGACAGGCCGGTCGCCACGGGTTCGAGCACCTGCCGTACGGAGGTGGCGTCGAAGAGGCAGACGACGACCGTGCGCGTACCGACGATCGCCTGCTCGACGCTGTCGGCGATGACGGCGCCCTGCTCGCCGAGGCTCTGCGCCCGGTGACCGGTGCGGTTCCAACAGACGATCCGGTGGCCGGCGTCCGATGCCGTTCTCGCGAGCGCGCTGCCCATCGCGCCCAGTCCCAGGAAGGTGGTGCTGACTGTCATTCGGTGGTCCCCTGCTCTGTCCGATGATCCGACGGGCGCGCCGATCACCATGGTTGGCGACCACAATCGAGCGGGCAAGTACCCACTATTTTGTTCAATACTTACCTGAAGGTAAGTGATGAAGATCGGCTACCGAGGAGGCGGACCCATGGCATCAGGCGACAGGTGCGGCCCGTACATCTGCGGGATCGACGCCGCGATGGACGTGGTGTCGGGGAAGTGGAAGTCGCTGATCCTGTGGGAGCTGGACAACCACGGCACCCGGCGGTTCGGCGAGCTGAAACGTGGTCTGCCCGGCGTCAGCGAGAAGATGCTCATCCAGCACCTGCGGGAGATGGAGCAGGACGGTCTGGTCCACCGCGAGGTCTACCGGGAGGTCCCGCCCAAAGTGGAGTACTCCCTGACCGAACACGGCAGGTCACTCAACGAGGCGCTCGGCCCGCTGGGCGAGTGGGGGCAGCGCCGGGCCGAGCGGCTGGCCGCCGAGGCGGCGGCCGCGTCCTGATTGTGTCCCGTCGCCTGCCGGGCGGGGCGCGGCCGTCCCTGGCCGCGCCCCACTGCGGTCGGGTGACTCGACGGCGAACCTCGGCTCCTGTCGCACCCGGGCCCTAGCCTCTGTTTCGTCCGAGCCCTTCCCGTACGCCGGAGGCAGCAGATGCTCGACCATCTCGGCATTCAGGTCCGTGACCTCGACGCCAGCATCACGTTCTACGACGCCGTCCTGGCCACGCTCGGTGCCCGCCGGATGTTGCAGTATCCCGAGGCCGTCGGTTACGGCAGCGGCAAGCCGGACTTCTGGCTCAGCCCGGCCCCCGCCGAGGCGGTGGGGCAGGAGAGCCACATCGCCTTCACCGCACCCGACCGCGGGGCGGTGCGGGCATTCCACGACGCGGCGGTGGCCGCCGGGGCGCGGGTGCTGCACGAGCCTCGCGTCTGGCCGGAATACCACGCCGACTACTTCGGCGTGTTCGTCCGCGACCCGGACGGCAACAACGTCGAGGCGGTCTGCCACGCACCCGGGTAGGCGGCCGGTCAGTCCCAGACGGTGCGGCGTACGCCGCCGTGCAGGCCGCAGGCCCGAGGGCTGCCGCCGGCCAGGCTGACCTTGCCGTTCTCGCACTGCACCAGGTAGCCGCGTCCCTCCCAGAAGCCGGGCACGCAGTCGAAGTGGTCGCACACCTCGCGGGCGGGTTCGCGGATTCGTTCGCCGCCGCAGAAGTCGTACCTCATCGGGTTCTCGGGGGCCCCGCAGCGCCGCTCGGGCTTCGGGCTGGCCGGGCGCGGTTTGGCCGAGCCGGTGGCGCGGGGTGTGGCTGAGCCGGTGGCGCGCGGTGTGGTCGAGGCGCTGGCTGCGACAGGTGCCGGGGCGGCGGCCACAGCGGTTTCGGTGCTGGTCGGGTCGGACGGGCCGGAGTTGGCCAGAGCCACCGGCACCATCACCGCGAGCGCGGCGGCGACCACGGCGGTCCGTCGGCCACCGGGGATGAGGGTCGACAGCCGGGCCTGCCCGGGGGTGGCGATGCCCGGGCGGGACGGGCGCAGCCGGGCGTGCTCGCCGATCAGCTCGTCGAGCTGATCGATGACCGCCTGGCGCTGCTCGATGGCGTCGGCGAAGGCCAGGGTGAGCACGAACCGGAACTCGGCCGCCACGTCCGGGCGCAGCAGCACGCCGGAGGTCCGCCGCCGGTCCAGCACCTGGATCAGGGTGACCGACGCGTGCGGGTCGTGGGCCAGACCGGTCATCCTGCCGTACGCCCAGTCGCGCCGGCCCCGCCCGCCGAGCAGCACCAGCCGCCGGTTGGTGATCACCGCCATGCCGGCGTCGGTGACCCGTACCCCGTCGGGAAGGCGCCGGCGCAGCCGACCGGTCTGCGCGCCCACGGTCAGGTCCGGGGCGGGCAGCACGCCGTTGTGCCGCAGTTCGACCAGTTGCGCGGCCGGCACCACCCGGAGTACGACCTCGTCGGGGGCCAGTTCCAACGGGAGGCCGTCGCCGGCCGTGGCCGAGCCCTGGCACTGCTCGGCGAGCGTACGCAGGCGACGCAGTTCGTCGTCGCGTCGCCGCCAGGTCCCCTCGGCGCTGCGGAACAGCCGCAGCCGGCGCTCGTTCTGCCGGCGCGCCCACCGGTACCGCCATGTCGAACCCGTCGAATCAGTCCTCGCCACGCCGAACTCCTTCGCCGCGCATGCCACCAACCGCAGGCCACCTAATGGGGTGTCACAGTGTTAACGGTTGCGAGCACCGGCATGGACACGGCCAGAAGTGGTCGAATTACCCGATCGGTGGAGCAACATGGACGAGACGGTGGTTTCGCTCCGCGCCGTTCGCTTTCCGTTCCCGCGGCTGTGACGTAACCGGCCACCGGTACGCCGATCAGTCGTACGGGTTGACGAGGGCTGCCGTCCAATGGCGTGGCCCATGATGGCGAATCTGGTGGCGAGGTGCTGGCGATACCGGAACTGGCGGTCGTGCCGGTGGATCCCTGCCGGTGGTGTCGGTGACGAGCGGCACCGGCGGCCATACCGAATCGGACCTCGCCGCGCTGGTACGGGCCGCACAGGATGGTGACGAGGATGCGTTCCGGCTGATGTACCGGCAGGTGCAACCCGGCCTGCTGCGCTATCTGCGAGGCATGGTCGGCGCCGACGCCGAGGACGTGGCCTCGGAGGCGTGGTTGCAGATCACCCGCGACCTGCGCCGATTCCGTGACGAAGGAGCCGGGTTCCGGGCCTGGGCCGCCGGGATCGCCCGACACCGGGCGCTGGATCACCTACGCCGCCAGGGACGGCGGCCCGCGGCGACGTTGTCGCCCGACGCGCTGGTCGACCTGCCCGCCGCTCAGGACACCGCCGACCAGGCCGTCCAGGCAACCGCGACCCGCGCGGCCATCGAGTTGATCGCCACGCTGCCAAGCGACCAGGCCGAGGCGATCCTGCTCCGGGTGGTGGTCGGACTCGACGCCCGGGCCACCGCCCAGGTGCTGGGCAAGCGTCCCGGCGCGGTGCGTACCGCCGCCTGGCGGGGTCTGCGCCGGCTGGCCGCGCGCCTCGACTCGCAGACCGTACGGGACGGGGTCATCGCGCCCGAACAGGAATTACGCCCGCCCACGCCCACGATGCGGCGACTCGCGGCGGGTGAGTGACACAAATGATCCGGGACGACGCCAGGGAAGACGAGATGAGCAAACCGTCACCTCGACGCATGGACAGGAAGACCGCCGAGCGGCTGCTGAACGCCGACCCGGTCGCCCTGAGCCAGGCCGGTCCGCTCGCCGCGCCACTACGCGCGGCACGCGGGCCGGCACGACACGACGAGATGGCTGGGGAGCAGCTGGCGGTGGCCGCGTTCCGGGCTGCCGCTGATCTCGCCCCCGAACCTCGACCACGGAGAGAATCAATGCTCAAGATCACGCTGGCGAAGCTGCTCACCGTCAAGGCGGCGACCGTCGTCGCCACTGGGCTCGGTGGTGTGGCGCTGGCCGCCGGTACCGGCGCGCTGCCCAACCCGCTTGTCGACCCGACCACGCGCCCGGCGACCCACGCCCCGGCAGTACCTACCGTCACCCCGTCGCACCCGACCGGACCGGCCGACCGGGGCGGCGCGAGCGACGGTCCGTCGCCCTCGCTGGTGGGCCTGTGCCAGGCGTATGCGGCCGGTGCCGCCACGAACCCGGGCAAGGCGTCGGAGAACCCGGCCTTCGCCGAACTGGTCGAGGCGGCTGGCGGTGCCGGACAGGTCGACGAGTACTGCGCCGACGCCACGTCGGAGGACCGCGCCCGCCCCACGGGCGCACCGGGCGGTGCCGGCCGGCCGACCACCCGACCCACCCCGAACCCGCGTGGCGGCACACCGACCAGCCACCCCGACACGCCCACCACCAAGCGGCCCGGTGGCGTCCCGACCGTGACCGTCCCCGGTGCGCCTACCGGGAGCGTTCCGGCCGCGACGCCCCGCACCCCCGGCCGCTGACCGCGGGGCCGGACGGGTTCTCCCCGACCCGTCCGGCCCCGCGCCCACTCCAACCGGCGATCAGGGTGACTCGACCGCGCTGATCAGGAACTTGTGGACCTCGGCCTCGACGATCGCCACCTGCTGCTCCGGTTCCGGGCCGGAGCCACGGAAGTCCAGCAGCTGCTCCTCGGACTCCCAGCGCTCGTAGACGTTGATCCGTGCCGGCTCGATCAGGTCCGGGCTGATGGCGAAGTCGAGGCAACCGGGCGCCTCGCGGGCCTGGCGGACGATCTCGGCGCAGGTGGCCAGGTAATCGTCCCGCTCGGCCGGGTCGACGTGTAGCGTGCCGGCGACGATCAGCAATGCAACCTCCGAAGATCGGGAGAGCGGACGCCAGTCATACTCTCCCGATCCGCCACCGTCCGCACGCTATCGATCAGGCGCGGCTGATCGCGTTGGCCTGGATCGCCTCGGCCAGATACTCCGTCAGACCGGGGGCCATTGCCTCATAGTGCGCGGTGAACCGTTCGTCGGCGAGGTACAGGTCGGCCAGCCCGGTGTGGATCTCGTACGTGCACTCGTAGAACCACCGGCTGATCTGCTGTCGGTGTTCCTCAGCCAACTCCCTGGCCGCCGGCCCGTCAGCCGGCGCGCCCGAGGCCAGCAGCGCGACGATCCGCCGTCCCCAGTCCTCGGTCTCCGCCTTGAACCGCTGCCAGTCCTGCTTGCGGTAGCTCGACGTCCGCCGGTTCGACTCCCGGTACGCCTCGGTGCCGCCCCACCGCTGCTCCGCCTCCTCGGCGTACGCGTCCGGGTCGAAGTCCCCGAAGACCTCGAACCGCTCCTGCGGGGTCAGTTGGATCTCCATCTTGCTCGCCTCCATCGCGAATTCGATCGCCGCGACCATCTCCTGAAGGCGCTTGATCCGCACCGTCAGCAGCTCGTGCTGGCGGCGCAGGTGCGCTCCCGGGCCGCTCGCCGGGTCGTCGAGGATCACGGCGATCTCGTCCAACGGGAACCCCAGCTCGCGGTAGTACCGGATCAGCTGCAACCGCTCCAGGTCCGCCTCGGAGTAGCGGCGGTAGCCCGAGCCGCTGCGCCCGCTCGGCGTCAGCAGACCGATCTCGTCGTAGTGGTGCAGCGTCCGGACCGTCACGCCGGCGAGCTTCGCCACCTGACCAACCGTGTGAGCCATGGTTCCCCCTTTCCGAAACCACGGTCCCGCCTGCCGTTACGTGAGGGTCAAGCCCGATTCTGCGACGCCGGACACCCTCTGCGGGTCGGAGTTGACAAGCAGGCTACGCAGCTCGGCCAGGGCGGTCGGGCGACCGTAGCGGTAGCCCTGCCCCTGCACGCAGCCGATCGCGGCCACGGCCTCGTGCTGCCGCTCGGTCTCCACCCCCTCGGCCACCACGCTCAGGTCGAACGCGCCGGCCAGCCGGGTCACCATCTCAACCGTCGCGTACGCCCGGGCGTCCTCGGGTATCCGGGCCACGAACGACCGGTCGATCTTCAACTCGGTCGCCGGGATCCGGTGCAGGTAGCTCAGCGACGAGTACCCGGTGCCGAAGTCGTCGATGGCGATTCGGATGCCCAACTCGCGTAGCTGCCCGAGCCGGTCCAGCACCGCGTCGCTGCCCTCGATCAACGCCGACTCGGTCAGCTCCAGGGTCAGTGCGCGGGGTGCCAGCCCGGCACCCGCGGTGGCCTCGGTGACGGTGGCGATCAGGTCGGGCCGGCGCAGGTGCGACGCGGCGATGTTCACCGCCACCGTCGCCGACGGAACCCGGTCCTGCCAGGTGGCCGCCGCCCGGCACGCCTCGTGGATGACCCACCTGTCGATCGGCAGGATCAGCCCGGTCTCCTCGGCCAGCGGCAGGAACCGGGCCGGACTGAGCACGCCCAGCCGGGGGTGACGCCACCGCACCAACGCCTCCGCGCTGCGCACCACCCCGGTGGCCAGGTCCACGATCGGTTGGAACTCCAGGTGCAGTTGCTCCTCGTCGACGGCCCGCCGCAGGTCGGCGATCAGCTCGGCCCGGCTCACCGCCGACTCCCGCAACCCCTGCGTGCAACGCCGGTACGCGGACTTGCCGGCCGCCTTCGCCGCGTACATGGCGATGTCCGCGTCGCGCAGCAGATCCGTGTGCGAGATGTGCTGCGGCCCGTACTCGGCGATGCCGATGCTGGCCGACGGGTGCACGCCGACCAGTTCCTCGCCGGGCGACGGTTGCAGCGCCGCCAGCAACCGCTCGGCCAGCCGCTCCGGTGCCAACGGCCGCCCGTCGGTGACCAGCACGGCGAACTCGTCACCACCGATCCGGGCGATCATGCCGTCGTCGCCGACCGCCCGGCGCATCCGCCGGGACAGACCGGACAGCAGCGTGTCGCCGGTGGTGTGCCCGAACCGATCGTTTACCTGCTTGAACCCGTCCAGGTCCAACAGCAGCACGGCGACCCGGTTGGTGCCGCGCAACGCACCCCGCAGCCGGCGGATGAACGCCAGTCGGTTCGGCAGCCCCGTGAGCTGGTCGACGTAGGCGAGCTTGCGTAGCTGCAGCACCAGACGCAGGTTCTCGTTGGCCGCCAAGCCCTGCCGCAGCGCCAGCGTGGCCAACAGCGCCATCATCGCCAGGAAGATCGGCATCGGGGTGTGACCGCCGGCGTCGCGGGCCAGCATGGTCGCCACGATCGCCCCGCCCACCGGCAGGTAGGGCAGCACCACCCGCCACCACGGCGGCAACGGCGCTTCCCCGGCCTCCTCGGCAGCGCCATGGTCCCGAGGTGGGGGCATCCGGGTCGCCACCACGATCAGCAGGTAGCTCAGCGGCCAGAGCACGTCGACCGGGGTGCCGGGCTGGTAGGTGCCGGCGGCCACCAGCGACACGTAGAACGTGTCGGCCACCGCCCGTACCGTCAGGCTCACGCCGAGCAGCGCCATCGGCCGCCACACCGGCCGGCCCGGGCCGACCACCGCGACCAGGATGGTCAGCTGCATCAGATCGAACATCGGGTACAGCAGGCCGGCGGTGCGCAGCGGCTCGTCCAGGTCGGCCAGACTGACGTTGCGGAAGATCAGCAGCCAGCCGATCGGGATCAGCGCCAGCCCGACGATCACCCCGTCGAGCAGGGTCCGGGCCCGACCCACCGTGGTACGCGGCGCGGTGACCGAACAGAACAACGCGGCGGTGCCGGTCAGCAGACTGGCCGCGAAGATCAACCCGATGGGCAGGGTGTGTGGCAGGCTCTCACCGAGCAGCCGCTGGGACGTCCACAGTGCCCGTCCAGCCAGTGACAACGCCATGGTGGCGGCCAACAGCAGCCAGAACCGGCGCAACGTCGCCGGATGCCGGCGGGCCGCCGCGACGCAGGCCACCGCCGCCCAACCTGCCACGGTGAGCGCGCCCAGATCGCTTACCAGCGCGCCGGCGGGTAGCCCCAGCACCAACCAGAGCGCCTCGATCGCGACGACGGCACCGGCACCGACCAGCCCCACACGGCCGACCCGGTCCGTTCCGGGTGAGCGCGCGGCAGCCCGCTCGACGTCCTTCCGCGACACAGCGATCGCTCCGGCTCTCTCTCGTGCGTACACCCTCGACGGCGAGGTCCTGCCCTGGCAAACCCCGAAAGCCTAGCCACGCCCGCAGCCGCCCCGCCAGATCCAACGGGGTAGGCAAGTCCACAACCTGATGGCTCCCGGTGCGGCGACGCGGGCAACGACCCGCTCGCGGGCTCCCCGTAGTGCCCTGTCGCGCCTGTCGCACCCGCACCGGCGGGGAGGTGTCCTCAGGGCGGGGCCTCCCACTCCACCCGCCGACCACGACCCGCCGCAACACAGACATGACCCTGCGTGACCATAACGATGCATCACTGAACGTGACCGGCCAGCCCACCACCGACAATGTTGTCTTCCACCTTTGCTCTGCTTACCTATACGCAACCCAACGTTGAGCTGGCCTTATCGGGAAGGCGCGGCGTTCGCGCCAGTCACGCAGCGCAACCTGTGCGTATAGGTAAGCAGAGCAAAGCGTCCAAAGGTCACAGTGTCCCTGCCGGGGAATGGTTACCGTCCGGGATCGGCGGTCGGCGGTCACCGGTCCAGTCGGCGGTCACTCGGTCCAGGCGGCGGTCGGCGGTCCTGGCGGCGGTCGGCGGTCCGGCTCGGCGATGTGTGGGTTTGTCAGGGCGGGTGGTCAATCGGGCGCGGGCGCTGCGCTCAGGCCCATTGTTCGTCGGGTGCCGCGACTCCGGCCGCGGGGGGACCGCCGTGGGTCCACGGGGTTTCGTCCACAGTGGGGAACGCCGCGCCCGGCATGTAGGCGTCGCTGAGCGTGGTGTAGCAGAGCCGCTCCCCCACCTCCGGCACGCTGCCCGGGCTGGCCGTCAGGCCGCGTCCCATCCTGCCGGACAGCTCCAGCACCACCTCGGTCTTGCCGTCGGCCGTCGGGGTGACGAACACCAGCCGCGCCTTCTGCCCGGGGCGGGACGGGCTGGACAGGGTCGCGCCGACCGGCACCAGCACCGGGTCGGTGGTCATCAGCTGGATACGCGGGCGCAACACCGGGCGTCGGCCACTGTCGTCGACCCGGGTCGGGTCGGCCAGCAGCACCTCGCCGACGAAAGCCTCCCCGGTCAGCCGGTACTCCGCCATCACCAGCGGGTCGTCGTAGGCGCGCTGCACCGCGTAGCTCGCGGCGGCCCGCTCCAGGCGGTGCAGCCGGGCCGCCGCGGCCACCGCACCGTCACGGCGCGGCTGCGGCGCACCGTCGGAGTCGAGGTGCTCGGTGTGGGCGGTGAAGGCGTCCCGGTCGCCGTCCCACCGCCCGGCCACCCGGGCGCCGGGCGGCAGGGCACGCAACAACCCCAGGCCGCGCCACATCAGCTCCCAGGTGGGCGTCAGCTGGTCCCGCAGCAGCAGCTCCAGCTCCGCGTACGCCTCGACGCGCGTCGCCTCGTCGGTGCCGGCGGCGGCGTACGCCTCGATGGCCGGCGCCAGCAGCCGGTTGTCGAACTCCGGATCGGTGGCCGGGCCGGCTGGCGGGCAGATCGACGGGTCCTCGGCCCGGGCCGCCGCCTCGGCGCCGGAGAGCCCAGCCGGCGGCGCGATCCAGCCCAGCAGCGCCGGCAGGTGCAGATCCTCCACCGCGCTCTGCCCGGTCGCCCAGTGCAGCGTCAACGCCTGCGTCATCGCCAGCAGCGCCGACGAGCCGGGATGCTCGGCCCGTTCGGCGAAGAAGGTCAGCCAGCGGCCCAGCAGTGGCACCTGCGGCGGCACCGGATACTCGCCGTCGACCCGACGGAACCGGGTGGACCGCCCGAGCAGCCGCAGGAACGTCACCCCCGCCGGATTCGGCACCAGCAGCTGCGGAGCGTCGAGGTACCGGTACCGGACGTCCCGACCCCGGTCCACGGAGACCGCCTCGTTCGCCGTACGGTGCCCGTCCACGTACGGCAGGACGATCGCGGCCAGCTCGGCGGCGAACGCGAACCGTTGGTCCCGGTTCCGTGGCTGCGGCACGATCAACAGCCGCCCCTCGCCGGGGGCCGAGCCGACCATCGCGGCGAGGGGGGCGTTGGCCTCCCCCGCCATCGCCAGCGGCACCAGCACCAGCGGCCGCCTCGACAGGTGCAGATGCCGGACGGTGGCCACCGGTTGGGCCACCCCGGAGGCCACTGCCTGTGCCGCCGCCAGCGCCCGCAACGTACTCATGCCGGCACTCCGCTGCACCGGGTGCCGGCCGGAGACGCCGCGGCACGGTGCGTGATGCGCTCGGTCATGCGGTGGTGAGGGCGTCGGCGCGGAGGCGGGCCGCGGTCCGCAGCAGCGCGGCGGCTTCCGCCCGCTCGGGTTCGGTGGCCGGTTCCCCACCGGCGAGCGCCAGCACCTCGCCGACGTCGGCGATTCCGCCGAGCGCCTCGCGGACCGGGCGGCCGAGCGCCCCGGTCTGCCCGCGTGCCTCGTGCCGGCAGAAGTACGCCAGCTCGCAGCTGGCCAGGCAGTCGGGGGCGTACCGGGCCGGCACCCGGGCCAGCGAACCGGCCAGGATCGCCGGGTCGGCGGCGGGATCGGCGGTGACGTCGGCCGGCACGTCGGCCAGCAGCGTGTCGAGCCGGTCCATCCGGTCCAGTTGCCGGCGTACCACAAGCAGTTGCCGGCGGACGTCGAGCAGGTGCGCGACCGGTTCGTTGCTGAAGTCCCGGGGGCAGACCAGCACCACCTCGTGCGACACCAGCTGCGGGTCGTGGCCCCGGGCGGTGAACAGCTCCCGCAGGGCCAGCACGTAGACGGCGGACTGCACCGCCGCGGCGGCCACCTTCGCCGGGTCGGCCTGGCCGTCGATCACCGGGAACGACTTGATCTCGACCACGTGGAACCGGCCGCCCAGCCGGGCGGCCACCAGGTCCGGTTCCAGGTGTACCCGCTGCCCGGCGACCACCAGGCCGAGCATCGGATGGTCGAACAGCGCCGCCGGCTCGTCGGCGTCGGCGTCGGTATCGACGGGCGACACCGCCTCGGTGAGCAGGGTCGCCGAGCGTCGGGCCCGGGTGGCCGGGTCGTCGCCGTCGCCGAGGTCCGTCCAGCTGGCCGCCGTCGGCACCGGTACGCCCAGCCGCTCCGCGACCAGTCGCAGCAACTCGGCCCCGCCGTCGGCCTTCACCTGCGCCTCGAAGATGTTGCCCCGGGTGATGGCGAAGCGGGACTGCCCGAACCGGGCGGGAAAGCCGACCCGTCCAGCCAGTGCCGGCTTGTCCACCCCGGCACCATCGAGGACCGCCCGCCGGGTGCAGCCCGGGTTGCCGGTAAGCGCGGCGATCGTGCGGGCGTTGTGTCGCTTCGGCGGTGCGTCGCCCCGGATCGCGGCCAGTCGCTGCTCGATGTCCGTCACGACAGGCCACGATAGTCGCGGTGGCGAGTTCCGGCCCGTCCCGCACGCCGGGGCGTCGGGCGGTCACCAGACGTCCCGGTGACCGCCCGTGCCGGGAGGGCTCAACCGGCCGTCGCGGCGCTGGTCTCCTCGGGCAGCCAGATCGGCTGCCAGTCCGGCACCTCGTGGAAGCGGCGCAGCTCGGCCAGCCCGGAGACCGACCCCGCCCAGGCAGCGTACGGCGGGTTCTGCTCGTCGAAGCCGCTCTGCACGAAGGTGAGCTTCGTCCGACCCTCGGACTCGGTCAGTTCCCAGCTGGTGACGCCGGGCGCACCCCAGTCGACGGACATCCGCCGCCCGGGCTCCAGGTCGACCACCTTGGCCGCGAACCCGCTGTCGAAGCCGCCCATGGCGTACCGGCCGCCGACCCAGGGTTCGATGCCGATCGGGTAGCCGAACCAGGCGCTGGCCTGCTCGGAGTCGGTCAGGGACTCCCACACCTTGTCGGCTGGTGCGGCGATCTCCAGCTCGCCTCGGAAGTCGGTGCCGGTGAAGTCCACCTTCGGCAGCAGCGGCTGGCCGGCGAGGTGGGCCTCCAGGTTGGCGATGGTCAGCGCCCAGTAGGTCTGTAGGACACCCCGGATGCTGGTGCCGTTGATCACGTCGTTGAAGTCGAAGTGGGTCTGTGACAGTCGCAGCACGGTGGCGTCCGGCCCGTCCGCGCTCAGCGTGATCTCGGTGGTGGTCTCCACCCCGTCGAGCAGCCAGGCGAAGCGCAGCCGGTCGTCGTCGGCGTGCAGCACCCGCTGATGTGGAGCGTCGCCCTCGGGCGTGTAGCGGCCCCAGAACTCGTACCGCTCGGGCAGCTCGACCTCGGCGTGCTCAGCCAGCCAGACGCGCAGCTCGGCCGGGTCGGTCAGGGCCTGGCGCACCCGCGCGATCGGCGCGGCGAGACGGACGGCGAGGGTCATCGGTTCAGTCACTGTCGGTTCCCTTCGGGTAGCAGGCCACGGCGAGCTTGAAGGCGTCTCCCTCAGCGCCGCCGTAGCGCGTGAACAACTCCTGCAGCGCGGACTGCAGGTCGTGCAGAAACTCCTGCCGGCGTTCGGCCGGCACACGGATCTCGCCGGAAACGCCGATGGACGGCAGCTCCGGAGCGGTGCGGTCCAGGGCGGCGACGTCGGCCTGGACCTCCTCCATCAGGTCCAGCAGGTAGCCGAGGCTCAGCTCGTCGCGGGCGCGGCGCAGCCCGATCCGGCCCACCAGACGCGGTGAGAGCCAGTACGACCGGGCGACCGCCCGGTAGATGCCCTCGGTGATGCCACGGACCTTGCGCTGGTCGACCTGCTCGACCAGCCCGGCCGCGACGAGTTGCTTGACGTGGTAGTAGACGCGCTGGGGCGTCTGCTCCAGCCGGGCGGCCACCTCGGTGCAGGTGCGTGGCTCGGCCAGCTGCCGCAGGATCTCGACGCGCTGCGGTTTCAGCAGCACCTCGGCCTGCTCGATCTGCTCCAGGTACAGGACGTCTCTCATGGCAAAATCAGTTTGTACGTAAAAAACTTCCTTGTCAATGGGTTCGAGAAAGGCCGCGCCGGCAGCTCCGGCGCGGCCCCGCTCAGTCCCGAGGTACCCGGTCAGGGCAGCCAGTCCGGGCGCAGCGGATAACCGTTCACCGCGTCCGGGCCGTTACGCGTCGCCACCACCTGATGCAGCTGGATGCCGTTGCGCTCGAACGCCAGCCGTGAACCGGCCATGTAGAGCCCCCACACCCGGGCCGTACCCGCACCCACCTCGGCGACGCAGAAATCCCAGTGCTCCACCAGGTTGCGGCACCAGGCAGCGAGGGTCAGCGCGTAGTGCTGGCGCAGGTTCTCCTCGTGATGCACCTCCAACCCGGCATCGTGGATCTCACTGATCACCCGACCCGGGCCGGCCAGCTCGCCGTCCGGGAAGACGTACCGGTCGATGAACGCCCCGGAACGGTGCGGCGCCCGGTTGTCCGCCCGGGTGATGCAGTGGTTGAGCAGCCGGGCCCCCGGGCGCAGCCGGTCACGCAGGAACCCGAAGTAGGCCGGATAGTTACGGACTCCGATGTGCTCGGTCAGGCCGATCGAGGAGACCGCGTCGAACTGTTCGCGCGGCGCGTCGCGGTAGTCCAGGTGCCGCACCTGCGCCAACCCGGTCAGCCCCTCCCGCTCGATCGCCGCCTGAGCCCACTGCGCCTGCGCCCGCGACAGCGTCACCCCGATCGCCTTGACGCCGTACTCCCGGGCCGCGTGCCGGACCATGCCGCCCCAGCCGCAGCCCACATCCAACAGCCGCATCCCTGGCCGCAGCGCGAGCTTGCCGGCGACCAGGTCGTACTTGTTCGCCTGCGCCTGTTCCAACGTGTCGTCCGGGCTGCGGTACACCGCGCAGGTGTACGTCATCGACGAGCCGAGCACCCTCTCGTAGAACGCGTTCGACACGTCGTAATGATGCGAGATGGCGCTGTCGTCGCGGGTCCGCGAATGCCGCAGGCCACCCAGGATCCGCTTCCAACGGGGCCGGGCCTCCTGCGGCGGAGCCGGCGGCGGCAGCAGCCGCTCCCAGCCCAGCTCACGCACCAGAGCCAGCCCGTCGGCCAGTGCCGGGGCCCGCATCCGCAGCCCGCTGAGCACCCGCAACGCCTCGTACGGGTCGCCCGGGTGCACTCCCTCCAGGCTCAGGTCGCCGCTGACGTAGGCACGCGCCATGCCCAGATCTCCCGGCGCGGTGAGCAGGTACGACAGCCCTCGCTCGGAGCGGATCGACAGGGTGATCCCGGCGTCGGCCGGGCCGATGGAGCTGCCGTCGTACGCGGTGACGCGTACCGGCAGGGGGCCCGAGGTCACCGCCCGGACGATGTCCGCCACGGTCGACCCACGCCGCCGGCCCCCCGGGGGCGGCGGGGCGGGAGCGCCTGCCGCTCCCTGGCTACGGTCGGTGAGACTCATGCCGGCACTCCGCTCCGCTCCGTGCCGCCATGAGGCACATCCGCACTGAGCCTGATGATTCGCTCGCTCCGCTCGCTCATGCGCGTGCTACCGCCTTTTCGTACAGTCCGGTGAGCCGGTGCTCCGGGTCGTACCGGTCCCGCACGGCGCGCCATGTCCCGCCGCCGTAGAGCCGGTCGAACGAATCCCGGTCGTAGTACGCGTCGGAGTAGAGCGACTTGTGCCCGCCCGCCTCCGACACCGCGCGCTCGATCTCCCGGTTGACGTCGCCGTCGGCGGCGCCCTCGGCGATCGGCACGCTCCCCCAGAACCCGATGTTTACGTAGTCCTGCCCCGGCCGTAGCGGATACAGCGGCCAGGACCGGGCCGAGCCCGGACCCGCCGGCTCCCGCAGCCGCAGCGGGCACAACCACACCGGCGTCATCCCGACGCCGGTGGCGAACCAGTGCAGGAAATCGGCCGTGCGGTCCAGCGGGATCTCCACGTCCTGCACGACCCGCTCCCGGGCCGGCTGGCCGCGCCACCTGTCGATCCGGGCGGCCACCCGGTGCCGGTGCTCCAGACGCACGATGCGGTGGTAGACGTCGCTGCGCCGCCACCGCGCCGGCCACAACCGCCGCACCACCGGATGCTGCGCGCCGAACGCCGCCGAACACCAGAACCAGTCGGTGTCCCAGCGCCACAGGTAGTCGTGGACGGTCAGCGCGTCGTGCGGGCGCTGGCGCAGCGAGCGGTAGTAGATCTCCTGGCCGGTGTAGTCGGAGACCGCCGGCACGTCGTCGGTGAAGCTGCCCAGCACGAGGTACGCCTCACCGGGGCTGAACATCACCCCGTCCATCGCGTCGACGCTCTCACCGGCCCAACGGCGGGTCGCGGCGATCTCGCCCATCGCCTCGGTCAACGCGGTCAGGTTGGTGAACCGCAGGTTGCGCAGGGCCACGTACCGGCGGACCGGTTGCAGCTCGATCCGCAGCCGGGTGGCGTATCCGAGACTGCCCAACGAGTTGGGGAAGGCGGCGTACAGGTCGGCGTGTGGGCCGTTGGGCCGGGCGGTGACCACCTCACCGGCGCCGGTGAGCACGTCCAGCTCGGTCACCGACTCGTGCGGCAGTCCGTTGCGGAACGACGTCGACTCGATACCCAGCCCGGTCACCGCCCCGCCGAGGGTGATGGTGCGCAGCTGCGGCACCACCAGTGGCATCAGGCCGTACGGCAGGGTCGCGGCGACCAGCCGTTCGTAGGTGCACATGCCCTGCACATCGGCGGTGCGGGCGACCGGGTCGACGCCCAGCACCCCGCCGAGACCGCTGACGTCCAGACCGGAGACGGGGGCGTTGCGCGGACGGAACAGGTTGGAGGTGCGCTTGGCCAACCGCACCGGCTGGCCGGGTGGCACCGCCGCGTACGACCGTCGTAGCTGGGCCACCGCCTGGTCATGATCACGCACGGCGTGCATGGGATCACTTTACGCGTCATGGGGGCGGCTGGCGGGATGTCCATCGGAGGCGTTTCTCGCCCAGATCAGGCCGGGCACCCGGGGGCGGCTGGCCGGTACCTCGCGCGGTGGGACAGGATGCCGGCATGTCGCACACCGATGGGTCGGGCAGCGTCTACGGCACCCGCCGAGCCGGACCGCCCCGCGATCCGCTGCTCGTCACGGCACTGGCGGTCGGGCTGGTCGGCGTACTGCTGGGGGTGCTGTTCGCCACCGGCGTGCTCGGCGGCGGCGAGCCGGAGGCGGCACCGACGGTGGCCGCGCCCAGCCCGAGCACGGTGCAGGCCAGCCCGACGGAGAGCGAACCGGAACCGAGCCCGACCAGGTCCGAGCCATCCCCCACGCCGAGCCCCAGCGAGGATCCGGACGCGATCGCCGGGCCGAAGGTGTTCCGTGGGGTCGGATCCAATCTCTGTCTCGGCCTCGACGGTGACGGCGAGCGGGCCGTCGCCAAGCTCGCCGACTGCAGCGGCGGGCCGGAGCAGCAGTGGGTGGTCAACACCTTCGGCCCGGACACGGTGACGCTTACCAACGCCGCCCACAACCAGTGCCTCGACGTCGAGGGCGGCAGCGGTGACGACGGTGCCCGGTTGCAGCAGTTCGGCTGCCACGGCGAAGGCAACCAGCAGTGGCGGCTGCGACCCGTCGACGGCGGCGCGACCGTGCTGGTGGCCGTGCACAGCGGCAAGTGCGCCCAGGCCCGCGACGGTGCCGCCGCGGCCGGCACCGACATCGTCCAGGCGCCCTGCGACGGCAACCCCGCCCAGCGCTGGACGCTCCAGTAGCCGAGCTTGCCTCCCCGGGGAGGCGCCCAGCAAGCCGTACCCGTCAGGGCCGGCGGCGCAGGGCGCGTAGCTCGTTGAGGTGGCGGGGCAGGTGCACGCGGGCGTGCAGATCGATCGTGCGGCCCCACGGCAGCGGCTCGTCGATGACGAGCTCGAACCCCTCGCGGAGGTGTGTCTCCACCGGGGTGTCCGCCGCCGCACCGAGCTTGGCCACCAACGCGACCAGCCGGTCACTGGTGGCCCGCAGCCGGGTGGCGAGGCCGTCGAGGCCGCCGCACTCGGCGGCCAGTTCGTCCAGTTCCGGCCGGTGGACCTCGTCCAGGTCGTAGAAGGCGTACGGCGAGCCGGCCAGCACCGCCTCGGTGGCCTCGCGCATCAGCTCGTCGCTGGCGATCAGGTGCGCCACGATCTGCTCGGCGCTGTACCGGTCGGGCGGCGGCGGCCCGAACCCGCCCGCGTCGACCTCGGCCAGCACCGCGTCGTACGCCCGTCGCAGCCCGTCGACCTCCACCCGCCGAGCCTAGCGGCGGCCGCGGCGGGCCCGCAGGTAGTCGCTGACCACGTACTCGCCGAGGTCGTCGGCGTCCGGGGTGAACACCCGGCCGCCGCTGCGCCGGGCCACTGCGTCGACGAAGCGGCGCAGCCCGGGATCGTCGCCCAGCATGAAGAGGTTCAGGGTGGCCCCGAAGCGGCCGAGCCGGTCCACCTCCCGGACCGTCGCCTCGATCGTCTCCGGTGAGGACGGCCACGCGAACAGCGCCTCACCGTCGTCCGGGTCGAGGTGGGCGGTCGGTTCACCGTCGGTGACCACGAGCACCACCGGCTCCGCGTCCGGATGGCGCCGCAGGTGCCGGCCGGCCAGCCGCAACGCGTGTTGCAGGTTGGTCCCCTGCATCATGTCCGGCTCGACGGCGGCCAGTT
This sequence comes from Micromonospora sp. NPDC049374, assembly GCF_040677165.1. Classification (NCBI taxonomy): domain Bacteria; kingdom Bacillati; phylum Actinomycetota; class Actinomycetes; order Micromonosporales; family Micromonosporaceae; genus Micromonospora; species Micromonospora sp. NPDC049374. Next base: position 228,063 of record NZ_JBFAQH010000007.1, on the reverse strand, counting down.
CCTGCTGGGTAAGCGTCTCCGCCCGCCGGCCGAACCCGATGATCTGCAACGCGTCCTGCGGAAACCGGGTCGCCATCAGATGGGCCAGGGCCAACCCGGTCTGCTTCATCGGCCCCCACCGCCCCTGCGAGATCATCGAGTACGACAAGTCGACGCAGAGCGCCACCGCCGCCGACGCTCGCCGTTCGGTCTCGACGACCTCGAAGTCCTCGACGGCCAGTTGCACCGGCACTCCGGGGCCGGCTCGGCGGACCGCCCGGGTCAGCGTCCGCACCACGTCAAGCGGCTGCTCGTCGCCGTACTCCCAGGGCCGCGACGCCCCGGTCACCTCGCCGGCCGCCCCGGCCGAGCGCAGGTCGTGCTGGCCTCGCGGGCCGGCGGTCAGCTCGGCGAAGACCTGGCGCAGCGCGGTGCCGCCGAGGCGGCGCAGTGCCTTCGGACTCAGCGTCAGACCGTCGGCGTCGCGGGTCACCCAGCCCTGGCGGCGCAGTTCCCGCTCCAGTTCCCGCAGCCGCCGTACGTCGTCGGCCGCGTCGCGGCCCAGCGTGCGGGCCACCGCGTCGACGTCGATGTCGTCCAGGGTCGCCCCGGGGTGCGCCTGGCCCAGTTGGTCGAGCAGGTCGTCCAGTTCGGCGATCTCGTCGAGTGCCCCGGTCGCCTCGCCGTAGCCCAACGGCTGGCCGCCCTGCGTCCGCTCGCCCCGCCCCCAGCGCAGGTCGGGCCGCAGCGCCCGCAGGTTCCCCTCCAGCGCGGCCAGTTCGCCGGCGAGCCGGTCACCGAGGGACTCGCGCATCAGCCCGGCCAGTTCCTCCCGCTGCCGCTCCGACAGCGAGTTCATCAGCCGCTGCCCGGCCGCCGCGCGTCGGGCCAGCAGGTCGATCAGTTCGTCCACGTCGCGCGGGCGTTCCGGGAAGAACTCGCCGTGCCGGCGGATGAACTCGGCGAACGCGTCGGTGGTGTCCTCGGCGCGGGCGTGCCGGGCCAGCAGGGCGTTGAGGTCCCGCATCATCTCGGCGACCCGCTCCTGCACCGCCGGGTCACCGGCCAGCCGGGCCGAGTCGCGCAGGCCGGCGAAGCGCTGGCCGAGCACGTCGTCGCGCAGCCCGTCGAGGATCCGCTGGTAGGTCTGCCGGGCCTCGTCGCTGGCCCACCGGTAGTCGGACAGGTCCCGCACCGCCTGCGCGGTCGAGCGGGGCAGGTCGTCAAGCATCGTCTCGGCGAACCGGGCCGCCTCGTCGTCGCGGCGGGCCAACTCGTCCCGCTCGGCGGCCAGCGCCTGATCGAGCAGCGCCCGCGCCCGGGTCACCGCCCCGTCGAGCTCACCCCGGCGCAGCGCCTCGCGCCGCAGCCGACGGGCGCGGGCGGTCAGCCCGTCCAGTCCACCACGGCCCTGCGGGCCCCGCCGCAGCAGATCCCGCAACGCGTCCCGGAGACTGCCGCCGGCCAGCACCTCCGCACCGACCTGGTCCACCGCGGCCTGCACGTCGTACGGGGGCGCGAGCGGATCGGGGCCGCCGCGCCACTGCCCGTACCGGAACCGGTTGCCGGCCATCTCAGTCCCGGCCGCCGTAGCGGGTCCGCCCGGTGTCGGTGACGTCCTTGCCCAGCCGGCGGCTCAGGTGCAGCCCTTCGAGCACGAACTCGACGGCCGCCGCGGCCTGCCCGGTGCTCGGCGCGTCGCCGATACCGAGCCGGTCGAGCACCTTCGCCAACCCCGGCACCGTGCCCACCTGACGCAGCAGGTCAGCCGCCGACACCAGCTCGCCGGTCTCGACCGCCTGCCCTTCCTCGACAAGCGCGGTGAAGCCGGACAGGTCCAGCCCGGCCAGCCGGGCCCGGAACGTCTCGGCGGTGGCGGTACGCAGCAGGTGGCCGAGAAGCTCGATCTCCCGGCCCTCCTCGCCGCTCTCGAACTCCACCTTGCCGCGCAGCGTCGACGTCACCGACACCGCGTCACCCACCCGCGCCACCGCCTCGGACGACGGCAGCTCCGAGTCGGTGCCCAGCAGGCACGCCCGGCGCAGGGCCGCGGCGGCGACGGTCTCCGCGGCGGCGATGGCGAACCGGGCGGAGACACCGGAACGTGGGTCCACCGACGGTGACTCGCGTACCGCCCGGGCGAACCGGGCCAGCACCTCCAGCACGTGTTCCGGCACCTCGGCGACCAGGTCGGCCTCCTGCCGGATCAGGGCCAGCTCCAACTCCAGGTCGGTCGGGTAGTGGGTGCGGATCTCCGCGCCGAAGCGGTCCTTGAGCGGGGTGATGATCCGACCCCGGTTGGTGTAGTCCTCCGGGTTGGCACTGGCCACCAGCAGCAGGTCCAGCGGCAGCCGCAGCTGGTAGCCGCGTACCTGGATGTCCCGCTCCTCCAGCACGTTGAGCAGCGCCACCTGGATCCGCTCGGCCAGGTCGGGCAGTTCGTTGACCGCGAAGATGCCCCGGTTGGTACGCGGCACCAGGCCGAAGTGGATCGTCTCGGGGTCGCCGAGCGTACGCCCCTGAGCCAGCCGGACCGGGTCGACGTCGCCGATCAGGTCACCGACGCTGGTGTCCGGGGTGGCCAGCTTCTCCCCGTAGCGCATCGAGCGGTGCAGCCAGCCCACCGGCAGGTCGTCGCCGGCCTCGGCGAGCAGCGCCCGCGAGGCCGGGGTGACCGGGTGCAGCGGGTGCTCGTTGAGCACCGAGCCGACGATCACCGGCGTCCACTCGTCCAGCAGCGTCACAAGCGACCGGATCAGCCTGGTCTTGCCCTGGCCCCGCTCACCGAGCAGCACCATGTCGTGCCCGGCGAGCAGCGCCCGCTCCACCTCCGGTAGCACGGTGTCGTCGTACCCGACGATGCCGGCGAACCGCGCAGCGCCGTCGCGCATCCGGGCCCGCAGGTTGTCGCGTAGCTCCTGCTTGACGGTGCGGTACCGGTACCCGGCGGCGCGCAGCGCGCCGAGCGTGGCGGGCAGGTCGGCCGGTGGGAGCGGCGAAACAGACGAAGACTCACTCACCCCGCCCACGCTAGCGCGCACCCGCCTGCGTCGACCCCCACCAACCTGGCATGATCATGAACTCTGCCTGTGAGGAGGAGGGGCCGTGGTGCTCTCCATCGATCGCGAACCCTGGGAGTCGACCGACGCCACCCGGCTGCGCGCCGCTCAGCGGGCCGAACTCGACGCCCGCTACGGCTGCGACGACCACGAGCCGGGCGCGGAACCCACGGCCGAGACGGTGAGCGTCTTCCTGATCGCCCGAGACCCCGACGGCACCGCCGTCGGCTGCGGCGGCTTGCGCTTCCTCGTCGCCGGTTCCGCCGAGATCAAACGGATGTACGTCAGCCCGCCGGCCCGGGGCACCGGCGTCGCGACGGCCATCCTGCGCGCCCTGGAACAGGCCGCCCGCGACGCCGGGGTACGCACCCTGCTGCTGGAGACCGGCACCGCCCAGCCCGACGCGATGCGCTTCTACGAACGGGAGGGCTACCGGCGCATCGACAACTTCGGGCCGTACCGGGGCGAGCCGCTCTCCGTCTGCTACGCCCGCGACCTGCCGTGACAGCCCGGTCCGCCGCCCGCCCCCGTGCCGGACGACGGACCGGACCCCGCGGTCACCCCAGGTGGCAGCGACCGCAGACACGCCGACGACGCAGGTGGTACGCGTACGTCGCGGCGCCGAGCGCGAGCCCCCACAGCGGGAAGAACATCAGCGGGGCGCCGGCCGCACTGAGCCCTCGGCCCGACTCCCAGAACTCGGGGACGCTCAGCGCGTTCAGGCCGGCCGCGGTGGCCAGGACCGCCACCGCTGTCGCGGGGATCACGGCCAGCCGCACCGGCACCCGCCGACCGGCCAGCCCCACCATCCAGCGCGGGAACCGCTCACCCCACCGCTGCACCAGCCCCAGGGTGAGCACCGAGCCGACGGTGGCGAAGGCACCCAGCCCGAACCCCGCCCAGACGCCGCCGCTCTCCCGCAACTCGGCGAGTTCCTCCCCGGAGAGGCCGAGCGGGATGCCGGCCAGCCAGGCGAACCGGGTCAGCGCGTACCCGACGGGGATCACCGCCGCGATCCAGACGGCCCACCGGCCCCAGCGGGCGGCGGCCGCCGGGGTGGTCCAACCCCGGTCGGTGCCGTCGCGGCCACACCCCACGCAGCAACCGGCCGTACGCCGCTGCCACCCCAGCAGCACCCCGCTCAACAGCACACCGCCGACCAGTGCGGCGACGCGGGCGGTCAGCGCCCAGGTGAACACGTCGGCGTAGTCGACAGGCGGCCAGCCGAAGGGCGCACCGATCAGCAGCATCGGTGCGTACCCGAGCAGGGCCAGCACCTGCACGCCGGGCACCACCACGGCCAGCACGAACGCGACGGCCCAGCCGTAGCCGAGCAACAGCACCCGCAGCGGGCCGGTCGGCGTGCTCCTGCGACTGACCAGGACCAGTGCGGCGGCGGTGAGCAGCATCCCGGCGAAGAACGGTGGCCCGGCCTCCGAGGGGAGCAGCCGGAGCAGGGTCGAGTCCCGGTGCGGGTCGTCGACGCCGAACGGATAGCCGGTGCCGGTGCCGGCCGCCACCAGGGCGAGCAGGCCCCACAGCCCGAGCCAACCGGCGGCGAGTGGGGCGAGCAGGCCGGGACGACGGGTCGTCTCGCGGTGTTCGGGTAGGGCTACGTTGGTCATGACCCCAGCCTCGGCCGGGGCGCCCGCCCTGCCCTCCCGTACGGCGGTGAACCGTCTCCCCCTCGTGGGGGACACGTCAAGCGGCGGGCGTGACGAACCCCGACTCGTACGCGGCGATCACCGCCTGGGTGCGGTCACGCACCCCGAGCTTCGTCAGCACGTTGCCAACGTGCGTCTTCACCGTCTCGACACCCACCACGAGTCGGGCGGCGATCTCCGGGTTGGACAGTCCGGCGGCCATCAGCCGCAGCACCTCCGCCTCCCGTTCGGTGAGCCGGGCCGCCCGCAGTCCGTCGGCGGTCCGCCGCCCGTACGCCCCGACCAGCCGGCGGATCGCGGCCGGGAAGAGCAGCGACTCGCCGCGCGCCACCACCCGTACCGCCTCCACCACTTCGGCCGGCCGGGCCCGCTTGAGCAGGAAACCGCTGGCTCCGGCGCGCAGCGCGTCGTAGACGTACTCGTCGTTGGCGAAGGTGGTGATGACCAGCACCCGGGGCGGCTCCGCGGAGGTGGCCAGCAGGCGTCGGGTGGCCTGGATGCCGTCGATCCCGGGCATCCGCACGTCCATCAGCACCACCTGCGGGCGGTGCCGGGCGACCAGCGGCGGCACCTCCGCCCCGTCCGCGGCCTCGGCGACGACCCGCAGGTCCGGCTGGGCGTCGAGGATGGTCCGCAGTCCGATCCGGACCAGTTCGTCGTCGTCGACGAGCAGCACGTCCACGCTCATCCGTCCGCCCCGATCGGCAGCCGCACCCGTACCCGCCATCGTCCTCCGTCCACTCCGGTGGTGATCCGACCGCCGAGCAGCAGCACCCGTTCCCGCATGCCGATCAGCCCCCGCCCACCACCCGGCACCGCCGCACCATCCGAGGTCGGCCGAGCCACCGCGTTTACCAACTCGATCTCCAGACCGTCCGGCGACACGTCCACCCGCAAGGTCACCGGCCCGTGGCCGTGCCGGGCGGCGTTTGTCAACCCCTCCTGCACGATCCGATAGCCCTCCCGGGACACCGCCGCCGGCAGGGCTTCCAGCGACCCGCGGCTGCGGCTGCGTACCGACGTGCCGGCCGCCCGGGTGTCGGCGATCAGTTCGTCCAGGTCGGACAGGGTCCGCTGGGGCGCGACGACTGGTGGTTCCCCGGTCTCCCGGAGCAGCCCGAGCACGTGGTCGAGATCGTCCATCGCCCGCCGACCGGTCTCCTCGATGGCGGCCAGCGCCCGGCGGACGAACTCCGGGTCGCCGTCGAGCACCTCGCGGGCGGCGCCGGCCTGGAGGGTGGCGACGGTCAGCGCGTGGCCGACCGAGTCGTGCAGTTCCCGGGCCAGCCGGTTGCGTTCGGCCAGCCGGGCGGCCCGGGCCTCCAGCGCCGCGATCCGCTCGGCCGACGCCGGTCCCAGCAGCGCCGGTGCCATCGACGCGGCAAGCGCACCGAGCCCGGCCACGACGTAGCCGAGCGCGACCAGCACGAGCACCCCGAGGAGCGTCAACCAGCCGCTGTCCCGGCCGTCGAACGGCCCGAACCGCTCGGCACCGGTGATCCCGACGTCCACACCGGCCTGGGCGGCGATGAACGCCAGCGCCATCGGCACCGCACTGAACAGCGCGGTCACCACCAGCGCGCCGCTGGTCAGGTGCAGTCCGATCCAGAGCGCGGCGCGCAGCCGGGTCTCCCGGTCGAGCCGGTGACCGGGCAGCGGCTCGGGCAGGTCGACCCCGAGCAGCCCACGGACCGCGGCTATCTCCAGCGCGCGGCTACCGCCGAGGAAGACCGGTACGACGGCGATGGTGGCCGCCGGCACCAGCAGCACCAGGACCAGCGGCCGGGGCACCCCGGACGTGGCGAACATCTGCCCGAAAGCCACCAGGAGCAACACGTACGGCAGCGCGAGCACTCCACCGAGCAACAGGAACACGCCGCGCCGCCAGGTGGAGCCGGCGACCAACGGACGCAGCGGCGCGGGGAAATCCATCGCCCCATGATGCCGGTGCCCCGTCGGCCGGTCACCGCCACCTGGGATACGACAGTTCAGCGGGCTGCCACGCCCCGCTTCCACACCTATACTCGCGGTGAAGCTCCCGCCGCCACGGCCGCTGGCACCTGGCCCACCGGCGACAGCCACGACCCAGCCACCCCATGGCCAGAGTCCCAGGCGCGGAGGTGCGGTGCTGTACTTCTTCCTCAGCTACGCCAGAGGCGACGAGGACGCACTCGTCCAGAAGTTCTACGAGGATCTCAGTGCAGAGGTGCGGCTGATCGCCGGTCTGTCCCGGGACGAACGGGTCGGGTTCGTCGACCGGACCATCCTGCTCGGCGAACGGTGGCCGCAGCGGCTGGTCGAGGCGCTCGGCAGCTGCCGGTCCTTTCTCGCGCTGATGACACCACGGTATTTCCAGAGCCGGGTGTGCGGGCAGGAGTGGCAGCTCTTCGCCGAGCGCACCGCCCGGTTCGAGAGCCAGCGGCGGGTGGACACCTCGCTGCTCAAACCGCTGATGTGGATTCCCGCGCAGCCGGGGCGGATCCACCCGGTGGCCCATCCGTTGCAGTACACCTCCGACAGTCTCGGTGACCTCTACCAGCGCCTCGGCGTGCGGCAGCTGATGCGGCTACAGCGGCACAGCGACGACTACCGCACCTTCCTGTTCGAGCTCGCCAGCCAGATCGTGGCCAGTGTGGAGGCCAATCCCCTGCCGGAACAGCACCGCCCGGTCGACCTTCAGGCCGTGGACAGCGCCTTCCACCCGGAGGAGACCACGAACGGGACCGACCGGGTCACCGGCACCGGCGGGGACGCCACCAACCCGATGCTTGTGCATTTCGTGGTGGCCGCCTCCAACCGCGACGAGATGCGCGGGATACGCCAGCACGTCACGGTGTACGGCGACGACCCGTTGCAGTGGGCGCCGTACCGGCCGCCGATGCCGGAGCCGCTCGTCGACTACGCCCGGGAGATCGCGGCCGACCACAGCTACCAGTCCACAGTGGTGGAAATCGACCGGCTGCCGCACAGTGCCGAGGTGGCCGCCCGCTACAACCAGATCCTGGTGCTGATCGTCGACGCCTGGATGACCCGCCTGCCGCAACGGCGGCAGGCCCTGGTCGAGCACGCCTCGGCGGCGCTGGGCGACCACCGTGCCGCCACCGCGGTCCTCATCCCCAGCAGTCGCGACGACCCGGAGACCCGCGAACACTGGCAGACCCTCTCCCGGGCCTGCCGGGAGATCTTCAACGAGTTCACCTCGGACGACGAACTCTACCGGTCGAACATCATCACCCACCGGGCCTTCGAGGACGAGCTTCCGGAAGTGCTGGAGGTCGCCCGGAACCGGGTCTTCAGCCGAGGTTCGGTGCACCGGCCACCGGCCCCGTCGACGGACACCTCGCCACCACGGCTGGACGGCCCGTGGGCGCGCGACGACGACCAGCGTGGAACGGGAGGAGCAGCGTGACGAGCAGCGACCCGGTCACGGCGGCCGCCGACAGGGAAGGCCGGATCATCACGTTCTACTCGTACAAGGGCGGCACCGGACGCACCATGGCGCTGGCGAACGTGGCCTGGATCCTCGCCGCGAACGGTCACCGGGTGCTCGCCGTGGACTGGGACCTGGAATCCCCCGGCCTGCACCGCTACTTCCACCCGTTCCTGCTCGACAAGGACCTGCGCACCTCGCGCGGGGTGATCGACATGGCCCGGGACTACGCCGACGCCGCCGTACGCCCGATTGACGAGACGGAGGACCCGGACTGGATCGGCACGGCGGCCGACGTGCTGCGGCACGCGGTGTCGCTGGAGTGGCGCTTCCCGACACCGCACCGCGACGTCACCGGCGGTGCCCGCCCCGTCCGGCCCGGATTCCTGGACCTGCTCCCCGCCGGGCGGCAGGACCCGTCGTACACGAAGGCGGTCAGCACCTTCGACTGGCAGGCGTTCTTCGAGAAGCTCGGCGGCAACAGCTTCCTGGACGCGCTGGCGGCCAGCATGCGGGCGAACTACGACTACGTGCTGATCGACAGCCGTACCGGGGTCAGCGACGGCGCCGGCATCTGCACGGTGCGGCTGCCCGACGCGGTCGTCACCTCGTTCACCCTCAACGAACAGAGCATCGACGGCGCCGCCGCGGTGGCCCGGTCGATCGTCCGGCAACGCGGCGACCGGCCGGTGCGGATCCTGCCGGTGCCGATGCGCGTCGACAACGCCGAGCAGCTCAAGCTGGAGGCCGGCCGGGACCAGGCACGTCGGCGGTTCACCCCGCTGCTGCCCCGGCTCTCGCCCGAGGAGACTGACCGGTACTGGGGTGAGATCGAGATCCCCTACCAGCCCTACTACGCCTACGAGGAGATCCTGGCCACGTTCGGGGACCGGGCCCACCACGAGGCGACCCTGCTCGCCGCGTACGAGCGGTTGACCCGCGCGATCACCGACGGCGAGGTCGAGGACCTGCCCCCGTTGGACGACCGGCTCCGCCGGACCTGGCTGGCCAAGTTCGAGCGGCAGCGGCTCGTCGGTGCCGCCCCCGACGTCTTCGTCAGCTACGCGGCGCTGGACCGGGCCTGGGCGGAGTGGATCTGCGACGAGCTTCGCGCCGCCGGCCTGCGGGCGGTCATGCGGGAGGTCGACTTCCCCGCCAACCCGTCCGGCGGTGACCGGGCCACCGTCGGTCTGAACGACGCCGCCCGGCTGGTCGTGCTGCTGTCCCAGGAGTACATGCAGTCGCCGAACGCGGCCGAGTTGTGGAACCAGGCCACCGCCCACGATCCCACCACCGGCACCAGCTACCTGGTGCCGGTGCGGCTGGACAATTCCCGCGCTCCCGGGCTGTTCCTGGAACGCATACCGGTCGATCTGGTGGGCATCAACGAGCAGGAGGCGACGGCCCGGTTGCTGGAGGCGCTGGGCCATCCCGCCCGCCCCGCCCCCGATCCGGAGGACGCCCAGCGACGCCGCCGCTTCCCGGGCAACGAGCCGCCGGTCTGGCGGGTGCCGCTACCCCGCAACGTCCAGTTCGTCGGTCGGGGTCCGTTGCTGGAGGAGATGCGCGACTGGCTGTCCGGTTCGGAGGCCGGGCATGTGCCGTTGGCGCTGCACGGTCTCGGCGGCGTCGGCAAGAGCCAGATCGCACTGGAGTACGCCTACCGGTTCCGCGCCGAGTACGACATCGTCTGGTGGATCTCGGCGCAGCAACCGAGCGTCCTGCGGCTCGCCCTGGGCGCGCTCGCCGACCGGCTCGCCGCCGAACTCGACGCCCCGCTCAGCGGCAGCGTCAGCGAGCGGGTCAGCTGGGTCCTCGACGTGCTGCGCCGTGGCGTGCCGTTCCGGCGTTGGCTGCTCGTCCTCGACAACGCCGACGAGCCCTCGGAACTGCTCGACCTGATCCCGCAGGGGCCCGGGCACATCCTGGTCACCACCCGCAACCACGCCTGGGCCCGGTCGGCCCGGATGCTGGAGGTGGGTGCCTTCGACCGGGAGGAGAGCCTCGCCCTGCTGCGGCGGCGGGCCCGGCATCTGCCGGACGGCGACGCCGACCTGATCGCCGACCGGCTCGGTGACCTGCCGCTGGCCATCGAACAGGCCGGCGCGTGGCTGGCCACCACCGGCGAGACACCCGCGCAGTACCTCACCCGGGTCCGGCGCTACCTGCCGGACATGCTCGCCGACGAGCTGCCGGCCGACTACCAGCAGACCGGCGCCCAGCCGTGGCTGGTCTCGCTGGACAGCCTGCGGGAGCGCAATCCGGCGGCGGCGAAGCTGCTGGAGGTCTGCGCCTTCTTCGCCAGCGAACCGATCCCGATGTCGCTGATCAACGGAGAGCGGTTCATCAACGTGCTGCTCTCCTACGACGGGTCGTTGCGCGATCCGCTGCTGATGGGGCGGACGCTGCGCGACATCGGCCGGTACGCGCTGGCCCGCATCGACACCGTGCGTGGCGGCGGCCGAGGGCGCGCCGACGAGGCCGGCCAGACCAGCCTGCGCATGCACCCGCTGGTGCAGGAGCTGATTCGGGAGTCCCTCTCCGAGCAGGAGAAGGACGAGAACCGCCAGCACGTGCACGCCATTCTGGCCGCCGCCAACCCCAAGGACCCCGACAAGCCCGAGAACTGGCCGATCTACGCGGAGCTGTGGCCGCACCTGCTGCCGTCGCGAACCCTCACCTCGGACCAGCCGGAGGTCCGGCAGCTGCTACTCGACGTGGCCCGCTACATGTGGATCCGGGTGGGCTTCGCCACCTGCGCCGAGCTCGCCGAACAGGCGATCACGCTGTGGCACCGGCGGTACGGCCCGGATGATCCGCAGACGCTGATGATGCGGTTCCAACTGGCCAACGCCCTGCGCCTGGAGGCCCGTTACCAGGACGCCTACGACATCGACCGCGACGTCTACGACCGGCTCCGCCGCAGCCTCGGCGAGGACCACGAGTACACCGTGATCGCGGCCGGCAGTCTCGCCGCCGACCTGCGCGCGCTCGGTTTCTTCGAACGGGCCCGCGAGTTGGACACCCGTACCGAGGAACTGGCCCGGGAGGTGTTCGGTGAGGACCATCCCCGCGCGCTGATCGCGGCGCACAACCTGGCCATCTCGCTACGCCTGGTCGGTGACCTGCGCGGCGCGCTGAGCCGCAACGAGCGCACCCTGGCCCGGCGTCGGGAGACGCTCGGCCCGATGCACCCGTTCACTCTCTTCTCCGCCGGCCAGTACGGCCGCGACCTGCGCGACACCGGCGACCTGGTCGAGTCCCGTCGGGTGCTGGAGGCGGCGGTCGAGGCGAACCGGCTGGTACTCGGCGAGGAGGACCCGGAGACGCTGCGGGCGTTGAAGAACTACGCGGTGACCCTGCGCAAGCTCGGCGAGTTGGAGCGGGCACACACGCTGAGCGCGGACGTGCTGGTGCGTTCCCGCCGACGGCACGGCCCGGACCATCCGGACGTGCAGGCCAGCGCGATGAACCTGGCCTGCGACGAGTCGGCGATCGGCGACGACGTGGGTGCGCTGCGCCGGGCCCGGCCGGTGCACCGCTGGTACCGCGACAACATGGGTGAGGACCACCTGTTCACCCTCGCGTACGCCAACAATCTGGCGATCTTCCTGCGCAAGGCGGGCGACGCGGAGGCCGCCTTCGACGTCTCGGAGGAGGTGGTCGCCCGGTTCAGCGAGCGGATCGGGGCGGATCATCCATACACCCTGGCGGCCAACATCAATCTGGCGAACTGCCGGTTCGGTCGCCGGCAGTTCGCCGAGGCCCTCACCAGCGACCGGGAGGCGTACGAACGCAGCCGGCGGATTCTCGGGCCCGGGCACCCGGACACGCTGGCGGTGGCGAACAATCTCGCCACCAGCCTGAGCGTCACCGGGGACCACGGCGCTGCCCGGTCGCTACGGGAGCAGGTCATGCCGCTGTTCCGTCGGGTGCTCGGCGAGGAGCACCCGAACACCATCGCCCTCGTCGAGGCGAACCGGCTCAACTGCGACCTTGAGCCGCCACCGACCTGACCGGCGCCGGTCCAGCCGGGTGCGGCCCGCCCTGCCGAGCCGTCCCCGACGCCACGCCCGGGAACCCTTCGCCCAGCGGCGGGTCGCCCGGTGCTGACTCATCTGGTGACGGGCCGTCCGCAGCGGGCACACACGTCACCGGGGCCAGCCAGCGGGACAGCTCAAGCGGGTCCGGTACCGCCCCGGACTCCGCGACCGCGCACAGCACCGCCCGGCACAGCTCCGGGTCGGCGCGCATCTCCGCGTCCGCGTCGGGCAGCCGAGCGTCGGCGAGCGTCAGGCCGCCCCAGGCCGCCACCTGGTCCGGCTGCTGCCGCAGTTGCCGCCGGTACCAGTCGCGTGCGGTGAGGTGGTCACCGGCGGCCAACGCCAGGTCGCCGTCCGAGGCTTCCGGTAGCGCGTCGGCGAGGCGTTCGGCACCGCTGCGCAGCCGCTCGAAGCGCGCCGGATCGGCCAACCGCAGCCGGACCAGATCCAGTCGCGGGCTGCGGCTCAGCCACCTGCCGTCGGCCGGGCGCACCGCGACCGGAACGGTGATCGCGGGGCAGACCGCGCCCGTCCGCCACGCCTCGGCGAGCCGCCGCACCAGCCGTGCCTCCGGCCGCCGGTTACGCAGCCGCCACACCGTCCAGTGATCGTCGGCCGCCTCCCGGGCCAGCGCGGCGGCCTCGGCCGGCACCACCTCGTCCCGCCAGCCGTCGATCACCTCACCCAGCCCGGCCACGAACCGGCGACCGGCCGCCGTCAGCGGCCCGTACGCCCGAATGTCGGCGCAGGTCCGGGCGACCCGGTCCCGCCAACGGGCGAACTCCACCTCGGCCAGTCGGCTCCGGCCGGGCGGGAGCACCGCCCGTTGGGTACGCCAGAACTCGGTCACCGCGACGAAGGCGTAGACCCCGTGCAGCGCGGCACCGAGCGGACGGGGATCGTCCCGCCAGGGCGCGTAGTAGTACCGCCGGTCCTCGGCGTGGTACAGCGGCTCGATGTCGATGGTGGCACCGAGCTTCGCGTGCTGGAACTCGTGCAGCAGGCCGAGGGCCAGCGCCGTACCGTCGGTGGGCGGGGTCATCGAGACGGCACCGAACGCGTCCATGCTTGTGACGTTCACCCCGGCGCTGGCCGAGTCCGCCTGCAACGGCACCACGGTCCGCAACCCCTCTGAGATCGCCTCCGCATGCCCACGATGGTGCCGGACCAGGATCGGCCAGGCGTCGTCGAGCATCCGCTGCCACCGCCCGACCACGGCCGCGTCCAGCCGTCCGGTCGCGCAGAGGCGGTGGCAGTCGCGGTACGGGTCGAGGTCGTCGAGCCAGAGTTCGACGCCGAGACCGTCGGCGCTGCTGGTCAGCCGGTGCAGGCCGGACCACCCGTCGCGGTCGACGCCGGCGCCCGCCGGCAGGTCCTCGTCGGGCGCGGGAATCTCCACCGACCCCACCCACACCCGGTCTCCCGACCGGGAAACGGTCACCGGGCCGATGCCGCCGCAGCGGGCCCGGCCCAGCGACGGCAGGAACACCTCGCCTTCCGGTGCCGGGAGGGTCAGTTCGAAGTCCAGGCCGGCCCGGATCGCCGCCGACGCGGCAAGCGCGCCGAGATAGCCCAGGTCGACCTCGGCCGGGTGATCCGCCCCGGACGGCGGTTCCAGACCGGCGGTGGTGCGGCCGGACGCGGCCGGCGCCGTGGGGCGGTCCGGCCGCTGACGCAGCCGGCGCAGGGTGACCGCCAGCCACGCGCCGGTGTGCGGCAGGGCGAGCAGTTCCGGACCCACCGCCGGATCGCGCCGTACCGCGGCGGTGAGCAGCGCGAAATACGCCGAGGTCGGTTCGGGGTCGGCCAGGTCGAGCACCGCGCGTAGGTGCAGCATCCGCTTGCTGACCTGCCCGGCCCGCAGCGTACGCACCAGGTGGGCGCTGCCCGGGCCGGCGGCGAGCGCCTCCAGATCGGCCGGCCGCAGCCGGTGGTAGCCGCTCACCGGCCCCGGCTCCGCAGGCCGGTCAGGTCGGCCCGCAGTCGACCCGAGACGTGCTCGATGAGCAGCCGCAGATCCCGGCAGTAGACGGAGGGATTGCGGAAACTGCCGGCCCGGTACCGGTGCGGGTAGTTGCCGCCGCCGCAGACCAGGTGGACGGGACAGGCCCGGCAGTCGGCGGCAAGCGCCGACAGGCCCGCCTGGCGTACGGCCACGGCGGGGTGACGCAGCACGTCGTCGAAGGAGTGGTCGAAGACCGTCAGATCGGTGTCGACCGCGCCGGGATAGGTGGACCGTAACGTGTCGACCTGTTCGTACCCGCCGTCGGTGTTGACCACGACGGCGGCGACCGGGCTCAACCCCACCGACTCGGTCCGGCTGCTCCCGCCGAGCAACAAGTTGATCAGCTCTTCGAAGAGCCGGACCCGGGTGAGTCGCACCGGCACGTCGTACCACGCGTCGAAGGCGTCGCAGAGCCACCTGCCGTACGGGTCCGCTGGCGCGGCCCGCCCCGGCCCGGGTGGCGGAGTCTCCCAGTTGGCGTGCGGCAGCAGGAAATCCACCATCGGCGGCCGGTACGCCAGCAGGGCTTCGTAGGTCCGCCGGGGGTCGGCGTCGAGGTCGACCACGCAGAGAATGCCGGCGTACGCCCCGGGGTGCTCGGCCAGCAGCCGCAACGCCCGGTCCACCTCGTCGAAGCTGCCGCGTCCCGACGCGTACCGTCGACGCCGGTCGTTGGCGGCCCGGTCACCATCCAGGCTGACCCCGATCAGCACGCCCGCGTCGGCCAGCACGGACAGCGCCCGTTCGTCGAGCAGGGTGCCGTTGGTCTGCACACTGACCCGGGCGGAGGTGGGGTGGACGGCCGCCCGCAGCCGCTCGGCCATCCGCGCCAGCGTCGCGGCACCGGCCAGCAACGGCTCACCACCGTGCAGCACGATGCGGGCCGTGCTCAGCTCGTGCGCGCGGACGTGCTCGGCCAACCGCCGGCAGGTGAGGTCGAAGATGTCGGCGGACATCAGCGGCGGATCGGTGCGGGCGCGGCGATCCGCCAACTCGTACATGTAGCAGTAGTCGCAGGCCAGGTTGCATCTGCTGTGGACCTTGAGGATGAACTCGGAGAAGGGCACCGGCCGCACCACTGCCGGCGGGTCCACCACCGCCTGACCACGCCCCTCGGCCGGCACGGTCACATCGCCGAATTCCACCCGGCGACCGCGTCCTGGGGGCGGTCGATCTCATCCAGGATCCGGCGTAGTGAGCAGGCGAACGGCGATCCGTCCAGCTCCGGCAGATCGGCGAGGCTCACGTCGCTGAGGTCCACCAGGACTCCCAGGGAGCCGTCTTCGGTCGTATCCATAGTGATCCGTCCACCCGCGAAGGAAACTCGCGCCCGATTGAGCGATGACTTGTGCGGGAGCCGCCGGACCAGAGCCCGTCCCTACCGCCGAACCCGCCAACGAACCGGGCCATCGTAGCGGCATCGCGCAACGCGGCGACTCGGGTGGGTCATCTCGTTCAACGCCTCCGACGGTACGGCGGACATCGGCCGCACGGTCAGCCGCGTACCCGGGATCTGACGAACTTCGGTATCGCGGCCAGCCCGGTGACCGGTCGGAACGCACGGGCCGCGTTGACAAGTGCGGCGTACTCGTCCTCGGTCAGATCGATCTCCGCGGCGGCGGCGTTGCGCTCCATCTGCTCCACGCTTGACGCACCGGGAATGGCCACCACGTTCGGGTGACGCAGCACGTACGCCAGGGCGATCTGGCTGGGCGTCGCGTCGTGCGCGGCGGCCACCTGGCGCAGCGTCTCGATCAGGGCGCTGCCGCGTTCCAGGTTCTCCGGCAGGAAGTACGGGTTGGCCCGGCGGATCGCGCCGACCGGCGGATGGTTGGCGTCGTACCGCCCGGAGAGAAATCCCTGTGCCAGCGGGCTGTACGCGATGACCAACCGGCCGGCCTGTTCGGCGTACCGGAGAAGGTCCTCCTCCGGCTTGCGGTCCAGCATGCTGTAGCGGACCTGGTTGCTGAGCACCCGCCGGCCCAGCGCCGTCTCCGCCACCTGCCAGCGGCGCAGACTGTAGTTGCTGACCCCGACCTCGGCGACCAGGCCGACGTCCTGCAACGCGCGCATCCCGCGCATGGTCCGGTGGTCGCTGACCACCGGGTTGGGTTGGTGCACCTGGTAGAGGTCGATGCTGGTGACGCCGAGCCGAGCCGCCGAGGCCACCGCCCGCTGCTGCACCACCGACGCGACCGGCAGCACCGGCAGGATCTTCGTGGCGACGGCCACCTTGTCCCGGTCGGCGGCCAGCGCCGCGCCGAGGAGCCGTTCGCTGCGACCGAAGCCGTAGATCTCGGCGGTGTCGAAGAGGGTCACGCCCAGCTCGACGGCGCGCCGGACGATGTTCGCCGCCAGCCGTTCGTAGTCGGGGCCGTACCCCCACTCCCGCGAACCGAACTGCCACGTACCGAGGCCGATCCTGGACAGTGGCTTCGGAGTGTCGAGCCGCACGTAACGCATGGGTCGACGCTACCCGTCGCGGCGCACCACGGCCGCAGCTCGACCCAACGACCGGGCCTCGGGCTATGGTCATGATCGTGACCTACCTCGCCGCCGACGCGCGCTATGACCAGATGACCTACCGGCGCAGCGGAGCCAGCGGGCTTCGGCTGCCCGCGATCTCGCTCGGTCTGTGGCACAACTTCGGGCCGGACCGCCCCTTCGAGCGGCAGCGGGACATCGTCCGGCGCGCCTTCGACCTCGGCGTCACCCATTTCGACCTGGCCAACAACTACGGGCCGCCGCCCGGTTCCGCCGAGGAGAACTTCGGCCGGATGCTCGCCACAGACCTCAAGGCGTACCGCGACGAGCTGATCATCTCCAGCAAGGCCGGCTACCTGATGTGGCCCGGCCCGTACGGCGAGTGGGGTTCCCGCAAGAACCTGATCGCCTCGCTCGACCAGTCGCTGCGCCGCCTCGGCCAGGACTACGTCGACATCTTCTACAGCCACCGGTACGACCCGGACACCCCGCTGGAGGAGACGATGGGCGCTCTCGACGCCGCCGTCCGCTCCGGCAAGGCCCTCTACGTCGGCATCTCCAACTACACCTCCGAGCAGACCGAGCGCGCCGCGGCGATCCTGCGCGACCTGGGCACCCCGTTGCTGATCAATCAGCCCGCGTACTCGATGTTCAACCGGTGGACCGAACAGGACGGGCTGCTCGACACGCTGGAGCGGGTCGGTGCCGGCTGCATCGCCTACAGCCCGCTGGCCCAGGGTCTGCTCACCGACCGCTACCTCGACGGCATCCCGGCCGACTCCCGGGTCCGCACCAGCGTCTTCCTCAACGAGAGCGACGTGAACGAGCAGCGGCTGGCCACCATCCGTGGGCTGGCCGCCCTCGCCCAGCGTCGGGGCCAGTCCCTCGCGCAGCTCGCGCTCGCCTGGGCGCTGCGCGACCCCCGGATGACAAGCCTCATCATCGGCGCCAGCAGCGTGCCGCAGTTGGAGGCGAACATCGCCGCGGTGGACAACCTCGACCTGGCCGCCGAGGAACTGGCCGAGATCGACGCCCAGCTGACCTGACGGGTCGCAGGGCTCTGTTCCCGAACCGGTGTTCCCGCCTTAGCGTGGGGGGTGGAGGTGGCCCATGCGAGTGGCAGTGTTCAGCACCAAGCCGTACGACCGGACGTTCCTCACCGAGGCGAACGCCGCAGCCGGTCACGAGCTGACCTTCCTGGAGCCGAGGCTCACCGCGCAGACCGCCCGGCTCGCCGAGGGGTCGGACGCGGTCTGCGCCTTCGTCAACGACGACCTCTGCGCCGAGGTGCTAGACCAGCTCGCCGAGGTCGGCGTCCGGGTGGTGGCGCTGCGCTCGGCCGGTTTCAACAATGTCGACGTGGTCGCCGCCCGCAAACTGGGCCTGACCGTGGTGCGGGTGCCGGAGTACTCACCACACGCGGTGGCCGAGCACACCGTCGGCCTGATCCTCGCCCTCAATCGTAAGATCCACCGGGCCTACAACCGGGTACGCGAACACAACTTCGCCCTCGCCGGCCTGCTCGGCTTCGACCTGCACGGCCGTACGGTCGGCATTGTCGGCACCGGGCGGATCGGTGTCTGCGTCGCCCAGATCATGGCGGGTTTCGGTTGCCGGGTGCTGGCCAGCGACCCGTACCCGAACGACGCGGCCCGCGCCGCCGGGGTGGAGTACGTCCCGCTGGAGCAGTTGCTCGCCGAGTCGCACATCGTCACCCTGCACTGCCCGCTCACTCCGGACACCCGGCACCTGATCGACGCCGAACGCATCGCCCTGCTCCGCGACGGCGTCATGCTGATCAACACGGGCCGGGGCGCGCTGGTGGACACCCGGGCCGTGATCGATGGCCTCAAGAGCGGCCGGATCGGCTACCTCGGTCTCGATGTGTACGAGGAGGAGAGTGACCTGTTCTTCGAGGACCGCTCCGAACGGGTGCTCGGTGACGACGACTTCGCCCGGCTCACCACCTTCCCCAACGTGCTGATCACCGGGCACCAGGCGTTCTTCACCGAGGACGGCCTGCACAACATCGCCGAAACCACCCTCACCAACCTCACCACCGTGCAACACGACGGCCCCGACGCCGTCCCCACCTCCGCCCGCGTCTGCTGACCCCACCCCCCCCCCGTCGCGCCGATCTTGCACTTTTGGTCGCCGAAATGCCGGACAAGAGCGGATCTGCCCCGACAGAAAGCGCAAGATCGCGGGGGTAGTGGGGGTCCGGCGGAGGCGGTTGGCGGCGAGTTCCACCCGCCAGTCGGTGAGATACTCCAGCGGGGCCCGGCCCACGACCGCCCTGAACCGTGCGGCCAGGGTCGAGCGGGAGACCGGAGCGGCCCGGGCCAGTTCCGCCACCGTCCACTGGTAGGCCGGCCGCTGGTGCATCTCCCGCAGCGCCACGGCCACCACCGGGTCACCGAGGCCGGCCAGCCAGCCGGTGGTCGTTCCGGCGGCGGCGGAGCGCCTGTGGGCGTACTCGGAGCAGGCAGTCGCCGCCTGAACCGCAGTTGCGTGATCACGTTCAGCGGTCTGTCCGAAACTGAACGTAGCGGTGTCGATGGACAGACACACACGAGTGTGGATCAACCTGGTCGATATAGCTTGCCCATCGGAAGCGTCCAGCTTCGATGAGGAGGGCTCCCGTGACGTCCACACCGCCCAGCAGAACCCGACCGAGGAGCATCCTCGCGATCGGGATCACCGCCGTCCTGGCGTCGGCGCTCGCCGCCGCACCGGCGACCGCCGCGTCGACCGCCCAAGCCCCGACCACCGCCGCCCGCGCCGACGTGCACGGCGCGGTCGCCGACTCGGGCGCCGTACCCGCCGCCGTCGCGCTGCCCACCGTGCAGCGCGGTCTGGACGGCGTACGGGGTTCCGGCACCTCCGGATCGGTCGGCACCGGCAAGGCCGGACCGGGCGGCAGCCGGTTCGATGCCGGCACTCGTCCCGCCGCCTCCGACGGCGACTCGATCGGCATCCAGAGCGTCATCGGCACCGACAACCGGGTGCGGGTCGACCCGACCACGGTCTTCCCGTCCAGCGCCATCGTGCAGATCGTCCGCACCACCAACGGCAGCACCTGGGGCTGCACCGGCTGGCTCTACGGCCCGAGCATCATCGCCACCGCCGGGCACTGCGTGCACCCGGGCGGCGGCCAGAACGGCGGCGGCGGCAACAACTTCTACCCGCGCGCAGACTTCCAGATCATCCCGGGCCGCAACGGGACGTCGACGCCGTACGGCACCTGCACCGCCACCCAACTCCTGTCGGTCACCGGCTGGACCCAGAGCGGCGACGAGACGTACGACTACGGCGCCATCCGGCTGAGCTGCGCCGCCGGCAACAGCACCGGCTGGTTCGGCATGTGGTGGCAGAGCGCCACGCTCACCGGCACCGCGACCACCGTCAGCGGCTACCCGTGCGACAAGACCTTCGGCCAGCAGTGGCGACACGCCGGGCAAACCGTCACGGTCACCCACGCCCGGCAGGTGTTCTACCAGAACGACACGTTCGGCTGCCAGAGCGGCAGCCCGGTCTACCAGACCCGGGCCGCCGGCAGTTCGTACTGTGTCGGGCAGTGCGTGATGGCGATTCACGCGTACGGCCTGCACGGCTCCTCGCCACACTCCACAAACAACCACGGCACCCGCATCACCGAGAGCGTCTTCAACAACCTCATCACCTGGCGCAACAGCTGACCCTGGCTGCGTGCGGGTGGGCGTGCGACATGCCGCCCACCCGCACGGGAACCGGTGTCACCCTGAGCACGTCCCAGCTACTGTCCGTCATCGCACGTGAGGAAGCAGTCATGAGCAGGACGCGCCTCGGGGTGCTCGCCCTCCTGATCGCCACGCCGTTGCTGATCGGGGCGAGCCTGCTGGTGTTCGGCGGAGACGACCCGGTCTCCGACGACGGGCCGCCGCCCCCACCGGGTCGCACCAGCCCGGCCGGAACCGTTACCGGCACCGTCACCACCCCGGCGGGTGAACCGGTACGTCAGGCGTCCGTGCAGGTCACCGCCCTCGACGAGCCGGCGCCGGCGATCCCCGAGATCGGTGTCCTGACCGGGAACACCGGCCGGTACGAGTGGCGACTTCCACCCGGCCGCTACGAAATCACGGTAAGCACCGGCGAGCGGAACAGCGCACCGCGGACCGCGACCGTGATCACCGACCAGGTCACCCGACTGGACTTCACCCTCCCCTGAACGAACGTCCTGCCTGACCCGGACACGCGAGGCTGGTCCTTGTCCATGGCAGGCAGGCCGTACTCGTCGCGGACGCCTTCGCGATCCGGGCATGGAGAACGGCCCGCTGGCCTTCCCGCCACCCGGCGCCGGCGACCTCGCCAAGGTTGACGCGGTGCCGCTCGTGACGACTCCAGCCATGTAGACTAAGTCCCTAGCTAACCAGGGGGGTGAGTCATGTCGGCTGAAGCCGTGCACTACAACATGCATGACGCCAAGACCCACCTGTCGCGCATCATCGAACGCGTAGAGCGCGGCGAGGAGATCATCATCGACCGGGCCGGCACCCCGGTGGCAAAGGTCGTGCCGCTGGTGCGGCGGGCAAATCGCACTGCTATCGGCTCCCTCGCCGGGCAACTGGACCTCTCCGGGGACTGGGACTCACCCCAAACCAACGCTGAGATCGCCGCCGACTTCGGCATCGGCACATGACCCTGCTGCTGGACACGCACGTCGCGCTGTGGGCTATCACCGGCGACGCCACCCTCGGCATCGAACTCCTCGACCGGCTACGCCACGACCCGGACATTTTCCTCTCCCCGGTCAGCCTCTGGGAGATCACCATCAAACAGCAGGCAGGAAAACTCGCAGGCCCCGCTGACCTCACCGAGCGGGTACGGGACATGGGCTTTCGAGAACTTCCGGTGACACACGCCCACGCCATCACCGCCGGACGCCTACCACCGCATCACCGCGATCCCTTCGACCGCATGCTGGTGGCGCAGGCGGTCACCGAGAATCTCACGCTGGCCTCCCGCGACGCGTCGATAGCGCTGTACGACGTAGACGTCCTCAAAGTCTGATCGGACACCGTCTTTCCACAAGGCGACGTACGAGTGTCCAGGCTCCCGCTGACACGACAATGCCCCCGCCCAACCCGGGCGGGGGCATTCACGATGAACAACCACCGGTTCGCACAATGGTGCGGATGGTGGAGCCGAGGGGACTCGAACCCCTGACCCCCACACTGCCAGTATCGTAACGATTCTGTCACGACGTACCGGCCAATACTGGCACGTACGCCGAACAGGCAGAACGCTTCGAAGGGGATGACGCCCGATTCCACGAAATGCCACCTGGTGACGCCTCTTTGATCTTGTCGTGTGACCGCCAATGTGACCACAATCAGTGTGGGAGGCTTCCTGCCGCCCCGTCCCGACAGCCTTGCCTATGCGAGTTGGGTGGGCTGGATCAGTCTGGCGGACTCGTCGGTTGCCAGACGCTCCGTCCGCCCGCTGGGCCGAGTTGCTGGGCCTCCAGGGAGTGCGGGTCAGTTGCCCACACCGGCCAGGTCGGCTTGCTCGGAAGCTGGTCCTGCTCCTGCTGGTAGTCGGCCTGAAGGCGCAGCCGGTCACTGTGGTTGTGCGGAGACAGACTCGGTCGGCTGACAGGTCTCATCGCGTACCCGTGGGCGCGGTGGCCCGATTGTCGCGGACGGGTCCAAGCCCTCGGTGACCCCGTCGATGCGACTGGCCGGGGCGACGATGAGGTCGTGCATCCGCCAGTCGAAGGTCCGGGCGAAAGTCCCCAGGTCCTCAATTCGTTGGACCAGGCGGTCGGTGCCGGGCACTGGGACGACGAGCAGTTCACCGACGAATACGTGGCCCTCCTCTCGGAGGCGTAGCCACGCGTCGGCGACCCAGTCGTGGTCGAGTACGGCGGCCAGCAGGTCGTCCCGCAGCGGGTGGGGGCGGCTGCCGTCGACGACGCGGGGACGGTTGTCCATCAGGTTGGCCACCGCGCTGCGGGAGGTGCGGAGACCGTCGCGGACGATGTCCGCGCCGATGACCAGCGCAGCGACGGCGTCGGCCCACCACAGCCCGGCGCCGATGCCGAGAATGCCGAGGATCGCCGCGCCGGCGGTCAACCAGTCGGCACGATTCATCTCCGCGTCCGCGTAGAGCACCTTGTCGTGCAGCTGCTGGGCGAGGCGCTGCTTGGCCCGGCCGAGCAGGATCGCCGGCACCATCGTGACGGACAGCGCGGCGATCATCACCCAGCCCAACCACACCTGGTGACCGAGGACCTCGATCAACCCGATCGGTGGGCGTTCCCGGGTGAGCAACCGGACGAGGGAGTCGTAGACGACGTAGCCGCCGAGGCCGAGCAGCGCGACCGCGCCGGCCAGGAACGCGACGCTGACCGAACGGTGATAGCCGTACGGGAACCGGTCGTTCGGCCGGCGGTTACGGTACCGGGCGGCGATCAGGAACGCCGCCGGCGGCACCAGGCCGAGCATGTCCTCGATCCAGGCGGCCTTCATCGCCTGCGACTGTCCGAGAGTAAGCGCGAGCAGGGCGACCGCCGCGACGAAGAACGCGATCGTCCACCACTCCAGCCGGATCGCCTGCCGGTGCAGCGCGGCCTTCTCCGCAGGCAGCTCGAACCGGTCGTACACCCTCATGCGGTAGCCTCCGCCCGCTCGGCGTCGGCCAACAGCTGCTCGACCTCGGGGTGTGACAGGGCCAGCAGGAACCGTTCCACCTCGACCTGCCACCCGTTCTCACCCGGCGGCACCGCCCACACGTGGTCGTGGACGGCGAGTTCGTGCCCGGTCTCCCGCAGCCCCAGTTCCGCAAGTCGCCACTGGCCCACCACCACCGGCAGCCCTTCCCGACCGCTCACCTCCGTCACCGGCACCGGCAGCGCGTCCTCGCCGCGCAGCGCCGCCACCTCGGCGGTACCGCCCCGTACCGCCACCCGTACCCCGGACAACTCACCTGGGGCGGAAACGCCGGTGGGCACCGCCACGACCGTCCGCATGGTGACGTACGAGCGGGTCAATGCGGCCTGCGTCGTCCACGGCGCCTTCGCGTCGAGCCCACCGACAACCAGATCAAGAACCCGGCCGTGCAACGCCGCCATCAGCTCCGACTCCGAGCCCGGAAACCACTCCACCCGAGCGTCGAGCCGCCGCGCCAGGCGCCGCACCAGCTCCGCCTCGGCCCCGGTCACCGCCCCCTCGTCGGTGACCCGCGTCCACGGCGGCGCCTCACTCACCCCCACCCGCAACACGCCGCCACGAACATCGTCTCTGGTCGTGCCGACATCCCGCGGCCACCCGCAACCGGTCGCCAGCATCAGCACCACAACCAAGACCATCATTCGGCGCATCTGGACCTCCTGCGGTTTGCACACCTCCTACCCCGGCAGTCGCTTGCCGATACGCATCGGTCGCCGGTTGGCCGATTTCTGGGCGATGACAGCGGGCAATCGGCCGGCTGCCCGGGCGAACGAGGGTGACCGTGGCGCCTGTTCACCGTCCGTCAGGAGCGATCGGCCGTTCCGGCCGCCCGGGAACACTCGCCCTGTCCACAAGCCTCGCCACCGCCTGCGCTCGGCAGGTCGCCGCCAACGCGTCCACACCCCAACGGCAGGGGCGGCGTTTCGAGAGCGGCGATCTTGGTGTCTGCCGTATGCCCTGCCCGTCTGGGTGCAGGTGCGGCTCGGTTCGTCGGCCTGCCCCACTGCCCGGGGATGGCCCTGTTGATCGGGTGCGGCTGGCTCCGCCGGAGCGGTCTGCGGGCGGGTTCGCCGAGTCGCGGAGTCGGGAGAAAGTGCCGGTTCAGTACCGGTCGGTTCCCCCAACGGTCGCCTGTCGTTCCTCGTCCCGGTAACCCCGTGGGGTCCGAGGAAACGCCCGGACGGTTTGGTCGTGCGAGGCCGGGTAGGTGATCGGTGAAGCCGACGAAGGGAGATTCGATGAAGGCCGTCACATGGCACGGCGTCGGGGACATCCGGTTCTCCCACGTACCTGACCCAGGATCCAGGACTCGACCGACGCGATCGTGAAGATCACCACCAGCGCGATCTGCGGCACCGACCTGCACATGATCCGGGGCACCATGCCGGGCATGCGTCCGGGAATCGTCCTCGGTCACGAGGCCGTGGGCGAGATCGTCGAGGTCGGATCGGGGGTCCGCAATCTCGCGCCCGGTGATCGGGTGATCGGGCCATCGACCATCGCGTGCGGATACTGCTCGTACTGTCGGGCCGGGTACTTCGCGCAGCGCGACAACGCCAACCCCGGTGGCCGGCGTGCCGGCACCGCGTTCTTCGGCGGGCCGGAGGCCGCCGGTGGCTTCGACGGCCTGCAGGCCGAGTATGCCCGGGTGCCGTTCGCGAACGTCGGCCTGGTGCCGATCCCTGCCGAGGTCGGCGACGAGCAGGCGATCACGCTGTCGGACATCTGGCCCACCGCCTGGTTCGGGGCCCGTCTGGCCGACGTCCAGCCCGGTGAGACTGTGGCCGTGTTCGGGGCGGGGCCGGTGGGTCAGCTCGCCGTGCTGTCGGCGTACCTGCAGGGCGCGGGGCGGGTCATCGCCGTCGACGGGCTGGAGGATCGGCTCGCCATGGCCCGGGCGCAGCACGCCGAGGTGGTCAACTTCAACGCCGAGGACCCGATGCAGACGATCGTCGAGATGACCGGCGGCATCGGCGTCGACAAGGTCATCGACGCCGTCGGCGTGGACGCCGAACGGCCCGCCGGAGGCCCTGCGGCCGAGCAGGTCGATCAGCAGGCGCAGCAGTTCGACAAGGAAGTCCGGCAGGTCGCTCCGGAGACCGACTCGGCGTGGGCGCCCGGGGACGCGCCGAGCCTCGCCGCGCAGTGGGCCGTGCAGGCGGTGGTGAAGGCGGGCACCGTCGGCGTCATCGGCGTCTACCCGCAGACCGTCACGACCTGGCCGTTCGGCGAGGCGATGATGAAGAACCTGACCGTCCGCAGCGGCAACTGCCATCACCGCCGCTACATTCCGGAGCTGCTGCGAATGGTCACCAACGGCACCGTCGACCCGGCCCATCTGCTCACCGAGCACGAACCGATGACCGACGTACTGGAGGCGTACCGCGAGTTCCAGGACCGTGACCCCGGCTGGCTGAAGGTCGCCGTGACCACCTGAACCACCGACCACCTCGCGTGACGCCGGCCCCGGTCGGCGTCGCGCCCACCGACCGAAGGAGGAGACCAGTGGCGCGACCTGATGTCGCCCCCGGGACCATCGTGATCTACACCGACGTGGCGTGTGGCTGGTCCACGATTGCGATCATGCGGCTGCTACGCGCCCGCGCCGAGGCCGGTCTCGATGGTCGCGTGCACCTCGATCACCGATTGTTCCTGCTGGAGGATCTCAACCAGTTCCCGATTCCCAAGCGGTACCTGGAGGCCGAGGTGCCGGTGCTCGGCGCGCTCGAACCCGGCCTGGAATTCAAACCCTGGCAGGCCGATCCCGCGACCTGGCCGGTCACCACCCTGCTGCCCAACGAGGCCGTGCACGCGGCCAAGGAACAGTCCCCGGCCGCCGCCGAAGACCTCGATCTCGCACTGCGGATGGCGTTCTTCCGCGACAGCCGCTGCATCTCCCTACGCCACGAGATCCTCGACATCGCCGACACGTGCCCCAGCGTCGATACCTCCCGGCTCGCCGACGCCCTCGACACCGGCCGTGCCCGAAGCGCGATGATGCGCGACTATCAGCGGCACCGCGACGACGTACAGGGCAGCCCGCATTTGTTCTTTGCCGACGGACACCAAATCCACAACCCGGGCATCACCATGCACTGGGTCGGGGAGCCCGGCGCTGGCTTCCCGGTCGTCGACGCCGATGACCCGGCGGTCTTCGCCGACCTCGTCGCGCGCGCCGCCACCGTGCGGTAGGTCCGGCCGTCGCCGCTGCTAGCTGGTGCAGGACCCGGCGGTGGTGCAGCGTGGTGTTCTCGATGCTGTAGCGCAGCAGACGACTCACCCTCGAGGACTTCGCCGCAAAGCGGGGCTTGGCCAACCTGACCCCGAGAAGTGCACGATGGTGGGTGGCCGTACCGGTGACGTTCTGCAGCACGTGCTCGAGGGTGGAGGGCATCACTGTGCGCGCTGTCCGGCGCGACGCCCCGACCGGCTGGTACGTCGAGGACGAACGGCGCGGTGCCCAACCGCTCGCCGAATCGTCCGGGCTTCCGCTTTCCCCGCAGCAGGCCGACGATCTGCACCGGTCGGTGCTGCGCGAGGCCGACGAGGCGACAGTGACTGTCCTGGCCGGTCCGGTGGATCAGTCGGTGGTCGATCCGGCCAGCTATCGGCTTCTCGCCGCGGACCTCCGGCGGCGGGGCGGCACGGTGGTGGCCGACCTGTCCCAGGTGCTGCTCGGTCCGGTGCTGGCTGCGGGTGTGACGGTCCTGCGCATGACGCACGAGGAGCTCGACAACGGGTACGCCAGCACCGACGACCGGGACGACCTTATCCGGGCGATGCATCAGCTTCGACGTGAGGGTGCCGATCACGTGGTGGTCGGCCACGGCGACCAGCCTGCGTTGGGCCTGCTGGCCAGCAAGGTGGTGCAGGCTGTCCTGCCGTCGCTGCGCCCGGCGAGCCTGCATGGGGCCGGTGACGCCATGACGGCGGGTATCGCCGCGGCGTTGGCCGCGGGGAAGGACCTGACCGAGGCGCTGCGCAACGGTGTGGCCGCCACCGCACTGGCCGCGGTCGTGCGACATCCCGGCGCGAGCAACCGAGCTGCGGTCGACGCGCTACTCACCCGGGTTCGCGTCGATGAACTCGCCGCCTGGAATGTCGAGGTGGAACACCGGCGCGGCGACCAACAGTCGCCGTGAGAGGGCTGACGGAACGCCGGGGTCGGCGGTGTCGTGTCGTGCGGCGCCGTGACGGTGATCGCCAATGTATCCCAGACCCGCTCCGTCCCAGGCCCCCGACGGTGACGACTACGTTCCGACAGCCAACAGGGACGCGCCGCCCGCCACCGAGGCGGCCCGCCTCCTGAGGATAACCAGCGCCCATCCTGGGTACGGGAGTCAACGTGTCGCCGCCGCGTGTACTGGTGATGGGTCAACTGGCCCGGGACGTGGTACTGACCGTGAACCGGCTTCCCGGACCGCATCAGGCGACTGACGTGGGGCGGCGCCGTGAAGTACTCGGCGGCAAGGGCGCCAACCAGGCGGTCGCGCTGAGCCAACTGGGAGCCACGGCAACGCTACTGGCGGTGGCAGGCGACGACGATGTCGGCGATGATCTGCTGGCTCAGGCACGCCGGGACGGTATCGACGTCACCTATGTCGTCCGGCGCAGCGGGATACCGACCGGGCTGATCATCGAAGTGCTGGAGCCGCAGGGACGATGGCGTTATCTCCAGCATCTGCCAGAGCCGACGCTGCTCACCGAGGCCGACATCACAGCCGCAGCCAATGCCTTCCAGCGGATGGACGCGGTGCTGGTGCAGTTACAGCAGCGACCTGCGGCGGCGCTGGCCGCCGCACGCCAGGGACAGACAGCAGGCTCTTTGGTGGTGCTCGACGGTGCTCCCGCCGACGACGAACACCGGCGATCCCTACTCGCGGCAGCCGACGTGGTACGGGCCGACGACCGGGAGGCAGAGCTGCTGACCGGAATCCGCAGCGACAATCCGGACAAGGTCCGAAAGGCGGCCGAGGATGTGCTCGACACAGGTCCGGCACTGATCGTGCTCGGGCTGGGACCGATCGGAAACCTTTTCGTCTGGCGGCACCAGCACTGGGGTTCGGGAAGCCTCCTGACCCCGCTGAGCAGCGACAAGGCGGTCGACACCACGGGTGCCGGCGACGCCCTCACCGCCGCGCTGACAGTAGCGCTGCTACGCGGTGACACACCGGCGTCCGCCGCCTCGTACGCAGTGGCCGCTGCCGGCGCGACCGTTAGGCATCCCGGCGGCCGACCCGCGCTGACCGACGAGATGTTGCAAGCCCGGATCAGAGACGGCGTGGCCCCAACGAATTGAGCGCACGTCTGATCCAGGCGATTGACTTAGGCAACCAGAATGCGCAGCCGAATCCGCGCAACCATCCCGAGCGAGCCCCGACCAGTCTGCTTGGAGCCAAAACGCGGACCGGCTGAGCGGATGCGTTTCGGCGATCCGGCACGCAGGTAAAACACCCGTATGCGGGACGGAAGAGCCGGGACACCGAAGAGCGCGGCGCAGACGCATCTGAGGGTCATGACCCTCAACCTGCTCTCGCCGGATCACGGCGACTGGAACCGACGGCGCTTGGTGATACGAGCAGGGATCGCAAGGTGGCGCCCAGACCTGGTCGCGCTGCAGGAGACGGTGAAGGACGCTGGTTACGACCAGGTTCCGGATGTGCTCGGCCCGGCCTACCACGTCGTTCATCACTCGCGCCGCTCCAGAGACGGTGTGGGAGCCACCTTCGCCAGTCGATGGCCCATCGATACCGTGCATGAGGTTGATCTGCGTGTCACCGATCGGGTCGACCTGCCGTGGAGCGCAGCCGTCGTCGGTGAGATCGAGGCACCACCACCGATCGGGCCACTGCTGTTCGTCCACCACAAGCCCACCTGGCAGATAGGCTATGCCCACGAACGTGAGCTGCAAGCAGTCGCCTGCGCCCGGTTCGTCGAGAACAAGGTCGCCGGCCGCCACGTGCATGTGGTGCTGGCTGGGGATTTCGACGACACCCCCGACTCTGCCAGCATCCGATTCTGGACCGGCAAGCAGTCGCTGCACGGCACCAGCGTCGCCTACCGAGACACCTGGGCGGCGATGCATCCGGAGGACCCCGGGCATACCTTCACGCCAACGAACCCACTCGAACGAGCCGGCGAGATGTCGTTGGAGCTGGGACGTCGGATCGACTACGTCATGATTCGCTGTGGAGTCCATGGCCCGACTCTTGAGGTCGTCAACTGCCAGTTGGCCTTCGACGAGCCGGTGAACGGAGTATGGGCAAGTGATCATTTCGGGGTGGTGGCCGAGCTGGCGGCGCCCCGGCACCCGCCCGGCGCTTGGGCCACCTCATCCACTTCAGAGCGAGAGCCCAGCAGCGAACATCCGCCGTGACCCGGGCAGCAGGTTGCGTCATAGATGCCGGAGCGGGTCGATCGCCTGGTCGTAGCCGATGTGAGGTCTTCGGTTGGCGAGGCGACGCCCAGCCGAAGAAGGGCCGTCCGCGTGCGTCCCGGCCAGGGTCCGGTCTCGGCCCTGGCCGGGACAATCCGGTCAGTCGTTTCGGCCGGCGTGCCGCCGGCGGCGGGTCGATAGCACGAGGATGGTGCCGAAAATGGCGAGCATCGCGCCGATGGTCAGTGGCGCGGCGATGGTGTCACCGGTCACCGGCAGGATCCGCGGAACCCACCCGTAGGTCGTTTCCCTGTCGGTGGTGATCTCGTACAGGCAGGCCCGCCAGACGACGGTCTCCCCGCCACCGGTGACGACTGCCCGTCGCCGGGGCCCGCCGCGCAGCAGCACTTCATTCCTCCGACGGTAGGCATCCGGCCGAGTAGAGGGCGGCAGATCGTGGGCGAACCAACTCCGGTCCACTCATCGGAAGCGGGTGTCGCTGGTGTGCCAGGTGGTTGGCTCGGGTAGGCGCGGCGGGTGAGGGACTGGTGGAAGCTGTTCGTTCCCGACACGCCGCTGTGGGAGATCGCGCTGCGCGGCAGCGTGATCTACCTGACGATCTTCTTCCTGCTGCGGGTGCTGCTCAAACGGGAGAGCGGTAGCACCGGTGTCACAGATTTGCTGGTCATCGTGCTGATCGCCGACGCCGCCCAGAACGCGATGGCCGACGACTATACCTCGATCGCCGACGGGGTGCTGCTGGTCGCGGTGATCATCGGCTGGGCGTACGTGCTCGACGTGCTGGCCTACCGCTGGCCTGCCGCCGCCCGGATCATTCACCCGGGGTCCCTGGTACTGGTCAGGGACGGCCGTATCCTGCGCCGTAACATGCGCCGCGAGTTGATCACCGAGGATGAGTTGTACAGCCAGCTCCGCCAGCAGGGCGTCGAGCGTCTGGACGATGTCAAGGAGGTCCGGATGGAGTCCGAGGGCCACTTCAGCGTCATCACCCGCAACGCCGACAAGAACCCGGGACCGGGTGCCCGCTGACCCCGTTTGCCTCCGCCTCCGCACGGGAACGCCGCAGGCGACAGTGGCGCACGGATTAGCGGCGCCATCGGACCCACGGGGAGGTCGACATGGGTGACCGGGAGAGGCTGCACGATTTGCGTCAGCAGGCCCACGACGCGGGTATCGAGGGCAACTCCAAGATGACCGAGGAGCAACTCCGCGACGCCCTGCGCAAGGTCGGCAAGGGGGAGCAGCCCCAGATGGCCAAGCACGAGGCCAAGCGGTGAATGCGCGGTGCCGGCACGAGAGGGTGCCGGCACCGCCCGCATTCGCTAGCTGATCGTGGCGAGCAGGTCCCGGCACGCCTGCTCGCAGGCGCGGCACGCCTCGGCGCAGATCCGGCAGTGTTCGTGCTTGTCGGCGTGGCTCGCGCACTCATCGCCGCAGGACTTGCAGGCGGTGGCGCACGCCTGCAGCAGTGTGCGGCTGATGTTGGCGTCGTAGCCGGTGTGTCGGGACAGGACCCGGGCGGTGGAGGCGCAGATGTCGGCGCAGTCCAGATTCGTCCGGACGCACTTGGTCAGTTCGGCGACCATGTCCTCGCTGAGGCAGGCATCGGCGCACGCAGTGCAAGCCTGCGCACAGTCATTGAGGGCGTCGATCGCCGCCGCAAGCTTCGCCCGGTCCAGGTTGATCGACTTCGGGTACGTCTCCAGCATGGGCAGCGTGGTGCTCGGCATCGGGAAGTTCCTCTCTCACTGAGTTCGCTCTACCTACCGTCGACCTTCTGCCCGGTCTGCCGGGGAGTACACACGGCGGTCCCGGCCGATGCGGCGCGGAGGCGGTCGGCGAGGGTGTCGGTAGAAGTCGAGGAAGCCGTCGGGGTCGGGGCCGACGACGAACTGTTGCCGGATGTCATCCTCGGTGACCGTGTGGGAGGCGGCGTCGAAGTCGACCGGATTGGGCAGTTCGCTCGTCACTTTTCCAGTGCCTCCCGCAATCGCTTCGCGAGGGTGACCGCGGCCTGCGCGATGATCGCCGGGTGAAGTGGTCGCCCATCTCGACCAGAGTCGAAGCCGACCTCCTCGACCCGGACCGCCTGCCGGATCCCTCGGCACGCATCCTCACTGGCCAGCTTGTAGCCGACCCGCATCAACTGTCCCGATTCTCGAGGAAGTGTCTAGATCGTCACCTTTCCACGCTCGCGCCCCAAACCCTCGAATGGGGAACGGCAGCCGCGCGCTGGCGAACGGCGGTGTTTGGCGCGGCGACCACGGGGGCACGGTCAACGACGAGAAGCTACGAGAGGAGCGACGATGCCGGCGCGGAAGGACATGCCCAGCACCCTGAAGCGGTCGCCGAAGAAGGCACAGGACACCTACGCGGAGGCGCACGACTCCGCAGTCGACTCGTACGGTGAGGGCGAGCGCGCCCACCGGACGGCGTTCGCGGCCGTCAAGCACTCCTTCGAGAAGGTGGGCGACCACTGGGAGCCGAAGGCCAAGAGGGGGCCGAGTGACAAGAAGGCCGCCGGCGGCCGCGGCTCGTCGGGCCGGACAGCCGGTGGGGTCGACGCCAACGCCAGCAAGGAACACCTGATGGACCTGGCCAAGAAGCTCGACATCCGTGGCCGGTCACGGATGAACAAGGCGGACCTCGTCAAGGCCATCCGCAAAGCCAACAACGGCAGCACCCGCAAGGCCCGCGAAAAGTAGACGAGGGTCAGCGTTCTCCGGCTGCCCGGTCGACGAGGGCCTGGGCCACGTCGCGGACCTTGCGGTTGGAGTCCTGCGACACTTTCGCCAGGATGGTGAACGCCTCGCCGGGGGTGCAGCGGCGTTCGGCCATGATGATGCCCTTGGCCTGCTCGATGACGGCGCGGTTGGCCATCGCCTCCTGCATCTGCCGGGCGAGGGTGGCGGTGCTGTCGTAGAGCTGCGCATTGGCCAAGGCGACGGCGGCGTACGCGGCGAAGGTCTCCAGCACGGTGATCGTGTCGTCGTCGAACGCGTGCGGGGCACGGGCGTAGACGTTGAGCGCCCCGACGACCGCGTCCTGAACCGGCAGACCGATCGACACCGAGCTGCCCACCCCTGCCTTCACGCCACGTTCAGCCCAGTCCGGCCACCTGTCTTCGGTGGAGAGGTCGGGTACGGGCAGAATGTCGCCGCTGGCGGCGGCGTCCAGGCAGGGTCCGCGACCTTGCGCGTACTGCCGCTCGTCCATGTCCCGGGCCAGGTCGTCAGTGAACGCCGCGGTGTGCCCAGTGCCGTTACGGACCAGGGTGACGGACACCTCCACCGGTGCGTCCAGGGTGCGTTTGGCCAGTTCGGCGACGCGTTGCAGAACGTCGTCGAGGCCAGTCTCGCCGAGCTTGATCCGGCCGAGTTCGGCGAAGGCGTCGCCAGGGTCCGTCGGCTGGTGACTCATGGCGGCAGTCCTCACGGTCAACACGCCGGAACACCATCATCAGGGGCGAAAAGGGTGGGGCGCGCGGATGGCAGCCCACACGTCGCGGGCCGCTGCACGGACCCACCGGACGCGGAGCCGGGACCAGCGCCGGGTGCTCGACGCCGATTCGCCACATCCGTATCACGGCGGAAGTGGACTACAGGGCCGCAACGATACCCTCCTACTTACGCGAGCGTCCCGGGGAGCGTAAGCGGATGGTCTGTCGTCCCGGTGATGCCGGCTCGCACGCGCCCGGCCCGTCGGGTGTGATCGGCGGGCAGGCGGGTAGCAGGTGAGAATGACGCCGACCAGCAGAGTTCTGATCGCCGGCGCCGCCGGCGCGTCCGCGTTGAACGCCGTCACCTACCTGGACATGGCGGTGCGGGCCCGGCCGGCCAGCAGCGCCGGGGAGGACAGCGCCGCCCGCCTGGCCGACCTGGCCCACGTCGACCTCGGCGACCAGCAGGCCGGTGAGAACCGGAAGTCCGGGCTCGGCCCGTTGCTCGGCTACGTCACCTCCGTGGCCGCCGCCGGGATATACGCCGCAGCAGGAGGCCGCCGACTGCCCACCGCCGTCTCGGCGCTGGCCCTGACCGGGCTAGCAATGGTCGCCTCCAACGCCCCCATGACCGCGCTGAAGATCACCGACCCCCGCTCGTGGTCGGCCGCCGACTGGATCACTGACCTCGTCCCACACCTGGCCTACGGGACGGTCACCGCGTTCGCTCTCAAGGCGCTACGGTGACCGGCCCGGCAGCCAATGAACCGGTGGGTGAACTGGAGGTGGTGCACACCTTCACCGGACCGATGCCGACCGGGGTGAGCGTGTCGCACAACGGGCGGATCTTCGTCAATTTCCCGAAGTGGGGTGACGAGGTGCCTGCCACGGTGGTCGAACTGCGCGACGGGACCGAGGTGCCGTTTCCCGACCAGGAGTGGAACAGCCCGTCGGCCGACGACGACGCGCAGGCGTTCGTCTCGGTGCAGAGCATCGTGGTCGACCCGGCCGACCGGCTATGGGTCCTCGACACCGGCAGCCCCATGTTCCAGCCGACCCGGACGGGTGGGCCGAAACTGGTCCGGGTCGACCTGGACACCGACACGGTCGCCCAGGTGATCACCTTTCCGGCCGACGTGGCGCTGCCCACCACCTACCTCAACGACGTGCGCTTCGACCTGCGCCGCGGCGAGGCCGGCATCGCCTACATCACCGACTCCTCCGACTCCGGCCCGAACGGGATCATCGTGGTCGACCTGGCCACCGGCGAGACCTGGCGCCGGCTGCACGAGCACCCGTCCACCAAGGCGGAGCCGCTGGAGACGTTCCGACCCGTGGTGGAGGGTCGGCCGTTCCTGGAACGCCCCGCCGACGGCGACCCGAAACCGGTGTCGATGGGCTGTGACGGCATCGCCATCGCCGCCGACGGCTCCCGCCTCTACTACTGTCCGCTGGCGTCGCGCCGCTGGTACAGCGTCGCCACCGACGCACTGGCCGACCAGAGGCTCGGCGACGACGAGGTCGCCGCGACGGTCCGCGACGAGGGCGACAAGGGCGGCGGCTCCGACGGCCTGGAGACCGACGACACCGGACGGCTCTACCTCACCTCCTACGAACACAACGCGGTGCTGCGCCGCCGCACCGACGGCGAGTACGAGACCGTGGTCCACGACTCGCGACTGCTCTGGCCAGACACGATGTCGGTGGCCGTTGACGGGTACCTGTACGTCACTGCCAACCAGCTGCACCGCCAAGCCGCCTACCAGCGGGGACAGGACCTGCGGCGCAAGCCGTACCTCCTGTTCCGGACCCGGATCGACACGGGCCCGGTCCTGCTGCGCTGAGCCGGCGCCATCCCCGACCGGTCGACCATTCACGGCGACGCTAGCGTCACCGAAAGTCGTCGAAGCTCTCGGTGGCCACTCCCGGCGCAGGTGCGCCAGCGTCCGCTGGCTCAGGTTGGACTCCTCCTGGCTCAACGCCTGACACCGGGTGAGGACCTGCTCGTCCGGCTGCGGTGGCAGCAGCGGGACCGCCGAATCGAAGGTCACCGCCAGCATCAGGCTCCTTCACACTCGCTTGGTGTCAGCGGCGCACGTCATGGGTAAGGTCGGCTGCGGGTCAAGACGTGCGCCCAGGTCCGCCTCCCGCGCCTTGCTGCCGCGGGAGGATCCGACTCACCGATGCACCAGATCGGGAGGCGACATGCCCATCCTCACCAGGCCCGCTCGACAGCGTGCTCAACCCGCCGAACCCATCATGACCCTGTCCCTGGACAGTGAGGGACCGGTGCCGTCGATCACCGTCCGTGGCGAGGTCGACATGAGCACCGCACACCTCATCAGCGAGCTGGCCGAACACGTGATCACCCGGCGTCCCGTACGGGTGATACTCGACCTATCCCAGGTGACCTTCTTCAGCGCCCACGGCATCAGCGCCCTGCTGCGAGCAGAGCACGCCGCCACCCGCGCCAAAGTCACGCTGATCCTGCACGATCCCGCCCCGTGCGTCACCTATCTGTTGGCGGCAACCGACACCCGATTGAATGTGGACGCTCCGATAGCCGCCACGACTCGGTGATCCCCATGGGACCTGATCGAGCGGCTCGCGCGGAAAGTCCCTAACAGTTCGGCTGCCCAGGATGCCGCGGTGCGGATGTGTCGACCGTCGGCACCATATGGACATTTCGCATTTTTGGGAAGTTGCCGATCTTCGGTGTGGTCGCCCAGGCACAGGGTAGAAGGCGTTCTATGCGTGTTCTCGGGATCAATGCGATCTTTCATGACCCGGCTGCTGCCCTGGTCATCGATGGCCGGGTGGTGGCCGCCGCGGAGGAGGAGCGGTTCAGCCGGCGTAAGCACGGTAAGCGTCCGGTGCCCTTCTCGGCGTGGGAGCTCCCCGAGCTTTCCGCCGCCTGGTGTCTGCGGCACGCCGGCATCGATGCCGGCAGCCTCGACGCGGTCGCCTACTCCTTCGACCCTGGCTTCTGCCGAGACGCCGCCGAGTTGGGCCTGGCGGACCCGTGGGACTGGCTGCGGGTCGAGTACGCGACGCGGGCGCCGCAGTTCCTCGCCGAGGCGTTGCCGGGTCTCGACCCGGACATCGTGCGGTTCGTGCCGCATCACGTCGCGCACGCCGCCTCCGCCGGGCTCGCCGCGCCACCGGAGGCAAGCGGTACGACGGCCTCCGCCGTGTTGGTGCTGGATGGGCGGGGTGAGACGGCCAGCCACCTGGGTGGCGTCTACGTCGAGGGACGGCTGCGGCAACTGGCCGCGCAGCAGTTGCCGCATTCGTTGGGTCTGCTCTACGAGGACCTCACCCGGCACCTGGGCTTCCTGCACTCCAGCGACGAGTACAAGGTGATGGCACTCGCCTCGTACGGCCAACCACGCCACCTGGGGCTGTTGCGCGACCTTGTCCGCCCCACCGACGACGGCGGGTTCACCGTGGACCAGATCGACTGGTCCACATTGGCCAAGCCGCGCGCCGCGGACGGGGAGATGACCGCCGAGCACGCGGACCTCGCCGCCAGCGTGCAGGCGCGGGTGGAGGAGACGATCCTCGAGCTGGCCCGATGGCTGTATGAGGCAGCCGATGGACCGGCCACCCTGACCATGGCCGGCGGGGTCGCCTTGAACTGCGTCGCCAACGCCCGGATCGCTGCGGAGGGCCCCTACCGGCGGGTGTGGGTGCAACCGGCGGCGGGTGACGCGGGCACGGCGCTCGGCGCGGCCCTGCACCTGGCCAGTGTGCTCGGCGACACCACCGCCCCGATGCCCGGAGTCGACCTGGGTCGAGGGTGGACCGACGACGAACTGGAGGCGGAGCTGCGTCGAGCGGCGCTGCCGTACCGGCGACCGGACTCGATCGCCGCCGAAGCGGCCCGGGTACTGGCCGGCAACGGTGTGGTCGCCTGGTTCCAGGGCCGCAGCGAGTACGGGCCCCGGGCACTGGGCCACCGGTCGTTGCTCGCGCACCCCGGAGACGCCGACACCACGCGCCGGATGAACGACATCAAGGGCCGTGAACAGTTCCGGCCGATCGCCCCGATGGTACGTGTCGAACGCGCCGCCGAGATCTTCGATGGCGAGTTGCCCAGCCCGTACATGCTCTTCGTGCATCGGGTCGCGCCTGCCTGGCGGGAGCGGATCCCGGCGGTGGTGCACGTTGACGGCACGGCGCGGGTCCAGACCGTCGACCCGACCACCGAACCGCTGGTGGCCGAGATGCTGGCCGAGTTCGACCGGCTCACCGGCTTGCCGGTCGTGGTCAACACCTCGCTCAACACCGCGGGCCGGCCGATGGTCGACACGCCACGGGAGGCGATGGAGCTGTTCGGCTCCGCGCCGGTTGACCTGCTCGCGATCGGTCCGTACGCGGTGCACCGGACCGATCTGGGAACAGCGCGATGATCAGCATCGTCGTGCCGACACTGGGTCGGGACAGTCTCGGCGACCTGCTGGCCACACTCGCCGGGCAGGTCGGTGACCGGCCGGCTCTGGAGATCCTTCTGGTCGACGACCGGTCCACCGGCGGCGGCGAGTTGCCCGTGCCCGGAGCGTTGACCGCGTACACGAAGGTGCTGCGCGGCCACGGCGCCGGGCCGGCGGCGGCGCGCAACCTGGGCTGGCGGGCCGCCCGGTTTCCCTGGGTGGCGTTCCTGGACGATGACGTGCTCCCGGCGTCGGACTGGCTCGACCGGCTCGTCGCTGATCTCGCGGTCCCCGAGCGGGTCGGCGGTGTGCAGGGCGTCGTGCGGGTGCCGCTGCCGGCCGATCGACGGCCGACCGACTGGGAACGGACCACCGCCGGCCTGGCCGACGGTGAGTGGATCACCGCCGACATGGCCTACCGGCGCACCGCTCTCACCGCCGTGGGCGGCTTCGACGAGCGATTCCCCCGGGCCTACCGCGAGGACGCGGAACTGGCCCACCGGGTCCGGTGCGCCGGCTGGCGGTTGACCCGGGGCACCCGGACGGTGACGCATCCGGTGCGTGCCGAGAGCCGCTGGATCAGCCTGCGCACGCAGCGGGGCAACGCCGACGACGCCCTGCTACGCCGGCTCTACGGCGCGGGCTGGCGCGAGGAACTGGGCGTGCCGGCGGGGCGTCGCCACCGCCATGCCGTGATCACTACGGCCGGCGTCCTGGCAGCCGTCGCGCTGGCCGGTGGCCTGGCCGCCCGGGGGTCCCGTGCCGGTCGGCCGTTCGCCGGCACGGCGGCGCTGGCCGGTGCGGTCTGGTTGGCCGGTACGACCCGGTTCGCCTACGAGCGGATCGCGCCGGGACCGCGTACCCGCGCGGAGGTTACCGCGATGCTGATGACCAGTGCGGTGATTCCGCCGCTCGCCGTGACGCACTGGGTGCGTGGCTGGTGGGGCGGTCGTCATGAGGCGCCGTGCCGCGCCGTGCGGTGTCGCGATGG
Organism: Micromonospora sp. NPDC049374; assembly: GCF_040677165.1. Lineage (NCBI taxonomy): Bacteria > Bacillati > Actinomycetota > Actinomycetes > Micromonosporales > Micromonosporaceae > Micromonospora > Micromonospora sp. NPDC049374. The sequence goes on along the minus strand of NZ_JBFAQH010000007.1, from coordinate 189,429 downwards.
TGTGCGATGACGGGGTGCGACGCCGCTTCCGCCCGCCTGTTCGACGCCGTGCTTCTCGACCGGGACGGCACCCTGATCGAGGACGTGCCCTACAACGGTGACCCGGACAAGGTTCGCCCGATGCCCGGCGCCCGGGCGGCGCTTGACCGGCTCCGCGCCGCCGGCCTGCGGCTGGGCGTAGTGACCAACCAGTCCGGGCTGGCCCGCGGCCTGTTCACCGCCGCCGACATGAACGCGGTGCACGCTCGCGTCGACGCGCTGCTCGGCCCCTTCGACACCTGGCAGGTCTGCCCGCATGGGGAGGAGGCGGACTGCCGGTGCCGCAAGCCGGCGCCCGGGCTGGTCGAGGCTGCCGCCCGGGCGCTCGGCACCGACCCGAGCCGGTGTGCGGTGATCGGCGACATCGGTCGGGACGTGGTCGCCGCCGCGGCGGCCGGAGCCGCCGGCATTCTGGTACCGACAGCGGTCACCCGCCCGGAGGAGATCGACGCCGCGCCTGCGGTCGCCGTCGACCTGGCGGACGCCGTCGACCAGGTGCTCCGCCGTCAGGCACTGGTACGCGCCGAGCTGACGCCTCAGCCGGGGCATGAGGTCCACGGACGCCCGCGCACGGTGCTGGTGGCGCGCAGCGACTCGGCCGGCGATGTGCTGGTCACCGGGCCGGCGATCCGGGCGGTGGCGGCCGGGGCTGACCGGGTCGTGTTGTTGTGCGGCCCGCGCGGCCGGGCGGCCGCCGGGCTGCTGCCGGGTGTGGACGAGCTGATCGAGTGGCCGCTGCCGTGGATCGACCCGTCACCGGCGCCGGTGGCGGCGGAACCGATGCGGGAGCTGATCGCCCGGCTCGCCACCGTCGGTGCTGACCAGGCGCTGATCTTCACGTCGTTCCACCAGTCCCCGCTGCCGCTGGCGCTGCTGCTGCGGATGGCCGGCGTGCCGCAGGTCGCTGCGATCAGCGACGACTATCCGGGCAGTCTGCTCGACCTGCGCCACCGTGTGCCGGCGGGGATACCGGAGGTGGAGCGGGCGTTGTCGCTGGCCGCCGCGGCCGGGTTCGGGCTGTCCGTCGGCGACCAGCCGACGCTGCGACTGAATGCCGACGCGCTGCCGGCACACCCGCCGGTCGCGCTGCCGGCCGGCTACGTGGTCGTCCACCCCGGGGCGTCGGTGCCGGCTCGGGCCTGTCCGCCGCAGCGCTGCGCCGACATCGTCTCCGCTCTCGTCCGCGCCGGTCACCGGGTCGTGGTCACCGGCGGACCGGACGAGCGGGAACTGACCGCTGAGGTGGCGGCGGCCGGCGGTGTCGACGTCGGCGGTCGTACCTCCCTTGCCGACCTGGCCTCGGTGCTGGCGCGGGCCGACTGTGTGGTGGTCGGTAACACCGGGCCGGCGCACCTGGCCGCCGCGGTCGGCACGCCGGTGGTCAGCCTGTTCGCCCCTACGGTGCCGTTCGGGCGGTGGGCGCCGTACCGGGTGCCGCTGGTTCGGGCCGGTGACGCCGGGGCTGCCTGCCGGGACACCCGGGCCAGTGTCTGTCCGGTAGCCGGCCATCCCTGCCTCGCCGATGTCGACCCGGCCGAGGTGGTGGCCGCCGTCCGGCTGCTCGCCGCCCGGGCCGCCCGGCCAGCGGAAGGACAGCGATGAACATCCTGGTGTGGCACGTCCATGGCGCCTGGACCACCGCCTTCGTGCACGGCAAGCACCGGTACCTGGTCCCGGTCACCGCCGACCGCGGACCGTACGGCCTCGGTCGCGCGCGGACCTACGACTGGCCGGCGGCGGTCGAGGAGATCCCGCCGGCCCGGCTCGCCACCGAACCGGTCGACCTGGTGATCCTGCAACGGCCCGAGGAACTGGGCCTGGCCGAGACATGGCTGGGCCGGCGTCCCGGGCGGGACCTGCCGGCGATCTACGTCGAGCACAACACGCCGAAGGGCGACGTACCGAACACCCGTCACCCGATGGCCGACCGCGACGACCTGCTCGTCGCCCACGTGACCCACTTCAACGACCTGTTCTGGGACACCGGCGCCACCCGCACCGCCGTCGTCGAACACGGCATCGTCCCACCCCGGGCCAGATACGACGGCAGCATGGAGCGGCTGGCGGTGGTGACCAACGATCCGGTCCGCCGCTGGCGGGTGACCGGCACCGATCTGATGCCGCACTTCGCCGCGGTCGCCCCGCTGGACGTCTTCGGCATGGGCGTCGACGCCCTTCCCCAGGCGGTCGGCCTGCCCGCCGATCGCCTCGGCACCTATGACCTGCCCCAGGCACGGCTGCACGAGCAGCTCGCCCGACGCCGCGCCTATCTGCACCTGTGCCGCTGGACCTCGCTCGGGCTCAGCCTGCTGGAGGCGATGACCATCGGCATGCCCGTCGTCGCGCTGGCCACCACGGAGGCGGTCGCGGCCGTACCCCCCGAGGCGGGCGTGCTGTCGACAAACCTCAACACGCTGCGGGAGGCCGCCGCGTGGCTGATCGACGACCCGGTCGCCGCACGAACGCTGGGTGAGCAGGCCCACCGCGCCGCTGTCGGCCGGTACGGCCTGGACCGGTTCCTCGCCGACTGGGATCGACTACTTCAGGAGGAACAGTGCGCATCGCGATAATCTCCGAACACGCGAGCCCGCTCGCCACCCTCGGCGGCCGGGACGCCGGCGGGCAGAACACCCACGTGGCTGAACTCGCCGCTGCGTTGGCCGCACAGGGACACGACGTCCGCGTCTACACCCGACGCGACCAGCCGCACCAGGACACCGTCCTTCCGCTGGGCGACGGGGTGAGTGTGGTCCATGTGCCGGCCGGACCGGCCGAGCCGGTACCGAAGGACGAACTGCTGCCATACATGCCGGAGTTCGGCCGGTGGCTCGCCCGGCACTGGCAGGACGATGTGTGGCGACCGGACGTGGCCCACGCGCACTTCTGGATGAGCGGACTCGCCGCCCTCGCCGCCGGCCGGCAGACCGGCGTACCGGTGGTCCAGACCTATCATGCGCTCGGCACCGTGAAGCGTCGCCACCAGGGCTCGGCCGACACCAGCCCGCCGCGCCGGATCAGGTACGAGCGGATGCTCGGCACCGGCGTCGACCGCGTCATCGCGCAGTGCGCCGATGAGGTGCAGGAGCTGACCCGGATGGGCGTCCCCCGCTCCGCCATCACCGTCGTACCGTCCGGAGTCAACCAGGCAATCTTCACCCCGGACGGGCCCGCCGCCCGTCGCGACCCGGGCCGGCCCCGCCTACTGAGCGTGGGTCGACTGGTCGAACGCAAGGGCTTCCAGGATGCCGTCCGCGCGTTGCGGGCCGTGCCCGGCGCCGAGTACGTCCTGATCGGCGGCCCCCCGGCGGCACGACTGGCCGACGACGGGTTCGCCCAGCGGCTTCGTGCCCTGGCCGCGTCCCACGACGTCGCGGACCGGGTACACCTCGTCGGCGCCGTGCCCCGCGTGGACATGGCCCGCTGGTACCGGTCGGCCGACCTGCTCGTGGCCACCCCCTGGTACGAACCATTCGGGCTGACTCCACTGGAGGCCATGGCCTGCGGGACTCCGGTGGTCGGCACGGCCGTCGGCGGCCTGACCGACACCGTCGTGCCGGGGGTCACCGGCGACCTCGTACCGCCCCGGGACCCGGAGGCGTTGGGCGCCGCGCTGCGCCGCCTCCTCGACGACCCGGACCGGCGTCGTCGCTACGGCGTCGCCGCCGTCGACCGGATCCGTACCGGCTACTCGTGGAGCCGGACCGCGGCCCGACTCGGCGCCGTCTACACCGCCGTGTGTGGCGCGCCCCAGACCAGCGCAGCGGTGGCCTGATGACCGAACAGTTGCTTCTCGACGCGCACCTGACCCAGCTGTCCCGGGCGCTGCCCGGCTATCGTGACGCCGCCCGGCGACTGAGCCGCTGGGGCACCCAACTCGCCCGGACCCTGGCCGGCGGCGGCCGGCTGCTGGCCGCCGGCAACGGCGGCAGTGCCGCCGAAGCCCAGCATCTCACCGCCGAACTGGTCGGCAAGCTCCGCGACGACCGCACCCCGCTGTCGGCGATCGCACTGACGGCCGAGACATCCTCGTTGACCGCGATCGGCAACGACTACGGCTTCGACGAGATGTTCGCCCGGCAGGTACGCGCCCACGGCCGGCCCGGCGACATCCTGCTGCTGATGTCGACCAGCGGCCGTAGCGAGAACCTACTGACGGCAGCGGAAGCCGGACGGCACACGGGGATGACCTGCTGGGCGTTCACCGGACCGGCACCCAATCCGCTCGCCGACGTCTGCGCCGAGGTCCTGGCCGTGCCGTCGAGCGAGCCGCAGGTGGTCCAGGAACTGCACCTGGTCTCCACCCACCTGCTCTGCTCCTACGTCGACCAAGCCCTGCCACGGCTGCGGCCCACCGGACCGGGCCCACGACTCGCCAGCCACGACGGCCCGGCACCGCCCCCGTGGCGAAACGGGCGGGCACCGGCCGAGGCGCGGCCGCTGCTGACCCTGGCGCCCGGTGAGGAGGCACCCTCATGAGCGGTCCACTGGTCGTACTCGGGGACACCCTGCTGGACCGGGACATCGACGGCACCGTCGACCGGCTCTGCCCGGACGCCCCGGCACCGGTCCTGGACGAGAGGTCGGCGACCGACCGGCCGGGCGGGGCCGGCCTGGCCGCCCTGCTCGCCGCCGCCGACGGGCACGACGTCGTCCTGGTCACCGCGCTGGCCGACGACCCGGCCGCAGCCCGACTCACCGCGCTGCTCACCTCCGCCGGGGTACGCCTCCACCCGATACCGCTGCCCGGCGCCACCCCCGAGAAGATCCGGCTGCGGGCCCAGGGACAAACCCTGCTCCGGCTGGATCGCGGCGGCCACATCCAACCCTGCGGCGAACCATCGGCCGCGACGCTGGAGGTACTGGCCGCGGCGGAAGCCATCCTGGTCAGCGACTACGGACGCGGTGTAGCCCGGCAACCGGCGTTGCGCCAGGCGCTCGCCGCAACGTCGGCGCCCGTGGTCTGGGACCCACACCCGCGCGGGCCGGCGGCCGTACCGGGCTGCCGGCTGCTGACCCCCAACGAAAGGGAACTGTTCCAGCTCACCGCAGACGCCGCGACCGGACCCCGGCTGTCCGGGGTGGCCCGCTCGGCGCGCACACTGCGGGACCGTTGGCGTGCCGCCGCGGTCGCGGTGACGCTCGGCGGCGACGGCAGCCTGCTGTGCCACAACGGTGGCGCACCACTGGTCGTACCGGCACCCACAGCGACCGTGGGTGACACCTGCGGCGCCGGTGACCGGTTCGCCTCCGCCGCCGCTCGCGCCCTGGCGCAGGGGGCGCTGGTGTCGGAGGCGGTCGAGGAAGCGGTCCGGGTCGCCTCGGCGTACGTCGCCGCCGACGGCCCGGCCGCGCTGACGGCCCCGACCCCCGTCGCGGACGACCGCGCCACCCCGGGCGTGGCCATCACCGGTGCGGCCGGCGACGGTGGTCGGGCAGCGGCGTCCGCCATGCTAGCCCGGGTACGCGCCAACCAGGGCACGCTCGTCGCCACCGGCGGCTGCTTCGACCTCCTGCACACCGGACACCTGGCGACGCTGCAGGCCGCCCGTCGGCTCGGCGACTGCCTCATCGTCTGCCTCAACTCCGACCGCAGCGTTGCCGACCTGAAAGGGCCCGACCGCCCGATCACCCCACAGGCCGACCGGGCCCGGCTACTCGCCGCGCTGGACTGCGTCGACGCGGTCGTCATCTTCGACGAGCCAACCCCGCAGGCGGTGCTGTCCTGGCTCCGCCCCGACATCTGGGTCAAGGGCGGCGACTACGCCCGAGGCGCCGACCCGGACCACCCCGACCTACCCGAAGCCGCACAGATACGTGGTTGGGGCGGACAGACCGTGCTCGTGCCCTACCTCCACGGACACTCCACCTCCAGCACCATCGCCGCACTCCGCGCCGACGGCGGACACCTCACGGAAGGACGACGATGAACAACCCGATGAACGGCAAGGCGATTCTGGTCACCGGCGGCGCCAGCGGACTCGGCGGCGCCGTCGTGACCGCACTGCACAAGGCTGACGCACGGCCGTATGTGCTGGACCGGCAGTCACCCGCCGACGGTGTGCCCTGGATCGAGTGCGACCTGGCCGACACCCGGGCCGCCGAACACGCCACCCGCCAGCTCATCGAGCAGGCCGGCGGACTGGACGGCGTTGTCACCGCCGCCGGCACCGACACTCCGGGCCGCCTCGCCGACGTCCCCGCCGAGACTTGGGAGCGCGTCGTAACCGTCGACCTGCTCGCCACCGCCGCAGTCATCCGCGCTGCCCTGCCCGCGCTGGAGCGCGCCCAGGGCACGGTGGTCACCGTCGCCTCCACGCTGGGCATCAAAGCGGTCAGCGACGCCACCGCCTACTGCGCCGCCAAGTTCGGCGTGGTCGGTTTCACCCGGGCTCTCGCCGCCGAACTGGCCGGCTCGGTCGGCGTCACCCTGCTCATCCCGGGAGGCATGCGAACCGCGTTCTTCGACGGCCGTGACGAGCAGTACCGGCCCGGGGCGGAGGCGGCACTCAACGATCCCACCCACGTCGCCGAGGCGGTGCTCTTCGCGTTGTCCCAACCAGCCGGTTGTGCGGTACGGGAGCTGGTCGTCTGCGCCGACAGGGAAAGCTCCTACCCGTGATCCTGGTGCTGCGGGCTCTCGGTATCGGCGATCTCGCCACCGCCGTGCCAGCCCTGCGTGCGCTGCGGGCGGCCGCCACGGACCGCCGGTTGGCACTGGCCGCACCGCGCTGGCTCGCCCCGATGCTCGACCTGATCGGCGGGATCGACCAGCTGATCGAGGTCGACGGGCTGGGACCATGTCGGTGGCCGCCGCTGTCGCCGGACTGGGCGGTGAATCTGCACGGGCGGGGGCCGCAGTCGCACCGGCTGTTGCGCACCGCCCGGCCCCGGCGGCTGATGGCGTTCGCGTGCGCCGAGGCGGAACACCACACCGGACCGGTGTGGCGGCCCGACGAACATGAGGTTCACCGCTGGTGCCGCCTGCTGGCCTGGTACGGCATCCCCGCAGACCCCAACAATCTGGCGCTGCGCCGACCACCACCGCAGGACCTGCCGGTCGGTGTGACAATCGTGCACCCCGGTGCGAAGGCTCCGCAGCGACGATGGCCGGTGGAACGGTTCGCCGCAGTAGCCCGGGAACTGACCCGTCGAGGGCACCGCGTCATCGTCACCGGGTCGACCGGCGAACGTGACCTCGCCGCCAAGGTCGCAGCCCGGGCCGAGCTGCCCGGTTCGGCCGTGCTCGCCGGCCGCACGGGGCTGGAGGAGCTTGCTGCCCTGGTCGCCCACGCCCGGCTGGTGGTCGCCGGCGATACCGGCATCGGTCACCTCGCCACCGCCTACGCCACCCCATCAGTACTGCTCTTCGGACCGGTGGCACCAGCACTTTGGGGGCCGCCCGCCAACCGCCCCTGGCACCACGCCCTCTGGGCCGGTCCGGTACCCACAGGCCAACCCCCGACGCACGTCGTCCCCCCGGCCCAGCCACGGCCAGCGACAACACCCGACTCGTCGGGACCGGCCCCGCCGCCGGACCGGAAACCACACGCGCCGGCGGCCGACACTCACCCGGCGTTGACGGCGCTTCGCGTGGCGCAGGTCCTGACGGCTGTCGAGGAAGTCGAACAGGCCGCGCGTGTCGGTCAATCAACAGGTGATTGGCTAGGGGTTTGAGCCCCTTCGAGCGATCAAGACCGACAGGGATCGACCCGGCGTTACGGATGGATTCGCAGGGCGGCACGGTCCGTCCAAACCGTTTCCGACGCCCCGCACTGTGCCTCAATCGCGCCGACGATCGCTGAGCCTCGGGTCCTCAATCCGCGCGACTCGCACCCCGGCCTGTTACCCGCCGGGCACCATGCGGGCACGCCAGCACATCGATCGTGCCGCATCTGACGGTACGTGCCGGCACTCGAGTACCACACGGTTTTGCGCCCCACATTCCGCCCCGACAACGCCCCGACAGCCAAAGCAGTAGAAAGATCCCTGGCCAGAGACCGTTTCTGACGAAGTCTCAACACCCGTCGTCGAAGTGCAGTGTGGGGCGCTGCGTGACCATTGCTGTGACCACGAGATCACAAACAATCGACGCCAGTCGATGACTGACGCCGATTGACCTGCATAAACGCGAGGTGGAGCCGAGGGGACTCGAACCCCTGACCCCCACACTGCCAGTGTGGTGCGCTACCAGCTGCGCCACGGCCCCTTGCTGTCGCACCCGGTCGCCCGGGCACTGGAAGAACTATACACACGCCCGCCGGCATGGTCATCTCGCGGGGGTGCCCGCGGCGACCGGTCAGTTCAGTGCCACGTCCGGCGGGAAGTGCGCGACCGCGGCCATCATGCCGCCCTGTCGGCGCAGCACCATCGGCCACAGGTCGTCGGGCCGGTCGACGAACGCGTCACCGGGCAGTGCGTCGAGCAGAAACCAGGAACCGTCCTCGATCTCCTGCTCCAGTTGGCCGGTGCCCCAGCCCGCGTACCCGGCGAAGACCCGGATGCTCTGCACGTTCTCCCGGAGCCGCTGCGGGTCGACCGACAGGTCGAGCGTGCCCACCGCGCCGGAGACCTGATGGAAGCCTTTGAGGCGGCGCACCGGTGGCCGCATCCGGGCCAGGCAGATCGCGGAGTCGGGCTGCACGGGGCCGCCCTCGAACAGGACCGCCGGGTGGCGGGCCAGGTCTCCCCAGTCGCGCAGCACGTCCGCCACCGGCACCTCGGTGGCCCGGTTGAGCACCACACCGAGCGCGCCACCGGGCTCGTGCGCGACCAGCAGCACGACCGTACGGTCGAAGTTCGGGTCCTTCAGCGCCGGTGTCGCCACCAGCAGCTTTCCGGTCATCGACTCCGTCGCCCGCCCGCCGATCGCCTGCCCCTCTCCCTGCATCACGCGCACCCGTCAGTCGTGCACGGAAAGGCGGAACCGGTGACACTCATCGACGGTGGGCCCAACCGGTGACATCCGCGCTGTCATCGCCATGCCTGGCACCATAGCTTGCGCCCCCGATCCAGGCGAAGGTCTGACAGTCGGGTGATCGACAGACGGTCGGACGGGCCGGGCAACGCGTCACCACCGGCGTGACGGCGGCCGGGTGCCGGCAGGAAGCCGACGCCGGAGCAGCGGCGAAATGCTCTTTACTCCCGAGTCGCCCCGATACATTCAGAAGCGATGGCAACGGTCCGCGACACCACCTACGACCTGCTCCGGGCTCTGGGCATGACCACCGTCTTCGGCAACCCCGGCTCCACCGAGGAGCCGTTCCTACACGCCTTCCCCGACGATTTCCACTATGTGCTCGCACTGCACGAGGCGTCGGCGGTGGGCATGGCCGATGGCTACGCGCAGGTCACCGGGGCACCGGCGCACGTCAACCTGCACACGGCACCGGGCACCGGAAACGCCATGGGCAACATCGTCACCGCCTGGCACAACCGGACCCCACTGATCGTCACCGCCGGCCAGCAGACCCGGGAGATGTTGCTGCTCGAACCCCGACTCACGGCCCGCCATCCCACCGAACTTCCCCAGCCCTACGTCAAGTGGGCCCACGAGCCGGTCCGGGCCCAGGACGTCCCTGCGGCGCTCATGCGGGCGTACGCGACCGCGGTCCAGCCGCCGACCGGGCCCGTCTTCCTCTCGCTTCCGCTTGACGACTGGGCGCAGCCCGCCGATCCACCTCCGCAGGCCCGCACGGTGGCCACCCGGTTCGCTCCCGACCCGGAGCGGCTGCGTCAGTTCGCCGCGGCATTGGCGACGAGCCGGTCGCCGGCCCTGGTGTTCGGGGCCGCCGTGGACCGGGCGGGTGCCTGGGAGGCCGGGGTCGCTCTCGCGGAGCGGCTGGTGGCCCCGGTCTGGTCGGCGCCCGCACCCGAGCGGACCGCCTTCCCCGAGAATCACCCGCATTTCCAGGGAGTGCTGCCCTTCGCGATCGGCCCGTTGGCCGACCAGCTCCGGGGACACGACACCGTGCTGGTGGTCGGCGCCCCGGTGTTCCGGTACTACCCGCACGTGCCCGGTGAGACGCTGCTGGACGGTGCCCGACTGCTGCACGTCACCGACGACCCCGAGGAGGCGGCCCGGGCACCGATCGGCGACAGCCTCCTCGGCGACGCCGGCCTCACCCTCGCCGCGCTGACCGACCTGATGCCACCGACGGACCGGTCGCCACCACCCGCCCGGCCCGTACCGTCGGCGGTGGAGGATTCGGTTCCGCTCAGCGCCGACGCGCTCTTCGCCGCACTGGCCCGGCACTGGCCCGCAGACGGGGTGCTGGTGCAGGAGTCTCCGTCCAACCTGTCGGCACTGCGTCGCCGGCTGCGGTTCGACACTCCCGGGTCGTACTTCACGATGGCCAGCGGTGGTCTCGGCTACGGCCTGCCGGCGGCCGTCGGCATCGCGCTGGCGCAGCGCGACACCGGCCGCCACCGGCCGGTGGTCGCGGTGATCGGCGACGGCTCGTTCCACTACTCGGTCCAGGCGCTCTGGACCGCCAGCCGGTTGCGGTTGCCGCTGGTGGTCGTCGTGCCGGTCAACCAGCAGTACGCGATCCTCAAGGCGTTCGCCGAACTCAAGCAGACGCCGGGGGTACCCGGGCTGGACCTGCCCGGCATCGACGTCACGGCGATAGCCCGCGGCTACGGGTGTGCCACCAGAGTCGTCGACAATCCCGATCAACTCGGCGAGGCGCTGGCCACGGCCCTGCGGGCCGATGGGCCGACGGTGCTGCCGGTGCCGATCCGCACCGATGTGCCGCCGATCCTCTGAACCCGTCGGCAGACGAGACGCGCCGGCGCCGGCCGACGCCGGCCCGGGACCGGACGGCGCGGTCAGCCCGCAGCGAAGCGCAGCGGCGTCGCGCTGACCACGTCGAGGACCGGACGGGCTCCCAGCGGTGCCCGCAGCGTCACCGCGACCGGTTCCAGCCTGAGCATGTCGTCGCAGACGCCGGTGCTCCGCACCACCGTGCCGCCGACCACGACCACGTGGTCGTGTTCCTGCACCAGCGGAGTGATCGCGGTGTCGCAGCTACCGACACCGAGCCGGAAGTTCAGCGTCGTACCGTCGACCGATCCGATGTCCTGCGCGCTGACCAGGTCCTGCGGGGCGGGCGCGGACGGCGCGACCGGCTCGGGCAGGGCACCGACGGCGTCGGGTGCGACCGCGACCCGGGCCACCACGGCGCCGATCTCCTCGACGGTGAACAGCCACGCCGGCACCTGCGCCTCGCCCCGGCTGGTGCGCACTGGCGCGGAACCCAGTTCGACGTTTGTGACGGTGAGCGGGATGCAGGCGGCCTGCGGCTCGCTACTCACCGGGGCGTCCGGCCCGTCCGGCGGATTGGCCGGTGGTGGCGTACCCGGGTCCTTCGGTCGCCCGGCACAGGGCGGCGGATCGCCCTGGTCGAGCTGCCGGTACGCCTCAGTCGCGGTGATCAGTGGCACCCGCAGTTCGGCGTCGGAGAAGCGGATGGTGCCGTCGTCCGGCCGCCCGGGCGGCAACGGCACCTGCTCCCGGTACCAGCCGGCCTGGAAGGCGAGCTTGGTCTCGTCGGTGAACTCGGGGTCGCCGACGAGCACCGTGGGCTCCTGGAGCGGCACGTAGCCGGTGGTCCACGCCGCACCTGGGCGCCACGCCTGCGCGACCTCGGTCGCCCGCTGCCCGAACGCCTCGTGCCGGTCGGTCGGGATGCCCGGTCCGGTCGGTTCGCTGCCGACCGGGGCGCAACCGGCAGCCGTCATCAGCAGTGGCAGGCCCAACAGGGCGAGGATGCGGCGCATACCGATCTGACGACAGGGCTCCCCGGCTGGTTCCCAGGGCGGGTAGACGACTGCGCGCCCCGGTCGGGTGACCGGGGCGCGCAGTCAGGTGGTGGAGGTGCCGGGAATCGAACCCGGGTCCTTCGCCGCCTTGTCAGGGCTTCTCCGAGCGCAGCTCGCTGTGCCTCTACTCGGCCCCTCCGATCACGCGAGCGAGTCGGTGTGACGGGCCCAGTCGCTGATTGATCTCGCCGCACGGACCCCGCGACCGGGTCCGGTTGGCCAGCCTTCTAGCTGATGCCGGCTAACTGGGTCGAAGGCGCTCCCAGGCCGACAGACTTGCTACTCGCCTCAGGCGGCGAGAGCGAAGTCAGCGCGATTGTTCTTGGCGCTTATTGGTTTCCGACGAACGATTCTCGAGACGACGTCGGCTTCCTCGGCTCGCTTCCCCTGCCGCAACGTACGAAGTCGAAACCAGTCACCCCCTCGACAGGCCGCCGATCTCCGGCGGCTTCGACAAGCGTAACGCCTGCCGCAACCGGATTCATCCCGAGCCCGGAGCGACGCTCCGATACGGGACAATCCAGACAAATCAGTCGTTCATTCCTTTACCTCGTCGACCCACCGCCCGTTGAATCTCCCGGTCGGCGTCCCGCTTGGCGAGGTCCTGGCGCTTGTCGTACGCCTTCTTACCCTTGGCGAGGCCGATCTCCACCTTGGCCCAGCCGTCGGAGAAGTAGACCTGGAGCGGCACCAGGGTCAGCCCGCTCTCCCGGAGCTTGCCGATCAGCCGGTCGATCTCCAGTCGCTTGAGCAGCAGTTTCCGGGTACGCCGGGGTTCGTGGTTGGTCCAGGTGCCCTGCACGTACTCGGGGATGTGCATGCTGTGCAGGTAGAGCTCGCCGTCCCGCTCCTGCGCGAACGCGTCGACAAGCGAGGCCCGCCCGGCCCGCAGCGACTTCACTTCGGTGCCGGTCAGCGCCATGCCCGCCTCGTACGTGTCGAGGATGGCGTAGTCGTGACGCGCCTTCTTGTTGGAGGCGACGACCTTGCGCCCCTTCTCCCGTGGCATCGCCGCGCCACCTCCCTTTCGTTGCCGCCCGTGGCCGGCCTGGCCGGCCGCAGAGCGGAGATCATGCTACCCGAACGACAAGGGCCCTCCCGCGCCGTTTATTCCGGCGTGGAAGGGCCCTTGGTCGACGAACTAGACCCGCAGGTAGAAGCGGAGCGTGACCCAGGCGGTGACCGCACTGATCAGGCCGCCGACGCCGGCCATCACCGGGAAGGTGAGGAACACCTCGCCCCAACTGACCGGCGCGAAGAGCCCCTGTAGGGCGCTTAGCGCACCGTCGAAGAGGAACACCTTGAGCGCGATCAGGGCGCCGAGGCCCAGGATCGAGCCGATCAGGCCGGCGACCACCGCCTCCAGGACGAACGGCGCCTGGATGAACCAGTTCGACGCGCCGACCAGCTTCATGACCGCGACCTCACGCCGCTTGCTGTACGCGGCGACCTGGATGGTGTTGGCGACCAGCAGCAGTGCGGCGATCGCCATCGCGACCGCGGCGACCAGCGCGATGTTCTGGCCGGCGGTGAAGAGGTTGAAGATCTTGTCGAGCACCTGACTCTGGTCGACGACCTGGTCGACCCCCTCGACCGAGGTGTACTGGTCGGAGATGGTCTTGTACTCCTCCGGGTTCACCAGCTTGAGCCGGTACGACTCCGGAAGTTGGTCCGCCTTGACCGCGCTGAGCAGGTCCGGCGAGTCCCGGAACATCTCCTGGAAGCGCTGGAAGGCCTCGTCCTTGTTGACGTACGTGACCTGTGAGACCAGCGGGTCGGACTCCAACTGCGTGGCGAGCGCGCTGCGCTGCTCGTCCGTCACCTCGGCGTTCAGGAAGATCGAGACCTCGATGTTCTCGAAGTACAGCTGCTTCATGTCGGCGACCTTGGTGTAGATCAGGCCGCTGGCACCGAGCATGGTCAGCGAGACCGCCATCGTGATGATCATCGCGACGGTCATGGTCACGTTGCGCCACAGTCCGACCAGTACCTCGGACATGACGTATTTCATCCGCATCGGGATTTCCTCCGGCTCTCCGGCGTGAGGTGTTCGTCGTCAGATCGGGGTGCGGTGGGTAGGGCCGTCACCCGTAGACGCCGCGGGCCTGGTCGCGAACGATGCGGCCGCTCTCGATCTCGATGACGCGGCGGCGCATCTGGTTCACGATGTTGGAGTCGTGCGTGACCATCACGACGGTGGTGCCGGTGCGGTTGATCCGGTCCAGCAGGCGCATGATCTCGATCGAGGTGTCCGGGTCCAGGTTTCCGGTCGGCTCGTCCGCCAGCAGGATCAGCGGACGGTTCACGAACGCCCGGGCGACCGCCACGCGCTGCTGCTCACCACCGGAGAGCTCGTGCGGGTAGCGGTGCTCCTTGCCGCCGAGGCCGACCAGTTCCAGCACCTCCGGCACGACCCGGCGGGCCACCGCCTTGGTCTTGCCGATCACCTCCAGCGCGAAGGCCACGTTCTCGTACGCGGTGCGGTTGGGCAGCAGCCGGAAGTCCTGGAAGACGCAGCCGATCGAGCGGCGGAAGTGCGGGCGCTTCCAGGACCGCATCGACGTGACGTCCTTGCCGTTGACGACGACGCGTCCCTTGTTGGGGACCACCTCGTGCAGCAGCATCTTGACGATGGTCGACTTGCCGGAGCCGGATGGGCCGATGAAGAAGACGAACTCGCCCTTGTCGATCGACACGGACACGTTGTCGAGCGAAGGCCGCGACGCCTTCGGGTACGTCTTCGTCACTTGCTCAAGCTGAATCACGGGTGGTGAGTCTACGCCGTGTAACTGTCGTGCCAAGTCCCACGCCCCGCCGTTGCGGAGCAAGTCATCAAATCAGCACGTCAAGTAGAGATCCACGGCGCGCTCCGCCCACGATCGGTCACGCACGGTCGCCGGCCAGTTGCTGCTGCTTGCGCCACCGGATGCCCGCCTCGATGAAGGAGTCCAGGTCACCGTCGAAGACGGAACTCGGGTTGCCGGTCTCCTGCTCGGTCCGCAGATCCTTCACCATCTGATAGGGGTGCAGCACGTACGAACGCATCTGGTCGCCCCAGGAGCCGGCGGCGTCGGTCTTGAGCCCCTGGAGCTTGGCCTGCTCCTCCTGGCGCTTGCGCTCCAGCAGCCGGGCCTGGAGCACACGCAGCGCGGAGGCCTTGTTCTGCAACTGCGACTTCTCGTTCTGACAGGTCACCACGATGCCGGTCGGGACGTGGGTGATCCGTACCGCCGAGTCGGTGGTGTTGACGCTCTGCCCGCCCGGGCCCGAGGAGCGGTAGACGTCGATCCGCATCTCGTTCTCGGGGATGTCGATGTGGTCGGTCTGCTCCACCACCGGCAGCACCTCGACCCCGGCGAAGCTTGTCTGCCGCCGCCCCTGGTTGTCGAACGGGCTGATCCGCACCAGCCGGTGGGTGCCGGACTCCACGCTGAGCGTGCCGTACGCGTACGGGACCTTGACCGTGAAGGTGGCCGACTTCAGGCCGGCCTCCTCGGCGTACGAGGTCTCGTAGACCTCGGTCGGGTAGCCGTGCCGCTCGGCCCAGCGAAGGTACATCCGCAGCAGCATCTCGGCGAAGTCGGCCGCGTCCACACCGCCGGCACCCGCCCGGATGGCCACCAGCGCCTCCCGGGAGTCGTACTCACCGGACAGGAGCGTGCGGACCTCCATCTCCTGGATGGCCTTGGTCAGCCCGGCGATCTCGGTCTCGACCTCGGTGAGTACCCCCGAGTCGGACTCCGCCTCGGCCAGTTCCAACAGCACGTGCGCGTCGTCCAGCCGAGAACGCAGGCTGCCGAGCTTGTCGATCTCGCCGTTGACGTACGACAGCTGCGAGGTCACCTGCTGGGCGCGGGCCTGGTCGTCCCAGAGGTCCGGGGCGGACGCCTCCTGCTCCAGGCGGGCCTTGTCCGCGCGGAGACGGTCGAGGTCGAGCACCGCCTCGATGTTGCGCAGGGTGGCGTCGAGTTCCTTGAGCTGTTCGGAGAAGTCGGCAGCGGTCACGACAGACAAGGGTACTGCTCGGACGAGGAGTGAGCTTGCGAGCCCCGCAGACCGAGCCAAAACAAACCCAGCTCGGACGAGGAGTGAGCTTGCGAGCCCCGCAGACCGAGCCAAAACAAACCCAGCTCGGACGAGGAGTGAGCTTGCGAGCCCCGCAGATTGAGCCCAGACGAGCCCAGCTCGGGCCGGCGTGCGGTCAGCTGGCGGCGGCGCTCTTGAGCCAGGACAGGGCGGCACGGTGGTACGCCACGGCGAACTCCAGCGCGCTCGCGTCGTACGTGTCGCCTTCCTTCTTGGCGTTCTTGACCTGCTCGCGGACCCGGGCCAGCGCGTCGGTGTGGTACTCGTTGGCTGCGGCCTGGAGGTTCTTCAGCTGGTTCGGGGAGTGCAGGTTCCCGAAGGCGATGCGCAGGGCGATCGGGTTGCGGATGGTGTCCCGCCCGGGATCCTCGGCCAGCCAGCGGGAAAATGTCCGTTTTCCGGCTGCCGTGATCGCGTACGGCTGACTCATCCGCGGCCCGGGCTTACCCAACCGGACGAAACCTCGCTCGGCCAGCACCGGCAACTCCCGGTAGACCTGGCTTCGGGTCATCGACCAGTACGGCGCCAGTCGGCGCTCGGCGGCGGCCATCAACTGGCCACCTGTCATGGGACCCTCGTGGAGCAGCCCGAGCAGGGCCGCCGCCGTGGGGTTCACTCCGGATTCCGCCATGCCCCTTACGCTGCCACTTTGCCGGGCCGGCGTCCAGGATTTCCCCTTTTCGCCACCGATTGGGGCTTCCTATGTGCACTGTCGGCGCGCGACCGTCCACCCACGCCGGGCCGGCCGGCGTCACCCCCGGCCGCCCCCGGCCCGGCTCAGCGGGCGCGGGGTCGACAAGGGCCCCTCCTGTCACACCTTGCTCGGCGTCGGTCCAGGGCTGGTCGTTACATCTTCAGCCCATGTGGGGGTAGGTGTGGTCGGTCGGGGGGACGAAGGTTTCCTTGATCGTCCGGGGGGACATCCAGCGGACCAGGTTGTGCCAGGATCCCGCCTTGTCGTTGGTGCCGCTGGCCCGGGCACCGCCGAACGGCTGCTGACCGACGACGGCGCCGGTCGGCTTGTCGTTGATGTAGAAGTTGCCGGCCGCGTACCGCATCTTCTCGGCCACCGCGTCGACCACCCGCCGGTCGGTGGCGAAGATCGACCCGGTGAGTGCGTACGGGGCGATGGCCTCGGCCTGCGTGACCACCTCGTCGAAGCGGGCGTCGTCGAACACGTGCACGCCGAGGATGGGGCCGAAGTACTCGGTGGTGAACGTCTCGTGTGCCGGGTCGCCGCACTCGAAGATCGTCGGGCGGACGAACCAGCCGACCGAGTCGTCGGCGGTGCCACCGGCGATGATCCGGCAGCTGTCGTCGGTGGTGATCAGCTCCAGTGCGGCGGTGTGCCGGGAGTACGCCTTGTCGTCGATGACCGCGCCGCCGAAGTTGCGGAAATCGGTGACGTCGCCGTAGGCCAGCCCGTCGGCGGTCGCGGCCAGCCGGTCACGCAGGCCACCCTCCCAGAGGGAGCGCGGGACGTACGCGCGGGAGGCCGCCGAGCACTTCTGTCCCTGGTACTCGAAGGCGCCCCGGATCAGCGCCGTGTGCAGCGCGTCGACGTCGGCGCTGGAGTGCGCGACCACGAAGTCCTTGCCCCCGGTCTCGCCGACCAGCCTGGGGTAGCCCCGGTAGCCGGCGATGTTCTCCCCGACCGTGCGCCAGAGGTGCTGGAAGACCTTGGTGGACCCGGTGAAGTGGATGCCGGCCAGGTCGGGGTCGGCCAGCACCACGTCGGAGACCTCTTCGCCCCGCCCGGTCACCATGTTGAGCACACCGGGCGGCAGGCCGGCCGCTTCGAACAGGCGCATGGTGAAGTGTGCGGCGAACTGCTGGGTCGGGCCCGGCTTCCACACCACCGTGTTGCCGAGCAGGGCCGGCGCCGACGGCAGGTTGCCGGCGATGGCGGTGAAGTTGAACGGGGTGACCGCGTAGACGAAGCCCTCCAGCGGCCGGTGGTCGAAGCGGTTCCACACGCCGGGCGACGACATCGGCTGCTCGGCCAGCAGTTTGCGGGCGAAGTGCACGTTGAATCGCAGGAAGTCGATGAACTCGCAGGCCGCGTCGATCTCGGCCTGCACGGCCGTCTTCGACTGGCCCAGCATGGTGGCCGCGTTCAGGGTGTCCCGCCAGGGGCCGGAGAGCAGCTCGGCGGCGCGCAGGAAGATCGCGGCGCGCTCCTCGAAGGGCAGCGCGCGCCAGTCCGGCGCGGCGTCCTTGGCGGCCTTGACCGCCGCCCGCGCGTCGTCGTGGGTGGCGTGCCCGGTGACCCCGAGCACGTGCGCGTGCCGGTGCGGCTGCACCACCTGGATCGGCTCGCCGCCGGCCATCCGCTGTTCGCCCGCGATGGTCATCGGCAGGTCGATGCGCTCAGCGGCCAGCTCGGTGAGCCTGCGCTGGAGACGTTCGCGGTCGGTGCTGCCCGGCTCATAGCTGCGCACCGGCTCGTTACGCGGCTCGGGTACGGAGAACACGGCGTCCATCAGGGCTCCTGGCGATCTCGACGGCGGTGGCGAAACCGGCCCCGCGGTGGCGGGACCTGCGCCAATCCTCCCACGGCCGGCGTCGGTCGAGCACACCCCGGCCGCCGGTAGGCCAACGATCAGGAGGCATTTCACGTCCACCGGAACCGATTCGTACCCGAACGAGATACCTGACCGAAGAAATGCAGGCCGTGCAGGCTTCGGGCGCACGCCTGTTCCGGACGCGTACGCTGGGTTGCCGTGACGGTCCGGCCCGGTCGGGCCCGGCGGTGAGAGGGAGACCATGAGCAACGAGCCCGGTGGGCCGACCGCCGCGCGGCCCGACCAGTCCGACACCGTCGACCCGCGCGCGGACGACCGGTCCGCGGCCACCGGCCCCGACGCGGACGACCAGTCCGAGGCTGCCGGCGACCACTCCGGGGCCGGCCGTCCCGCACCCGCGCCGGGAGCGACGGTGCTGGCGTTGCTGGCCGCCGGCTGGCTGGCCGCGATGCTCTGGTCGACCCGGGAGGCGATCAGTTCGGCGACGGCCGGTGTCACCGCGGTCAGTCTCTCCGCCTTCGCGCTGCCCGGCGTGATCTCGGCCGCGCTGGTGGCCGGTGCCGCCGTCGGGCTGGCGGCCGGCGAGCCGGTTGCCCGCCGGACCGAACGGGTGACCCTGCGCTTCGCGGTGGCGATCGGCGCCGGCCTGCTCGTCGGGCTGCTCGCCGCGCTCGCGATCGACCTCACCTACGCGGGTGACGTCACCACCCGCACGATCGCCGGCACCACGGCCGCCGCGGCCGTCATCGGCGGCGCGCTCGCCGGGGCCCGTAACGGTGCGGTGGTGGGTGCCGTGGCCGCCGCCGCGCTGGGCACCCTGGTCTTCGTGGTGGCCTTCAGCGTGGCCCGGGATCCGCTGTTCAATCTCTTCGGTGCCGGTGACAGCCAGCAGTCGCTTGTCAACGCGGCCAGTTGGGTCTCCCGGACCGAGTCCCTGCTGGCCGGGCTCATCGCCGGTGGGCTGGCCTTCGGCTACCTCACCTGGGCACGGCGGCGAGTCGTACGCGACGGCGGCGAGGCTGGACCGCGCTGGCCGGCGTACCTGGTGGCGGGCGCGGGACCGGGACTCCTCCTCCTGCTCACCGAGGTGATCATCCGGATCGGTGGGCGTTCGCTGATCGACCTGGCCGCCGCACTCAGCGAGGCGGACGCGGTCGCGCAGACCTCACTCGGTACCTCACGGGTGGACAACGCCATCTGGGTGCTGTTCGTCGGCGCGCTGACCGCCGTGGTCAGTTTCGGCCGTACGCTCAGTTCACCGGCCGACGACGAGGCGTAGTCGGCCGCCGGTGACCCGGACGGCGGTCAGCCTTCCGTGGCGGTGGCGCGCAGCAGCGACTCCAGTTCGCTGGGGTCGTACCACTCCAGTTCATGGTCCTCGGCACCGTCGACGGTGAACTGGGCGTCGGGGTCGCCGGCCAACGCCTCCAGTACCACCTGGACGGCGGCGGCGACGTCGGCGGCGGCGTCCATCCCGTCCACGTGCACGGCCGCGACGGCCGCGACCGGCACCGGGGCCTGCAACTCCACCACGCTGGAGCCCAGTTCCCCGTCGCCCCGACCGATCGCCGTCGCGGGCAGGTCCGCCGACACGACCACCCGTCGACGCGGCGCGGCCGGGTCGTGACGGATCAGTTGCAGGGCGTCCTGGGCGGCGCGGGTGAAGGCGACGTACTCCAACTCCTCCTCGTCGCCTTCCGCGTACCACTCGCGTAGCGTCGGGGTCACCGCGTGCGCCTGCGCCGCGGCGAGCCCGTGCTCCGGCAGCCTGGCCAGCATCGGCACGGTCGCCGGCACGTAGACCCGGACAAGCTCGTCGGTCACCGTGGTTTCCCCCGCTCTGCTCCGGCCGGCGACGACACGCCGGGCCCCGGCGTACGGCCCTGCCCGTCCGCCCTGACCGTCATACACCCCGTATCGCCTTCGTGGAAGTTCCGGCGATGGGCCGGTGTGTCCCGCCGGCCGACGAAACCGGATTGGTCGGGAGGCGGCGGCCGGTGGCAAACTGAGGCGAACGACGTCAACCCGGGGAGTTCCGGTGGAACCGAGGTTCCTGCTCCTGTCCGACGTGGCCACCGAGCTGAACGTGTCGGATTCGCAGGTCTACCACATGGTACGCAGTGGCGAGCTGCCCGCGATCAAGATCGGCGGCCGGGGGCAGTGGCGGGTGGAGCGGGCCCGCCTGGAGGAGTACATCCAGCGCAAGTACGCCGAAACCGCCGATTGGGTACGCGATAACCCGCTGGCGGAACGCGACCCCGACGAACGGTAGGACCACCACCACGGCATTGACCGCTGGCTCTGCCATGCCCGACAATCAAAGCTATCGAAAGCAAACGAAGGCAAACGCAAGCTTTGATGGCAGGGGGCAGCGCGATGACCGACCTCCGGCGGCCCGGGCCGGCGCGCCCACCCGTGCGGCTGCGGCCGGCGCCCGCCTTCGAGCCGCCCTCCGTCGACGAGGACACCACCGGTTGGCCACGACCGGCCGACGGCCAGCTCGCCCTCGACCTCTTCGCCACCGGCGGGCAGTGGCCCGACGGCCGTGGCCCGGACCGGTCGCCGCTGCCGTGGGCGGCCTCGCGCTCCGGCAGCCGACCGGTCACGCCCGGCGTGCCGTGGTCGGGTGAGTCCGGCCGGCCCACCGGATCCGGCCCGGCGGGGCCCCGCCACGCTCCGGCCCGGCACCTGCCGGCCGGGGCCCTGACCACAGCCACCCCGGCGGCCACCCGGGTCGCCCACCGCTTCGTCGCCACCTGCCTGGAGGTGTTCAACGGCTTCCGGCCACCGGTGCAGCTACGGCGTCAACTCGACCCGGCGCGGGCCGCCGCGCTGCTGCCCGAGCTCGCCCGCGCCACCGCACACGCGGCACCGGCTCGACGGCGCTCGGCGCGCCCCGGGGTGCGGCTGCGACGACTGCGCGTCTGCGAGCCTCGCCCCACCGCCATCGAGGCCGCCGCCGTGCTCACCGGCGCCGGTGGTCGTAGCTGGGCGATGGCGCTGCGCCTGGAGCAGCGGCGCGGCAACTGGCTCTGCACCGACCTGCGGGTCCTCTGACCTCGCCGCTCCGACCGGAACACCGCTCCCCCGACCGGCCCCACCGCCACGGGAGCCCGGACGAGATCGCGCCCGAATCCTGAGTTGGTGGCCGTGTTCGCTGAGCGAGGCCACTCGATCCAGGATCGGGCGCGATCTTCCGGAGCCGGGCGATTCCTAGCCGGCCGAGGTGCCGCCGGGAGCACCGTGGCAGCGCTTGTACTTGCGACCCGAGCCACAGGGGCACGGCGCGTTACGGGACGGTCCGTTGCTGGCGGTCGCCTGCCCCGGTGCGGGCTGGCGGGCGTTGCCGACCGGGACCCCCGGACCGCGCAGGCCGCCGGCCGGGCGCTGCGGCGCGGTCGGTGCCGTGCGCCCCGGCGCCGCCGGGGCGGCCTGGTCCGGACGGCCGATGCCGAGCGCGGGAGCCCGCTGCTCCTCCCGCTGCACGGCGACGCCACCGGCACCGGCCTCGCCGTCGATGGTCGGCGCGGAGTACTGAAGCCCCTGCTGCTGCGGCGCACGACCCAGGCCCTTGGCCCGGATCTCCACCGGCTTCTCCAGCAGCTGGACCTCCTCGGCCTCCGGCTCCGGCTCGTTGACCTGCACCTCGAGGTTGTAGAGGAAGCCGACAGTCTCCTCCTTGATGCCGTCCATCATGGTGGCGAACATGTCGAAGCCCTCGCGCTGGTACTCCACCACCGGGTCACGCTGGGCGTACGCGCGCAGCGAGATGCCCTCCTGGAGGTAGTCCATCTCGTAGAGGTGCTCACGCCACTTGCGGTCGATGACCTGGAGCAGCACCATCCGTTCCAGTTGCCGGGTGCCCTCGGCGCCGAGTTGCTCCTCACGCCGGTCGTACGCGGCGTTCGCGTCCTCCTTGAGCCGGGCGAGCAGGAAGTCGGCGTCGATACTGGCCCGGGACCCGCCGGCCTCCTCCTCCAGCTCCTCGATGGTGATGCCCACCGGGTAGAGCTGCTTGAGGCTGGACCACAACTGCTCGAAATCCCAGTCCTCGGCGTAGCCGTCCGAGGTGGCCCCCCGCACGTACGCCTCGATGGTGTCGTTGATCATGTTGCGTACCTGGTCGGAGAGATCCTCGCCGTTGAGTACGCGCAGCCGCTCGGCGTAGATCACCTGGCGCTGCTTGTTCATGACCTCGTCGTACTTGAGGACGTTCTTGCGGATCTCGGCGTTCTGCCCCTCGATCTGAGCCTGGGCGCTCTTGATCTGGCGGGTGACCATCTTCGACTCGATGGGCACGTCCTCCGGGATGTTGAAGCGGTCCATGACCGCCTCCACCGCACCGGAGCGGAACCGCTTCATCAGCTCGTCCTGCAGCGAGAGGTAGAACCGGGACTCGCCCGGGTCGCCCTGCCGGCCGGACCGGCCACGAAGCTGGTTGTCGATCCGTCGGGACTCGTGCCGCTCCGTGCCCAGCACGTAGAGCCCACCGGCGGCGGCGACCTCCTCGGCCTCCGCGTCGCAGGCCTGCTTCCACTGCGGCATGACCTCTTCGAGGGCCTTGTCGTACTCCTCGGCGTTCTCCAGCGGGTCCAGCCCGCGTTGGCGTAGCTCGTTGGCCGCGAGGAACTCGGGGTTGCCGCCGAGCAGGATGTCGGTGCCCCGGCCGGCCATGTTGGTGGCCACCGTGACCGCGCCCTTGCGACCGGCCTGGGCGACGATCTCCGCCTCGCGGGCGTGGAACTTCGCGTTCAGCACCGAGTGCGGGATGCCCCGGCGGCGCAGCAGCTGGGAGAGGATCTCGGAATTCTCCACGGAGACCGTGCCGACCAGCACCGGCTGACCTGCGTGGTGCCGCTCGGCGATGTCCTCGATCACCGCGTTGAACTTGGCCTGCTCGGTCTTGTAGATGACGTCGGCCCGGTCCTCGCGGATCATCGGCCGGTGGGTCGGGATGGTCACCACGCCGACCTTGTAGACCTTGTTGAACTCGCCCGCCTCGGTCTGCGCCGTACCGGTCATGCCGGCGAGCTTGTCGTAGAGGCGGAAGTAGTTCTGCAGGGTGATGGTGGCCAGGGTCTGGTTCTCCTGCTTGATCTCCACCCCCTCCTTGGCCTCGATCGCCTGGTGCATGCCCTCGTTGTAGCGGCGACCGTGCAGGATGCGGCCGGTGAACTCGTCGACGATCAGGACCTCGCCGTCGCTGACGATGTAGTCCTTGTCGCGCTTGTACAGCTCCTTGGCCTTGATCGCGTTGTTCAGGTAGCCGACCAGCGGAGTGTTCACCGACTCGTAGAGGTTGTCGATGCCGAGCCGGTCCTCCACCTTCGCCACGCCCCGCTCGGTGACCGCGATGGTGCGCTTGGCGTAGTCGACCTCGTAGTCACCCTCGCCGTCCTTGCCCGACTGGAGACGGGCCACCACGGCGGCGAACTCGCCGTACCAGCGGGCGGAGTGTTCGGCCGGGCCGGAGATGATCAGCGGGGTACGGGCCTCGTCGATCAGGATGGAGTCGACCTCGTCGACCACGGCGAAGTTGTGGCCGCGCTGGACCAGTTCGTCCTTCGACCAGGCCATGTTGTCGCGCAGGTAGTCGAAACCGAACTCGTTGTTCGTGCCGTAGGTGATGTCGCACTCGTACGCCGCGCGGTGCTCGACCGCCGGCCGGTTGGGCAGCACCACACCAACGGTCAGCCCGAGGAACTCGTGCACCCGCCCCATCCAGGCGGCGTCCCGCTGGGCCAGGTAGTCGTTCACCGTGACCACGTGCACGCCCTTGCCGGACAATGCGTTGAGATAGACCGGCATCACCGAGGTCAGGGTCTTGCCCTCACCGGTCTTCATCTCGGCGATGTTGCCGAAGTGCAACGCCGCGCCACCCATCACCTGCACGTCGTACGGCCGCTGGCCGAGCACCCGGGCCGCCGCCTCCCGGCAGACCGCGAACGCCTCAGGCAGCAGGTCGTCCAGGGTCTCGCCGTCGGCGAGGCGTTCCCTGAACTGCTCGGTCATGTCGCGCAGCTCGTCGTCGGTGAGGTTGACGTAGTCGTCCTCGATCGAGTTGACGGCGGCGGCGATCGCCTTGAGGCGGCGCACCATGCGCCCCTCGCCCGCACGGAGGACCTTTTCCAGAATCGACACGGATCAACGCTCCCCTAGACAGTCTCGAACCATCGTAGGCGTTCCATCGGGCCGATGGTCACTGGTGGCGGTGGTCGGCCGCCGCGAAACCGACATAACACTCCCCGCTCCCGTCCGCGTCCCGGTTATCCGGTTACGCCGTGCGCGAACGATCCGGCACGATGGCTCGGTGGAGCCCGTGGAGATCACCGAAGACGGTCTGCTGCTGCGGCCGTGGCGAGCGACCGACGCCGACGCCGTGCACCGCGCGTGCCAGGATCCGGACATCCAGCGCTGGACCACCGTACCTCGCCCGTACCGGCACGAACACGCGCAGAGCTTCGTCGCGGACCGGGCCCGCCAATGGGAACTCGGCACCGGCGCATCCTTCGCGGTCTGCGACGCCGCACGCGGCGAGGTGCTCGGCGCCTGCGGGTTGAACACCATCGACCGCAACCACGAACTCAGCGAGATCGGGTACTGGACCGCGCCGTGGGCGCGGGGCCAGCGGGTCGCCGTCCGGGCCCTCCGGGCCGTCGCCCGGTGGTCCTTCGACGAGCTGAAGCTGCGCCGGCTGCTCTGGGGCGCCCAGGTGGGCAACCACGCCTCCCGGCTGGTCGCTCTGCGGTCCGGTGTCCGGATCGAGGGGCGACTACGGGCCGCCGACCCAACCGGCGGCGCCCACGAGTGGTTCGGCTCGCTGCTGCCCGGCGACGTACCGGCGCCCGGTGAGGTCGGCCCGGCTGGTCCGGGCACCCTGGACGCCCGGCGCGCGGTCGTCTTCGGCCGGCCGCAACCGACCCTGTTCGCCACCACCGGCCCGCACGAGCTGAGCCTGCGCCCGATGGATGAGCGCGACCTCGACGCAATCGTCACCACCTGCCGGGATCCGGAGACGCTGCGCTGGACGACCGTGCCGGAGGGCTACACGCGGGCGGACGCCGAGGACTTCCTGCGGTTCGTGCGGGCCACCTGGGCCGCCGGCAGCAGCGCCAACTTCGTCTTCACCGACGCCGCGGACCGGTACGCCGGTTCGATCGATCTGCGACTGTCGGCCACCGATCCGCTGTTGGCCGACGTCGGCTTCATGACCGCGCCGCACGCCCGAGGGCGGGGCTACCAGCCGGCGGCGTTAGCGGCGCTCTGCGCCTGGGGCTTCACCACCCTCGGGCTGGCCCGGATCGAATGGCGGGCCAACGTCGGTAACGCCGCCTCCCGGCGAGCGGCCGAGAAGGCCGGTTTCGCGATGGAGGGCACCGCCCGCGGGGCCCTCAACCACCGCGGCACCCGGGTCGACGCCTGGGTCGGCGCACTGCTCGCGGAGGACCTGTCATGAGCGAGCGTCCGCGAGCGAATCATCAAAGCAGCGCCATGAACGCTCATGACGGCCCGCAGCGCAGCGAAGGGTCGACATGAGCGAGCGTCCGCGAGCGAATCATCAAAGCAGCGCCATGAACGCTCATGACGGCCCGCAGCGCAGCGAGCAGCGGATCGAGGCGTACGGGGTGCGGCTACGGCCGTTCCGCCTCGACGACGTCGAGGACGTCGCGGCCGGTTGCGCCGATCCGCTCACCCAGCGCTTCCTCGACGGGCTACCGGACCCGTACACCGAGGCCGACGCACGGTGGTGGATCACACAGGGTGCGCCGGCCGCCTTCGCCAGCGGTGGCGCCGCGTACGCCGTGACCGACCCGGCGACCGACCGACTGCTCGGCACCGTGGGCCTGAGCCATCCGGTGCCGCAGCGGGGCCAGGCGGAGATCGGCTACTGGGTGGCACCGTGGGCGCGCGGCCGAGGGGTGGCCACCGCCGCCACCCGCGCCCTCTCCGAGCACGTCTTCGCCAGCGGCACCGCCCGGTTGGAACTGCTCACCCGCGTCGAGAACACGGCCAGCCAGCGGGTCGCGCTGGCCGCCGGTTACCGGCCCGAGGGGGTACGCCGCTCCGCGACGCCGATTCGGGCCGGCGGCCGGTGGGACCTGACGGTGTGGGTACGGCTCGCCGACGACCCGCCCGGCCCGTCGCCGCGTCCGCTGCCGGACCTGCCCGACGGCCGGCTCACCGACGGGGTGGTCGTGCTGCGCCGGCTCGGGCCGGACGACACCGATCAGACGTACCGCCTGCACAGCGACCCGGAGGTGGTGGCCAGCCGGGTGCCCCCGGGGGCACCGGCCCGGGACGAGATCGAGCGACGCTGCCGCGGTGCGGAGAGTCAGTGGCTGGTCGGGACCGCCGCCGCGATGACCGTCCTCGACGGCGCGTCCGGTGACTTCGTCGGCAACTGCACGCTCAACTACGACCAGCCCGCCAGCGGGCAGGCGATGATCGGCTACAGCCTGCTGCCGCAGTGGCGCGGACGCGGCTACGCCACCCGGACGGTACGGCTACTCGCCCGGTGGGGATTCGACCACGTCGGCCTGTCCCGGTTGTGGGCCGGCACCCTGCCGGAGAACGCCGCCTCCCAGCGGGTGCTGGAGAAGGCCGGATTCCGGCGAGAGGGGCTGTTGCGCGGCCGGCTACCCAGCGCGGCGGGCAGCCGGGCCGACTCGACGGTCTACGGCCTGCTAGCGACGGATCCGTTGGGCTGACCGGGGCCCGGCGGCCCAGGTCCGCGACGGCGCCCGGGCCGGTGTATACGACCCGGGCCGCCGTCACGGTCAGATGTCCAGCGAGATGATGCCGTAGTCGTAGGCGTGCCGCCGGTAGACCACGCTCGGACGGCCGGATTCCTTGTCCTGGAACAGATAGAAGTCGTGGCCCACCAGTTCCATCTGGAACAGGGCGTCGTCGACGGTCATCGGCTCGGCGGGGTGCACCTTCTCCCGGGCGATGTGCCACGGCTGGTCGTCGGCGTGCTCCTCCTCGGGCCGCTCGGCCAGTGCGGTGGCGGTGCTGGTCTCCGCGGCGACGCTGCCGATCTCCGCGGGGGCGGACAGCGCGGGGAGGTCGGTCACCGGCAGGCCGGCGGTCGCGGCGGCGACCGACAGCGGCGCGTGCCGACCTCGGTGTACCCGACGCCGGTCGGCCGCGCGACGCAGCCGGGAGTCGAGCTTGGCGATCGCCGAGTCCAGAGCGCTGTAGAAGTCGCTGGTGCAGGCCTCGGCCCGGATCACCGGGCCACGGGAATAGCAGGTGATCTCCACCCGCTGGCAATGATCGGCCTGGCGCGGATTGCGCTCGTGGAACAGTTCGACATCCACACGAATGATCTTGTGGTCGTAGCGTTCGATCTTCGCGAGCTTGTCTGCTACGTGCACCCGGTAATGGTCCGGCACTTCGACGTTACGGCCCTTGACCACGATGTCCACGTGACCTCCCTCATTCGGACGGTCTTCGATCCGGAACTCCGGTCGCGCCCGGGGGACGGCCCCATTCGGCGTCGACCGGTCAATACGGCTACGCCTCCTCTCACCGCCAGGGGTGGGTGGAATGGCCTTCCTACCCCCGACAGCCAAACGCTAACTCCTGTTAGCCCGACAGTCACCCCCGGTCGCCAAGACCGCCCGGAGAATTTCCACACCTCATACACGAAGGGGTGAAACGGAAACACGATCGGTCACTGTTGGTGCCTTTTCCGTGTTGCGGCCAGCACCGCCGCCCCGTACGGCGACAGCCCGCGCACGGTCAGCACCCGGCTGACCGCCGCGAGGGTGGCTCCGGTGGTGACGATGTCGTCCAGCAGGACCACCCTCGCCCCCGCGGCGGTCGGATTGCGGCCAGACCGGGCCCGGAAGGCGGCCGTGGCCGCCGCCGCCCGACCCGCGCTGTCCAGCGTCACCGAGTCCGGTCGGGGTGCGGCACGCACCACGTTGTGCACCCGCACCGGCCAGCCCGCAGCCCGCAGCCGACGGGCGCAGTGCCGGGTCAACCGGCGCAGGTGGTCGCCGTAGCGGGCCCGGGCCGCCGCCGGGGTGTCCGGCACCGGCACCAGCAGCACCGGTCCCACCGGACCGACCGCCGCCGCGACGACCTCGGCGAGCAGGGCACCGAGTGGCCTGGCCAGACCGTGCCGGCCGTGGTCCTTGTACGCCAGCAGCGTCTCCCGCAGCGGCCCGCCGTACGCGCCCAGGGCGTGACAGGGCGGCAGACCAGGCGGGGCCGGGACAGGTCGCACCGGACCCGGGCGCAGCGCCCGCAGCGCGGTGACGCAGTCCGGGCAGACGCCGTGGCGCAACCCCGGGCGGCTTTCCCGGCAACCGGCGCACTCGGTGGGCAGCACCAGGTCGGCCAGGTCCGCCCAGAGCCCGCCCGTCACGGCCTGCTCAGTAGAGGAAGACGGGTGCGGTGGGGTTGCCCGGACGTACCCCCGCAGGCGGCGGTGTGACGTCCTGGACCTGGTCGCGGTTGATCCGGTCGAACGGGTTGCTGCGGTACGCCACCCCGTTCGCCTCGTACATGAACGAGCCGGCCAGCGGGGACCGCTCGGCGGTGGCGGGGTACGCGGCGAGGTGGTCGACCTGGCTGCCGGTGTCCTCCCGCAGCGGGGTCTCCAGGGCACCGTCGACGGTCACGTCGTAGATCGCGGGACGGCCGGCCGAGCCGGCCACCAGCAGGCGGTTCGCCGCCGACCAGTCCACCGCGGTGGCGTCGGTCAACGAGCTGACCAACCGTCGGGCCGGGCCCACGGTGGGCACCCCACCCTCCCAGTTGATCGCGGCGACGTGCAGCATGCCGTCGACGATCAGTGCCAGCCGGTGCCCGTCCAGGGCGGCCGCCACCGCGGTCACCCGGCCCGGCAGGCCGAGCTGGACCTGCCGCGTCGCCGCCTGGCCGTCGAAGCGGTAGAGCCGGCCGTCGGCGACCACCAGGCCGGCCGGGCGGGCTGCGTCGCTGCGGATCCAGACCGGGCGGCTCATCTCGGCGTACCTGCTGGGGCCGGTGGTGAGGGTCTCCACCACGCCGCCACCCCGGCCGACGGCCAGCCGCTGCCGCCCGTCCTCGCCGGCCACCACGACGGCGACCACGACGTCCGCGTCGACGCGACGCAGCCCGGCGGCGACGATGTCGTGGTTCACCTCGGGCGCCACCGGCACCGAGCCGGCGGCCTCGCCGGCCACCGTCAGCGAGTGGATGGCCCCTTCGTAGACGCAGTATCGCCGCGCGTTGACCTCGATCAGGTCCAGCGGATTCAGCCTGCGCTGCTCCGCGAGGTCGATCACCTTGCGGGACTGGTTGAGGATCTTCACCTCGACGGTGCCGTGCAGCTCCCGCAGGGACCATGCCAACTGGGTACCGAGCTGCTCCAGCCGCCGCTCGTCAGCGCCCGGCATGTCGAGGTTGACCTCCCACCGGCCGTCCGAGCCGGTGGCATTGTTGATCATTTCGGTACGGTCGGGCAGACCGGAGACACCGATCCGCAGCCAGTCCGACGGGCCGGCGGTCAACCACCGGACGACCTCGCTCACCCGCCGCTCCGGCGGTACGGCCGAGGAGAGGTACCGCTGGTCGGGCACGAGCTGGGTACGGTCGGAGTTCCAGAAGTAGATCGCCTCCGCCTGGTAGAACCGGCGCAGCGCGTCGTCGCTGAGCAGCAGCACGTTCGGCGGGTCGCTGACGTAGTAGCCGGCGTCGTCCTCACCCACCGGGCCGGCACTGATCAGCCGGAACTCGTACGTCGACTCGGTGGCCACCGGCGGCACCAGCATCCCGTTGGCCCGCAGCAGCCCGACCTGCTGCACGCTGATGGTGACCTTCATGCTGTCCACGTCCGGTTCGATCACCGGATCGTCGGTCAACCGCACCACCGACAGCGCCACCTCGCTGCCCTGCTTGTCCGGCAGCGAGGTGCGGTCCGCGGTCGCGATGAACCGCTTCACCCGCTCGTACGCCCGGTCGGGCTCACCGGCCGCCGCGGCCAGGAAGTTGCGCACGAACGCCTCGGCGTCGCTGCCGCTGGCCTCCCGCGTCGGCGGCTCGGTACCGCGTCCCAGCGACCAGTTCGTCTCCGCGGCCGGCCCACGCTGCTCGATCTGCACCTCGCTGCGGTCGGGGATCCCGCAGCCAGCGGCAACGCCCAGCACCAGCACGCCGCCGAGGGCCCCGGTCAGCAACCGTCGCCTCACGAGCCCACCTCCGCGCGCGGCTGTTCGGCCGACGGCGCCGGGCCGACGGCGAGCGCGCCGGCCGGGCCGGGCCCGATGGCCAGCAGTCCACCGGCGGGCGCGCCGCCGAACGGCAGCGTGGCGTCGGCCGGCACCAGCCGCAGCGGCGAGGTGGTGAGCCGGTCACCGGCGCGCGCCGGCAGGGTGAGCCGGAACTGTGCGCCCTGCCCCGGCGCACCCCACGCCTCCAGCCAGCCGCCGTGCAGTCGGGCGTCCTCCAGGCTGATCGACAGCCCCAGTCCGGTCCCGCCGGTCTGTCGCGCCCGCGACGGATCAGCCCGCCAGAACCGGTTGAAGACCAGTTTCTCCTCGCCCGGCTTGAGCCCGACACCGTGGTCGCGGACGGTAAGCGCGACGGCGGTCTCGTCCATTCCCAGCGTGATCCGCACCGGCCGGCCCTCGCCGTGCTCGACAGCGTTGCCGACCAGGTTGCGCAGCACCCGTTCGACCCGTCGTGGGTCGATCTCGGCGATCACCGGGGCGGCCGGGACGTCCAGTTCGATGGCCACCCCGACCCGCTCGGCCAACCCGGTCAGCCGGTCGGCCACCCGGTGGACCACCGGCACCAGATCGGTCGGCTCGGCGTCGAGCACCGCGAAGCCCGCGTCGAACCGGCTGATCTCCAGCAGGTCGGTAAGCAGTTCCTCGAAGCGGTCCAGCTCGGCCTGGAGCAACTCGGCGCTGCGCGCCACCGCCGGATCGAACTCGTCGCGTTCGGCGAAGATCAGGTCGGCGGCCATCCGGACCGTGGTCAGCGGGGTCCGCAGTTCGTGCGACACGTCGGAGGTGAACCGGCGTTGCAGCCGGGACATCTCCTCCAGGCGCAGGATCTGCCGTTGCAGGTTGGTGGCCATCTGGTTGAACGAGGCCGCGAGCAGCGCCAGGTCGTCCTCGCCGTTGACGGCCATCCGCTGGTCGAGCAGGCCGGCCGAGAGTCGCTGGGCGGTCCGGGCGGCGACCCGTACCGGGATCACCACCAGCCGGGTCACCAGCGCGGCGAGCAGGCCGAGCAGCAGCACCAGGGCGACTCCGGTGGCCACCACGGTGGCCCGTGCCTGCGCCGCCGTGGTGTCCTGCAAGGTCAGCGGCACGAAGTAGTAGAGCTCCACCTGACCGAACCGGGTCGGCACCGGAGAACCGTAGACGAGGTACTTCGTCTCGGCGTCTCCGGTGAGCCGGCCGGTACGGATCTGGTTGGCCACGTTCCCGTCGGCCACCGCGGCGCGCAGCTCGGGGCTGATCAGGGGCCGGACGTTCGCCGACGGTGAGGTGCGCGCCTCGATCACCCCGGGCCAGTTGTCCGCGGTGAGGGCCACCACGACGCCGCTGTTCTGCTGGGGGTCGCCACCGGCGAGGTAGTTGACCGTGCCGTCGATCGTCTCCTGGAGCTGGGCCTCCTGGGGCTGGCTGTAGAGGCTGAACTGCTTGGCTGCGTACTCCGCGCCGTTGAGCAGCCGCAACTGGACGTCGGTCTTCGCATTGTCCAGCAGGATGCTCGTGATCTTGTCTGCGATCAGGTAGGCGAACCCGCCGACCAGCAGGCTGGACGTCACCAGCGTGATGGTCACCACCCGCACCTGCAACGACCGGCGCCAGGTCTGGTGCAGCCTCGCCAGCGAACGGGCCAGTCGGCCACTCACCCCACGCCACAACTCCCACCCGGCGCCGTGCCGGCGGGCGGTCGGGTCGAGATCGGGGATCGGGGAGGTGGTCACAGTGCGACCAGGCTATCCGGTACCCGCCTTGTAGCCCACGCCGCGAACGGTGAGGATGATTTCGGGTCGCTCCGGATCCGGCTCGATCTTGGCGCGCAGCCGCTGCACGTGCACGTTGACCAGCCGGGTGTCCGCCGCGTGCCGGTATCCCCACACCTGCTCAAGCAGCACCTCGCGGGTGAAGACCTGACGCGGTTTGCGGGCGAGCGCGACCAGCAGGTCGAACTCCAGCGGCGTCAGCTTCACCTCCTCGCCGTTGCGGCTGACGGTGTGCGCCGGCACGTCTATGGCGATCTGGTTGCCCGGCGGGCCGATGGTGAGCAGCTCCGGCGCGACGTCCTCGCCGCGGCGCAGCCGCGCCCGCATCCGGGCCACCAGTTCCTTCGGCTTGAACGGCTTGACCACGTAGTCGTCGGCACCCGACTCCAGACCGAGCACGACGTCGACCGTGTCGCTCTTCGCGGTCAGCATCACGATCGGCACCCCCGACTCGCCCCGGATCGCCCGCGCCACGTCGATACCACTCATTCCGGGCAGCATCAGGTCAAGCAGGACGATGTCGGGCCGATTGTCGCGGAACGCGGCCAATGCCCGTTCCCCGTCCGCCACGAACGAGGGCATGAAGCCTTCGCTGCGCAGCACGATGCCGAGCATCTCGGCGAGCGCGGGGTCGTCGTCGACCACCAGTACCCGGGCTCTCATGGGGTTAATGGTTCCATCCCGTCAGTTCGGTGGGCTCGGCGTCACCCGCACGCTACTGCCGTCAGGTGGGCCGTGCCCAGCACCGCTCGGTTGTACCGCCCGCACGTGCCACCCCGGGGGGCGGGTCTGCACCCCGGGCGACCGCGCGTGTCAACATGATCCCCGGGTGCGCCGCAGCGCGCCACCATCACCGCCTTCCAGGAGTACGCGTGCCCGAAACAGGCCCGACCGTCGTACTCCCCGGCCGCCCGCTCACCAGCGGGGAACTGCTCGACTCCGCGGTGCTGCTGTTGCGCGGTCAGGCGTCGGTCCTGCTTCCCCTCGCCGCCGTGCTGGCCGCCGGCGAACAACTCCTGCTGCTGCCCCTGCGGACCGTCGTGGGTGCCACCGGGCCGCTGTGGTGGGCGTCCGGCCTGAGCGAGTTCGGCATCTTCTGGTTCCTGCTCGCTCTCGGCGCGGCGACCGAGGCAATGATCATTCTGTTGCTCGGCAACCCGGCCGCCCACGCCGCCGCCGGCGCGCTGGTCGGCCGCCGCGCCACCGCCACGGACGCCTGGCGGCCCGGCGGCCGGTGGGGCGCCACCGTCCTGCTCTGCCCCGCGGTCGGCGCGGTCATGCTGCTCGCGTCCCTGCTCGGCCCCGCCTGGTTCGTCGGATTCGCCCTGCTGGGCGCGGTGGCACCGGCGCTGGTGGTCGACCGGGTCGCACCGGTACGCGCGATCAACCGCTCCGTCGCGCTGGCGCTGCGCCTGACCGGGCGGGCCGCCGCGCTGCGGCTACTCGGATACCTCGTCTGGTGGATCATCCGGGTCGGGCTCGGCTGGGGGTTGTTCACCGGGCTGACCGAGCTCGACCTGGTCGCCGAGAGCTGGGCCAATGCCGTGGCGATGCTGGTCTGGGCGGCCGTGAACGCGGTCGCCTACGCCGCGCTGGCCTGCCTGGACGCGGTCGTACACCTGGAGACCCGGATCCGCAGCGAGGGCCTGGACATCCGGCTCGCCCGCGCGCCCGCCGCACCGCGCGCCACGGACCTGCTGGCGGTCGGCGGATGAGCGTCAGCCGGTGGTGGACCGAGACCACCGCCGCCCTCGGCGACCACCTGCCACTGCCGCTGGTCGCGCTGCTGCTGGTGCTGGCCACGGCGCTGACCGCGACGGCCTGGTACACCTTCCCCGCCTGGCTGCCCCGCCGACTTCCCCGGCCTCGCCGACGCCGCCGCACCGGGGGCGAGAAACGGAAGCCGGCGACCGCGCCGCCGGTGACCGTCGCCCCACCGCCGTCCGCGGGTCCGGTCGGCACCGTCGTGGTGGCCGACCGGCTGGCCGCCGAGGGCCGCTACGACGAGGCGGTCCGTGAGCGGTTGCGCGTCATGCTCCACCAGCTCACCGACCGGCACGTGGTGCAGGTCCGGCCCGGCATGACCGTCGCCGAGGTGGTCACCGAGGCCGCCGCCAACCACCCACCGGCCGGACCGCCACTGACCGCCGCCGCCGGCATCTTCTCGGAGGTGTGGTACGCCCAGCGCCCGGCCACCGCCGAGCACGATCACCGGATGCGCGACCACGCCGGCCAGCTGGGAGACCTGCTCGCCGCGGCCCCGCTCGCAACGGACACCGACCGGTGAGCGTACGCGGGCGTCGCCACCGGATCATCGTTCCGGTGCTGGTGGGGGTGCTGCTGATGGCCGTCACGCTGGTCACCCGTGAGATCGACCAGCCGGACCAGACCGACCGGGGCTTCCTCTCCCCGGTGGTGACCGGTGACCACGGTGGCAGCCGGCTCGCCGCCAGCCTGGGCGAGCGCGGGGTGGCGGTGCAGCGGGAGACCGACACGCTCCGGGCGTTGCTGGCCACCCGGCCCGGCCCGGCCACCCTGTTCGTTCCGGCGCCCGAGTTGCTGCACCCGCGCACCGTCGGCTACCTGGGTCTGCTGCCCGGAGGCACCCGGCTGGTGCTGGTCGACCCGCCCCGGCGGGTGCTGGCCGCCGCCGGGCTGCCGCTGCGCCCGACGGGCCGGCGGTGGGCGACCCGGGCCGTGTCACCGCACGACGTCGACCGGTCCTGCCCACTGGCCGAGGTCGCGCCCGCCGCCACGGCCGCCGTCGCCCGCCAGCGGTACGCATCGACCGGCGCTCCCGGCAGCGTCGATCTCTGCTACGCCGGCGGGCTGGCCCGCCTGCCCGGAGCCGCGGAGAGCGTGGTGGTGGGTGCCAGCGACCCGTTCCGCAACGGCCGGATCGACGAATGGGAAAACCTCGCCTTCGCCACCGGCCTGCTCGCCACCTCCGGCCGGGTGGTCTGGCTCGACCTGGACGGCCCGGCGCCGCCGCCACCCGAACCCAGCCCTGCACCCACCCGGCCGCTGCCGGAGCGCGACGACGACGGCGACGAACCCGGCGGACCGGAGGACCTGGACAGCGACGAGAGCGGCGAGACCGCACCGGGTGGCCGTCCGGGTGGTGAGGCGTCCGGCCCCGGCTCACGAGGCTCCTCCGGGGAGCCCAACCCGCTCTGGTCGGCCTTCCCGCCGTGGTTCTGGGCGCTGCTGCTGCAACTCGGCCTGGCGGCGCTGCTGATCGCCATCGGCCGGGCCCGCCGTCTCGGCCCGCCCACGCCGGAACCCCTGCCGGTGTCCGTGCCCGCCGCCGAGACGGTCCTCGGCCGGGGCCGGCTCTACCAGCGGGCGGGGGCCCGGGAGAGTACCGCCCGGGTGCTCCGGACCGCGACGCTCGCCCGGCTGGCACGACGGGTGCACCTGCCCGCCGCGGCGCCGCCCGCCACGGTGGCGGCGACCGTGGCCGCCGGCACCGGCGACCGGCCCGACGCCATCCACGAGTTGCTCTACGGCGACGCGCCGCGAACCGACCGGGACCTGCTGGAGCTGGCCGGTGATCTGGACCGCGTGACGCGCGCCGGCGGGTCGAGGCCCGCGCAGCCCGTCGCCGACCCGCCGGCCCCGCCCCGGCTGCCGAAGCCCCGATCCGAAGGAGACCCCCGGTGACCCGACCCGCGATGACCGTGGACCAGCTCGCCGCCGACCCCACCCGGGCCGCGCTGCACCGGCTACGCGCCGAGGTGGCCAAGGCGGTCGTGGGTCAGGAGGGCGTGGTCACCGGGCTGATCGTCGCCCTGCTCTGCCGTGGTCACGTGCTGCTCGAAGGCGTGCCGGGGGTCGCGAAGACGCTGCTGGTGCGTACCGTGGCCGCCGCGCTGGACCTGACCTCGCGGCGGGTGCAGTTCACTCCCGACCTGATGCCCGGCGACGTCACCGGCTCGATGGTCTTCGACGCGCGAACCGCGGCGTTCACCTTCCGGGAGGGGCCGGTCTTCACCAACCTGCTGCTCGCCGACGAGATCAACCGCACGCCACCGAAGACCCAGTCCGCGCTGCTGGAGGTGATGGAGGAACGGCAGGTCACCGTCGAGGGCGAGCAACGCGTGCTGCCCGATCCGTTCATCGTCGCCGCCACCCAGAACCCGGTGGAGTACGAGGGCACCTATCCGCTGCCGGAGGCTCAGCTCGACCGGTTCCTGCTCAAACTCACCGTGCCGCTGCCCAGCCGGGACGAGGAACTGGGTGTGATCCGGGCCCACCACGCCGGTTTCGATCCCCGGGATCTGACCGCAGCCGGCGTACGCCCGGTGGCGGACGCGGCCGACCTCGCCGCCGCACGAGCGGCGGTGGGCCGCGTGCACGTCGCCGACCCGCTGCTCGGCTACGTCGTCGACCTGTGCCGGGCCACCCGCGCCACCCCGGCGCTGGAACTGGGCGCCTCGCCGCGCGGTGCGACGGCCCTGCTCGGCACCGCGAAGGCGTGGGCGTGGCTGAACGGACGCGATCATGTGGTGCCCGACGACGTCAAGGCGATGGCGCGACCGACCCTGCGGCACCGGCTGCGCCTGCGACCGGAGGCCGAACTTGAGGGCGTCGGGGTGGACCCCGTCCTGGACACGGTGCTGGCCACCGTGCCGACGCCGCGATGACCTGGCGGGTGGCGGCGCTGCTGGCGGCAGGGGCGCTGACCCTGCCGGCATGGCCGGCACCCTTCGTCGGGGTGGCGGTGATGGTCGGCGTGGTGCTGCTGCTGGTCGGACTCGACCTGACGCTCGCCGTGCCGCTGCGGGCGCTGACCGCCGAACGGGCCGGTGACCGGGCCGTACGGCTCGGCGGTACCGCCACGGTCACCCTGTACCTGCACAACACCTCCGGCCGGCCGCTGCGCGCCCGGGTCCGTGACGCCTGGGTGCCCTCGGCCGGTGCCCGGCCGGAGGTGCCGCCGACCCGGGTGGTGCGGGCCGCACCCGGTGAGGTACTCGCGCTGCCCAGCCACCTCACCCCCACCCGCCGGGGCGACCGGCCCGCCGTGGCCCTGACCGTCCGCTCGTTCGGGCCGCTCGGGCTGGCGTACCGACAGTGGGGTGGCCGGCCGGGCACGCCGCCGTGGACCCTACGGGTGCTGCCCCGCTTCGACTCGCGCCGGCACCTGCCGGAGCGGCTGTCGCGGCTGCGCGTCATCGACGGCACACAGGTCGGTCGGGGACGCGGACCGGGCACCGAGTTCGACGCGTTGCGGGAGTACGTGTCCGGCGACGACGTGCGTTCCATCGACTGGCGAGCCAGCGCCCGGCAGGCCGAGGTGCTGGTCCGCACCTGGCGTCCGGAGCGGGACCGGCGGCTGGTCTGTGTGCTGGACACCGGGCGTACCTCGGCGGTGCGGGTGGGCGACGAGCCGCGGTTGGACGCCTCGATCGAGGCGGCGCTGCTGCTCAGCGCGTTGGCGGCGCGGGCCGGTGACCGGGTGGACGTGCTCGCGGCGGACGCCGTGCCCCGGGCCTCGGTGGGTGGTGCCGAGCGGCCGGGGCAGTGGAACCGGCTGGCGCACGCGTTGGCCCCGCTGCAACCCGCGCTGGTCGAGACCGACTTCCGGCTGATCGCGGGCGAGTTGCTCCGGCGGCACCGCCCGCGCAGCCTGGTGGTGCTGCTCACCGCCCTGGAACCGGGCGCGCTCGGCGAGGGCCTGCTGCCGGTGCTGCCCCGGCTGGCCGCCCGGCACCGGGTGTTGGTGGCCGCGGCACAGGATCCGGTGCTGGCCCAGCTCACCGCCGCACCCCCGCGACGTCCGGCGGACGCGTACGCCGCAGCCGCCGCCTGGCGCACGTTCGCCGAACGCGACCGCCTGACCCAGGCCCTGACCCGCCACAACGTCACCGTGGTCGACGCCCCCGCCCCCCACCTGGCCCCCGCCCTGGCCGACGCCTACCTGACCCTGAAATCCAAAGCCCAACTCTGACCCCGCCCACCCACCCGATTGATCATGAAGTTATTGCCACTCGGGCGGCGTGTCGCGGGTAACAACTTCATGATCGACAGGAGTGTCGGTGGGGGTGTGGGGGCCGAGGAGGAGGACGTAGGCGAGGAAGGCGAGCCAGGTGGTGGCGCCCACGGCGATGCGCAGGGGGGTCGGCAGGGGGGCGGGGGTGATGAAGGCCTCGATCAACGCTGCGACGGCGAAGAGGGCGACCAGGCCGACGGCGACCAGCACGCCGTCGCGTCCCGCCCGAGCCACCGCCTGCCCCCGGGTCAACTGCACCGGCGGTGCGATCCACGCCCACCCGATGCGCAGTCCCACCCCGGCGGCGACGAACACGCCGGTCAGCTCCAGCAGGCCGTGCGGGGTGATCAGGCCGAAGAAGACGTCCGCCCGGCCGTAGGAGACCATCACCCCGCCGACCACGCCGATGTTGATCGCGTTCTGCCAGAGCAGGTAGCCGACGGGCACGATCAGCACCCCCGCCGCCAGGCACTTCGCCGCCAACCAGGCGTTGTGCGTCCACAGGTGGAAGGCGAACGTCGGCGCGGAGAACTCCGTGTAGTAGCCGGCGAAGCCGGACTCGACCAGGTTGGCGGCCTCCTCGTCGCCGATGAATGCCGCCGCCGTCTCCGGGTTGTCCGCCACGAACCACATCAGGGTGAAGGTGAGCAGGGTGAAGGCGGTCGCCACCGCACACCACCACGGCGCCGCCCGCCAGATCGCACCGGGCAGGCCGGCCAGCAGGAATTGCCGTACGGCCGCCCAGGAGGGTCGGGGCCGGTCGGTGAGCCGCGCCCGCGCCCGAAGCACCACCTGGGACAGCTCGCCGACCAGCGCCGGGTCCGGCGAGCGGCTACGCAGCACCGACAGTTGAGTGGTGGCCCGCTGGTAGAGCGCGACCAGCTCGTCGACCTCGGCCGGTTCGAGCCGTCGCTGACCACAGAGCTGATTCAGCCGACGCCACTGCCCGCCGTGCTCCGCGACGTACGCGTCGACATCCACCGGCCACCTCCGACCGCGCGATCATAGTGTTCACTGTCGGGGTGAGCACAGCGGCGCGAGCGTGGACCGCCTCGGGTTGGGGCGACGCCGGGCTGGTCACCGGCGAGGCGGTCGAGCTGGACGTGCGGGCCGCACGGATCGGCTCCCGGGCGCTCGCCCTCCTGCTCGACGTGCTGGTGCAGCTGGTGGCCGGGCTGCTGCTCGCCGCGCTGACCGGGCTGGTCCTGGCCGCTCTGCCGTACGGGGTGCTGGACGTGGCGATGGAACGCGCCCTGCTCACCGTCGGGCTCGTCCTGCTGCTGGTCGGCTATCCGGTGCTCTGCGAACGGTTCAACGACGGCCGGACACCGGGCAAGGCGGCGGTCGGGTTGCGGGTGGTCAGCCTCGACGGCGCCCCCGTCGGGTTCCGGCAGTCGCTGACCCGGGCGCTGGTCGGGGTCGCCGTGGAGTGGCCGGGTCTGGTGCTGCCGCTGCTGTCCTGGGCGGTCGGGCTGACCGTGATGCTCAGCGACGCCCGTGGCCGGCGTCTTGGCGACCTGGCGGCGGGCACCCTGGTGGTGCACACCCGATCCGCGACGAGGTGGCGGCCGGTTCCGGCGACGGTGCCGGAGCTGGCCGGTTGGGCGTACTCCCTGGACCTGAGCCGGTTGGACGCGGGCCTGGCGCTCGCCGTCCGGCAGTACCTGGCGCGGGCGAACGGGTTCAGCGAACCGGCCCGCGGCGAGTTGGCCCGGCTGCTGTGGCAGCAGGTGGCAGCGGTGACCAGTCCGCCACCACCGGCCGGGCGGTCGGAGGTGGCCTGGCTGGCCGCCGTCATCGCCGAGCGGCACCGTCGGGCCCGCCGCCTCCTCGCCGGTGAACGCGCGCTCACCGAGGCGCTGTGGCCGCAGTTCCGGGTCACCGCGTCCGTCGATGAACCTGGGAGGTCGGGATGAGGGCTTTCGGGCCGTGGCTGGCGGTGCTCGCGGTCGTGCTGCTGCTCAGCGCGCTACGGCTGCGTGCGCTGGCGGCGCTGGTCTCCGTGGCCTGGCTGCTCTGGTGTGTCTGGACCTGGGTCCGCCCCACCCGCCACCGCCGTCCCCGCTGACCAGCCGGACCACGGCGCCAGCCGGCGCCGCGCCCGCGCCCCGGAGAGCCACCGCCGACGCCACAGCGCACCGGAAAGCCACCTCCGGGGTCGCCCCCCAGGGCGACCCCGGACGGCCACCTCCGGGGTCGGCCGCTGCGGTCGGCCCCGGAGGTGACGTCGATGCTCAGTAGCGGTAGTGGTCCGGCTTGAACGGGCCCTCCACGGCGACGCCGAGGTAGGCGGCCTGCTCCTTGGAGAGCGTGGTCAGCTTGGCGCCGAGCGCGTCCAGGTGCAGCCGGGCGACCTTCTCGTCGAGGTGCTTGGGCAGCACGTACACGCCGATCGGGTACTCGTCGGTCTTGGTGTACAGCTCGATCTGGGCGATCGTCTGGTTGGCGAACGAGTTCGACATGACGAAGCTGGGGTGGCCGGTGGCATTGCCCAGGTTCAGCAGGCGGCCCTCGGAGAGCACGATGATCGCGTGACCGTCGTCGAACTTCCAGAGGTCGACCTGCGGCTTGATGTTCTCCCGGGTGACGTCGGAGCGCTTCGCCAGACCGGCCATGTCGATCTCGTTGTCGAAGTGGCCGATGTTGCCGACGATGGCCTGGTGCTTCATCCGGGCCATGTGCTCGTTGGTGATGACGTCGTAGCAGCCGGTGGCGGTGATGAAGATGTCGGCCTGCTCGACCACGTCGTCCATGGTGGCGACCTGGTAGCCGTCCATCGCCGCCTGGAGCGCGCAGATCGGGTCGACCTCGGTCACCACGACCCGGGCACCCTGGCCGCGCAGCGACTCGGCACAGCCCTTGCCCACGTCGCCGT
Source organism: Micromonospora sp. NPDC049374 (assembly GCF_040677165.1). Taxonomy (NCBI): domain Bacteria; kingdom Bacillati; phylum Actinomycetota; class Actinomycetes; order Micromonosporales; family Micromonosporaceae; genus Micromonospora; species Micromonospora sp. NPDC049374. The sequence goes on along the minus strand of NZ_JBFAQH010000007.1, from coordinate 148,114 downwards.
AGCCGAACACGACGGCCATCTTGCCGCCGATGAGCGTGTCGGTGGCGCGGTTGATGCCGTCGATCAGCGAGTGGCGGCAGCCGTACTTGTTGTCGAACTTGCTCTTGGTCACCGAGTCGTTGACGTTGATCGCCGGGAAGAGCAGCGTGCCGGCGCGGTGCATCTCGTAGAGCCGGTGCACGCCGGTGGTGGTCTCCTCGGTGACGCCCTTGATGCCGGCGGCGATCCGCGTCCACCGCTGGCCGCTCGCGGCCAGCGAACGGTGCAGCAGACCCAGGATGACCGCGTACTCCTCGGAGTCGGCGGACTCGACCGGCGGCACGGCTCCGGCCTTCTCGAACTCGGCGCCCTTGTGGACGAGCAGCGTGGCGTCGCCACCGTCGTCCAGGATCATGTTCGGGCCGTCCCCGTCGGGCCAGTCGAGCACCTGCTCGGTGCACCACCAGTACTCCTCCAGGGTCTCGCCCTTCCAGGCGTACACCGGGACACCGGACGGGGCGTCGACGGTGCCCTCGGGGCCGACGACGATCGCGGCGGCGGCGTGGTCCTGGGTGGAGAAGATGTTGCAGGACGCCCAGCGGACCTGCGCGCCGAGCGCCACCAGGGTCTCGATCAGGACGGCGGTCTGGATCGTCATGTGCAGCGACCCGGTGACCCGCGCTCCCGCGAGCGGCTGCGCGGCGGCGAACTCACGCCGGATCGCCATCAGGCCGGGCATCTCGTGCTCGGCGAGGCGGATCTCCTTGCGCCCGAACTCGGCGAGCGACAGATCCGCCACCTTGTAGTCGCCCTCGGCGACAGTACGCGGCCGGACCTCGGACGACGTGCCGCTGGCGGACGCCGGGAGGGTGCTGGTCATGAAAGCTCCTGTCGGACGATGGTGCTGCGCAACCTCCCACCTTACGCGCGTTGACGACGCGCGGTTGGGGTGGTTACGGACAGCGCACGGGGCGGCCGGTGTGGACGTGTGCCGTCCATCTCCGTCCGCCCCGTGCATCCCCCCGGTTTGGTTCCCCCGCGCGTTCTCGGACCATCGTCGCGATAACGCTGCGCACCCATAGAGTCACACCGAGCAAGAGTCGAGTCAAGCTATTCCGGGAAAGTCGGACTTGTCGGTCAACGAGCAACGTCGTGGAAGATCAGAGCTGGCCGGTCGAGGCGATGTACGTCTCACCCTCACCGGTGACCGTGAGTGAACCGCCAGCGGCCGGTCCGACCGCAGCCCGACCGGGGCCGAGGGTCACTGGCGCCACCCCGTCGGTCACGGTGATCCGGCCGGCGGTGCAGAGCACCACCCGGGGACCCGGCACCGCCAGCGTCACCTCGCGCCGCCCGTCGCCGACGGTCACCCGGTGCAGCGCGAAGTCGTCCACCGGCACCGGCCAGGTCACCACCCCGTCGGCGACCTCCCGGGGCGCGACCACCGGCCGGTCGAGCACCTCGAAGCGGAGCACCCGCAGCAGTTCGGCCACGTCCACGTGCTTCGGGGTCAGCCCGCCCCGCAGCACGTTGTCGCTGGCGGCCATCACCTCCACGCCGGTACCACGCAGGTAGGCGTGCAGGTTCCCGGCCGGCATCCAGATCGCCTCACCGGCAGCCAGCCGCACCCGGTTGAGCAGCAACGCCACCAGCACCCCAGGGTCGGCCGGATACGCCTCGGCCAACAGAGCCACCAGGTCAGCGTCCGGGCCGTCCGCCGCCCGGGCCGCCGCCACCAGGCCGGCACGCTCCGCCGTCGGCCACTCCAGCAGCAGGCGTACGGCCTCGGCCAGCCCCGCCGGCCCAGCGGCCAACGCGTCGAGCACCGGCCGCAGCTGCGGTACGCCCAGCGCGGCGAGCGCCCGCGCCGAGGCAGCCGGGTCCCGGAACCCGCACAGCGCCTCCATCGGCCCCAGCGCCACCAGCAGCTCTGGCTTGTGGAACGGGTCGACGTAGTTGCGGTGCCCACCGGAGCGGGCCTGCTCGGCGGCGTGACCGGCCCGCGCCTGTTCGGCGTCCGGATGAGCCTGCAGGCTCAGCGGAGCCGCCGCAGCCAGCACCTTGAGCAGGAACGGCAGCCGGGGCCCGAACCGGTCGAGCACCGGGCCGCCGAGCCACCGGACGGGCTCGGCGGCGAGCACCTCGGTGAGCGCGATCCGCCCACCGTCGCGCTCGACGGCGGCCGGCGCGCACGGATGCGCGCCGAGCCACAGCTCCGCCTCGGGCACCGCGCTCGGCGCCGGCCGCCCTTGAAGTTCGGCGATCGCCGAGCGGGAGCCCCAGGCGTAGTCCTTGATCGGCCCGTGCAGCGGTTCCACCGGTCAGCTCCCAGCGGGCCCGAACGTGGTGGAAGCCCCGGCCGGGGCCTGGTAGATGTCCGGTTCGAGGTAGATGACCCGGGCGACCGGCACGGCAGCCCGGATCCGCTCCTCCACCGCGTCGATGCCCTGGGCCACCTCCTCGGCGCTCTCGCACCGCGACACCGCGATCTTCGCGGCCACCATCAGCTCCTCCGGACCGAGGTACAGCGTCTTCATGTGGATGATCCGCTCCACCTCGGGGCCGGCGGTGACCGCCTGCTCGATGGCCGAGACGTCCGCCGGCTCGGCCCCCTCCCCCAGCAGCAGGCTCTTGGTCTCCACGGCGAGCACGATCGCGATGGTCACCAGCAGCAGGCCGATCATCGCGGTGCCGGCCGCGTCCCACCGGCCGTTGCCGGTGGCCAGGGTCATGCCCACCCCGAACAGGGCGAAGACCAGGCCGACCAGCGCGCCGAGATCCTCCAGCAGCACCACCGGCAGCTCCGGTGCCTTCGACCGGCGGATGAACCTGGTCCAGGACTCGCGGCCCCGGACCAGGTTCGACTCCCTGATGGCGGTACGGAAGGAGAACGACTCCATCACGATGGCCGCGAGCAGCACGGTCACCGGCACCCATTGCCAACTGGTGATGCCGTGCGGGTCGGACCACTTGTGCCACGCCTCGTAGAGCGCGAACAGACCGCCCAGGCTGAACAGCACGATCGAGACGATGAACGCGTAGACGTAGCGCTCCCGCCCGTAGCCGAACGGGTGTTGCGGGGTGGCGGCCCGCCGGGCCCGCTTGCCACCGAGCAGCAGCAGAGCCTGGTTGCCCGAGTCGGCGACCGAGTGGATGGACTCGGCGAGCATCGACGACGAACCCGTCAACAGGAAGGCCACGAACTTCGTCACGGCGATGCCGATGTTGGCGAGCAGCGCGGCGATGATCGCCTTGATGCCACCCTGCGTGCTCACTGGTTGGCCAGTTCCTTCATCTCGGTGATCGCCGGCACCGCCATCGGATCCAGGCCGTGCGCCAGGGCCAGGTAGATCGACGCGAAGTCCGGCACCGCCACCAGCGAGGCGAGCCGCTCCAGCGCCGAACCGCCCTCGGCGGTGACCACGTCGCACCGTACGCCCCGCCGCTCGGCGAGGGTCTGCACGGCGTCCGCGCGCCGCTCCTCCACGGCCAGTGGCTCGTCGGCGTCGTCCTCGGCGTTCAGGCCACCGTCGCGCAGCAGCACCAACCGCAGTCGGGTGCCCTCACCGTCCGACTCGTCGGGATCGGCGAAGATGTCCCGCTCCCCCTCGGCCAGGCCACCGAAAACGCCGTCGAGCAGCCCGACCCGGCCCCGACCCGCCTCGCCCAGCGCTCCGGTGACCACCGGGTACCGGGCGTTGGCCGACAGGGTGTCGCCGAAGCGACGCGCGGCGACCGCCGCCAGCGGCGACGAGCCCCACACGATCGGGATCGACCCGGCCAGCCCGAGGGCCAGGGACTTCGCCGGATTGACGAAGGACTCCGCGGTCGGGCGGCTGCGATCCGCGTCGGCGTCCAGCCGGGCCGCCGTCTCCGCCAGATCCGCCTCGTTGACCTTGACCAGGCCGAGCGCCCGGGCAGCGAGCAGGACCGGCACGGTCAGCCCCCAGAGGCTGGCCCGGGCGGGTGCCCGCCGGGGCACCGGGATGAAGGGGGCGCGGGCCCGCTCGGCGACCGAGTGCAGTTGCGAATCCGCCGGACCCACCGCGACCAGCCGGGCGCCCCGGCGGTGGGCCGCCTCGGCGGCACCCAACGCCTCCGGGCTGCGGCCGGAGGCGCTGACCGCGATCACCACGTCCGCCGCGCCGACCCAGCCTGGCACTCCGGCAAGGCGGTGCGCGATGACCGGCACCGGGCAGCGCGGCCCGGCGACCGTGGCCAGCACGTCACCGGTCCGTCCGGCGGTGCCGATGCCGGCGATCACGACCGCCCGGGGCCGGCCGTCGTCGGCGAGTACGGAGAGGTTCGCCTCGGCGGCCAGGGCGGCCGACTCGCGTACCTGGGCACCCGCCGAGGCGGTGTGCCGCAGCATGCCCCCCGGGTCGCGCTCGGCGAGCGCCTGCGGGTCGTCGAGCAGTCGTTCGTCGGCGTTGCGGTGGCCGCTGACGCCGGCCGTTCCGTCGATCACGATCCCTCCGCGGGGCCGCGCGCCTCGTCCAGCAGCAGCACCGGCACGTCATCGCGGACCTCGAAGATCCGGCCGCACTCGGTGCACGTCAGCGTCTGCGCCTGCGCGTCGTAGGTCAGCGGGGCATGGTGTGTGTCCGGGCAGGCGAGGATTTCCAGCAACTGCGGGTCGAGGGCCACTGCGCGGCTCCTTCCACGTGTGCGGCTTCACCGATCGGGGGTGCCGACCGGCGCGAGCGATCTTATCGGCGAACTAGGTCGAGCACCTCGTCGCGCAGCGCGGTCATCCGCTCGGCGGTCGGTGCCTCGACGTTGAGCCGCAGCAACGGCTCGGTGTTCGAGGCGCGCAGGTTGAACCACGCCCCGTCGGAGAAGCGCAGGGTGAGACCGTCCATCTCGTCCGCCTCGGCGTCCGGGTACGCGGCACGCACCTCGGCCACCTTGGCCGTCTGGTCGGCCACCGTCGAGTTGATTTCGCCCGAGGCGACGTACCGCTCGTACTCGGCGGCCAGCGTGGACAGCGGCAACGGCTGCTCGCCGAGCGCCGCCAAGGTGTGCATCGCCGCCAGCATCCCGGTGTCGGCGAACCAGAAGTCCCGGAAGTAGTAGTGCGCCGAGTGTTCTCCGCCGAAGACCGCGTTGGTGCGCGCCATCTCGGCCTTGATGAAGGAGTGACCCACCCGGGCCACCACCGGCTCACCACCGTGCTCCCGAATGATCTCGGGCACCGCGCTGGAGGTGATCAGGTTGTGGATCACCGTGGAGCCGGGGTGTTTGGCCAACTCCCGCGCCGCCACCAACGCGGTGATCGCCGACGGGGAGACCGGCTCGCCGCGCTCGTCCACCACGAAGCAGCGGTCGGCGTCTCCGTCGAACGCCAGGCCGATGTCCGCGCCGTGCGCCACCACCGCGCGTTGCAGGTCGACCAGGTTGGCCGGATCCAGCGGATTGGCCTCATGGTTGGGGAACGTCCCGTCGAGTTCGAAGTACAGCGGCACGATCCGCAGCGGCAGGGCCGCCAGGGCGGCGTCGCCGAGCACACTCGGCACGGTGTGTCCGCCCATCCCGTTGCCGGCGTCGACCACCACGGTCAGCGGCCGGATGCCGGCGAGGTCCACAAGCGTGCGCAGGTGCGCCGCGTAGTCGGGCAGCAGGTCGCGCCGCTGCGTCGGTGCGGTCGGCTCGCCGATCGGCTCGTCCTTGTCGAGCAGGGCCTGAGCCCGGTCGCGGACCTCGGCCAGCCCGCTGTCCTGCCCGACCGGGCGCGCACCGGCGTGACAGAGCTTGATGCCGTTGTACTGGGCCGGGTTGTGGCTGGCGGTGAACATCGCGCCGGGCAGCCCGAGCGCACCGGAGGCGTAGTAGACCATGTCGGTCGAGGCGAGCCCGATCTCGATGACCGGGCGGCCCTCGGCGCGTACCCCGGTGGCGAAGGCGGCGGCCAGCCCGGGCCCGGAGGCCCGCATGTCGTGCCCGATCAGCACCGCCTGCCCCGGCTCACCGGCGGCGTCGAGCATCTGGGCGAAGGCGACTCCGAGGGCACCGGCGACACGCTCGTCCCACTGGTCCGGCACCGTTCCACGGACGTCGTACGCCTTCACGATCCGGGACAGATCAGACACCGGTTCCACTCCTCGCCTGCGGGTCGCCAACGAACCTGAGCGTATCGGAGCGGCGGCACCCGCCCCGGCTCAGCCGCCGAGCCCGCGCCCGTACTCCGGCTCGTCACCCTTCCCGGCGCCCGGTGACCGTTCCGGGTGCCCCGACACCTCGCCCTGACCTGGCTCCGCCGGCGGCACGGAGGGCGACGCGGCCGGTGGGCCCGAGGTCGGCCCGGCCGGACCCGGGTGCGGCGCGGACGACAGGCCCGGGGGCGGTACGGCCAGGCCGGGCGTCGACGGTGCCGGCGGGGCGGAGGTGGGCGGGACGATCCGCGCCGGTGGCACTGCCGCACGGGCGGACGTGCCGGGTGGGACCGCGCGGGTCGGCCCAACCGGTTCACCCGGCCCGGTCGCCTCGATCGGGTCGGCCGGCCGGGCACCGTACACACCGCCGGTCGCGCGGGGTGCCGCGGTGCCGCCGTAGACCCGTGGCGTGCCGGGCCGAGCCGTCCCGTACGGCTGACCGGGGGTTGCCGGTGGCACGCTCCCCAGGCCGGACGGCGGTGCCGGCACGGCACCCGGGCCCGGTTGGACCGGAACGCCACCCGGGACGGGTGCGACCGGCGCGGCACCTTGACCACCGCCGGACCGGTAGGTGGTGCCACCCGGGTTGCGCGACGGCGGGATCTCGAACCCGTCGGCCGGTCGTCCACGGTCCTTGCGGTCCTTGCGGGAGCGGTGGATCAACAGCCCGATGAGCAGTGCGCCAGCGGCGACCATGGCGATACCGAAGTACATCACCGGCGACCCGCCGGAGGATTCATCGGCCGTCTGGGCGAGATCGTCCGTCGTCTCGGCGGCCAGCGCCACGGTGGGTGTGGCCTCGACGGCCGGTTCCTCGGCCACCTCCTCGCTGGGCGACGGCGACGGCGTGGGCGACGGGGAGGGCGACGCCGAAACCCGCCCGCCGACCACCCGCGACGACGCGGCGGCCCGGCCCAGCACGGCACCCCGCGCCGTGGTCGCCTCACCGGTCACCACCAGTCGACCACCGGGGGCATCCGCGGCGAAGGCGACGCGGTACCGCATCGCCACGCCCTTGCCCTTGCAGATCTCGTCCCGGGCCGGGGCGACCGGTGCGGTGGTGACCAGCCCCGCCGCCCCGGAGATCCCCACCGGCACCCAGCGACCCCCCACGTTGGCCTGCACCGCCACCTGGTCGGCCCGTACGTCGGGCAGGCTGAGACCCAGCGCGACGCGCACCCGCACGCACCCGTCGGTGCGCTTGCGCACCTCGACGGTCACGCTTTCGGCGGAACGGCCCGCCGTGAAGCTGCTCGCCGAACGCACCCGCACCCGGTCCTCGTCGGCGTGCGCGGGTGCGCCTCCGAGCGCCACCAGGGCGCCCAGGAACACGCAGACCGTCGCGAACCGCGCCGTGTGCCGACGTACCGACATGATCAACCACCGTTCCTCCCCCGACGGGGGAACGCCGGTCAGGCTACTACCGGGGCCTGTCCTCGGCTGGCCATCGAGCACCCCGCATGTGCGCCGCACCACGTCGGGCGCCCCGCTCGGCGGTCATGCCGCGCGGTCCGGACCCTTCCCGGGGTCGGGCTCGTCGGCGCCGTCCGCGTCGTCGGCGCCGTCCGCGTCGTCGTCGCCTCCCGTCGCGCCAAGAGCCACGGCGAGAGCCACGCCGAGGGCCACCCCGACGCCGATGCCGGCGGCACCGTCCAGGGCCGCCACACCGATCACCACGCCCAGTAGCATCCCCACCGGCCAGGCCCAGAGCCGTCGGTCACCGTCCTTCTCTTCCGGAGTTGCCATTCCGCGAGCGTATTGCCCCCTGTCGAGTCCCGCAGGCGGCACCGCTCGCGCCGTTCGGCGCGGCAGAACGACCGCTCGCCTCACGCTCGGTAGGCTCCACCGCACACAGCGCCACGCAACGACGTAGTCCGATAGGTTTCGGGTGTGATCGACCGCGAACAGGCCGAGCAGCTCGCCGCGGTATGGGCCCGCCGCGACTCGCTGCGCCTGGGGCACGAGTGCCGACCCACGGTCACCGAGTTCGACCTCGGCTACGTCATCGCCTCCACCGTGTCCACGCAGGTCAGGTCGCACCCCGGGGATCTGCCCACGACCGTGGTCGACAAGCGGACCGGCGAGGTGAGCACCTGGCCGCAGGTCTCGCCCGACGTGGTGGCGCGGCTCTACCGCCGCAGTCGGGTCACCGGCCCACCGGCCCCGCGCACCGTGGACCCGGCCGGGCAGCTGCTACGCGAGATCCGTCGGTTGCCCGCGCCGACCACGACCGCGCGTCTCACCGTCGAAGGACGGATTTTCAGTGCTCAGGGTGTCAAGGGGGATGTGGAACTCAACCATCACCCGCTGGTCCGTGCGTACCTCGACCAGCAGCCCGCCGGCCACCTGGTGCGTGGCGGAGCTCGGCACGCGGAGTTCGTCGTGGTCTCCGACGTCCTGCACGAGTACGACCATCGCCGCACCGCCGAAGGCATCACCGCCATGATTATGGGCGACGCGAGGGAGTTGCTGACGTCCGCCCGCGTCGAAGTGTTCCAGGTCCGGGAGCCGGGCGATCCGCAGGGTGGGCCGGCCGAGTGGCCCTGCGACTCCTGCCTGAACATGCTTGTGGAGTTCAACGTCCTGGCCCACGCCGAACGGGCCCGCACCGAGCCCTGGTTTCCGGAACCGGTTCCCGACCCGACGCCTGGCCGGTTTCCTCCGGAGGTGGCGCGGGCGCTGGTCGCCGCCGGTTGGCCGCCCCACTTCGCCGATGAGGCCGAGGCGAGGTCAGCCGATCACCAGGTCGGAGCGGTCGGCGGCGGCACGCACGGGCCCGCCGCCCGCAACGCCCTTCCGCGACTGCTCAGCCGGCGGCGCGGCCCCGGTGAGCAGGTGTGGATCTCACGCTTCAGCATTCACCCCCGTCAGCTCGCCCCGAGCGCAGCGTCGCTGCACGACTTCGCGGCGGTGCTCGGCACCCGGCTGTTCCCGATCGGCACCGAGAGCCGACACAGCATCATCGCCGCCGACGAACTGGGCCGGGTCTTCGCGCTGGACCAGGCCGGTGAATGGTTCCTCGGGGTCGACTTCGACGCCGCGCTCACCACCCTGCTGCTCGGCCGCGCCCCGGCCCGGGTACGCGACGACGGCGGTTGGTGAGGCCGCCGGTCGTCGGAGCCCCGCGACCGCCGCGAGGCGCCTCCGGTCACTCAGAGCCGCAGGCCGGTCAGGACGGCGACGCGCGGCTCGGTGTAGTCGTCCATGGCGCTGCGTAGTCCCTCCCGACCCACGCCGCTGCCCTTGATGCCGCCGTACGGCATCTGGTCGGCGCGGTAGGACGGCACGTCGCCGACGATCACTCCGCCCACTTCGAGGGTCCGCGCCGCGGCGAAGGCGACGTCGAGGCGGTGGGTGAAGACACCGGCCTGCAACCCGTACGCCGAGTCGTTGACCGCCGCGAAGCCGGCGACGTCGTCGACCACCCGGTCCACGACGAGCACCGGTCCGAAGACCTCCTCGGCGTGGACCTTCGCGTCCCGGGGAACTCCACTGAGGATGGTGGGCGGGTAGGTCGCGCCGTCGCGCCGGCCACCGGTCTCGATGGTGGCGCCGGCCGTCACCGCCTCGTCCACCCACGCCTCCACCCGGCGGGCGGCGGCCTCGGACACCAGTGGCCCGACGTCGGTCAGCGGGTCGGCCGGATCGCCGGTACGCAGCTCCCGGACCGCCGCGACCAGCCGGGGCAGAAAGCCGTCGTAGAGCCACTCGTGCACGTAGACCCGCTGCACGGCGATGCACGACTGGCCGGCCTGGTAGTTGGAGAAGGTGGCGACCCGGTGCGCCGCGAAGGTCAGCTCCTCGTCACCAGCCCAGTCCTGACAGATCAGTACCGCCGCGTTCCCACCCAGCTCAAGGGTCACGTGTTTGTCGGGTACGGAGCGACGGATCGCGGTGCCGACCGGTCCGGAGCCGGTGAACGAGACGACGGGCAGCCGGGGATCGGTGACCAGCTCGGCGGCGCGTTCGTTGGGCAGCGGCAGTACCGAGAACATACCCTCTGGCAGCTCGGTCTCGGCCAGGATCTCACCCAGCAGCAGCGCGGACAACGGGGTGGCCGGCGCCGGTTTGACGACGATGGGCGCACCGACCGCGATGGCCGGGGCGACCTTGTGCGCCACCAGGTTCAGCGGGAAGTTGAACGGCGTGATGCCCAGCACCGGCCCCTTCGGCACCCGTCGGACCAGGGCGATGCGCCCGGTGGCGGCCGGGTCGGTGTCGAGGCGTTGCAGCTCACCGGAGAACCGACGCGCCTCCTCGGCAGCCCACCGAAAGGTCGAGCTGGCCCGGCTCACCTCGGCCCGCGACCACTTGACCGGCTTGCCGTTCTCGGCGGTGATCAGCTGAGCCACCTCCTCGGCCCGCTCGGCGAGGCGGCGTGAGACGTGGTCCAGGGCCGCCGCGCGGGCGTACGCGGGCAGCGCGGCGGCGTTCGCGGCCACCTCGGCCGCCGCCGCCACGGCCGCCTCGACCTGGTCGGCGGTGGCGACTGTGGTACGCCCGACCGGGCGACCGTCGTAGGGATGGTGGACGGTCACCTCGTCGACACCGTGTGCGGGCCGGCCGGCGACGAAGAACGCTGTGGGCTCCACGTGCGCAGCCTAGACGACCAGCCCAGCCGACGAAAACAGTCGCCTCAAACCTTTTCTGCCGCGAATTCAGTAGCGAAGATGGCAGCAAGGTTGCGATAACCGCCGCAGCGAGACCCCGGACCCCTCGGAGTGATCCAGTCATGAGTGACAAGCAGAGGCTGCGCAACTTCGTCAACGGCGAGTACGTCGAGCCGGTCGACGGCGGCTACGCCGACCTGATCGACCCGTGCACCGGTGAGGTCTTCGCCCAGACACCGGTCTCCGGCACCGCCGACGTGGACGCCGCGATGCGGGCCGCCGCCACCGCCTTCGCCGGCTGGCGGGACAGCACCCCGGCCGAGCGGCAGAAGGCGCTGCTCAAGCTCGCCGACGCGGTCGAGGCCCGGGCCGCCGACCTGGTCGACGCGGAGGTACGCAACACCGGCAAGCCCCGGCAGCTCACCGCCGACGAGGAACTGCCGCCGGCCGTTGACGAGTTTCGCTTCTTCGCGGGCGCCGCCCGCCTGCTGGAAGGTCGTTCGGCCGGCGAGTACCTGGCCGGGCACACCTCGTACGTCCGGCGCGAGCCGATCGGGGTGTGCGCGCAGGTCACTCCCTGGAACTACCCGCTGATGATGGCGGTCTGGAAGATCGCTCCCGCGCTGGCGGCCGGCAACACCGTGGTCCTCAAGCCCTCGGACACCACCCCGGTGTCGACGCTGCTGCTCGCCGAGATCGCCGCCGAGCACCTCCCACCCGGCGTGTTCAACGTGGTCTGCGGCGACCGGGACACCGGCCGCGCCCTGGTCGCGCACCCCACCCCGCAACTGGTCTCCATCACCGGTTCGACCCGGGCCGGCATGGAGGTCGCCGCAGCCGCCGCGCCCGACCTCAAGCGGACCCACCTGGAACTGGGCGGCAAGGCCCCAGTGGTGATCTTCGACGATGCGGACATCGCCGCGGCGGCCGAGGCGATCGCCGTCGGCGGCTACTTCAACGCCGGCCAGGACTGCACCGCGGCCACCCGGGTGCTCACCGGACCCGGCGTCCACGAAGACTTCGTGGCCGCCCTCACCGAGCAGGCCCGCAACACGAGGACCGGCGCACCGGACGACACCGACATCCTCTACGGCCCGCTCAACAACGCCAACCAGTTGGCCCGGGTACGCGGCTTCCTGGACCGGCTGCCAGACCACGCCACGGTGCAGACCGGGGGGACCCAGGTCGGCGAGCGCGGGTACTTCCACGCCCCGACCGTGGTCTCCGGCGTACGGCAGGACGACGAGATCGTCCAGGACGAGGTTTTCGGGCCGGTCATCACCGTGCAGCGCTTCTCCGACGAGGACGAGGCCGTCCGCTGGGCCAACGGCGTCGACTACGGCCTGTCCGCCTCGGTCTGGACCCGGGACCACGGGCGGGCGATGCGGATGACCCGGCGGCTCGACTTCGGCTGCGTCTGGGTGAACACCCACATCCCGTTCATCTCCGAGATGCCGCACGGCGGCTTCAAGCACTCCGGGCACGGCAAGGACCTCTCCGTCTACAGCCTGGAGGACTACACCCGGATCAAGCACGTCATGCACAACATCGAGGGCTAGTGAGCGCGAGGAGTGAGCCGGGGTTGCGAGCCCCGCAGTCGCGAACGAAAGACGACTCCGTGAGCGCGAGGAGTGAGCCGGGGTTGCGAGCCCCGCAGTCGCGAACGAAAGAAGGCACAGCCCTATGACCTCTTCAGCGGAGCTGCACAAGCGGCGCGGTTCCGCCGTGGCCCGGGGTGTCGGCAGCGTCATCACGTCCTACGTGGACTCCGCCGCCGGCGGTACCCTCACCGACGTCGACGGCCGCCAGTGGATCGACTTCGCCGCCGGCATCGCGGTCACCACCGTGGGCAACTCCGCGCCGAGGGTGGTCGAGGCCGTCCGGGCACAGGTCGAACGGTTGACCCACACCTGCTTCATGGTCGCACCGTACGAGTCGTACGTGGCGGTCTGCGAGCAGCTCAACACGCTGACCCCGGGCGGGTTCGAGAAGCGTTCGGCGCTGTTCAACTCGGGTGCCGAGGCGGTGGAGAACGCGGTGAAGATCGCCCGGCACGCCACCGGACGACCGGCGGTGGTGGTCTTCGACCACGCGTACCACGGGCGGACCAACCTGACGATGGCGTTGGCCGCGAAGAACATGCCGTACAAGCACCGGTTCGGGCCGTTCGCCGGGGAGATCTACCGGGTGCCGATGTCTTACCCGTTGCGCGATGGTGGTCTCGACGGCGCCACGGCGGCGGCCCGCGCCATCGAGACCATCGAGAAGCAGGTCGGTGCGGAGAACGTCGCCGCGCTGCTGATCGAGCCGATCCAGGGCGAGGGCGGTTTCGTCGTACCGGCGGCGGGTTTCCTGCCGGCGCTGCGCACGTGGGCGACGGCGGCCGGGGCGGTCTTCGTCGCCGACGAGATCCAGACCGGGTTCTGCCGCACCGGCGACTGGTTCGCCTGCCAGCACGAGGACGTCGAGCCGGACCTGGTGACCCTGGCCAAGGGCATCGCCGGTGGGCTGCCCCTGGCCGCGGTCACCGGCCGGGCGGAACTGATGGACGCGGTGCACGTCGGCGGGCTCAGCGGCACCTACGGAGGCAATCCGATCGCCTGCGCCGCCGCGCTGGCCGCCATCGAGACCATGCGGGAACTGGACCTGGCCGGGGCGGCCCGGCGGATCGGGGCGGTGCTGGGCGACCGGCTACGGGCCGTCGCCGCCCGCGACCCGCGGATCGCCGAGGTACGCGGGCGCGGCGCGATGCTCGCCGTGGAGATCGTCACGCCGGGCACCCTGACTCCCGACCCGACCGCCACGGCGGCGGTCTCGGCGGCCTGCCACGCCGGTGGTCTGCTCACTCTCACCTGTGGCACGTACGGCAATGTGCTGCGCTTCCTGCCGCCGCTTGTCATCTCCGACGACGAACTGACCCGCGGCCTGGACATCCTCGACACCGCCTTCGGCTGACCCCGACAGAAGGGGCCCCCGGCCGACAGGGCGCCCTCCCCTGAGGCGGCAGGCTCAGCGCAGCACCTCGACGTTGTTGTTGCGCACCAGGTTCTTGCCCGGCTCCCGGATCTGCTCCATCGCGGCGGAGTTCAGCAGCACACAGCTGCCGGAGGGGCCGGTGATGGTGACCGTGGTCGCCTTGTTGTTGTCCAGGTTGGTCACCCGCAACCGGGTACCGACCGGGAAGCGGTCGCTCGTCGCGGCCGGTCCGGCGGCTTCCTCGAAGAAGGTGATCGCGCCCTGGCAGGCCGACCCGGCGACCGGACGGGCCGCCGGCGGTGAGGCCGAGCCCGGGCGGTCGCCGATCACGCCCGGCTGTCCCGCGCCCGGCTGCGTGGCGGCATCGCCGATCCGCTCGACCACGTTGCGTCGGATCACGTTCTTGCCGGGCTCACGGACGAGTTCCATCGCGGCGGCGTTGAGCAGCACGCAACTGCCCGACGGGCCGACCACGGTCACCTCGGCCGATTTGTCGTTGTCGAGGTTCGTCACCCGCAGCCGGGTACCGACCGGGAACTGGTTGCTGGTGGCGGCCGGTGCGCCCGTCTCGGCCGAGAACGTGATCGATCCCGCGCAGACGCTCTGCCGGGTCGGTGCGCTGTCAGCGAATCCGAGTCCGGTGCCCACCGACACCGTCGCCGCGGCGACCACCGCCACCCCCGCCGCCAGCATGTGCTTCCGCTGCAGCTTCACCTGTTCCTCCCGTCCTCACAACCTTGTTCGGGGGCTGGTACGGCCTGGGAGCGCTTTCCAGTTCATCGTGGTGACGCTTATCGAAAACAAAACTTCGAGTTGATCAACGGCAACGCCGGTCATACCGGTCCGTAACGGGTGTGCGGCGCACCGGTCAGCAACGCCCAGTAGCGATCCCCGTACGACCAGTGCCACCACTCGGTGGGGTAGTTCACCAGGCCGGCCCCGCGCAGGGCGGCAGCCATGATCTGCCGGTGCCGGCGGGCCTCGGCGCCGATCGACGACGCGGCGGTGAAGCAGGCGTTGTCACTCGCCTCCGGGGTGGCGTCCACCGCCGTGCCCATGTCCAGTTCGACGCCGTCCACTGTGCACAACGTCAGGTCCACCGCACCACCGGTGCTGTGCGGCGCCACCTCCACCGGCGAGACGAACTTGGTGGTCTCCCGGTACAACCGCTCCGGCGACCAGTCCGGGTGGGCCCGCCGCAACTCCTCCTGGTAGCCGGTGAAGATGTCCAGCTGCGCCTGATAGGGCCGGTACCCCTCGACGAGCAGCAGGCGCAACCCGTCGGGCAGCGCGCGTTGCGCCGCCAGCAACCGGTCCACCACCGGGCGGCGCACTCGGGCGTACGTGCCGGCCGGATCGGCCGCCCGCGCGTCCAACCGCAACTCGGGGACCTCGCGCAGGTCGACCAGCGGCTCACCGTCGTCGACGCCGCGTACCGCCGCGACCCGCGGATCGCAGAGGAGGATCATCGCTCGCCTCCCCCGCCGGGCCGCTCCGCGTGCCGGGCGAAGGCCAGCGCGACGAGACGGTCCAGGATCTCCCGGTAGTCGACGCCGGCCGCCGCCCACACCTTCGGGTACATCGAGTGGGCGGTGAAGCCGGGCATCGTGTTCAACTCGTTGACGTACAACTCGCCGGCGACCTCGTCGTAGAGGAAGTCGACCCGGGCCAGGCCCCAGCCACCGATCGCGGCGAACGCCCGCACCGACAGCTCCCTGATCCGCTCGGTCACCTCCCGCGGCAGCGGAGCCGGGACGACCATCGGATCGGTGTCGCCGAAGTACTTCTGGCGGTAGTCGAACCAGCCACCGCTGACCCGTACCTCGCCGACCGCGGACGCGTCCGGACGGGTCCCGCCGAGCACCCCACACTCCAGTTCCCGGCCACTGACCCCCTGCTCCACCACGACCACCGTGTCGTGTCGCAGCGCCTCCTCGATCGCCGCTCCCAGATCATCACCCTCGGCCACCCGGGAGATGCCGATCGAGGAACCCATCCGGGCCGGCTTGACGAACAGCGGGCGGCGCAGCCCGAGCACCAGCTTCTCCGGATCCTCCGTCGTCCGGTACGTGGTCGCGTCGAAGGAGACGTGCGGGGTGATCGGCACCCCCTCGGCCCGCAGCGCCCGCTTCATCGCCACCTTGTCCATCCCGACGGCGGAGGCGAGGATGCCGCACCCGACGTACGGCACGCCCAGGGATTCGAGCACCCCCTGCACCACCCCGTCCTCACCGAACGGGCCGTGCAGCACCGGGAAGACCACGTCCAACTCGGCGTGCACCGCGCCGGGCGCGTCCATCCCGGTCACCACCGCCGTACCGGAACGTGGCCCGGCCCGCAGTTCCACCGCCGGCCCGATCACCGTCAGCCGGTCGTCGATGGCCCGCTCGGATGCCGTGCCGGCGAGGAACCCGGACAGTGCCGCGTCCGGGACGAGCCGCAGCCCACCAGCGCGGGTGACCCCGATGGCGACGATGCGGTAGCCGCCGCCGGCCAGCGCCCGGGCCACGCCGAGCGCGGAGGCGCAGGAAACGTCGTGCTCCGCCGACGGGCCGCCGAACAGGATTCCAATGCGTACGGGCGCGCTCATGCCGGTACCTCGCTTCGCTCGTCGCCGGGCCTCGGGCCCAGGCACACCCCGCCGATGATCAGCTCGCTCATGCCACTGCCACCTCTTCCTCAAGTCGGGCGGTTGCCGCCAGTCGGGCGACCAGTTCCGCCTCCACGTTTCCGCCGGTCAGCACCACGCCGACCGTGCGCCGCCGCCCACCGGCAGCCACCACCGGCAACCGCTCGGCGACAGGCGACCGCCGCCCCCCGTCGGCGGCGAGCGACCGCAGCGTTCCGCCGGCGGCGAGCGACCGCAGGCTCCCGTCGGAGCCGAGCGACCGCAGCGTTCCGTCAGTGCCGAGCGACCGCAGCGTTCCGTCGGCGGCGAGTCGTAGCGCGCCGGCCAGGCCGGCTGCCCCCGACGGTTCGGCCAACACCTTCAGGTCCAGCAGGAGCAGCCGGAACGCCTCGGCGATCTCGTCGTCGTCCACCCGCACCACACCGCACAGACGGGTGCGCAGGATGGCGAAGGGCAGCTCACCCACGCACGACGGGCGCAGGCCGTCGGCGATCGTCGGTGCCGGCGTCACCGGAACGGGTCGACCGGCCACCAGGCTGCGGGCCAGCGAGTCGCAGCCATGCGGCTCCACCCCGTACACCTCGATCGGCCGACCGGTCGCGGCCAGGCAGGCACCGGCAGCACCGCCACCGCCGCCGACCGGCACCACGAGGGCGTCCAGCGGAGTGCCGGCCCGTTCGGCCTCCTCGATCAGTTCGAGGCTGGCGCTGCCCTGCCCGGCGATGACGTCCGGATGGTCGTACGCGTCGACGATCGGGTGGCCGGTCTCGTCGCTCACCCGGCGGGCCACGGCCAGCCGCTCCTCGACCGTCGTACCGGCGAGCACCACCCGTGCACCTGCCGCGCGGGCCCGAGCCACCTTCGTCGCTGCCGCGTCGACCGGCAGGACCACCGTGGCTGCCAGTTCGAACCGCCGAGCCGCCAGCGCCACCGCCACCGCGTGGTTACCGGTGCTCTGGGCGACCACCCCGCCGTGGCCGGCCGCTGCCAGCCGGCCCACCGCGTAAAGCCCGCCGCGCATCTTGTACGAGCCCCCGGCCTGAAGGTTCTCCGCCTTCAACAGCACCCGGGCACCGGCCAGCCGGTCGATGGTCGGTGCGCGCAGCACCGGGGTACGCAACACCCGGCCGGCCAGCCACCTGGCGGCCTCCGGCACGTCGATCGGAGCCGGGCCGGCTCCGGACGGATCGGTGTGGGACATGTCTTCTCCTTCGCAGTAGATCAGCGAGACGCCGTCGGCCTGAGCGGCTCGGCCGCCGCCGGCGCGGACGGCTCCGGCGCGGACGGCTCCGGCGCGGACGGCTCTGCCGGGCTCATGACGGCCGCCGGCGCGGGCGGTTCCGCCGCCGTCGGTGTGGACGGTCGGGGGGTCGGCCGCTGGGTGGTGTCGGCCCGGCCGGGCAGGTCGAACAGCCACGTCGCCCGGGTCGCCAGCAGCAGCCGGTGCAGGCCGAGGCTGATCGCCAGCACGGCGACGGTGAGCGAGAACGGGAAGCCGAGGGCCAACGCGAACCGGGCCGGTTCGTCCAGACCCGCGATCGGCTCGGCGATCAGTCGATGCAGCAGCGCCAGCACCGGCATGTGGATCACATAGATCGGCAGCGTCTGGCGACCGAGGGCAGCGAGTGGTTGGCCCACCGCCGACCACCGGGCCAGCCGGACCGCCACGGCGATGCCGAACAGCACCGCGAGGACGGAGACCAGCGGCGCCACCCCGGGCAACCGGGCAGTGCCGGTCGCCGCCACGGCAGCCAGCGCGACCGCGTACGCCGCTGCGGCCAGCAGCAACCGTCGGCCGGTGACGGCGTCGGCCCACCGAAGGACGTACCCGCGCAGGTACAGGCCGGCCAGGAAGAACACCAGGTTCTGGTAGAGACCGCCCCGGTTACCGGGCGTGTCGACCAGTCCCGCGGCGGCGACGGTGCTCAGCGTGCCGGCGGCGACCAACAGCACCGCCGGATGGACCCGTCGCAGCGCCTTCGCCAGTACGAAGTACAACGCCAGTGCGTACAAGTACCAGAGGTTGGACGGGGTGACCGTCAACTGTGCCAACAGGCCACCGAGGTCGCTCGCCCGGTCGGTCGGGAAGTCCGGGGCGAGGGCCAGTACGGCAGTGTGGATCATCAGCCAGACGCCGTACAGGTAGAGGAAGCGGGCGGCCCGGGGTCGGGCGACCGACCGCCACGGCCGCTGCACGGCGGTCGCCGCGAACATGCCGGAGATGGTGAAGAACAGCGGCATCCGCATCGGGAGCAGCAGTTCGCCGAGAGTCCCCCAGGCACCCGGCACCGGTACGTCGAGCCGCCAGTCGATCTGGAGGTAGTCCTTGACGATCACGTGCCAGAGCAGGACCAGCAGGATGCAGCCGCCCTTGGCGACATCCGCCCAGGCCAACCTGGTCCCACCCGAGGCCGGCCCAGCACCACCCGACGGCGGCCCAGCACCACCCGAGGCTGGTCCGATACCGCCCGACGCCGGCCCAGCACCGCCAGAGGCTGGTCCGATACCGCCCGACGCCGGCCCGGCACCGGCGTCCTTGGGGACGGGCGGCCCGGCGGTCGCCCCTACCGCGACGGCTTCACGGGTGGTCATGGTCTCTCCTTTCCGTCGCCGGCACACCAGCCAGATGGCTGGCGCGCCGGGCAGATCGTGGGCGCGCCGGGCAGGTCGCGCGCCCGCCCGCACAGGTCGCACGCCGGGCAGGTCACTGGCCCGCCGGCCAGGCGCTTCCCAGGCATGGCGGACGCTCGTTCCCAGGCCCGCCGGTGCCGTTTCACGGGCACGCCGAAGGTCGGGCTGCCGAGCTGTTCGGCCCCGTTCGTGGGTGGTGGTTCGGCCGCCGGCTGGGCGGCC
This sequence comes from Micromonospora sp. NPDC049374, assembly GCF_040677165.1. Taxonomy (NCBI): domain Bacteria; kingdom Bacillati; phylum Actinomycetota; class Actinomycetes; order Micromonosporales; family Micromonosporaceae; genus Micromonospora; species Micromonospora sp. NPDC049374. The sequence goes on along the minus strand of NZ_JBFAQH010000007.1, from coordinate 128,915 downwards.
GGGTCAGGGTGCGGTGGGTAGTTGGACGTCCACCCGCAGCCCGCCGTACTCGGCCGGGCGGGCGGCGATCAGGCCGTCGTGGGCCTGGGTGATCGAGCGGGCGATGGCCAGGCCGAGGCCGGCACCACCGCTGTGGTTCGTCCGGTCCCGGGCCAGCCGACGGAACGGTTCGAAGAGCCCGGCGACCGCCTCGGCCGGCACCACCTGGCCCGTGTTGACCACGGTCAGGGCCGGGCTGCGACCGACCGCGACGGTGAGGGTGCCGCCCGGCCGGTTGTACTTGATCGCGTTCTCCACGAGGTTCGTCACCAGGCGTTCCAGCAGTACCCGCTCGCCCATCACCAACCGGGGTTCCAGATGGCTGTGCACCGTCAACCCGGTCTCGGTGAGCCGGTCCTGGTACGCGGCCAGCACCCCGGTCACGATCTCGTCGAGGCGCTGCGGCGTACGGGAACGCAGCCCCTGGTCGCTCTCACTGAGCGCGAGCAACCCCTCGATGAGCCGCTCGTTGCGTTCGTTGGTCTCCAGCAGCTGCCCGGTCAGCAGTTCGAGTTGTTCACCGGTGAGCGACCGGGCCATGCCGACCTCGATAAGCGTCCGCTGCACCGCCAACGGCGTACGCAGTTCGTGGGAGGCGTTCGCGGCGAACCGTCGCTGTCCCTCGTAGCCGGCGGCGATGCGCTCCATCATCTCGTCGATGGACCGGGCCAACCGGGCCAGTTCGTCGTTACCGCGCGGCCGGAGCCGATGACCGAGATTCTGCGGCCCGACCTGCGCGATCGGCCCGGCGAGATCCCGCACCGGACGCAGGCACCACAGCGCGGCGGCCCAGATTCCGGCCACCGAGAGCACGAGGAGCCCCAGCCCGGTGAGCGGGACGGCCAGACCGGCGAGGTCCCGCGCCGGCTGGCACACCAGACCCACGCCGGGCAGCCCGGTGTGACAGAGCCTGCTGGCGCTCACCCACAACTCGCCGAGCACCGACTTCGTCAGGCCGGGCAGCACGTACCCGACGAGCAGGGCGAGCACGCCGACCAGCACGACGCGCCAGCGCGGGGTCACTCGGCACCACCGATGCGGTACCCGGCCCGGGGCACGGTGTGGATGACCTGGGGCTCACCGAGCTTCTTCCGCAGCGTCATCACGGTGACCCGGACGACGTTGGTGAACGGGTCGGCAAACTCGTCCCATGCCTGTTCCAGCAGTTCTTCAGCACTGACCACCCGGCCTTCGGCGCGGAGCAGCACGTGCAGCACCGCGAACTCCTTCGGGCTCAGGCTGACCGGCCGACCCTCCCGAATGACCGTGTGCCGGGCCACGTCCAGGACGACGCCATGGGCCTCCAGCACCGGCGGGACGGCCGGGGCGGAGCGCCGACCCAACGCCTGCACCCGGGCAACCAGTTCGGCGAAGGCGAACGGTTTGGTCAGGTAGTCGTCGGCGCCCAGCCCCAGGCCCTCCACCCGATCCCGGATGCCGGCGGCAGCGGTGAGCAGCAGCACCCGCGTACCGGAGCCGGACGTCGCCAGGCTGCGACACACCTCGTCGCCGGTATGTCCCGGCATGTCCCGGTCCAGCACCGCGACGTCGTACCGGTTCACCCCGACCCGCTCCAACGCTCCGTCACCGTCGTAGCAGACGTCCACCGCCATGGAGAGGCGACGCAGCCCCTCCGCGACGGTGTCCGCCAACAACCGCTCGTCGTCCGCCACCAGCACCCGCACGCTTCCGCTCCCCGTGGTCCTCGCTGTCGCGCATACGTTCTCAGGCAGGAGTTAAGGGTTCCGTAAGTGCCCGCCGAAGCAATACTCCACGTAACCGCCCCACCCCCTCGACACCCGACGGTGACCTGCATCACCCTAGGCGCAGACCCCACCCGCGTCGATCTTGCACTTTCGGTCGCCGAATTGCCCTTTACAGGTCATTCGTACCGACAGGAAGCGCAAGATCGCGGGGCGGCGGGGAGGGCGGGGAGGGTGGGGTGGGGAGGGGTGGGGAGGGGTGGGGAGGGGTGGGGTGGGGAGGGGTGGGGTGGGGTGGGCGGCGGCGGGCGAGGCAGCGTCGCGGTCAGGAGAGGGCGGTTCGGATGGTGGCGACGATGTAGTTGGGGCGGCGGTAGAGGTCGCGGTCGGTGAAGTACCTCATCCGCCAACCCTGCGCGTCGAGCCAGTTGACCCGTTCCCGGTCGTACCTGAGGCTCTCGCGATCGAGGTGGGAGACACCGTCGTACTCGATGCCGACCCTGCGCTCGCGGTAGCCGAGGTCGAGGCGATAGCGCTGGAAGCCCTCAGCGTCGTGGACCCAGAGTTGCGGCTCAGGAGGAGGTAGCCGCCCGTCGAGCAGCACCAACCGCAACTGACTCTCCTGGCGACATTCCGACCGGCCGTCGGCAAGCGGCACCAACTCGCGCGCCTGCCGCACCCCGCTTAGCGCCCGATGCTTGCACACCTCAGCCATCAGATCATCGGGAGTCACGAGAGCGGACCTGAGTGCGCAGTCCAGCACGGGAAGCGCGTCGAGCCGCCGAACCGTACGCGCCAGGTCGACCGCGCAGCGCGCCGCCGGCACACAGGGCAGCCCATTAACGAGGACCGGCTGCACCGGAAGCACAGACCGATGCACGGCCAGCCCGGGTAGCCGGGGTTTCGGCACGGTGGCCGGCAGGTGAACGTGCACGAGGTCGTCGCGCAGCACGCCGAAGCCATAGCGTCGGGCCGCCGTCTGCCGGGTGAACATGGCACCCTCCGGCAGACACAGCAGTAGTGCTCGTAGCTCGTCCTCGTCGTCGAGGAGTTGATCGGCGTAGACGCCCCTCCGCACGCGGCGCAACTCGTCCCGGCCCAGACGGGTACGCAGCCGTCGGGCGGTGAGCGTCCGCAGCAGAGTTTCCACCCGCCACAGTTGAGCAGCCATGCGGGCACCCTCTCCCGCCCATCACCAGACGTTCCACCCCCGCGCACTCCCCTGTGGACAGCCCGCCCTCCTGTGGAAAACCTCCCCCACCCCCAATCCCGTGCTAGGCACCCCACCACCCCTCCCACCCTTCTCCGCGATCTTGCACTTTCCGTCGCCGCATTCAGTAACAAAACCCCCGTATCGGCGACCAGAACTGCAAGATCGCGGAGAAGGGGGGTGGGACAGCTCAGCGTTCTTCCAGGGCCCAGGGGGAGCCGTAGGCGGTGAGCAGGTTGAGGAAGGGTTTCGGGGGTAGCGCCTCCGGGCCGAGGACTCCGGTGCCCGACCATGTGCCGCCGGCCAGTAGTTCCAGCGCCACGACCGGGTTCACGGCGGTCTGCCAGACCACCGCCTGGTGGCCGTACTCCTGCATCGACCATTCGTTGTCGACCACGTGGTAGAGGTAGACCTCGCGCGGCCGGCCGTCGACCCCGGTACCCCGTACCCAGGTGCCGGCGCAGGTGCTGCCGCGCATCCGCTCGCCGAGGGTGGCCGGGTCGGGCAGGCAGGCGGCCACCACGTCCCGGGGTGAGACCGACACGCCGCCCGCCCGCACCGGCGACGTCGCGGCCAGGCCGAGCTTGTGCAGCGTCTTCAGCACCTGGATGAACTCGTCGCCGAGCCCGTACTTGAAGGTGACCCGTCGAGCCGGCACCCAGCGCGGGATAAGCAGCACCTCCTCGTGCTCGACGTTGACGCACTCCACCGGCCCGATGCCGGCCGGGAAGTGGAACACCTCCGGCTCGCTGAACGGCTCGGTGGTGAACCAGCCGCGCCCGGCCTCCCAGATCACCGGCGGGTTGAGGCACTCCTCGATTGTGGTCCAGATGGAGAACGACGGTGCGAAGTCGTACCCGTCCACGGTCAGGTTGGCCCCGTCGCGTACGCCGATCTCGTCGATCTCGGCGAACAGCTCGTCGGCCGCGTAGCGGGCGAAGACGTCGGACAGGCCCGGTTCGACGCCGATGCCGCACAGCGCCAGCCGACCGGCCGCCGCCCACCTGTCGGCCACCGCGAACTGCTCGTCGCCGAGCTTGACGCCGGTTTCCTGATAGGGCCGGGCCGGGTGTGGCCTCGACAGCGACATCGCCATGTCGAGATAGTCGGCACCGGCCGCGTACGCCCCGTCGAAGATCGGCATGACGAAGCGCGGGTCGACCGCGTTGAGCACGTGGGTGATCCGGTGCTCCCGGCACAGCGCGGCGACCGCGTCCGCAGCGGCGGCGTCGACGGACGCGGCGACGAATCGGGGGTCGCGGCCGGCGACCGCCCGCGCGGCGCGACCGGGGTCATGGTCGGCGACCACCATGGTCTCGAAGAACGCGCGCCGGGCCGCGATGGCGACCACCGCGGAGCCGACGCCACCAGCACCGACGAGCAGGATGCGCATCACGAGTCGAACCCCAGACCAAACCGATCGAGCGTACGGAGCCACAGGTTGCGCCGCCCCTGCCGCGCATCGGCACGGGCCAGGGACCAACGGGTGAGCCCGATACCGACCGCGCGGGCCGGTTCGGGCGGGAACGGCAGCGGCCGGTCGCGGACCAGGTTGAGCCGGGTCAGCGGGGTGTCCGCGCCGTCGAGCAGGTCGAGCAGCACCCGGGCACCGAACCGGGTCGCGCCGACACCGAGCCCGGTGTAGCCGGCCGCGTAGGCGAGCCGACCGTCGTACGCGGTGCCGAAGAACGCGCAGAACCGGGTGCAGGTGTCGATCACTCCGCCCCAGCGGTGACTGAACCGCACGCCGTCGAGCTGCGGGAAGGTGGTGAAGAAATGGTTGGCCAGGGCGGTGAAGGTGGCGTCCCGCTGGTCCAACGCCGGTGCCACCCGATTGCCGTAGTGGTAGACGGCGTCGTAGCCGCCGAACAGGATCCGCCCCTCGCCGGTGATCCGGTAGTAGTGGAACTGGTTGCCGCCGTCCGCCAGCCCCTGCCGGTTGCGCCAGCCGACGGCGTTGCGCTGCTCGGCGCTCAACGGCTCGGTCATCAGCGCGTAGTCGTACACCGGCACCACCCAGGCCCGCAGCCGGCGCAGCAGCGGCGGAAAGGCGTTGGTGGCCAGCACCACCCGCCCGGCACGCACCGCCCCGGGCACGCCGTCGGCCCCGACGGTACGCGCCAACAGCGCCCCGCCGTCGCGGCGCAGCCCGGCGACCCGGGTGTGCTCGTGAATCCGGACGCCCGCCGCCAGGCAGGCCCGGCGCAGCCCCCAGGCCAGCCGGGCGGGGTCAAGCATCGCCACCCGGTCCCGGTCCCACAGACCACCGAGGTACGTCGGCGAGTCCACTTCGGCGCGTACCTCGTCGGCGTCGAGCAGGGTCACCCGGTGGCCGTACCGACGGGCCAGTTCGGCCTCCTCGGCCAGCCCGGCGAGCTGGTACGGCTCGACGGCGACGGCCAGCTCGCCGGTTCGCTCGAAGTCGCAGTCGATGCCGTACTCGGCCACGGTCGCCTCGATCGCGTCGAGGTTCTCCCGACCGAGTCGTTCCAGCTCGCCGATCTCATCGGGGAACCGTCGTGCCCCGTTGGCCAGCCCATGCGTCAGCGAGGCCGCACAGAATCCGCCGTTGCGGCCGGAGGCGGCCCAGCCGCAGGTGCCCGCCTCGACCAGCAGCACGTCCCGTCCGGGGTCGGCCCGCCGGGCCAGCAGCGCCGTCCACAGTCCGCTGTAGCCGCCGCCGATCACCAACAGGTCGGCGCTTGTCGCGCCGGTCAGCGGCGGCAGCGGCGCGGGCCGAACCGGGCGGTCCAACCAGTACGGCACCCGCGCCGCCTCGGCCAGGGCCCGGGTCGGATCCCCGGCGCGGTTCATGTCGTCGCCCTGAGCGGACCCGACGGTCCCGGCGCGGACCGTCCGGGCACGTCGGCCAGGCCGACCGGGGACACTGGCCCGTGTCGCGCCGCCCGGCCGGCAGGTGCCCGGGTCATGGCCGGCCGTTTCCCTTCACGGGCACGGGAACGATCGCCGCCCGGCGGGCTCGCCGGCCGTGCAGCGAGGTGGCCAGCACCAGCAGCAGCGCGATTCCGAACATGGCCGTGCCGATGACGTTTACCTGCGGTGGAATGCCCCGCTGGGCGGCACCCCAGACGTACATCGGGAACGTGACGGTGGTGCCCGAGTTGAAGTTCGTGACGATGAAGTCGTCGAAGCTGAGCGAAAACGCCAGCAGGGCGGCGGCCACGATGCCGGGCAGCACCAGCGGCAGGGTGATCCGCCGGAACGTCTGCCACTCATTGGCGTACAGGTCCATCGCGGCCTCCTCCAGCCGCCCGTCCATCCCGGTCAGCCGCGCCTTGACGGTCACCACCACGAACGACACGCAGAACATCACGTGGGCGATGACGATCGTCCAGAAGCCGAGCGGCACGCCGCCGGAGACGAAGAGGGCGAGCAGCGAGGTGCCCATCACCAGTTCCGGCGTCGCCATCGGCAGGAAGATCAGCACGTTGAGCCCGGACCGGCCCCGGAACCGGTGCCGGGCCAGGGCGAACGCCATCAGCGTGCCGAGCGCGGTGGCCGCCACGGTGGCCAGGAACCCGATCTGCACGCTGCGCAGCACCGCGTCGCACATGTCGGAGGTGGCACACGGGTTGCGCCAGTTGTCGAGGGTGAACTCGTTGAAGTCGTACGACAGCCGGCTGGAGGGGCGGTTGAACGACAACGCGGCGACCACGGCGATCGGCAGGAACAGGTAACCGAGCACCAGCAGCGCCACGCCCGTCACCCAGTGTTCGGCGAACCAACGGGAAGCGCGCGTCACAGGACTTCCTCCGTGCCGGCGCGGCGCAGGTAGCCGAAGACCACCGCGAGGATCGCCGACATCAGCAGGAAGGACAGCGCCGCACCCTGCGGGTAATCGAGGCGGACCAGGAACGCCGAGTCGATGACGTTGCCGATCATGTACTCGTTCGGGGTGCCGAGCAGTTCCGCGTTTATGTAGTCGCCGGTCGCCGGAATGAAGAAGAGCAGGGTGCCGGCGATCAGCCCCGGCATCGACAGGGGCAGGGTGACCCGGCGGAACGTCTTCAGCGGGCTCGCGTACAGGTCGCTCGACGCTTCCAGCAGCCGGTGGTCCAGCCGCTCCAGGCTCGCGTACAGCGGCAGCACCAAGAACGGCAGGAAGTTGTACGTCAGGCCGAGCACCACCGCGACCGGGGTGGCCAACAGTCGACCGTCCGGGCCGAGCAGGTGCACGTCGCGCAGCAGACCGACCAGCCAGCCGTTGTCCGACAGGATCGTCTTCCAGGCCAACGTACGAACCAGGAAGCTGGTGAACATCGGCGCGATCACGCAGACCAGCAGCAGGTTCTTCCACCGGCCGGCCTTCTGGGCGATCGCGTACGCCAGCGGGTAGCCCATCAGCAGCGCCAGCACCAGCGCGATGCCGGCGTACAGGAAGGACCGCCCGAACTGCGGCCAGTACGCCTGCACCGCCGCCGGATAGTTCCCGAAGGCCCAGGTCAGCGCGTACCCGGTGGAGAGCGAGCCGGTGGGGTCGTAGAGGCTGGCCGCGGCGAGCTGCACCAACGGCACGGCGAAGAACAGGACCAGCCAGGCCGCGCCCGGCAGCAACAGCAGGTACGGCAGGAACCGGTGACGGCCCGATCGGGCAGCCGGCGACGTCGGCTGCCCGGAGCCGGTGGGCACGTGGGCCAGCGCGCTCACCGGATCACCTCGCTTCGCCGGCTCATGAGGACGCACCGACCGGCTCCTCCAGGACCGGGGTGGTCCGGTCCGGCTCATCGGCACCCCGGCCGAGCAGGAAGGCGTGCTGCGGATCCCAGTACGCCACGGCCCGCTCGCCGACGGCGAAGCGCTGCTGCGCCCCGCTGTTGGCGACGAAGACGCTCAGCTCGGTGCCCCAGCCGGTACGCAGCAGGTACTGCGTGCTCACCCCGACGTAGGAGGCATCGGTGATGGTGCCTTCGAGGTGCTGGTTGCCGGCGGGCACCTGCACGGCCGCCGTGGCCAGGTGCAGCTTCTCGGGACGTACGCCCAGAAAGACCGGACCCCGGTCGGTGCGGGACCGCGCCGACGGCACGGAGAACCGCGCGCCGTGTGCGGTGACCAGCAGGTCGTCCCCGCTGCCGCCGGAGACGTCACCGGCGATCAGGTTCGACTGGCCGAGGAAGTTGGCCACGAAGGCGGTCGCCGGGAACTCATAGATCTCGGCCGGTGCGCCGAGTTGCTCGATCCGGCCGGCGTTCATCACCGCGACCGTGTCCGCCATGGTCATGGCTTCCTCCTGGTCGTGGGTGACGTGCACGAAGGTGATGCCGACCTCGGTCTGGATCCGTTTGAGTTCGATCTGCATCTGGCGGCGCAGCTTCAGGTCGAGCGCACCGAGCGGCTCGTCGAGCAGCAGCACCTGCGGGTGGTTGATCAGGGCCCGGGCCAACGCGACGCGCTGCTGCTGGCCGCCGGAGAGCTGGGCGGGGCGGCGCCGCTCGTACCCGTCGAGCTGCACCAGGGACAGCATCTGCCGCACCTGGCCGTCGACCGAGCGGATGCCGCGCCGCCGCAGCCCGAAGGCGACGTTCTCGAAGATGTCCAGGTGCGGGAAGAGCGCGTAGCTCTGGAACACCGTGTTGACCGGTCGCTTGTACGGCCGCAGTCGGGAGATGTCCCGGTCACCGAGCAGTACCTGCCCGCTTGTCGGCTCCTCCAGGCCGGCGATCATCCGCAGGGTGGTGGTCTTGCCGCAGCCCGAGGCGCCGAGCAGGGCGAAGAACGAACCCTGCGGAACGGTCAGGCTCAGGTCGTCGACCGCGGTGAAGGTGCCGAAGGTCTTGGTGAGGTTGGCCAGGCTCAGGTCGCCGGCCGGAGTCTCCCGCGCCATCTCACGCCCCGATAACCTGCTGGAACTTGGTCTCGTACTCGCGTTCCTGCTGCTCGTCCAGCGCCATGAAGACCCGGGACTTGGCGAGCATTGCCTCGTCCGGGAAGATCAGCGGGTTCGCGGCCAGCTCCGGGTCGAGCTTTTCCATCTCCGCCTGCGCCCCCTGCACCGGGCAGATGTAGTTGACGTACGCGGCGAGCTGGGCGGCGACCGCCGGATCGTAGTAGTGGTTGATCAGCTCTTCGGCGTTGGCCTTGTGGCTGGCCCGGTTCGGCACCAGCATGTTGTCCGACCAGAGCATCACGCCGGAGTCGGGCACCACAAACTTGATCCGTTCGTCTTCGAAGCCGAGCTGGATGATGTCCCCGGACCAGCCGACGCACGCGGCGATGTCGCCCTTGGCCAGGTCGGGGGCGTAGTCGTTGCCGGTGAACCGGCGGATCTGCCCGGAGTCCACGGCCCGCTTGAGCTTGTTGAGCGCGTCGTCGAACTGGCTGGCGGTGAAGTCTGCCGGGTCGTGGCCGTTGGACATCAACAGCAGACCCATGGTGTCACGCATCTCGCTGAGCGCGGTCACCTTGCCCTTGAGGTCGGGGCGGGTGAGCAGTTCGTCGACGGTACGGATCTCGCCGGTGACCCGGCCGTTGTAGGCCAGTCCGGCGAGGCCGGACTGCCACGGGACGGCGAACTGGTTCTCGACGTCGAAGGGGCGGTTCCGCAGCGACGGCAGGAGGTTGGCCTCGACGTTAGGCAGCTTCGCCGTGTCGAGCTTCTGGATCCAGCCGAGCCGGATCATCCTGGCGGCCATCCAGTCGGTGAGCACCATGATGTCCCGCCCGGTGCCCTGGCAGGCGGCGAGCTGGTTCTGCACCTTGCCGAAGAACTCGTTGTTGTCGTTGACGTCCTCGGTGTAGGTCACCTGAATGCCGGTCCTGCTGACGAACCCGTCCAGGCTGGGACGCTTCGACTCGTCGTCCTCGTCGACGTCCATGTACTGCGGCCAGTTGGAGAAGGCCAGCGTCTTCTCCGAGCCGGACAGATCCTCGCTGACGCATCCCTCCTCGGTCTGCTGCGCGGCGGGGGTGCCGCAGCCGACCAGGGTGCCGCCGGCCGCGAGCAACGCGGCCGAGCCGAGGGTGCCGGTGAGCAGACCACGCCGGGTGAGGGCCCGGTGGACACTACGCATGTGACGACTCCTATCGGTGATCGTCGGCGGCGGGACGGGGGTGGGCGCGCCGGCTGGGGCTGGAGGGTCAGTGGCGATAGACGACTGATCCTGACATGAGAGAACCTCACTCACAAGGGATTCCGTTGCCGAGATAGCTCCTCACGACGAATTACGCCAGAGTTGCCGATGACGCTAGGCTCACCCCGGTGACGGACATGGGGAGCGGTCGATGACGAACCGGCAGCAGGACAACGGCAGCGGCGGACGCCGGGTCAGCGTGCGGGAGGGCGCCAGCCACGCCCTGCTCGACGATGTGGCGAAGCAGATCATCGAGCAGTTGCAGGAGGACGGTCGCCGCCCGTACGCCACCATCGGCAAGGCGGTGGGGCTCTCCGAAGCGGCGGTACGCCAACGCGTACAGCGCCTGCTCGACGCCGGCGTGATGCAGATCGTCGCGGTGACCGACCCACTTCAACTGGGCTTCCCCCGGCAGGCCATGATCGGGCTGCGCACCGACGGCGACCTGGAGAGCGTCGCCGACCGCCTCGCCGAGTTGGACGAGGTCGACTACGTGGTAATCACCGCCGGCTCGTTCGACCTGCTGGCCGAGGTGGTGTGCCGCAACGACGAGCACCTGCTGGAGATCCTGCAACGACTGCGCGCCGTGGACGGGGTGCTGTCGACCGAGGCGTTCGTCTACCTCAAACTGCGCAAGCAGACCTACAGCTGGGGCACCGCCTGACCCGCCCGCTTGATCCACTCGACATGCCGCATCTCGCGCCATGCGGGTCGCCCGAGACCGCCACATGCCGCATCCCGCGCCATCCGAGTCGCCTGAGACCGCGACATGCCGCATCTCGCGCCATCCGGGTCGCCTGAGACCACCACATGCCGCATTTGGGGACGACGGGGTTGGGCGGAGGCACCAGATGCGGCGACCCGGAGCGGGTAGGCCGAGCGGAGCGGCGACTCAGACCGTACTGCGGGCGGTGGTGGCGACAAAGGCACGCCAAGCGGTCGGGGTGAAGGCCAGGGTGCCGCCGGCTCGATCCTTGCTGTCGCGCACCAGCACCCGGCCGGGCAGATTGTCGGCCACCTCGACACAGTTGCCGCCGTTGTTGCTGCTGCGGGTGGCGGTGCGCCAGCGGGCGTCAGTCAACTCCATGTCGTCGCCACTTCCCTGATCAGGTCGATGGACTGTCGACGGGGCAGCGCCTCACCTGTGACGCTCTCCCACCTCGCGCCCAGGCTAGCAAGATCAGCACTGTCGGTCACCACCTGACCGCGCAGTTGATTGTCCAGATAGGCCACCTCCGCGCCGTCCGGCATCCGGGCCAGCACGAACGGCCCGGCCAGGCCGGTGTGCCACGGGTTCTCCGCCGGGATCACCCGGACCTGCACGCACTCCCGCGCGCCCAGGGCGGCCAGGTGGGTCAGTTGCCCCGCCATCACACCCCGATCGTGACCGACCGGCCGGCGCAGCACCACCTCGTCGAGCACCGCGATGAACTGGAGCGGAACATCCCGCTCCAGCACCCGCTGCCGGGCCAGTCGCGCCGCCACGATCTCGTCGACCTCCGTCGGCGACAGCAGGCCGCCGGTGGCCAGCACCGCCCGGGCGTACGCCTCGGTCTGGAGCAGGCCCGGCACCAGCAACGGCTCGTACGACCGGATGGACCGGGCGTCCTGCTCCAGTTCCGCCCACTCCCGGAACCAGGGCAGATCCCGGCGGCGGAACGGCTCCGGCCAGAGTTCCCTGGCCGGCCGGCCGAGCAGGTTGGCCACCGCGATCCTGGTCCTCGGATGCGGTATCCGCCCGTCCGCCAGCCAGCGCGCGGTCGTCTTCGGGTCGACGCCCACCTTCCCGGCCAGGGATTCGACCGTCTCACCCTTGTCCGCCATCGCCACCCGCAGCGCCTCGTTGACCGCCGTCCCGTTGCCCATCGCACCCTCCCGACTCACGTCACACTCCGGCGCACGCTAGTCACCAGGGGTGGCCGTGTCCGCCCACTACCGGCGTGTTGCGGTCAGGACTGTTTCGCGCATCCGAGATGCGCTCCAGATGCCCCGGAGACGCCCTGGAAACGGCACCGATCACGGTCGACCCGGATGGCGGCGGCCGGTGACCGAACCACCGACCCAAGCCTCCGTCGACGCCGCCGCAAGCATCCAGCCGGCGCCGGTCCACCTACACCTTCGTCGAGGCCACCGCGCCCATCCCACTGGCGCTGGTCCGCCTCTCCCCCGAAACCCCACCCCGCCCCACCCCACTTCACCTCGCGCCCTTTGCTCTGCTTCAACCCACGCAACGATTCCCGCCGGCTTCCTGTGCGTCCGGTGAAGCAGAGCAAAGGGCGCGCAGGAGCTACCAGACCCGAGCGCCCCACCCGAGCACGCCGGCAACGTCTCGGCTGGGCCAGCGACGGCCGCCGGGGTTCGGTCGGGGCGCAGAGGACCGGCCGGGCGTAGTGCGAATTCCGTTGCCTAAAGCCGTCCAGGAACATCAAATCCGTTGCGTAAGCGCCGTTCCCCAACCGATAGCACTTGCTTTGAGGTGTGAGACTGTGGGATAACCGTGGCACGAGCGGCCGGTGACCCCCGACCGGCCCGAGACCCGATGGGGCTGACATGGCCAACGCCACCGACCACCTCTGGATGCACTTCACCCGGATGGCGAGCTACTCTGCCGCGGAGGTGCCGACGATCGTGCGCGGCGAAGGCGCGTACGTCTGGGATGCGCAGGGCCGCCGCTACCTGGACGGGCTGGCCGGGCTGTTCGTGGTCAATGCCGGACACGGGCGCACCGAGCTGGCCGAGGCCGCCGCGAAGCAGGCCGGCGAGCTGGCCTACTTCCCGCTCTGGTCGTACGCCCACCCGAAGGCAGTGGAGCTGGCCGAGAAGATCGCCGCACTCACCCCCGGCGACCTGAACCGGGTCTTCTTCACCACCGGTGGTTCCGAGGCGGTCGAAGCGGCCTGGAAGCTGGCCCGCGCGTACTTCAAGCGGGTCGGCAAGCCGACCAAGCACAAGGTGGTCAGTCGGTACATCGCGTACCACGGCACCTCGATGGGCGCCCTGTCGATCACCGGGTTGCCCGGCATCAAGACCGACTTCGAGCCGCTGGTGCCAGGTGGCATCAAGGTGCCGAACACGAACTTCTACCGGGCACCGGAGCACGGCGACGATCCGGTGGCGTTCGGCCGTTGGGCCGCCGAGGAGATCGGTCGCGCCATCGAGCGGGAGGGGCCGGACACCGTGGCGGCAGTCTTCCTGGAGCCGGTACAGAACTCGGGAGGCTGCTTCCCGCCGCCGCCCGGCTACTTCGAGCGGGTACGGGAGATCTGCGACGCGTACGACGTGCTGCTGGTCAGCGACGAGGTGATCTGCTCGTGGGGCCGGCTCGGCGAGTACTTCGGCGCCCGGCGCTACGGCTACCAGCCCGACATCATCACCACCGCCAAGGGCATCACCTCGGGCTATGCCCCGCTCGGCGCGATGATCGCCAGCGACCGGTTGATGGAGCCGTTCCTGACCGAGACCGGCATGTTCGCCCACGGCGTGACCTTCGGCGGTCACCCGGTCTCCTGCGCGGTGGCCCTGGCCAACCTGGAGGTCTTCGACCGGGAGGACCTGATCGGGCACGTACGCGCCAACGAGTCGGCGTTCCGCGCCACCCTGGAGAAGCTGCACGACCTGCCGATCGTCGGCGATGTCCGGGGCGACGGCTACTTCTACGGCATCGAGCTGGTCAAGGACAAGACGACCCGGGAGACGTTCGACGGGGCCGAGTCGGAGCGGCTGCTGCGCGGCTTCCTCTCCAACGCCCTGTTCGACGCCGGCCTCTACTGCCGCGCCGACGACCGGGGCGACCCGGTGATCCAGCTCGCCCCGCCGCTGATCGCCGACCAGCACCAGTTCGACGAGATCGAACAGATCCTGCGAACCGTACTCACCGACGCCTGGTCCCGCCTCTAACCCTTACCCCACACCCAACCACCCGCGTTGATCATGAGGTTAGCGGCAGTTCTAGAGATCGAGAACGCCGCTAACCTCATGATCAACGCACGGCAGGAGGGCGCGGGGGCGCGGCAGGAGGGCGCGGGGGCGCACGGGGGCCGTGGGGTGGGTCAGTGGGTGGGGGGGATTACGCGGAGGTGGCCGCGGCGGGAGGTAGGAGAGCCGGCGGGGGGTGCGGTGGGGTGGTTCTGGTCGTCCTGGGGCGGGCGGGGGGCGGGGCGGGCGGCCTCGCGGACCGCCTCGGCCAGGGCCACCAGGTCGTCCGTGGTGGGCGGCGGAGGCTCGAACTCGCCCTCGTGCCGGACGACCTCCCAACCGCGCGGTGCGGTCAGACTGCGGGCGTGCGGCTCACAGAGGTCGTACGTGTGCGGCTCGGCGAAGGCGGCCAGCGGGCCCACCACGGCGGTCGACTCGTTGTAGACATAGGTCAGCGTGGCGACCGCTTGCCGGGGGCAGCCGTTGCGGGAGCAGCGCCGTGGTGACCTCACCGGCGCAGGGTATCTCCATTACCGGCTCCGGCGCACCGCTTCGCGTTACGACACGCCCGTCTTGGTGATCACATTTCTCGTCCGGTGCCGCAACGCGCCACGTGGTCGCCGCTGACGCGGCCAGGAGCTGACCGGAAGCTACTCTTTGGCTCATGACGAGCCCGGAGAACCGCCGCCCCGGCACCGGCCGGCGGGCGCACCGCGACCGGCACGGACGCGGTCTGCGTGGGCGGCTGGTGCCGGCCACCGTGCCGCTGGCGCGGACCAAGGCGGAGATCTTCGACGACCTGGTGCTGGACACTGTCGAGACGCTGGAGCGCCGGTTCGCCAAGGAACTGGCCGGGGTCGAGTTCGCCGTCGAGGACGTCCCGCCCGATCTGAACGTCTACGACTCCGACGTGCTGGAAGACGGCGAGGTGCCGCTGGCCCGGCTGCTGCCCGGGCGACCCGGCCGCCAGGAGGTCCCGCCGCGGATCGTGTTGTACCGGCGACCCCTGGAATTTCGGGCGATGGACCGGGAGGATCTCGCCGATCTGGTCCACGATGTCATCATCGAGCAGGTGGCGAACCTGCTCGGCGTCGACCCGGACGAGTTGGCCTGATCGCGGCCGGAGCGACCGCCGACCGTTCAACACGGCCCCCCGGAAATCTCCGCCGGCCGTCCGCGCGCCGAGCCAAGCCGCCGCGCCGGGAGGGGGTGGCCCCCCAACCGCCCCGACCCACGCTGAAATCCGGACGCCCGGCCAGGACCCGCGCCGGGTGGGACGGCCCCCAACCGCCCCGCCCCACGTCGGATCAGGCCGCCCGGCGCTTGAGCTTGCGCCGCTCCCGTTCGGAGAGCCCACCCCAGATCCCGAACCGCTCGTCGTGGCCGAGAGCGTATTCGAGGCATTCCGTCTTCACCTCGCACCGCGAGCAGATGCGCTTCGCCTCGCGGGTCGAGCCGCCCTTCTCGGGGAAGAACGCCTCCGGATCGGTCTGCGAGCACAGGGCCCGCTCCTGCCACTCCGGCGCGTTTCCGAGCAGGTCGGCCGCCTCGAGCTGGCCGTCCATTCAGTTGCCTCCTTGTCGCGCACCGGCGTCGTCGCCGCTGCAACCCCCCACGCGAAAGGCGTGCTTTTGTCCGTCCGGTCCCGTTATCGTGCGTTCCGTGCGAACAACCCCATTCAAATTACACGCGTGTAATGCGTGCGCCGTCAAGCCAAACTTGATAATGGAGTCGCCCTCCCGACACGCGTCCCGGACGGCCGTCGGTACCACCCGGTCTCGCCCTGCCCTATCGATTCAGACCCCGGCCGAGTAACGCCCTCCCCGGCGAGTTGCCCGGGTTTTCTCCCGTGGCGCGCCGAGCGCCGCCGGAGCGATCGGGCCTCGCGTCGACGCCGAGGAAGCCGCCCATCAAGATCCGTTGATCTTGATGGGCAAGGTTATCCCGACTTCGCCAACCCTGCCCGCCGAGCGGGTGAACGACGACCGCGTCCCGCCCACATAGTGGACGGAACGCGGTAGACGGAGGCTCTGGCGGTTCAGTCGGCTGACGGGGTCAGGCTGGTAGGCAAGGCGAATTCAGCGACCACGCCACCGGTCACGGTGACCGACCCGACGGGCGTGTCGCTGTCCCACCAAACGGTATAGACACCCGCCGGGAGGTCCGGGTAGACAGCACTGTGGAACGTACCGTCCCGGACCCGACGCTCGCGTACGGCGGAGTGCGTCCGGGGGTCACCGTCCCGGTCGGCCCGACTCACCTCGATCTCCCGGCCGAGCAGTTGTCGTCCGGTGTAGATGATCAAGGCACCGGTGTCTCCGCCCAGGTCGAGGACGACCGTCCCGGTTCCCGAGGGGCCGTACGTGTGTGCATGCTCGTGTCCGCTCATCTCCACCACCTTCGGCTCAGGATTCCGCCGACGGGTTGTTGAACCCGTCGTAGGGCGTACCGAGGAACGGGAACTTGCGCAGGAACGGCGCGGTCACGTCCGCTGCGCTCAGTCCCGGCGTCACCGCTCCCGCCGCCTCGTCCGGCTGGAACTTCCGGTCCACCAGCGGCACGGTCAGCCCCGCGATGGCGCGCAGCGCGATGGTCACCACGTCGTCGGTCACCCGCCGGCCGTTCGGGAAGCCCGCGAGATCGCCGCCGAGCACACCGAACCGGTTCGGCCGGCGGGCCGGCGGGATCGCGGTGTTCAGTCGG
Source organism: Micromonospora sp. NPDC049374 (assembly GCF_040677165.1). Taxonomy (NCBI): domain Bacteria; kingdom Bacillati; phylum Actinomycetota; class Actinomycetes; order Micromonosporales; family Micromonosporaceae; genus Micromonospora; species Micromonospora sp. NPDC049374. The sequence goes on along the minus strand of NZ_JBFAQH010000007.1, from coordinate 112,257 downwards.
AGCATGTCGGCCTGCACGTCCCCGGTGCTGTTGGTGAAGCCGTCGATCAGCCCCTCCGGGATGCCGGTCAGCAGAATGGCGACCAGGTCGGCTCGGGCCTTCTTCGACCTGTTCAGCTTGTCCAGGTTGGGGAAGACGTCCGGGTAGAGCACCGGCAGCAGGGCGGCAAGTTCCGGCCGCTCGACGAACTGCGCGAACCGCTTGTCCTCCGACGGCGGCAGGGTGTTCCACAGATCCTTCTGCGCCATCGGCACGATGACCTCGTTGAACAACGGGTTGCCCAACCTGGACACCTGCGTGAACGGCCCGGCGTTGGTGTCCGCCGCCACCCGGTCGCCGAGCACCCGCACCTGCCGGCGGGACGCCGAGGTCCACACCCCGATGACCGAGGCGGGTTCCTGCCAGTGGTACCGGTCGACGCGGCGGCGCAGCCGCTCCATCGGCACCTGCAACGCCAGGCTGTGCACGTTCAACCGGTCGGTCGCGTTGACCGGCTCACCGGCCTCTTTGAAGATCTTCTTGCCGGCGACGTGCAACTGCTGGAACGGCCGCAGCGTACCGAGGTCGAAGATCGCACCCAGGTCCACGAAGAAGCCGTCGGCACGCTGACCGGCGAAGACCTTCTCGCCGGTGGAGAGCGAGAAGGTCGCCTGACGGACCAGGTCGCCGTAGTCCGGTGTGGACAGTGGGCCCACGTTGCACGGCGGGCAGGGCAGCTTACGGGCCAGCCGCTGCTCTCGGCCGCCGACGATCCGGGTCAGGCTGTAGAACTGCCGGCGGTTCCAGTTCTCGCTGTCCAGCGCGTCGATCGGCCCGGTGTTGTAGAGAAAACTGTTCGGGTTGGTGATCTCGGTGGTGAATTCGAAGCGGTAGGTGACGTCCGGCCGCCCGTCACCGTCGTTGTCGATGTGGATCTCGTACCGCACGTCGTCGCCAAACTCGAAGAAGTTCGGGCCGCCGGAGGGTAGCTGCAACGGCACGTAGTTGGCGATCAGCGTCACCGTTTCCGGGCGGTCCGGGGTGACGAAGGCGTACAGGTCGGATGAATCGGCGACCGGATCCTTGGCGATCTCCGGTGCCTCGCGGTGTGAAGACATGACGGACCCACCTCACTGGGCGAAAGAGTCAATCGGGATGGTCGGCCGGGCACCGGGCCCGCACCGAGGACGCCGGACCGCTCGCTACGGCGGGGCGGCGGAAGCGCTCAACGCTGATGGCTGGAACGCGGCAACCGGCTCCGCCTCGGCGCGCAGGGCGCGACTTCCGAGACGGCACGCACGGCGACGGCACGCAGGACGGCGGGCGAGTCGGCTAGCGCTGCGACGCAGGGTCGGACGGGCACGGGCTCAGCGCCGGGCGGCGGCGCGACGCAGCCGGTCCGCCAGGCCACGGTCACGCACCTCGATGCGGGACTGGCCGACGAACACGTCCATGGTGCCGGACCGGGCGTCACGCAGATGTACGACGATCGTCTCGTCGGGGCCGGCCGCCGCCTTGTCGTCGCCGTCACCGGCCAGGGACAGCCCCGGCACCGCGAGCGCGGCGGCGCCGAGGGTGGCACTGGCCGCGGCGGTGATCGTCTGGCGGCGGGTCAGTTTCGGCCAACGCCGCTTACGCTTCTCAGTGATCATGACCAACCTTTCCGGCGGCGGCGCGCAGGCGCCCGCGATGACGGACGGGGGTCACGACAGACCACGCCGGGCCCCCGAGAGGGGTGCCGGCGGCGGTCCTCGCCGTGCCGCCGCCGGCATCGACAGGTACGTCCGGCGGCGGGCGAAGGTTCGACGCTAGGCCGTGATGTGACCGTACGCGGTCGTACGCCTACGCGCCGGTCGGCCCGCCGCCGCCGCGATGGCCCGCAACTGTTCCTCGGTGCGCGCCGACCCGTTGCCGGAGCCGGCCATCCGCGAGATGGTCTCCTCCATCAGCGTGCCGCCCAGGTCGTTGCAGCCGCTGCGCAGCAGCTCCGCGGTGCCGGCGTCGCCCAGCTTCACCCAGGAGCACTGGATGTTGTCGATCCGGCCGTGCAACAGCACCCGCGCCATCGCGTGCACCACCCGGTTCTCCCGCCACGTCGGGCCGGGCCGGGCGATGCCGGCGAGGTAGATCGGGGCGTTGGTGTGCACGAACGGCAGCGCCACGAACTCGGTGAACCCGCCGGTACGGTCCTGCACCCCGGCCAGCACCCGGAAGTGCGCCAGCCAGTGTGCGGGATGGTCGACATGGCCGTACATCATCGTCGAGCTGGACCGGATGCCCAGCTCGTGGGCCGTGCTTACCACCTCCACCCAGGCGGCGGTCGGCAGCTTGCCCTTGGTGAGCACCCAACGCACCTCGTCGTCGAGGATCTCCGCCGCGGTGCCCGGGATGGTGTCCAGTCCCGCCTCGCGCAGCCCGGCCAGCCACTCCCGCACGGACACACCGGCCTTGGCGGCAGCGGTGACGATCTCCATCGGCGAGAAGGCGTGCACGTGCATCTGCGGTACCCGGGCCTTGATCGCCCGGACCAGGTCGGCGTAGATCGTCACCGGCAGCTTCGGGTCGATGCCACCCTGGAGGCAGACCTCGCCGGCACCGGCCTCCCACGCCTCCTGCGCCCGGTCCGCGACCTGCTCCACCGAGAGCCGGTACGCGTCGGCGTCCCGTTCCCGCTGGGCGAAGGCGCAGAATCGGCAGCCCACGTAGCAGACGTTGGAGAAGTTGATGTTGCGGTTGACCACGTAGGTCACGTCGTCACCCACGGCGGAGCGGCGCAGCTCGTCGGCGGTGCGGCACAGCTCGTCCAGCGCCTGACCGTCCGCGCCGAACAGCGCCAGTGCGGCGTCGGTGTGCCGGGGCTCCAGCAGCGCCGCCGGATCCTCGGCGGCCAACCGCAACCCGACCCGCAGGTCGGCGTCGCCGGAGCCGGCGGTGGCCTGCCGGCCGGCCCGGACAGCGGACCCCGCCTCCGGTGCCGGACCATCCTCGACACCCGCCCGCGCCGGAGGCACCGCCGCCTTCGCGGCCACCTCGGCCCAGTCACCATAGACGTGGTCGAAGTCGCCCCGCCGGTCGTCCGTACGCCCCGCGGTGTCGATGGTGGCGTGCAGGTCGGTCCGTCCGCCGAAGGTCTCGTCGGGCTCCTGCCACGGCCGGCCGACCGGACGAGCCGTCTCAACCGCCAGCCCGGTCGCCGGATCGGCCAACGCGGTCACGTGCGGCAGCAGTCGTGCGTCCAGCCACGGCTCACCGGCCTGGACGTACTCCGGGTAGACGGTCAACCGTTCCCGCAGGGTGAAGCCGGCTGCCGCGGTACGGGAAGCCAGTTCGTCGAGCTGCGGCCAGGGGCGCTCCGGGTTGACGTGATCCGGGGTCACCGGTGAGACACCGCCCCAGTCGTCGATGCCGGCCCGCAGCAGCAGGTCGTACTCGCCGGCGATCAGGTTCGGTGGCGCCTGGATGCGGGCTTTCGGGCCCAGCAGCACCCGGGCCACCGCCACGGTGGCCGCGAGGTCGTGCAGCTCGGCGTCGGGCATCCCACGCATCGCCGTGTCCGGCTTCGCCCGGAAATTCTGCACGATCACCTCCTGGAGATGGCCGTACTCGCGGTGGGTACGCCGCATCGCGAAGATCGCATCGACCCGCTCCGCGAGGGTCTCGCCGATGCCGATCAGGATGCCGGTGGTGAACGGGACGCCGACCCGTCCGGCGTCGTCGAGCACCCGCAACCGCACCGCCGGTTCCTTGTCCGGTGAGCCGTAGTGCGGGCCGCCGGGCTCGGACCACAGCCGGGTGGCCGTGGTCTCCAGCATCATCCCCATGCTCGGCGCCACCGGTTTGAGCCGTTGCAGTTCCGCCCAGGAGAGCACGCCCGGGTTCAGGTGCGGCAGCAGGCCGGTCTCCTCCAGCACCGCCACGGCGCAGGCCCGTACGTAATCCAGAGTGGACCCGTAGCCGCGTTCCTCCAGCCACTGCCGGGCGGCCGGCCAGCGCTCCTCCGGTCGGTCACCGAGGGTGAACAGGGCCTCCTTGCAGCCCTGTGCCGCACCGGCCCGGGCGATGGCCAGCACCTCGTCGCGGTCGAGGAAGGCCGCCGGCAGCCGGTGCGGCACCGTGGCGAACGTGCAGTAGTGGCAGCGGTCCCGGCAGAGCCGGGTCAGCGGAATGAAGACCTTCTTCGAGTACGTCACCACGCCGGGCCGGCCGGCGTCCCGCAGACCCGCGTCACGGATCGCACCGGCGATGCCGAGCAGTTCCTCCAGGGCCGCGCCCCGGGCGGTCAGCAGGGTCGACGCCTCGTCGACGTCGAGCGCCCGCCCGGTGGCGGCGCGGCGCAGTGCCCGCCGTACGCCCCCGTCACCCGGCCCGCGCTCGCTCTGATCAACCATCCGCTCAGCCTATGCGCTGCGGCCCGGTCCGGCCCCCCGCCCGTGGGCAACCGCACGTACTCCCACAGACAGCGAACCTGGCTCGGCCCGATGCCTGCGGTCGCTCAGCCGGGCTGGTCGCCCGGATCGATCCGCTGGGTACGGTCGGCATCTCCGTCGCCCGGCCGGGAAACCGACGGGCCGGCCTCACCATCGCCCGGCCGCCGGATCGCCTGGGTCGGCTCGGCACTCTGATGCGGGATCGCCTGGGTCGGCTCAGCACTCGGATGCGGGATCGCCTGGGTCGGCTCGGCACCCTGGCGTTCGACGCTCCCAGCCACGCCACCCTGACGCGGCATGCTCCCGGCCGGGTCGCCCTGACGCGGGATGCTCTGGGTCGGGTCGGCCGAGGCCGGCTGCCCGAACGGCGGTGCGGCCGGCGAGGACGGTGCCGCCGACTGCGGTGGCACCGCCGGCTGACCGTGCGGCGGCCAGGTGTGCGGGGACTCCGCCGGCCCGCCGGCGGAGGGTGCCTGGCCGGCGACCGGCCAGCCCGGCTGACCGCCGGCGTGGCCCTGGCTGCCGGCCTGGCCCTGACCGCCGGGGTGCCCCTGACCGCCGGGGTGGCCCTGACCGCCGGGGTGGCCCTGACCGCCGGGGTGGCCCTGGGTCGTGCCGCCCGCCGGGTAGCCGCCGAACTGGCCGGGACCGGACTGATTCGGCTGCCCCGCCCCGGGGTGTCCGGTGCCGGGGTAGCCGGCCGGATAGCCGGCGGGCCGGTCGGCACCCGGCCAACTGCCCGACTGGCCGGGCGGCACCCAACCGCCGCCCTGCTGACCGGGCTGGCCACCGAACTGACCCGGGCCTCCCGGCTGCGGCCAGCCCTGCTGCGGCGTGCCGTACAGGCCGGGCTCGGGCTTGGGCCGGGGCACGTGGTAAAGCCGCTGCCACACGCTCCAGACCACATAGGCCGCCGCCGCGAACAGCGCCACCCAGGCGACCCGGGTGAGCAGGCCGGTCATGGCGTCGAAGAGCTGCGCCTCGGCCAGCCGGCCGACCACCCAGATCAGCAGGGTCAGACCGCCGAGCACGGCACTGACCGCGTACTCGATCAGCGCCACCTGCGTGATCAGTTTCGCCCGTCCGACGGCCGGGGCGAGATGCGTGGCCAGCAGTACCGCCAGCACCGGCAGGACGACCGCCTCGACGCCGATGAAGGCGAAGAACGAGCTGGCGGCACGGCCGGTCACCGTGCTGTAGGCGCCCTGCGGGGTCAGCAGCCGGATCAGGCCCACGAAGAGGAAGACGGCGTTCGCGCCCAGGAGCACGAGGGCGACGAGTTCACGCAGCGGCCCGGTCACCTGGCGGGCCGGGGTCGGATCGTTGGGCGGGGGCTCGGCGGGGCTGGTCACGAACTCTCCCTGGGGCGAAAGCGGACAGATGCCGACGTGAGCCTAGTCTCCCGGGGCACCTGGCTGCCGGAGGCGTCACGTAGGCGAGGATGGGCGGATGCGCATCGTGGTTCTGACCGGCGGAATCGGCGGTGCCCGGTTCCTGCTGGGGGTGCGGGCGTACGCCCGCGAGGTGGGTGCCGAGGTGACCGCCGTGGTCAACGTCGGCGACGACCTACGGCTGCACGGGCTCCGGATCTGCCCGGACCTGGACAGCGTGCTGTACACCCTCGGCGGCGGTGCCGACCCGCAGCGGGGCTGGGGGCGCGTCGACGAGAGCTGGACGGTCAAGGACGAGCTGGCGGCGTACGGCGCCGAGCCGAGCTGGTTCGGGCTGGGTGACCGGGACATCGCCACCCACCTGGTCCGCACCACAATGCTCGACGCCGGCTATCCGCTGCACCAGGTCACCGAGGCACTGGCGACCCGCTGGCAGCCCGGCGTACGCCTGCTGCCGGCGACCGACGACCGCCTGGAGACGCACGCGGTCGCGGACCTCGACGGTGGCCAGCGGGCGATCCACTTCCAGGAATGGTGGGTGCGGTACCGGGCTCAGATTCCGACCCACCGGTTCGTCTTCGTGGGAGCGGAGTCGGCGCAGCCGGCACCCGGCGTGACGGAGGCGATCACCGGAGCCGACGTGGTGCTCGTGGCGCCGAGCAACCCGGTGGTCAGCATCGCGCCGATCCTGGCCGTACCGGGCCTGCGCGAGGCGCTGACGGACGGTCCCGCCCCGGTGGTGGGCGTTTCGCCGATCATCGGTGACGCGCCGGTACGCGGCATGGCCGACCGCTGCCTGGCGGTCGTCGGCGTGGAGTGCTCCGCCGGCGGCGTCGGTGGGCTGTACGGAGGCCGGGCCACCGGAGGGCTGCTCGACGGCTGGTTGGTGGCCGAGGAGGATGCCGAAACGGTGGTGCCGGACGTGACGGTCCGCGCGGTTCCGCTGCGGATGACCGACGAGACGGCGACGGCGGCGATGGTCCGCGCCGCGGTGGAGCTGACGTGAGACTGGAGATCATGCCGGTGCCCGGCATCGGGCACGTGACCGAGGGCGACGACCTCGCGGTCCTGATCGGAAGCGCGGCGCCCTGGCTGCGCGACGGCGATGTGCTGGTGGTGACCAGCAAGATCATCTCCAAGGCCGAGGGACGGCTGGTCGACGTACCCGCCGACGGTCCGGATCGGCAGGCCGTCCGGGACGAGGTGCTGGCGGCGGAGACGGTACGGGTGGTGGCGTCGCGCGGCCCGACCCGGATCGTGCAGACCCGCCACGGCTTCGTGATGGCCGCCGCCGGAATCGACGCGTCGAACGTCGACAAGACCCGGCTGGTGCTGCTGCCGGAAGACCCGGACGCCTCGGCCCGCGCACTCCGCTCCGGCCTGCGCGACCGGTACGGCGTGGACGTCGCGGTCGTCGTCAGCGACACCATGGGTCGCCCCTGGCGCAACGGGCTGACCGACGTGGCCCTCGGCGTCGCCGGGATGGACGCCATCCGTGACCACCGGGGCGAGGTCGACCCGTACGGCAACGAGCTGGTGCTGACCCAGATGGCGGTGGTCGACGAGCTGGCCGCGGCGGGCGAACTGATCAAGGGCAAGTGTGATCAGATGCCGGTCGCGGTGATCCGCGGTTACCTGACGCCACCGCTGTCGGTTGACGGCGAGGGCGCCGGGGTCCTGGTCCGGGACGCCTCGATGGACCTGTTCTCGCTCGGCACCGCCGAGGCGACCGCCGCCGGCCTGGCCGCCGCCGCCACCCTGCCGGACCACCCGGGCGACGCCGCGCCCGACCCGGCCGCCGTCGACCGGGCGATCGCCTCGGTCGCCGACGTGATCGCGCCCGGCACGGTCTTCACCCAGGTGACCGACGACGAGGTACGCGCTGCGCTGGTCCCCATCGTGCCGGGTTGGCCGGCCCAGGCGACCGGCCTGGTGCTCTGTTCCCCACCCACCCCGGTGGGCCCGGTCCAACTGGTCCGCTTCGGCACCGACGTGCAACGCCTGCGCACCGCCCTCGCGGCAGCCGGCGTCCCCACCCAACTCCTCCCCCCACCCAGCGGCACCACCGCCGCCGCCACCCTCGCCCTCTAACCCCCCACCCCACCCCACCCTCTCCTGCCCTGCCCTGCCCTGCCCTGGTGGAGGGCGGCCCGTCGCGCACCCACGCCAAGACCGGTCGGGCATCTCCAGGATGGCGATACCAGGCCCCCGCCCAGGCTGATCATGAAGTTATTCGCTTCGGAAAGCGCTCTCACAAGCAATAACCTCATGATCAACGGACCGGCGGTGGGTGGGGGTGGGGGTTGGGGTGGGGGTGGGGGTGGGGGTTGGGGGTTGGGGGTTGGGGTGGGGGTCAGGGGTTGAGGACGGCGCGGCCTAGTGGGGTGAGGGTGTGCAGGACGGTGTTGCGGTCACGGTGGCTGACCAGCAGGCCGGCGTTCCGCAGCACGGTGGTGTGCTGGCTGGCCGCGGCTGCCGAGATGCGCAGCCGGCGCGCCAACTCGCCGGTGGTACAGCCGTCGTCGCTTGCGGCTAGCACCGCCGCGCGGGTACGACCGAGCAACGCGGCCAGCGCCTCCCGGCCGGTACCGTCCGCCCCGCCTGCGTCCGCGGTCAACCCACCCAGCTTGTCCACCGGGTAGACCAGCACCGGCGGTAGTTCCGGGTCGAGCAGCGCGACGGGCGTGTTCGCACAGAAGAACGACGGCACCAGCAGCAGCCCTCGGCCCTCCAGGTGAAGTTCCCGGCTCCTCGGGTAGGCGGGGATCTCCAGCACGCCCGACTCCCAGCGCAGGCCCGGCCGCAGCGTGGTCAGCAGCCCTTCGACACCGCCGTCGAGCATGGCCCGAGCGCGACGGGCACGATCGGCCTCCACCGCCCCCTGGACCCGCGCCCAGTACGGGCCGAGGGCGAGCTCCCGGTAGCGGCCCATCGTCTCCGTCAGGTGGGTCAGCGCCTCCGGCTCACCCCGGGCGATGGCGGCGACACCGGCGGGCAGGTTCCGGTTGCTGTTGGCGAGCAGCGTCAGGTCGCGTTGCAGCAACGCCACGGGGGTACGCCGCAGCGCCTCCATCCCCGCCTCGAAACCGCGCACGCTCTCGTACGGGGTGAGGAAGTCCGGAAAGTAGCCGCGCGGCGGGCTCAACGTGGACAGCAGTCGCAGCGCCTCGGAGTCCACCTGTCGACGGAACCCTCGCGAGACCTCGCGGCGCCAACCGGCGAGCAACGGGTCACGGCTACGCCCGGGCAGCAGGTGCAGGCTCAGCACCACTTCCCAGACCGGATCGGCCGCCGGAGCCACCCTGGTCCGGAGGATGTCCTCGCCGGAGAAATGGATCTTCAGCATGGGTACTCCCATCGCCCGGCGAAGGGGGCGCCCGGCGACCTTCGAACTCTACCCGGCCGCGTCGGCCTCGGGCAGTTAAGCCTCAGCTAAAAGACCTCGACGCCCGTCATATGAATCCGCCATGCTTCCGGTGCCACAGGGGGCGACGCACGTCGAACGTGTTTGCCCCGCTGGGTGCCCGAGAGCGGGCGGCACCATTCGAGGGTCTGCGGCTCAGATTCCGCAGGGGGTGCCGCCCGATCTCGCTGGTCCAGCCCAGGCACATCCGCCCAGCTCCCGCACACCGCATCGGCGGTCCACCAGCACCCCGTACGCTGGCACGGACGAGAGGAGCGGCCGTTGTCGACGCCCCGAATTGTGGACGAATCCCCGCGCGGCGACGCGGACGGCTGGACGGCGCTGCACGCCGACGCGGTAGCGGTGCTCAGTGGCTGGACGCCGACCAGCCCGGACGCGGCGGTGGCCCGGGACCGCACCCTCGGTCTGCTCGACGCCGGACCGATCGCGATGAGCCGCGAACACCGGGCCGGTCACGTCACCGCCAGCGCGTTGGTGTTCGACGCGACCGGCACCCAGGTGCTGCTCTGCCTGCACGGAAAGTTCCACAAGTGGGTGCAGTTGGGCGGGCACTGCGAGCCCGGCGACCGCACCCTGGCCGGTGCGGCGTTGCGGGAGGCCACCGAGGAGTCGGGCGTCACCGGTCTGCGGATCGATCCGATGCCGATCGACGTGGACGTGCACCCGGTGGCCTGCCAGGGCGGGTCGCTGCACCACGACGTGCGCTTCGCCGTGTTCGCCCCGGCCGGAGCGACGGAACGGGTCAGCGCGGAATCCGAGGCGCTCGGCTGGTTCCCACCGGAGCGCCTACCGCATCCGCTGGCCGGCGGCACGGCCCGGCTCGTCACACCGGGCCTGGCAGCCTTCAGACGAGCTTGTCCTCACCCCGTCTCTTGAGCTCGTCCACGATCGACTTCACGTCCTGAGCGCGGTCGCGCGGGCAGACCAGCAACGCGTCCTCGGTGTCGACCACGATCAGGTCCCGTACGCCGACGGCGGCCACCAGCCGGCCGGCCTGCGGCACCACCACCATGCCGCTGCTGTCGTGCAGCAGCACCTCGGTCTTGGCGTCGCCGGTGAGCACCACGTTGCCGGCGGTGTCCGCCGGCAGTACCTCACCGAGGGTGTGGAAGTCACCCACGTCGTTCCACCGGAAGTCACCGGGTACGGTCGCCACCCGGCCAGCCGCGGCCGCACCCTCCATCACCGCGTAGTCCACGGAGATCTTCGTCAGCGTGGGCCAGACCGCTCCGAGCACGTCGTCCTGTTCGTCGGTGCCCCACGCCACCGCGATCGCGGTGACCCCGGCGTGCAGGTCCGGCTGCTGCCGTGCCAGTTCGGCGAGGAACGCCGACACCCGCCAGACGAACATGCCGGCGTTCCAGAGATAGTGGCCCGACCGCACGTACGTCTCGGCCACCTCCGCGCTCGGCTTCTCTTTGAACTCGACCACCGGACGCATCGGGCCGCCACCGACGGGTTCGCCGGTCCGCAGGTATCCGTAGCCGGTCTCCGGCCGGGTCGGGGTGATCCCGACCGTCATCAGCAGCCCCTGCTCCGCACCCCGGACCGCCTCCCGGACGGTGTCCACCCATCGCTGTGGGTCGCCGATCAGGTGGTCGGCGGCGAACGACCCCATGACGGCGTCCGGATCGCGTACGGCGATCACCGCCGCGGCCAGCGCGATGGCGGCGCAGGAGTCCCGTGGTGACGGTTCGACCAGGATGTTTTCCTCCGGCAGACCGGTCAGCTGGCGGGCCACGGCCGCGGCGTGCGCGACCCCGGTGACCACCATGGTGCGCTCGGGGGTGGTCAGCGGCCCCAGCCGATCGACCGTCGCCTGGAGCAGCGACGCGGACGTACCGGTGAACGGGTGGAGGAATTTGGGATGGCCGGCGCGGGACAGCGGCCACAACCTTGTGCCGCTGCCACCGGCCGGAATGACGACATAGATCACCAGGACATCATGCCCGAACCGCCCGGACCGGGCGCCTCGGTTGCCGGCCTCAGGCCCGCGCCCTGGTCCACGCCGCGATGTGCACCTCGGCGCTGGACCCCCAGGTGAACTCCTTCGCCCGATCGAAGCCGGCCTTGGCCAGCGACAACCGGCGCGGCTCGTCGTCGAGCAGCGCGGCCAGGTCGGTGGCGATCTGGTCCGGATCCTCGCTGGTGTACGCCACCGCGTCACCGCCGACCTCTGGCAGCGACAGCCGGGGGGTGGTGAGCACCGGGGCGGCGCACGCCATCGCCTCCAGGATGGGCAACCCGAACCCCTCGCCGTAGGAGGGGTACGCGGCCACCAGGGCCCCGCCGAGGAAGCCGGGCAGGTCTCCGTAGCGCAGGTACCCGGGACGCAACAGCCGCAGATGCGAGGGCACCTCGGCCACCGCTCGGTCGATGTCGTCGTCATGCCCCTGCCCGCCGGCCACCACCAGCGCGGGCGGGTCCTGCCGGTCGGCGACCGCCCGGGCCCAGCCACGGATCAGATTCGGCACGTTCTTGCGCGGCTCCTTGGCGCCGAGGAAGGCGACATAGCTGCTGCCGCCGAGGCCCAGGCGGGCACGCACCCGGGCCTTCTCCTCGTCGCCGGGCGCATGAAAGGCGTCCTGGTCCACGCCGTGGTAGGCCACGTCGATCCGGGTCGGGTCGGCGTCCAGCAGCCGGATCAACTCGTCGCGGGTGGCCTTGCTGGGCACGATCACCCGGTCCGCACGCCGCAGTGAGGTCTTGATCGCGCTGCGGAAGAACGTCCGGCGGGACTTGTCGTAGTGCTCCGGCTCGGTGAAGAACGTCGCATCGTGCACCGTCACGGTGACCGGACAGCCGGCCCGCAGCGGGCAGGTGTAGAAGGGCGAGTGCAGCACCTCCGCGCCGACCTGTTGGGCGAGCAGGGGCAGACCGGTCTGCTCCCAGGCGAGCCGGGCCGGCCGGTGCGCGACCGCGGCCGGCGCCGGGATGATCTCCGCGCCGGGCAGCTTCCGGCGGTAACGCTCCAGATCGGTGCGGAGGCTGACCACCACCAGGTCCACCGCCGATCCGCACACCTTGCCGAGGGCGCCGAGCAGGCCATCGACGTATCTACCGACGCCGCCGCGATCGGCGGGAACACTCGTGGCGTCGATGAGCACGCGGGGCGGGCGACCGGCGGTCACGGGGCGACTCCTTGCGGTGGCGGGACTGTGGGGAACGACACTCCGGCAAGCCTACGCCGGAGCCGGGCACGGACGCTGACTGCGACCCGACGGTACGCCGACTTGTCGCTGTCATCGAGTACGGCCGCCGGACGCGTATCGTTCGCGCCGATGGCCGACAACATTGCCCGGGTCTTCGCCGACGCGATCGCGACCGACCCGAACCGCCCGCTGCTGACCTGGTACGACGACACGTCCGGCGAGCGCACCGAGCTTTCCGGGGCGACACTGGCAAACTGGGTGGCCAAGACGGCCAACCTGCTCGTCGACGAACTGGCCCTCGGACCGGGCGGCACCGCGGCGGTGCTGCTGCCGCCGCACTGGCAGAGTGCCGCCGTGCTGCTCGGCTGCTGGTCGGCCGGGTTGACGGTTCGGTCGGCCGGCCCGCCGGAAGCCGACCCGCCGGGCGAGGTGGACGTGCTCTTCGCCGCCACCGACCGCATCGCCGAGGCCGACGCCTGGTCGGCACCCGACCGGTACGCGCTGGCGCTGCACCCGTTCGCGCTGCCGCTGCGGGAGGTGCCGGCGGGCTTCGCCGACTACGTCACCGAGGTACGCGCGCACGGCGACCACTTCACGGCGTACCCGCCGGGCGGGCCGGACCACACCGCGCTGCGCGCCCGGGCCACCGCCCGCGCCGCCGAACTCGGCATCTCCCCGGGCGACCGGCTCCTCGTGGACGTCGACCGGCACCCGGACCCGCTCGACTGGCTGCTGGCTCCGCTCAGCGCGGCCGCCACCCTGGTGCTCTGCGCCCACCCGGACCAGGCCCGCCTGGCCGACCGTCAATCGACGGAACGGGTCACCCACACCCTGATCTGACTGCCCCCGGCCCGCCCGGTCTTACTGCCCGCCCGACCCGGTTGGCCCGCCCGACCCGGCTGGCCCGCCCGACCCTGACCAGGACGCTCCACCGAGGCCAGCCGCCAATCCACCAGTCAGCACCCGAGCCTCGCTCTCCGTGAGGTTCACCCACCGTTGCTGCGCCAGCGCCGGGAGATGTTTCCCTCCCGCCCTTTGCTCTGCTTCAACCAACGCACAACTGGCTGAGCTGCGACGACGCGCTGATGGTCCAGGGCCACTCACGCGCCAGACGCTGCGGAGAGTAACTGTTGCGTGGGTTGAAGCAGAGCAAAGGGTGGAGAGGGATGATGGTTGGGCGAGCCGCGACAGCACGCTGAGTGAAGGCTGATCCCAGCTCATATGAAACCCGCCACCGCCGAGGCGGGGTCATGGCCACCAGCACCCGAGCCATGTTCCTTCGGAGCCGAGCCGGAACCCGGGGCCGAGCCGGGGCCCGGCCGGAGCTGGGGCCGAGGCCGGGTGGGCGGCGCTGGGCGCGCGGGGTTGGGGGCTCGGCAACTGGGGGCGGGTCAGGTGGTGGGGCGGTCCGGGGCGCGGTGTTGGGCCAGGGTGGCGAAGGCGGCCAGGGACTCGGGATTGACCAGGGCGCCCTTGGCGGCGGCCTGGTCGACCGGGGTACCGGTGAGGATCTTCTTGACCGGCACCTCGAGCTTCTTCGCCGACAGGGTGCGTGGCACCGCGCGGACCTGGTGGATCTCATCGGGTACGTGTCGGGGGGACAACGCGGTACGCAGCTCGCGGCAGATCGTCCGACGCAACTCGTCGTCGAGCGCAACCCCCTCGGCGAGCACCACGAACAGCAGCAGCTCACCGGCGCCACCCTCGTCGTCCTCCAGGTGCACCACGACCGAGTCGACGACCTCGTCCAGCCCTTCCACGACGGAGTAGAACTCGGCGGTGCCGAGCCGTACGCCGCCCCGGTTGAGGGTGGCGTCGGAGCGACCGGTGATGACGCAGCCGCCCCGGGAGTTGATGGTGATCCAGTCCCCGTGCCGCCACACTCCGGGATAGACGTCGAAGTATGCCTCCCGGTAGCGGACCCCGTCCGGGTCGTTCCAGAATCCCACCGGCATGCTCGGCATCGGCTCGGTGATCACCAACTCGCCCAGTTCCCCGAGGACCGGGGTGCCGTCCGGCGAGCGGGCCTCCACCTTGGCGCCCAGGGCCCGGCAGGCGATCTCACCGGCGTGTACCGGCAGCAGCGGCACACCGCCGACGAAACCGGTGCAGACGTCGGTGCCGCCGGAGAGGGACTGGAGCTGAAGGTCGCTACCGACCGTGTCGTACACCCAGGTGAAGCCCTCGGCGGGCAGTGGCGCGCCGGTGGAGCCGAGGCCGCGCAGCGCGGAGAGGTCGGCGATCTCGCGCGGGACCAGCCCGGCCTTGCGGCAGGCCAGCAGGAAGGGCGCGGAGGTGCCGAAGTACGTGGTGCCGGTCTGCTCGGCCAGCCGCCACATCGCGCCCAGGTCGGGGTGGCCGGGGTTGCCGTCGAACAGCACGATCGCCGCGCCCACCGCCGGTCCGGAGACCAGGAAGTTCCACATCATCCAGCCGGTGGTGGTGAACCAGAAGAACCGGTCCGCCGGACCGAGGTCGTGATGCAGGGCGAGCATCTTCAGGTGTTCCAGCAGAATGCCGCCGTGTCCGTGCACGATCGGCTTGGGCAGCCCGGTGGTGCCGGAGGAGTAGAGCACGTACAGCGGATGGTCGAACGGCACCGGGGTGAAGGCCAGCGGTTCGTCGGTCTCAGCCGCCAGCTCCGCCCAGGCCAGTGCTCCGTTCGCCGGCGAACCGTCGGGGTCGAGGTAGGGGATCGAGACGGTGTGCCGCAGCGACGGCAGCGCCGCCCGGATCGCGGCCACCTCGGCGCGCCGGTCCACCGGCTTGTCGCCGTAGCGGTAGCCGTCCACGGCGACCAGGATCCTCGGCTCGATCTGCTGCCACCGATCGGTGACACTACGGGTGCCGAACTCCGGCGCGCACGACGAGAAGATCGCACCCAGGCTGGCGGTGGCCAGCATCAGCACGTACGTCTCGGGGATGTTCGGGGCGTACGCGGCCACCCGGTCGCCGGTGGTGACGCCGAGCCGGCGCAGTCCGGCGGCGACCCGGCGGACCTGCTCGCGCAGTTGCCCGGCGGTGAGGGTGACCGGCGGCCGGGTCTGCCCGTGTGCCACGACGACCGGCTCGTCGTCGGCCCGGCCCGGCATCCGCAGCACGTTCTCGGCGTAGTTGAGGGTGGCGCCGGGAAACCACCGGGTGCCCGGCATGTCCCGGTCGGCCAGGGTGGCGGTCGGCGGGGTGTGCGCGACGACGCCGAAGTGGTCCCAGATCGACCGCCAGAAGGCATCCAGATCGGTGACCGACCACCGCCACAGGGCGTCGTAGTCGGCGAACGTCAGCCCCCGGCGCTCGGCGAGCCAACGCAGGTAAGCCCCGATCCGTGACCGCTGGAGCACGTCCGCCGGTGGCGTCCACAGCACGTCCGTCACTGGTCCACTCCTCCCCTGGCCCGGCACGACGCTGTGCGGTGGGCCGTGGCGCCATCTTGCCCTACCTCGAAGCGTCATTCTCCGCACCCGCGCCCCGTGGGCGCATGTGCCCGCCCCACACCCCCCGGGTCCGCTCGGTGTGGCCATGCCACCGGGGAGGGGTTACCGATCGCCACCGGAGCGGGGGGTTCGCCGGGCTTCAGGGTGCGCTGCGGGCCGCCTGGATGGCCTGGCGGCGGGCCAGTCGGTGGGCGCGGCGGATCTCCGCCTCGCGCCAGCGCCGCTCGTCCTCCGGCGTCTCCGGCAACACCGGACGCACCGGCCGGGGCGCGCCGCCCACCTCGACCCCGACGAAGACGAGGTACGCGGTGGCCACCCGCACCGGCAACTCGTCGGCCGAGTCCCAGCGCTCGGCCATCACCCGTACGCCGACCTCCATCGAGGTCTGCCCGGTCCAGTTGACCTGGGCGTACGCGTGCACCAGGTCGCCCACCCGGACCGCCTCCGAGAAGACGATCTCGTCGATCGCGGCGGTCACCGCCGTACCGCCACTGTGCCGCGCCGCCGCTGCGCCGGCCACGTCGTCGACGAACTTCATAAGCACCCCGCCGTGCACCGTTCCGTACAGGTTCACGTCCACTGCGGTCATGATCCGACTGAGGGTTACCCGGGAGTACGAGGTCGGCTTGCCCGGCAGGGTGGCGGCGGGGTGCTCGGTCATGTCGGAAACGGTACGGTGCGCGGATGCGACATCTGTGGAGCTTCCTCGCAGGGCTGGTGGTGGTGCCGGTCACCTGGGTGCTGATCACCCTCGGTCAGGACGGGTCGGCCGACACCGTCAACCGGTGGGTGGAGATCGGCACCTCCAACACGGCCAACCTCATCGAACCAGCCGTGTACCTCGCTGTCGGCGGCATCGTGCTGGGTCTGCTCGGCACGCTGCGCATCTCACCGCTCGGCCCGTTGGCGGCCGGGCTGCTGCTGGTCACCCCGTACGTCGGACTGTTCATCACGCCCTTCCGGGTACGCGAGCGCATCCCGTCCGACTGGGAGTTTCTCGGCGACCCGCTGCCACTGGGGCTACCGGTGGAGAACGGGACGCTCTTCCTGATCGGCATGCTGCTGCTGATCGCGACGTTCAGCGGGCAGCGGTGGCGACAATGGCCGACCCCGGTGCCGCAGCCAGCGTCGACGACGCCCGACGCGCCAGCACCGGACCCGACGTCGACCGACTGGTCGCCGACCCCGTCGGCGGAACGGGACACCGTGCCGCTGAGCCTGGGCTATCCGGATCCGGATCCGGATCCGACGCCGACCGAGCCGCTGCCCCGGCGTACCGGAGGTGGGTCGCCCTGGTCGGCACCGCCGGGCAACCTGCCCCGACGCGACGACGCCACCAGCTGATCACCGAACGTCACCTCCGCCCGGCAACCGCGCGGGCGGAGGTGGCGGTGGTCTCCCCCGGACCGTCAGTCCTTGAGCAGTTGGCGGGCCATCACGATGCGCTGCACCTGGTTCGTACCCTCGTAGATCTGGGTGATCTTGGCGTCCCGCATCATCCGCTCGACGGGGTAGTCACGGGTGTAGCCGTAGCCGCCGAGCAGTTGGACCGCGTCGGTGGTGATCTCCATCGCGGCGTCCGAGGCGAAGCACTTGGCCGCCGCGCCGAAGTAGGTCAGATCGGCGTCGCCCCGCTCGGACCGGCCGGCCGCCGCGTACGTCAACTGCCGGGCCGCCTCCAGCTTCATGCCCATGTCGGCGAGCATGAACTGCACGCCCTGGAACTCGGCGATCGCCTTGCCGAACTGCCGGCGCTCGGCGACGTACCCCTTGGCGTAGTCGAGCGCACCCTGCGCGATGCCCACCGCCTGCGCGGCGATTGTGACCCGGGTGTGGTCCAGGGTCTTCATCGCGGTGGCGAAGCCGGTGCCCTCGGCGCCGATCATCCGGTCCGCCGGGATCCGCACGTTGTCCAGGTAGACCTCTCGGGTCGGCGAACCTTTGATGCCCAGCTTCTTCTCGGGTGCACCGAAGCTGACCCCCGGATCGGACTTCTCGACCACGAAGGCGGAGATGCCCCGGGACCGGGCGGCGGGGTCGGTCGCCGCGAAGACGCTGTAGAACTCCGAAACACCTGCGTTGGTGATCCAGCGCTTCACACCGTTGAGCACCCAGTGATCGCCGTCACGTACCGCCCGGGTGGTCATCGCGGCCGCATCGCTACCCGCCTCCGGCTCGGAGAGGCAGTACGAGAACATCGCCTCGCCGCCGGCGACAGGTGTCAGGTAGCGGCTCTTGAGTTCGTCGGAGCCCGCCAGCAGCAGCGGCATGGTGCCCAGCTTGTTCACCGCCGGGATCAGTGAGGAGGAGGCGCAGGCCCGCGCGACCTCCTCGATCACGATTGCCGTGGCCAGCGCGTCCGCACCGGCCCCGCCGTACTCGACCGGGATGTGCGGTGCGTGGAAGTCGGCGGCACGTAGTGCGTCGTACGACGCCTTCGGGAACTCACCGGTCTCATCGGCCTCGGCGGCGTGCGGAGCCACCTTGGCCGCACAGACCTCACGGACCGCTTCCCGGATCGCCTCGTGCTCCTCCGGCAGGCGGTACGCGTCGAACGACTGCTCTGCGGCCATGTCGGCCCCTCCCCTTCACCGCTATCATGCGCAGTCTGTAGCGTCACCTGGACACCCACCGCGCAGACTGAAGGATAACGACCACAGTTCAGGTGATGTTACCGGCGCGTAGGCTGGGTCACGACGAAGCCCTGACACCGCTCGGCGATGATGGAACCCAGCAGACGAACCACCTCTCCGGCGCCCCGCCTTGGCGCCGCAAAGGAACGCGACGCAGCCACGCGGCGCCAGTGCGAGCGGAGAAGACAGGCGTGACCATCCCGTACCCGAACACCCAGCCGGTGCCCGCCATCGCGGCGGTCACGCCCCCCTCGGGCGCCTCCCGGCCTCGGGTGACCTTCCTGGGCACCGGCTACCTCGGCGCGACCTACGCCATCTGTTACGCCGAACTCGGCTACGAGGTGCTCGGCTTCGACGTCGACGCGGACAAGATCGCCAAACTGAACGCGGGCGAGGTGCCGATCCACGAGCCCGGGCTGGACGAGCTGCTGCGCCGTAACCTGGCCGCCGGTCGGCTGCGATTCAGCACCGACATCGCCGAGACCGCCGACTTCGGTGACGTGCACTTCATCTGCGTCGGCACCCCGCAGCGGGCCGACGGCATGGGCGCCGACCTGTCCTACGTCGAAGCGTCGGTCACCGGCCTCGCCCAACACCTGACCCGCAAGGCGCTGATCGTCGGCAAGTCCACCGTCCCGGTCGGCACCGCCGAATGGGTGGAACAACTCGTCGGCAAACACACCCCCACCGACCTCGGCGTCGAGGTCGCCTGGAGCCCCGAGTTCCTCCAGGAGGGCTTCGCCGTCGACGACGTGCTGCGCCCCAACCGCATCGTGGTCGGCGTGAAGAGCGAATGGGCCAACGGCATGCTCTACGCCGCCCACAAGGGCGTGTTCGACCTCGCCGCCACCGAGGACCGCGAAGTACCCCTGGTGGTCACCGACTTCGCCACCGCCGAACTGGTCAAGGTCGCCGCGAACGCCTTCCTCGCCACCAAGATCTCCTTCATCAACGCCATGGCCGAGGTCTGCGAAGCCTCCGGCGGCGACGTCACCCAGCTCGCCAAGGCCATCGGCTACGACCCCCGCATCGGCAACCGCTTCCTCCAGGCCGGCCTCGGCTTCGGCGGCGCCTGCCTACCGAAGGACATCCGCGCCTTCCAGGCCCGCGCCCAGGAACTCGGCGCCGGCGAAGCACTGCGCTTCCTGCACGAGGTCGACCTGATCAACCTGCGCCGCCGCACCCGCGTCCTGCAACTCGCCGCCGACCTGCTCGGCCGCCGCTCCGGCCCCGCCGGCCCCGACCTGTCCGGCACCCGCATCGCCGTGCTCGGCGCCACCTTCAAACCCAACACCGACGACGTACGCGACGCCCCCGCCCTCGCCGTCGCCGCCCTGCTCCACAAGGCCGGCGCCGACGTGCACGTCTACGACCCCCAGGGCATGGAGAACGCCCGCCGGGCCGTACCGGAACTGACCTACGAGCCCGACATGGCCGAGGCGGTCACCGGCGCCGACCTGGTCTGCGTCCTCACCGAATGGGCCGACTTCCGCAACGCCGACCCCAGCCACCTCGGTGACCTGGTCGCCGGCCGCCGCGTCGTCGACGCCCGCAACTGCCTCGACCCCGCACTGTGGACCCAGGCCGGCTGGGAGTACCGGGGCATGGGACGACCCTGATCTCGCCGTTTGGTGATGTTGGCGCTTGACCCGCCGACAACTGTCGAATTCCCGGCCCGCTTTGGGCATGCTGCGACAGTGGGAATCCACAGTGCGGCTGGAGGGGTGTCGTGGCGAACTTTCAGTGCCCTTCGTGCGGCCGGGATATCAAGCCGGCGGTGCGCTGCCCGCACTGCGGCGCGCACCAGCCACAGTGGGCCGAGCACCTGGCGGAGATCGAACGATCAATCGCGGAGTTGAAGGCCCGCGAGGCCGCCATCGCCCGTGAACAACGGCAGCTCGCCGCGAAGATGCAGGCCGCGCTCTTCCAGCGGGACATCCTCTCGCACGCCGGCAGTCAAGGTGACGAGCGGCTCCGGCAGGCCACCCGCCCCCGCCGGGTGCTACGTCGTCGGCCGCCCCGCCGCCCCACGTCCGAGGATGCCTCGCCACCTCGCGACGGTGCGGCTCCGCCGCCCCGGGTGCCCCGCCAGGGTGCCGCCGGCGGCACCCAGGGGCCGCCGCCACCGACCGAAGCTGTCTGGCTGGACGCCGACGACCCTGAGCACCCGCCGGAAGCTTCCTCGCGGGAGGTCCAGAACATCCCGCTCGGCCTCGGCGCGCTGCTGCTCGGCGTCGCCGCCGTGGTGTTCGCCGTGGTCGCCACCAGCTCGATGGACGCATTGGCCCGCCTCGGCATCCTGCTGCTCGCGACGGTCCTGATGCTGCTCGCCCCGCCGGTGCTGATCCGGCGCGGGTTGACCTCGACGGCCGAGACCATCGCCGCTGTTGGTCTGCTCCTGGTGCCCCTCGCCGGGTACGCGTTGTGGGCCGTGGACCGGATCGGCAACGGCGGCGCCTCCGGCGCCGTCTTCGCTGGAGTGATCTTCGCGGTCACCGCTGCCGTCTCCGTCGGCTACGCCGGGTGGACCAGGCTGCGCGCGCCCCGGTTCGCCGCCGTGCTGGCCGCCCAGCCGGTGGTGCCGCTGCTCGCGTACGACCGGATCACCGGGCCGGCGGGCTGGGCGCTGGTGCTGACCGTGGTGGCGCTGCTCGACCTGTGGCTGGCCCGTTCCCCGGTCACCGTGGAGCAGCCCCTCACCGACGCCGCGACCGACTCCGGCCGGTCGAAAGCGCCCCGGCAGCGGTCGGCCGAGGAGGGTCACGCCGACCGGAGGCCGGAGGCGGCGCCCGAGGAGGGCGGCGAACTGCTGGACCTCACCGTCGGCGGCACCGCGACCGCACCGACCCGACCGGTGCCCGGGCTGCGGGAACTGACCTGGGTGCTGCACGGGGTGGCGGTCGCCCTCGCCCTGGCGTACGCGGTGACCGCCCTGCTGCGGACCACCACCGTGCCGGGCGCGACCGGCGTCGGCCTGGTACTCCTCCTCGCCGCCGCCGTCTGCCTGGCCGGGACACTGGTGCTCCGCCGCCCACCCCTGCCCGACCTGGGCGCGGGCGTGTTCACGCTCGCTGTCATCGGCGCCCTGGGGCGGATCGCCTCGGTGGCGCTGCCCGGCCGGGCCCTGCTGTTGATCGCATTGGTCATCACGGTCACCGGTCTCGCGGTGCGGGCGGTACCCGAGTCGGCCCGCCGTGGCCCGCAACTGGCCTCCGCGGTGGCGCTCACGGTCAGCGGGGTGGTGGTCGCCGGCAGCGCGCTGCGTGCCGGAATCGCGCCGGTCCAGGCGGCGCTGCCGGCCTGGGCGGCGGACCTCGACCGCTATCCGGCCGAGCTGGCCGCCGCCGTGGGACCGGCCGCCTGGCAACTCGCCGCCAGCGCCTTCCTGCTGACCGTGGCCGCGGTGCTGGCCCTACCGCCGGAGATCCGCCGCGAGTTCGCGGTGACCGGTGCGGCGCTCACCGCGCTGGCCGTACCGGCTTCCTTCGGCCTGGCCTGGACGTTGGCACCGTGGCCGATGGTGCTGGCCGCGATCGGTATCGGGGCGGCCGGCCTCTCCGCGCGTACGCCCCGCGCCGCCCTGGCGCACGCGGTGGCCGCCGCGGTGGTCGGGCTGGCCGGCGCGGGCGCGGCCCTCACCCGGCCGGCGTCGACCGCCGCCGTGCTGATCGCCCTCGTCGTGGCCGGTGCGCTGATCGCCGCCGCCCCCCGGATCCGGCTCGCCCCAGCGGCGGCGGACACCGTCTCGGCCTGGGCCGCTGGAGGTGCCGCCTTCGCCCTGCCCGGAGCGGTGGCCGCCTTCGTGGCCGCCACCCTGCCGGTGGACACCACGCCGACCCCGGCGAGCCTGCGCGAGGCGACCGTACCGGTGCTCGCGGCCAGTTTCCTCGCCTGCTGTGTGACGCTCGGCTACGCGGCCCTCGTCCAGGTGTCGCAACGCCAGATCCCGGTACCGCTGTCGGTGGGCACCGGTCTGGGCGCGTTGGTGGTCGCCGCGGCCGGTTTCGGTTCACCGGGCGCCACCGTGGCGG
Organism: Micromonospora sp. NPDC049374; assembly: GCF_040677165.1. Lineage (NCBI taxonomy): Bacteria > Bacillati > Actinomycetota > Actinomycetes > Micromonosporales > Micromonosporaceae > Micromonospora > Micromonospora sp. NPDC049374. The sequence continues at coordinate 89,786 of NZ_JBFAQH010000007.1, read as the reverse complement.
ACGCCTGGGTCGGCGCGCTGCTGCTGGTCTCCGCGGTGCTGCTCTTCCTGGCTCCCTCGATCGACACCGGCCGCCGCTCCGATCTCACCCTGGACGGTTCCGACCTGGCGGCCGCCGCGGTGACCGCCACGCTGGTCGCCACCCTGCTGCGGATCGGCACCGTGCTCGCGCCGAACGGGCAACTCGCCGTCGCCGCCGCGCTGGTCCTGGTGGTCGCCGTGGCAGCCCGGGCGATGCCCGAGGAGTGGCGACGAGGGCCGGTGCTCGGCCTCACCGTCGGTGGCGTGCTGATCGGGCTGTTGGCGGGCTGGATGGCGCTGCGCGGCGGCGTCGGCGTGCTGGCCACACCCGGCCCGATCTGGAACGGTGACCTGAGTGGTTGGCCGGCGGCGCCGACCGGCGGTACGACCTGGCAGGGCCCGATCGCCCTGGTGCTGCTCGCGGTCGCGGCAGGCATCCTGCTGCCGCCGCCCTGGCGCTATGACGTGGCCGGCGTGGCGGTGGTGCTCGCCACCATCGGTGCTCCCGCCGCGTTCGAGCTCTCCTGGTGGTCGCCGGTCCTGATCGGCGGCATGGTCGCCACCGTTTTCGGGATGGCCGCGGTCGCCACTATCGATCCCCGGGCGGCGCTGTCCCGGATCACGGTGGCCGGGGTGGTCGCGCTGCATGCGGCCGGCGCCGGCCTGGTGCGGCCGTGGACGACCGCGCTGGCCCTGGGCAGCATCGTGCTGATCGGCGCGGTGGTGGCCGCGCTGGCCCGCAACATGGCCGAGCCACTCGTCGAGGACATCGAGGCGGAGGGCATGCCGCCGCACCTGGCGCAGGTCGGTGGTGCGGGTTTGTGCGCGGCACTGTTGGCGCTGCCGGGTGCCACCGCCGCCCTCGCCGTCGAGTTCGGCCACGCCCCGCAGGTGGTGCTCACCGCCGGCCTGGCCGCATCCAGTCTCGGCTTGGCCGCGGTGGCTGCGGTCCGTCGGCAGGTTCCCCAGTACCTGCCCTGGGCCAGCGCCGGGGTGGTCGGCGGAGCGAGCGTTACCGCGCTCGCCGCCGTACCGATCGCCCTGCCCGTCGGGGTCTACGCCGCAGCGGCGGCACTGCTCGGTGTGCTTGCCGAACTCGTGCGAGGGGCGACCGAGCCGCCGGTTGGCGCGGCCCAACCGGTGCGGCGCTGGACCGTGCTGCTCGACGGGGCGCTGCGCCGGCTGCCCGATGACAACCGGCGCCGGTGGCGGGTGAGCCCGGCCGCCGGTGCGCTGGCCGCCGCCGCCCTGCCGACCGTCCTGGCCCTGGTCTCCATCGCCCCGGCGCTGATCGCGGCCCTCGTCGACCCGCATCGCACCGTCGGCCGGATCTGGCAGGGGCCACCGGCGGCCCTGCTCGACCCGCCGCCGGCAGCGGTCAACCCGACCCATGTGCTGACCGCGTTGCTGCTCACCGTGACGGCGGCCCTGGCCGCCACCGGGTTCAGTGGCGGTCGCCGGTCCCGGGCCGTGCCGGTGGTGCTGCCCGGCGCCGCCGTCACCCTGCTCATCGCCCCGATCGCGCTGGGCGGCGGCTGGCCGGCGAGCACCCTGTCTGCCCTGGCCGTGTTCACCATCTCGATGCTGGGGCTGGCGCTGACGCCACCGCCGGCCCTGGTGGAGCCGGCCCGCTCGTTGCGGCTGGCCCGGGTCCTGGTCTTCGTGATCGGGTTGGCGGCGGGTGGGGCCGGCCTCGCCGGCAGCCTCGCCACCCGGGAGCTGACCCTGTTCACCCTCGGCGGTGCGGTCGGGGTCGGGTTGGTGGCCGCCCTCTACGGCCTGACCTCCCGGGCCCGCCTGCTCGGCTGGCTGTTCGCCTCGCTGATGGCGCAACTGTTCGTGCTCACCGCCGGGCTCGTGGCCGGACTCGCCCCGGTCTGGTCGGCGTTCGGGGTGCTGGCGGTCGGCGCGGCGTTGCAGGTCTTCTCGGCCACCCTGCCCCGACTTCGCCGCCCGGAGGCACGTCGCGAGGCGGCGACGGTGGAGTGGAGCGGACACGCCGCCGCGCTGATCGCGCTGGCGCTGGCCTTCGACTCACCTCGGCACATCGCCGCGCTGCTCGCCGCCTGGGGTGCGGTCCTCGGCGTCGCGGCGACCCGGCCCGGCCGCCGGCCGACGGAGCGAAGGGTCCTGTTCTGGGCGGTGGTGCTCTGCGAGATCACCGCCTGGTGGATCCTGATGCGGGTCGCCGACGTGGCCCTGCCCGAGGCGTACACGCTGCCGTTCGCCGCGCTGGCCCTGCTGGTCGGGGTGCTGGAGCTACGCCAGCGCACCGACCTGAGCAGTTGGGTGGCGTACGGTCCGGCACTGCTCGCCGCCTTCGTGCCGACCCTGGCGATCGTGCTGGCCACCGATTCGAGCACGATGCGCCAGGTGCTGCTGCTGCTCGGCGCGGTCGCCGTGCTGGTCTTCGGCTCGATGACCCAGCAGCAGGCACCGGTCATCGTCGGTGCGGTGGTCACCGCCATCGCGGCCGTGCACGCGCTGTTCAGCCTCGGACCATGGCTGGCGCTGATCCCGGTCGGCTTCCTGCTGCTGATTCTCGGCGCCAGCAACGAACGCCGCCGCCGCGCCCAGGAACGCCTGCAGACGGCGCTACGCGGCATGCGGTGAGACCGGAGGGTCAACGCAGCCGCCGTCGCGGTGCAGCAGAGCGAGCCGGCGCCGACGGTGGTCCGCTCCGCTTGCGGCGTCCCGGCCCCTGCCCGCTCGGGGAGGCCGCTGGATGCCGCAACCGGTAGCGGACCATCCGGGTCAAGCCAGGGAGGCGCGGAGCGCGGCGTCCTTCTCGGCGACCAACTGCTCCAGGTCGGCCTGGTACGCCGACATCCGGTCGAGCAGGGCACGGTCAGCAGTGGCGAGGATACGGACGGCGAGCAACCCGGCGTTGCGGGCGTTGCCGATCGACACGGTCGCCACCGGCACCCCGGCCGGCATCTGCACGATGGACAACAGCGAGTCGATGCCGTCGAGGTGCTTCAGCGGCACCGGTACGCCGATCACCGGCAACGGGGTCACCGACGCGACCATGCCGGGCAGCGCCGCCGCGCCACCGGCCCCCGCAATGATCACTTTGAGCCCACGGTCGGCGGCGGCCCGACCATAGTCGATCATCTTGACCGGGGTGCGGTGCGCCGAGACCACCTCGACCTCGTACGGCACCTCGAACTCGGTGAGCACCTCTGCGGCGGCCTTCATCGTCGGCCAGTCCGAGTCGCTCCCCATGATCACACCGACCGTGCTCACGCTGCTCATTCCTCCGATGTTCCGTCCCGCAACCAGCTGGCGGCCCGGGCGGCCCGGGCGCGTACCTCGTCCAGATCGTCGCCGAGCACCGTGACATGACCGATCTTTCGGCCGGGACGGACCTGCTTGCCGTACAGGTGCACCCGGGCGCTCGGCTCGGCGGCGAAGAGGTGGTGCAACCGCTCGTCGACCGACATGCCGCCCGGCTGCCCGCCGAGCACGTTCGCCATCACCACCACCGGGGCGGTCAACGAGGTGTCGCCCATCGGGTAGTCAAGCACCGCCCGCAGGTGCTGCTCGAACTGCGACGTGCGGGCACCCTCGATGGTCCAGTGCCCCGAGTTGTGCGGGCGCATGGCCAGCTCGTTCACCACGAGCCGACTACCGCCCGGTGCCGCCGAATCGGCCACCTCGAACAGCTCCACCGCGAGCAGGCCCACCACGCCGAGCGCGGTGGCCAGGTCGATGGCGAGCTGCTGCGCGGCGACCGCCAGGTCCTCGGCCAGGCCGGGTGCCGGGGCCAGCACCTCGACGCAGATCCCGTCACGCTGGACCGTCTCGACGACCGGGTAGACCGCGACCTGCCCGAACGGCGAACGCGCCACCTGCACGGCCAGTTCCCGGCGCAGCGCCACCCGTTCCTCGACGATCAGCTTCGTGCCACCGGCCAGCAGCGTCTCCGCCAACTCGGTCGCGACGGCCGGGTCGGTGGCCAGCCAGACACCCCGCCCGTCGTACCCACCACGGGCGGCCTTGAGCACGACCGGCCAGCCGACCTCGTCGCCGAAGGCGACCAGATCGGCGGGGGACGCGACCGGTCGCCAGCGCGGATTCGGCGCGTCGAGGGTGCCGAGCCGTTCCCGCAGCACCTGCTTGTCCTGGGCGTGCACCAGGGCGTCGGCGGGCGGGAACAGCTTCACCCCCTCGTCGGCCAGGGTGCGGATGTGTTCGGTCGGGACGTGCTCGTGGTCGAAGGTGACCACCTCGCAGCCCTTGGCGAAGGTGCGCAGCGCGGCGAGGTCGGTGTGGTCGCCGTACTGGACGTCGGCGGCGACCAGGGCCGCCCCGTCGTCCGGGGTGAGCGCGAGCACACGCAGCGACTGGCCGAGGGAGATGGCAGCCTGGTGGGTCATCCGGGCCAGCTGGCCGCCGCCCACCATGCCGACAACGGGCAGACCGGTACGGGAATCCATAGCGGCGTCAGCCTATCCGGGCCGGACCCGGCACCGACCGGCGGATCCGGCTCACCGCAACTGCCCCACCAGCTCCTCGACGCCGGTCACCGGCCGCTGGCAGACGAAACCCCGACAGACGTACGCGGCGGCCCGCCCGTCGACCAGCGGACGGCCGGCCAGCAGCGGAATCCCCGGCTGGTCCGGGGAGCCCGCCACGATCACCGCGCCGGGCGGGGCGTGCCGGTACGCCGCGGCCACCAGCGGGTCGCCCGCCGGATCCTCGGTCGCCACCGCGATCTCGTACGGCCCGGAGAGCAGCGCCTCGCCCACGGTCGCCGCGTACCCGGTGAAGCGGGCGTGTCGCCCGACGATCGGCGCAACGGTGGACAGGGCCGCCTCGGCGGCCTCGCGGTAGCGGTTCTCCCCGGTCAACGCCGCGTACGCGACAAGGGCGGCGACGATGGCGGACCGGCCGGAAGGGGTGGCGTTGTCCGTCGGATCGGCCGGCCGGGCGACCAGCTGTTCCGCGTCGTCGGCGGTGTCGTGGAACGCCCCGCCGGGCGCGGCGAAGTGCGCCAGCGCGGCGTCGACCAGTTGGCCCGCCAGTTCCAGCCACCGCCCCTCGCCGGTGACCTGGTGCATGGCGCAGAACGCCTCGGCCACGCAGCCGTAGTCCTCCAGTACCCCGGCCGGATCGCCGGCCCGACCGTCGCGGGAGGCGCGGCGCAGCCGGCCGTCGACGACATGTACCCGGGCCAGGTACTCGGCGGCGTCCCGCATCGCCCCGTCGGCGACGATCGTGACCCCCTCCAGCAGGTTCGCCTCGCCCTCGGTGCCGATCCGGCCGGTGGTCTCGACCAGCCGGACGAACTCGGCCAGCGCGGTGATCGCCAGGCCGTTCCAGGCGGCCACCACCTTGTCGTCACGCGCCGGTTGAGGACGGGCGTCCCGGGCGGCCAGCAGTCGTCGGACCACCACCTGCCAGCGTTCCCGCACCGCCGGGTCCGCGTCGTCGACGTCGCGGGCCAGCCGCAGCACGCTCGTGCCCTTCTCGAAGCTGCCGGCGTCGGTCACCGCGAAGAGGTCGGCGGCCCAGCGACCGTCCTCCTCGCCCAGCACCTGGACCAGCTCGGTCGGCGTCCAGACGTAGGTGAGACCCTCGACGCCCTCGGTGTCCGCGTCAAGTGCGGAGGCGAAGCCCTGCCCGGGCCGGTGCAACTCGTCGGCGAGGAACCGCGCGGTGTCCCGGGCGACCCGCAGCGCCAGGGCGTCGCCGGTGAGTCGCCACAGCTGGGTGTAGACCCGCAGCAGCAGGGCGTTGTCGTAGAGCATCTTCTCGAAGTGCGGCACGGTCCAGTGCCCGTCCACCGAATACCGGGCGAAGCCGCCGGCAAGCTGGTCGTGGATGCCGCCCCGGGCCATCGCCTCGCAGGTGTGCCGGACGATCTCCAGGCTCCGGGCCGAGCCGGCGCGCTGGTGGTGGCGCAGCAGGAAGAGCAGGTTCATGTGCGGGGGGAACTTCGGCGCCCCGCCGAACCCGCCGTTGACCTCGTCGTACTCGCTGGCCAGCTGATCTGCGGCGGCGTCGAGCAGCTCGGCGGTGAGCGGGGCGGTGGGCCCGCCGACGGCCTGGGCGCCACCGATCGCCTCGACCACCGCGGCGCCCTGGCGCAGCACGGCCTCGCGCTGGTCCCGCCACGCGGTGCCGACCGACTCCAGCAGCCGGACGAAGTTCGGGCGGGGAAAGTACGTGCCGCAGAAGAACGGGGTGCCATCCGGCGTGGCGAAGACCGTCATCGGCCAGCCGCCCTGACCGGTCATGGCCTGCGTCGCCGTCATGTAGACCGCGTCGACGTCGGGCCGTTCCTCGCGGTCCACCTTGATCGAGACGAAGCCCTCGTTGAGCAGCTTGCCGACGCCGTCGTCCTCGAACGACTCGTGCGCCATCACATGACACCAGTGGCAGGCCGAGTACCCGACCGAGATCAGCACCGGCACGTCCCGCCGTTTCGCCTCGGCAAACGCCTCGTCGCACCAGGGCCACCAGTCCACCGGGTTGTCGGCGTGCTGGAGCAGATACGGGCTGGTCGCCTCCGCAAGTCGATTCACCCACCGACCATATCCAGCCACACCCACCCCACCGGTGTTGATCAAGAAGTTTGCGTCGGTGCCGGGCCCCCCGCCGACCAGAACTTCTTGGTCAACACGAGAACGGGAGGGTCAGGAGGCGCCGTCGGCGCGAAGGGGGAGGACGTTGGTGGGGGGTTGGGCGGCGAGGGAGTTGAGGACGGCGGCGATCTTGTCGGCCGGCATCGGCTTGAAGAAGTGGTAGCCCTGGGCGGCGGTGCAGCCCAGCTCGACCAGCGCGGAACGCTGCGCGGCCGTCTCCACCCCCTCGGCCACCACCCGCAGGCCCAACTGATGGGCCAACCCGACGGTGCTGCGCACGATGGCCGCCGCCTGCGGTGAATCCGCCATCTGAAGCACGAAGGAGCGGTCCACCTTCAGCTCGTCCACCGCGACCCGGGTGAGGAACGCCAGCGACGAGAAGCCGGTGCCGAAGTCGTCCACCGCGAGCTGCACACCCATCGACCGCAACGTGGTGAGCACCTGGTCGATGACCTCCAGCTCGCTCATCACCACCGTTTCGGTGATCTCCAGGACCAGCCGGTCCGCCGGCAGCTGGTGCCGACGCAGCGCCTCGGCGATCTCCGCCGGCAATCTCGGATTCAGCAGGCTACGCGCGGACAGGTTGACCGAGATGGGTACGTCCAGGCCCTCCCGGGCCCAGTCGGCAGCCACGGCGAGCGCCTTGTCGAGCACGTAGCGGGTGAAGGCGCCGAGCTGCTCGCTGTTCTCCACCGGCCGGATGAAGTCCGCGGGCCCCAACCAGCCCCGCCTCGGGTGCCGCCACCGAATCAACGCCTCCACGCCGGTCGGTGCCCCGGTGACCAGGTCCACGGCCGGCTGCAACACGAGCACCAACTGGTCGTCGGCCTGCAACGCCTCCCGCAGCTCCGCGAGCAGGGCGAGCTGGTCGGTGCTGGCCGCGTCACGCGAGGTGTCGTACGCGGCCACGCTGACGCCACCCGACTTGGCCTGGTACATCGCGATGTCGGCGCGGCGCAGCAGCTCGGTCAGGTCGGCGGTGCCGGCCGGGGCCACCACCACCCCGACGGAGACCTCGACGGACATCCGCACCCCGGCCACCTCGGTGGGCGCGGCCAGCCGCTCGGCGATGTCCCGGGCCTGACGCAGCGCGTACGCCATCGGTGCCGCGCGGTCGCCGACCACCGGGACCGAGCTCAGCAGCAGGGCGAACTCGTCGCCGCCGAGCCGGGCCAGCAGATCGCCCGAGCGGGCCAGGGCACCCAGCCGGTTCGCGGTCAACCGCAGCAGCTGGTCACCGGCGGCGTGCCCGAGAGTGTCGTTGACCTCCTTGAACTGGTCGATGTCCAGCAGCAGCAGGGCGACCGGATGATCATGGGACAACTGCCGCAACGCCTGGTCGCCCTTGCCGAGCATCGCCGCCCGGTTGGCCAGGCCGGTCAACGGATCGTGCACCGCCTCGTACGACGAGCGAGCCGTGACCAGGCGCAGTTCCCGGTGGGTGGCGGCATCGTGCAGTGCCGCGGCGAGGGTGTCGGCGAAGGCCTCGTGGGCGTCGCGTTCCCGACCGGTGGCCGGCGCCGTGCGGGGGAATCGCACGCGCAAGCGGCCCACCCGGGTCTCGCCGACCGACAGGTCGCGGACCAGTTCCCCCGGCTCGGGTTCGTCGCCGCCTGGCGGGGCGATCTCCCGGTCGACCACCTGACCGCCCGGGTCACCCCGGTAGCGGCGCCACCGTCCGTCGCCCCGGGCCACCTCCACGTCGACCAGTTCCGCCTCGAACAGCGCCAGCGCCCCGGTGACACCGGCCGTGGCCACACCCCGCTCGTCGAGTTGGTTGAGCGTCTTCGTGGCCTCGGCGAACGACCGCCAGGTACGCCGGTCGCGGTCCTGGAGCAGTCGCTGTCGATAGGTCTGCTGCAGCAGCCACAGCGGAGCTGGCAGCAACAAAAGCCAGCGTGGGTCGATCTCGATCAGCACCACCACCAACAGGCCGACCACCACGTTGCCGACGAACATCAGCAGCTTGCCGCGCAGCGCGGCGAGCAACGGGCGCCCGATCGGCATACCGTGCCGCAGCGCCAGCATCACCCCACCCAGCCAGGCGCTGGCCAGTAGGTAGGCGACGGCGCCGGCGGCCATCGCGAGCGTGAGTGACGGGGTCGGAACGGCCAGCGTCGGCTGCCCCAGGGCGGTGGTGACCGCCACCGCCAGCGCGGTGGCGGCGGTGTGCGCGCCCGCGACGCGGATCACGTCCCAGGTGGTGCGGCCGTCGTCCACCACCGAGAGCGCCGTCCAGGCGAGCGTGACGCCGAGCAGCGCGGCCCCCGGCAGCCAGCCGGGTGGTACGAGGTAGAGGCAGATGATCAGTGCGGCTTCGGCCCAGGTGACACTTACCACGCCGGCCGCGGCGCGGAACCGGAGCCGAGCCAGCTGGGACAGGGCGAAGAGGGCGACCGCGAAGCCGAAGCGGGCCGGCCCGCCAAGCGGGTCGTCGGCCGGCAGCCCCACCGGCAGGCTCAGCCCCACCACCGCGGCAACCAGCGCGGTGGCCACGACGGCGGCGGTGAGCAGGTGCAGCCCCATCGGCGTACCACGGGCCGTGGGCCGGTCGAGCGGTTGACCGGCCCTGCCGGAGGTCACCGACCCCCTCCCGCCGACCTGAAAAAGGCCACGCGGCGGGCGGACATGACTGCGGTGGTCATCGGCGCCCCCTCCCGCGCAGCTTGAGGACTTCTGGTCCCCCCGGCGGAAGGCTAAGCCAAACCCGATGGTCGCAACAGGGGTCGACCATCCGGTTCGACGTGAATCATGCTCCGATCAGCCGTCGCGGCGCTGCTGGTGCCCGTTGGGAGCATCCGTGGATGAATCCTCCGTCACGGTCCCACCTGTCGGATCACCGACCGAACGGTCCATCGACTCCGTACCGGGTGCTGTCGGCCCCTCATCGGGGAACCGGTCCGGAAGCCGGTGCAGCCGGGCGTTCATGTTCCGGATCAACAGCACGGTGGCGGCACCGAGGACGAGGATGAGGAACAGGCCCATCGGCCCGGCCAGCCCACCCGTGCGGGTGTCACCGAAGTTGTTCTGGGCGAGCACCTGGGCAGCGGTCAGCATGGGATTCCTCCGGTTCGCGGTGTGCGACCAGGGTAGCCCGCCGCCCGCTCAGCGGGCATGAGCCGTCCCCCGTACGCCGGCGAACAGGTCGGACTCCGGCATGGGACTGTCGACCGACGACCGGACCAACTCGAAATCCTCCGTCGGCCAGGCACGCTGCTGCAGCTCCATCGGCACCTGGAACCAGAAGCCGTCCGGATCCACCTGGGTGGCGTGCGCCCGCAGCGCGTCGTCACGGACCGGGAAGTACTCGGCGCACGGAACCCGGGTGGTGATCCGGGGCCCCTTGTCCGGCCGGTCCTCCCAGCGGGTCAGCCACTCCGCGTACGGCGACTCGACGCCGCTGGCGAGGACGGCCTCGTGCAACGCCAGGATCTTGCCCTTGGAGAAGCCGATGTCGTAGTAGAGCTTGAGCGGCTGCCACGGCGCACCCAGCTCCGGGTAGCGCTCGGCGTCGCCGGCCGCGTCGAAGGCCGCCACGCTGATCTTGTGACACATGATGTGGTCCGGGTGCGGGTAACCACCCTCCTCGTCGTACGTGGTGACCACGTGCGGACGGAACTCGCGCATCAGCCGCACCAGCGGACCGGCGGCCACGTCCACGTCCTGGAGGGCGAAGCAGCCCTCGGGCAGCGGCGGCAGCGGGTCGCCCTCGGGCAGGCCGGAGTCGACGAAACCCAGCCACGCCTGCTCGATGCCGAGAATGGCTCGCGCCGCGTCCATCTCGGCGCGACGGATCTCGGCGATGTTCGCCCAGATGTCGGGCCGGTCCAGCTTGGGGTTGAGCACGCTGCCCCGCTCACCGCCCGTACACGTCACGACCAGTACGTCCACCCCCTCGGCGACGTACTTCGCCATCGTCGCGGCGCCCTTGCTCGACTCGTCGTCGGGGTGCGCGTGAACGGCCATGAGTCGAAGTTGCTCTGCCAAGGTCGGCGCTCCTCGTCTCTGCCCACCGGCGACCCACCCCGGGCCCCCGTTGACCTGCCGAATTCCTCCCCGTAGCGGCACCGGACCGCGCCGGCCTGTCATATTTGACCCCAGCCGTACGCGACGCTGAGCCAGATCTGGCGACCGAGTCGAACAGGAATGGCGGACTCTGCCATTCTTGCCGATACCGCTGACAACAACGCCAGGGAGATACCCGACGGTGACCGAGACGCACGCCACACTTGGACCGAACGCGCCGGTCTTCCCGCCCGGTCGGTACGGCCACCGTCGCGCGCCCCGGCGCCGCCGCCCGGTGCTGGCCGCGCTGCTGGCCATCCTCGTGGTCGCGACGCTCACCGTCGTCTCGGTCCGGCTCTACCGGCAGTACGGCGATCCGGCCTACGACGCCCAGGTGATCAGCTATGGCGACATCACGGACAACCAGGTGGTGGTCGACTTCCGGGTCAACCTGCCGGATGGCGGCGCAGCGGTGTGCGTGCTGCGCGCCCGGGACCACGCCGGCGCCGAGGTGGCCCGTGAGGAGGTGCCGGTGACCGCCGCCGCCGGGCAGCGTCACGTCACCGTCCGGCACCTCCTCGCCACCACGGCGCGGCCGTTCATCGGTGAGGTCGTCCGCTGCCGACCGCCCGCCTGAGGCGCGGAGCGTCCGTTCCCCGCAGCGGGCAGGCTGGTGCTGGAGCGGATCACCGAGATCGTCGGCGGCTCCGACATCCGACCGCCGACTGCCCGGTCGACGAACCCGGCATCCGGCGCGGACCGCCCGTCGGCTCAGCCGGCGTGATCGCCGACACTCCTTGTCGTAGGGCACTGGTAACTTGGAGGTTCACCTGTCAGCCAGCACGCACAACGGAGGAGGACCGCCTGTGTCCAATGGCAACGAGGCGCCCGCCACCTGGCTGTCCCAGGACGCGTACGACCGTCTGAAGGGCGAGCTCGACGAGTTGATCGCCAACCGGCCGGTCATCGCCGCCGAGATCAACGCCCGGCGTGAGGAAGGCGACCTGCGCGAGAACGGCGGCTACCACGCCGCCCGCGAGGAGCAGGGCAAGGCCGAGGGGCGCATCCTCTACTTGAAGGAGCTGCTCCGCACGGCCCAGGTCGGCGAGGCGCCGACCGTCGACGCCGTGGCGCCCGGGATGGTCGTGACGATCTACTTCGACGACGACGCCGACGACACAGAGACGTTCCTGCTCGGCTCGCGTGAGATCGCCTCGACCACGGATTTGACGGTCTACAGCCCCGAGTCGGCCCTCGGCCAGGCGATCCTGGGCGGCAAGGCAGGCCAGGCCTGCACCTACACCGCTCCGAGCGGCGCCGACATCAAGGTGACCGTGGTCAGCTTCGAGCCGTTCTCCGGCTGACGTCGCCCGCCGGGCGGGCCGGCGATCCGATCGACCGCCATTCCGTCACCCGGGCCGGCAATCCGATCGAGGGTCATTTCGCCACCCGAGCCGGCAAGTCTGTTCGCACCAGAGGCGTGACGCTGCGGCGTCACGCCTCTGGTGCGATCGTCACCTGGTAGCCGCTGGCCCGCAGGGCGCTGATCAGCATGTCGGAGTGTTCGACACCACGGGTCTCCACCGACAGCGCCACCTCGACCTCGCCGAGGCGCAGGTGCGGGTGGGCCCGCTGGTGCACCACGTCCACCACGTTCGCCCGGTGCTCGGCGATCTCGCTCAACAGCGAGGCCAACTGCCCCGGCCGGTCCGAGCAGCGCACCGTCACCCGCAGGTAGCGCCCCGCCGCCGCCAGTCCGTGCTCGATCACGCGCAACATCAGCAGCGGGTCGATGTTGCCACCGGAGAGCACCACCACCGCTGGCGGGGTCACCTCGACAGCGCCGGCCAGCAGGGCGGCCACGCCGACCGCCCCGGCCGGCTCCACCACCTGCTTGCCGCGTTCGAGCAGCATGAGCAGCGCCCGGGAAATGTCCTCCTCGGAGACCGTGACCATGTCGTCGACCAGCTTGCGGACGTGGCTGAAGGTGACGTCGCCCGGCCGACCGACGGCGATGCCGTCCGCGATGGTGGTGAAGGCCGGCAGCCGGACCGGCTCGCCCGCGACAAGTGACGGCGGGAAGGCCGCCGCGCCGGCCGCCTGCACCCCGATCACCCGAACGTCCGGCCGGAGCGCCTTGGCGGCCACCGCCAGCCCGGAGATCAGTCCTCCCCCGCCGACACCGGTGACGATCGTCGTGACCTCCGGGCACTGCTCCAGGATCTCCAGCGCCACCGTGCCCTGCCCGGCGATCACGTCCCGGTGGTCGAACGGATGGATCAGCACCGCCCCGGTGCGCTCCGCGAACGTCTGCGCCGCGATCAGCGACTCGTCGACCGTGGCACCGACCAGCTCGACCTGCGCGCCGTACCCCTTCGTGGCCGCCACCTTCGGCAGGGGCGCGTTGACCGGCATGAAGACGGTGGCGTGGGTGCCGACCAGGCCGGCAGCGAGCGCCACGCCCTGCGCGTGGTTACCGGCGCTGGCCGCGACCACGCCCCGGGCACGCTCCTGCGCCGACAACCGCGAGATCCGCACGTACGCTCCGCGTACCTTGTACGACCCCGCCCGCTGAAGGTTCTCGCACTTGAGCCAGACCGGCCCGCCGAGCGCGGCGCTGAGCGGACGGGACGGCTCCAGCGGAGTGGTACGGACGACCCCGTCGAGCAGTTCCCGCGCCGCGCGCACCTCGTCCAGGCTGACCAGTTCCGTCATGCCTAGATCGTGCCACCCGCCCCGTCCGGCGTCGGCGCCGCCTGACCCGGAACAGCCGGCAGCGGACCGGCCGACGGTACCGGTGCCGAGACGGCCGGCGCCGGGCTCGACGCGGCCGGTGACGGCGCGTCGGCCTGCTCCGACGACCCGTGCGGCGGCAGACCACCGACGTTGCCTGACGTCCCCGCCGGTGCCGCCATGGTCATGCCGGGCAGGATCGGGCCGGCGGGCATCGACCGTACGATTCGGGCGGTCTGGGCGGCGGAGATGCTCTGGATCAGGACGATCAACGAACCTCCCGCCACCGTGCAGAACACCGCCGGCACCAGGTACTCGCCGGTTGCGGTCAGGTAGTGGTCGGCGTACGCCTGAAAATCGGACGAGGTCTGCGGGTACGGCAACGCCTCGTACTCGGCGGCGGAGGAGCGCGTGAACATCCGCTCCGAGAAGAGGAACACCAGCCAGCTCCCCCACCACAGATGTACCAGTGGAGGAGTACTGAGCCGCCAGAGACTCTCCCGGGCGATGTTGCCCACCACCCGGTGCGGCATCACGAAGTTGACGAACGGCACCAGCCACCCGGCGATCGCCCACCCGTCGGAGTTGGTGGGCCCGGCGCCCGGGAAGGCGTCCAGGTTCGTCCGGGCCCGCCAGGTCCAGACGATCACGAGCACGATCGCGACCAGGAATGCGACCTGGTAGAGCAACGCCGCCGACAGTTCCAGCACGCCTGCAGTGAGCAGGAACGTCTCGGTGTCACGGGAGTCGGCCGCCCGCCCGGCGAGCACCGCGTTGATCGGCTGCACCGCCACCGTCAGCAGCAGGAACACGGTGGTCGCGGCCACGGCGACCGACGCGGCCCGACCGACACCCCGGACCGGGCGAACCCGGGCACCCGGGTACAGGGCCGGCGAACCGACCGGCGTGCGGCAGGTCGGGCACTCCCTGGTGCGTACGTCGTTTTCGGTGTCGCAGGTGTGGCAGCGCATGGTCGTCGGCCCTCCCGTGTGATGGCACCGGGAGCGTAGATGATCACGCGTTGGCGGGCGACCCCGTTCCGACGCGCGGGTAACCGGGAGCGTGCCGAGGCCACGGGCTGGCCATCTCGAACTGACCGGCGACGCCGAGCAGCAGCAGTTCCGAGCCGGGTGGCCCGACCAGTTGCACGGCGAGCGGCAGCCCGTCCGGGCGGCGGCCCACCGGCACCACCAGGGCGGGCAGGCCGGCGATGTTCCACGGCGCGGCGTACGGGGCGTACCGGATGCTGGCCAGCATGTTGGCCTGCCAGGAACGGGTCGACCAGCTGGTCGCCGGCGGCGGCGCGCTGGCCAGCGCCGGGGTGAGCAGCAGGTCCACCGAGTGGTCGGTGAAGAAACCGATCGACCGTTCGCGCCAGGCCAGCCGGTCGGCCTCCCGGACGTACCCGCGCCGCCACGCCCACTCGCCGAGGGCGACGTGTCGGCGGCTGCGGCGTTGCAGGGCACGCCGGTCGACCCCGGCGGCGCGCACGTCCGCCGCAGCGGCGGCGAACCAGGTGGCGATGCCCTTCAGTCCCAACGCGGTCGGGTACACCGGGTCGGCCGGCACCGTGTCGTGCCCGGCACCGGCGAGGAGCCGACCGGCGGCGGCGACCGCGTCCCGGTTCGGCGCGTCGGGCGAGACGCCCCGCACGGGCGACCGCAGCGACACGCCGACCCGCAGCCGCTGCGGCGGAACGAGTTTGCTCTGGGCCCGACCGGCGAGCACCTGGAAGCCGACCGCCGCGTCGGCGACGGTGGTGCTGAGCATGCCGTGCTCGACCAGGCCGAACCAGTCCTCCGCGCCGAGCTGACAGGGCACCACGCCGCGACCGGGTTTCAGGCCGACCAGCCCGCAGCAGGCGGCGGGAATGCGGATCGAGCCGAGTCCGTCGTTGCCGTGGGCGATCGGTACCAGGCCGGCGGCCACCGCCGCGGCCGCACCACCTGAGGAACCACCGGGAGTCCGGGACAGGTCCCACGGGTTGCGGGTGACCGCGGTCTCGTCGTCGGTGATGCCCCACAGGCCCAGCTCGGGCATCCGGGTGACGCCGAGGATCACCGCACCGGCTCCGCGCAGCCGGCGGACCACCTCGTGGTCGGCCTCCGCCACGCCGGTACGGACGGCGGCGGAGCCGTTCCAGGTGGGCACCCCGGCCACCGGGGTGTTCTCCTTGACCGCCACCGGCACCCCGGCCAGCGGCAGGTTCGCCAGGTCCTCCTGCTCGTCGACCTTCTCCGCCTCGGTGACCGCCTCCCCGCCGCGTACCGCGCGGAACGCGGCGAGGTCGACGTCGGCCTTGGCGACGTGGTCGAGGTGGTCGGCAAGCACCTGGGTGGCGGAGACGTCGCCCCGGCGTACGCCCCGGGCGATCTGTTTGGCGGTCGCCCCGACCCAGGTCGGCATGATGTCCTGCACGGCCACCCTCCCAAGCCAGCGGTCAGCCCAGCGCCTGCTCCAGATCGGCGAGCAGGTCTTCGACCGTCTCGATGCCGACAGACAGTCGCACGAGATCGGAGGGAACTTCAAGCGGCGAGCCGGCAGCACTCGCGTGTGTCATCCGACCCGGGTGCTCGATCAGGGATTCCACCCCGCCGAGGGACTCGGCGAGCACGAAGAGTCGGGCCCGGTTGCAGATCTCGACGGCGTGCTCCTCGCCCCCGGCGGCGCGGAAGGAGATCATGCCGCCGAACCGGCGCATCTGCTTGGCCGCCACCTCGTGCCCGGGGTGCGTCGGCAGCCCCGGGTAGAGCACCTGACCGACCTTGGCGTGCCCGTCCAGGTACGCGACGATCCGTTCGGCGTTGTCGCAGTGCCGGTCCATGCGTACCCCGAGCGTCTTGATGCCGCGCAGGGTCAGCCAGGCGTCGAACGGGCCGTTGACCGCGCCCATCGCGTTCTGGTGGTAGCGCAACTGCTCGCCGAGGTCGGCGTCGGCCGCCACCAGCGCACCGCCGACCACGTCGGAGTGCCCACCGACGTACTTGGTGGTCGAGTGCACCACCACGTCCGCGCCGAGGGTGATCGGCTGTTGCAGGTACGGCGAGGCGAACGTGTTGTCGACCACCAGCAGCGCCCCGGCGTCGTGCGCCACGGCGGCGAGGGTGGCGATGTCGGCGATGCCGAGCAGCGGGTTGGTCGGGGTCTCCACCCAGACCACCTTCGTGACACCGGGCCGGATCGCGGCCCGCACGGCGTCGGTGTCGGAGACCTTGGCCGGGGTGTACGCCAACCCCCACCGCTCGGCGACCTTGGCGAAGAGTCGGTACGTGCCGCCGTAGGCGTCGTCGGGGATCACCACGTGGTCACCCGGTCCGCAGACGGTACGCAGCAGCGTGTCCTCGGCGGCGAGGCCGCTGGCGAAGGCCAGGCCGACCTGGCCCGCCTCCAGCGCGGCCAGGCACTCCTGGAGCGCATCCCGGGTGGGGTTGCCGGAGCGGCTGTACTCGTAGCCGAGCCGCGGCGCGCCGACGGCGTCCTGGGCGTACGTGCTGGTCTGGTAGATCGGTGGGATCACCGCGCCGGTGCGGGCCTCGGGGTCCTGGCCGGCGTGGATGGCGAGCGTCTCGAAGCCGTGGGTCATCCCGCAGACGTTAGTCGCCCTGCCCGTCCCACCGGAGGAAACCCACCCTGGCGGCGGGCTGGGTCATAAGTGGCCGATGAGCCCGACGGAAACGCTGCCGTCTCGCCTGGCCGGCGCGGCGGACCGCATCCCGACGTCACTGGAGCAGCTCACCGGGCCGGACTGCGGCCACGTCGTGCTGCCCCTGCGGCTGGCCTGGTCGGGCCTCAGCGAGTTCGAGATTTCCGACCCGCGGCAACGACTGACTCTGTACCGGACACTGCTGGACTGCGGCCAGCGGGACGACATCGTCCGCTACGTCAACGCGACGCTGCTCCGCCACGACTGGCCCCGCATCAGGCGGCTCACGTCACGGCGCCTGGTCGCGATCTGGGAACGTCAGCTTCCCGAACTCGTTTCCTGAGCGTGGATGACCTACACCTTCGGTTGCTGCGGGTCGGCTTCACTGCCGGCGACGATCTCGGGCTCGTCCTAGCTGGCGGGTACGCCCTCGGCGCACATGAACGGGCGGAGCGGCGCGGACGGCGGCGGCACCCGCGCCGGCTTAATCTGGCCGGGTGGCGGGGTGCGTGTTCTGCGGGATCGTGGCTGGTGAGGTGCCGGCGTTCCGGGTGACCGACGAGCCGGACGGGGTGACGTTCCTGGACACCCGGCCGGTGTTCAAGGGCCATGTGCTGGTGGTGCCCCGTACCCATCTGGTCACCCTCGCCGACCTGCCGCCGACATCTCTCGCCGGCTACTTCGGGTTGGTGCGCCGGATCGCGGTGGCTGTCGAGTCCGGTCTGGGGGCCGGCGGCACGTTCGTGGCGATGAACAACAGGGTGTCCCAGTCGGTGCCGCACCTGCACACCCATGTGGTGCCCAGGACGAAGGGCGACGGACTACGTGGCTTCTTCTGGCCGCGTACCCGTTACGCCGACGACGCCGAGGCCACGTCCTACGCCGAACGGATCCACACGGCCCTGCCGGGGTGAGCCGGCCTGAGCGGCGGCGGGGCGGGTAAGGAAGCGGGGTCCGCCGGTGTTGCACGCGGGGAAGGGTACGAAAGGAGTCCCAACGTGTTCCTCCGCCGCATGAAGGCCGAGATGATCTCACCCGACCGGGCCCTGCCCGGCCGTCCCATCGCGATGCCGGTGGCCGACCGGCACGAGGTGCTCGGGACCCCGCTGAAGGGCCCGTTCCCCGAGGGCTACCAGGTCGCCGTGTTCGGTATGGGCTGTTTCTGGGGAGCCGAGCGCCTGTTCTGGACCCTGCCCGGGGTCTTCACCACCTCCGCGGGTTACGCGGGTGGTTACAGCCCCAACCCGACCTACGAGGAGGTCTGCTCCGGGATGACCGGGCACGCCGAGGTGGTCGAGGTGGTGTACGACCCTACGAAGATCAGCTACGAGGATCTGCTCAAGGTCTTCTGGGAGAACCACGACCCGACCCAGGGCATGCGCCAGGGCAACGACGTGGGCACCCAGTACCGATCCGCGATCTACGCCAGCACTGACGAGCAACTGGCGATCGCCGAGGCGTCGCGGGAGGCGTTCGCGCCGATCGTGGCCCGCGCCGGCAAGGGCGAGATCACCACGGAGATCACCCGCCTCGGCGACTACTACCTGGCCGAGGACTATCACCAGCAGTACCTCGCACCGACAAAGAACCCGAACGGCTACTGCAACCACGGGCCGAACGGGCTGAGCTGCCCGGTCGGCGTGGCGCGTACCGCAGGCTGAACGACAACACAGGCAAGCACGCTTTGCCGGCCGGCCCGCCGATTTCGGCGGGCCGGCCGCCGTGTGTGCGTGGGACGGCCAGCCTGTGATCGAACCGATGCGGCACGTATTGCGGCATTCGTCACACTCAACGCTGCTTCACAAACGCCACAAGGGCTACGAGGCGGGCACGAAACAGCACGCCGCTCGACCCCGAATGACAATTTCTTGATCGCGGGGCGCGGATTCTAGCAATGCTGTTACACGACCGTCATGGTCTCAACAGGCTAATCGCAACATCCTCTGGCAGCATGGGCTCACATGTGCGGACTGGCTGGGGAGTTCCGACGGGACGCGACGCGTGCCGACGTCGCAGCGGTGGAACGGATGGCCGCCACCATGTGCGATCGGGGGCCTGACGGCAGCGGAGTGTGGTCACAGGGGTCGGTCGCCCTCGGCCACCGTCGCCTGAAGATCATCGACCTGTCGGCGGCCAGCGGCCAGCCGATCGTCGACTCCGCCGCCGGCCTCACCGGCGTCTTCAACGGCTGCATTTACAACTACCGCGAGTTGCGCGCCGAACTGCAGGCCAAGGGCCACCACTTCTTCTCCACCGGGGACAGCGAGGTCGTCGTCAAGGCGTACGCCGAGTGGGGGCTGGACTTCGTCGACCACCTGATCGGCATGTTCGCCGTGGCGATCAGCGAACGGGACACCGGCCGCCTGGTGCTGGCCCGGGACCGGCTCGGCATCAAACCGCTCTACCTCGCCGAGTCCCCGGGCGTGGTGCGCTTCGCCAGCACCCTGCCGGCGCTGCTGGCCGGCGGCGGGGTGGACACCACCATCGACCCGGTCGCGCTGGGCCACTACCTGAGCTTCCACAGCATCGTGCCGCCGCCGCGCACCATCCTGCGCGGGGCCACCAAGCTGCCCCCGGCCACCGTCCGGGTCTACGAGGCCGACGGCCGCAGCCACGAGCGGGTCTACTGGGACCCGCCGTTCCTCCGCCGCGACGAGCACGCCGGATGGTCCGAGCGGGAGTGGCAGGACGCGCTGCACGAGTCGCTCACCACCGCCGTACGCCGGCGGATGGTGGCCGACGTGCCGGTCGGCGTGCTGCTCTCCGGTGGCCTGGATTCCAGCCTCGTGGTGGCTCTGCTGGCCGGGGAGGGGCAGCGCGGGCTCTCCACCTTCTCCATCGGCTTCGACGCCGTCGGTGGCCGGGAGGGTGACGAGTTCCGCTACTCCGACGTGGTCGCCAAGACCTTCGACACCGACCACCACCAGATCCGGGTCGCCGCACAGGATCTGGTCCCGCCGCTGGAGGCGGCCGTCGCGGCCATGAGCGAACCGATGGTCAGCCACGACTGCGTCGCCTTCTACCTGCTCAGCCAGGAGGTGTCCCGGCACGTCAAGGTGGTGCAGTCCGGCCAGGGCGCCGACGAGATCCTGGGCGGCTACCACTGGTACCCACCGCTGGCCCAGGTCGGCCGGGAACAGGCCCTCGACACGTACGCCCGGGCCTTCTTCGACCGGGACGGCGCCGGCCTGGCCCGGGTGCTCAACCCCGACTGGCTCGCCGACGGCGATCCCGCGCGGGAGTTCGTCGCCGCGCACCTGGCGCGGCCGGGCGCGCAGACCGCGGTCGACGCCGGCCTGCGCATCGACACGCAGATCATGCTCACCGACGACCCGGTCAAGCGGGTCGACAACATGACCATGGCGCACGGGCTGGAGGCCCGGGTGCCGTTCCTGGATCACGAGTTCGTGGAACTGGCCGCCGCCTGCCCGCCGGAGCTGAAGCTGGCGCAGGGCGGTAAGGGTGTGCTGAAGGAGATCGGCCGTCGTGTGCTGCCGCACGAGGTCATCGACCGGCCCAAGGGTTACTTCCCGGTGCCGGGCCTGACACACCTGGAGGGCAAGCTCCTCGACCGGGTACGCGACGCGCTGTCCGCTCCCGAGGCCCGTCGCCGCGACCTGTTCCGCACCGATTACGTCAACGCCCTGCTCGACGCGCCCAACGCCGAACTGACCCCGTTGAACGGAAACAAGCTGTGGCAACTCGGACTCCTGGAAATGTGGCTCCAGAGCCACGGAATCGTCTGACCGTGACCGACACCCTGGCCACCGGCGTTGCCCGGACAGACCGGGGCCGCGGCGCGGGCAGACGGTACGAGCGGGTCGGGCCGGGCGGTGATCCGATCGCCACAGGCGGCGGCGACCCGACCGTCGACGAACGCCCGAGCACCGGTGCGGATGTCATCGTCGACTGCGGTTGGGGGCGGCTGGTCTTCGGCCAGACCTTCGCCGACCAGTCCGCGGTCGCCGACGTGCTGCGCTCCGAGGCGGCCGGTGCCCGGGACATCTGCATCTACCTGCGCGATCCGCACGTGCTGGTCTCCCGGCTGCCCGACGAGTTGTTCATCGACCCGTCGCTGACGTTCCGGTTGCCGCTCGGCGGGGATCGCCGCGGGCCCCGTCCCGGTGCCGGTACCACCGAGGAGGCCGGCAGCGCCGAGACGCCGGCGCCGCTCGACGGCCGCAACGAGCTGCCCGGGGTACGCATCCGTCGGTTGCGCGACGCCGCGGACGCCGACGCGGTCAACCGGATCTACGCGGCCAACGGCATGGTCACCGCCCCGGTCGACGTGCTTGTCGACAACGCCGGCACCGACCGGTTCCTGCACCTGGTGGCCGAGGCGGTCACCGGCGAGATCGTCGGCACCATCACCGGCATCGACCACGTGGCGGTCTTCGACGACCCGGACAACGGCGCCAGCCTGTGGTGCCTGACCGTCGACTTCAACCAGGCCCCGCCCGGCACCGGGCAGGCACTGATCACCGAGCTGGCCAGCCGGCTGGTCGCCCGGGGCCGCGCGTACGTCGACCTGTCGGTGCTCGCCGAGAACGCCGGGGCGATCCGGCTGTACGAGCGGCTCGGTTTCTACCGCACCGCCACGCTCTGCGTGAAGCGCAAGAACCCGATCAACGAGCGGTTGTTCCTGCCGGCCATGCCGATCGGCTACGACGGGCTCAACCCGTACGCCCGGATCGTCGCCGACGAGGCGATGCGGCGGGGCATCCGGGTGGAGGTGACCGACCCGGAGTGGGGCGAGCTGCGGCTGACCAGCGGCGGCCGGACCATCCTCACCCGGGAGTCGCTGTCCGAGCTGACCTCGGCGGTGGCGATGAGCCGTTGCGACGACAAGCGGGTCACCCGCCGGATCCTGACCGAGGCGGGTCTGTCGGTACCGCGCGGGCGCACCGCCACCGGCGACGCCGCCGACGCGGAGTTCCTGGCCGAGGTGGGTCAGTTGGTGGTCAAGCCGGCCCGCGGCGAGCAGGGCAACGGCATCACCGTCGGCGTACGCACCCCCGAGGCGCTGGCCGCCGCCGTCGAGCTGGCCGCCCGGTTCTGCCCGGAGGTGCTGCTGGAGGAGCTGTGCACCGGTGAGGACCTGCGGGTCGTCATGATCGATCACGAGGTGGTGGCCGCCGCCGTACGCCGGCCCGCCTCGATCACCGGCGACGGTGTGCACGACATCGCCGAGCTGATCGAGCGGCAGAGTCGGCGCCGGGCCGCCGCCACCGGTGGCGAGTCGCGCATCCCGCTGGACGACATGACCCGGGACGTGGTCACCGAGGCCGGTCACCAACTGCACGACGTGCTGCCCGAGGGGGAGGTGCTGGCGGTGCGGCGCACCGCGAACCTGCACACCGGCGGGACCATCCACGACGTGACCGGAGAGCTGCACCCGGTGATCGCCGAGGCGTGCGTCGCCGCCAGCCGCGCCATCGACATCCCGGTCACCGGGCTCGACCTGCTGGTGCCGGCGCCGGACCGGCCCGAGCACGTCTTCATCGAGGCCAACGAGCGGCCCGGGCTGGCCAACCACGAGCCGCAGCCCACCGCCGAACGCTTCGTGGATCTGCTCTTTCCCGGGACTCGGGCACCGCAGAAGCTGTGGACCCCGGCGGGTGCGGCACCATCTGGGGCATGACCGTACGCAAGACCACTCCGCTCCCCATTGACCTGGATTATCTCCGTCAGGTGCTGGTCGAGCTGCTCGACATTCCGAGCCCGTCCGGGCGCACCGACCATGTGCAGCAGTACGTGGGCGAGCGCCTGTCGGCGCTCGGCATCCCGTCGACGCTTACCCGCCGGGGCGCGCTGAGCGCCTGCCTGCCCGGACCCCGCGAGACCGGTGCGGACCGGGCCATCGTGGTACACACCGACACCATCGGCGGAATGGTCAAGCGGCTCAAGGAGAACGGCCGGCTGGAACTGAAGCCGATCGGTACGCACAGTGCCCGGTTCGCCGAGGGCGCCCACGTACGGATCTTCACCGACGACCTGGATCGGGTGGTCACCGGTCAGGTGCTGCCGCTCAAGGCCAGCGGTCACCGCTACAACGAGGGCGTCGACCTGCAGGGCTTCGGCTGGGAGCAGGTGGAGGTACGCGTCGACGAGCCGGTCGAGGACATCGCCGGGCTGCAGGCGCTCGGCATCGACGCGGGCGACTTCGTGGCGTTCCTGCCCAACCCGAGTGTCACCCCCAGCGGGTACGTCAAGTCCCGTCACCTGGACGACAAGGCCGGCGTGGCTGCGGTGCTCGCCGCCCTGAAGGCGATGGTCGACGCCGGGGTGAAGCCGGCCGTGACCGCGCACCTGCTGGTCACCGTGACCGAGGAGATCGGCCACGGCGCGTCCCACGGCCTCGACCCCGACGTGGCCGAGATCGTGTCGGTGGACGCGGCGGTGGTCGCCCCCGGGCAGCAGTCCCGGGAGCACTCGGCCACCCTGGCGATGGGGGACGGCGTGGGGCCGTTCGACTACCACCTCACCCGAAACCTGGCGTCGATCGCCCGGGAACACGACGTGGATCTCGTCCGGGACGTCTTCGACTACTACCGCTCGGACGTGGCGGCGGCGGTGGAGGCGGGGGCGCATGCCCGGGTGGCGCTGCTCGGCTTCGGCGTCGACGCCACCCACGGCCACGAGCGCACCCACCTGGAGGGGCTGCGCCACCTGGCCCAGTTGATCTGCCTCTACCTCCAGAGCGACCTGGTTTTCCCCGAATGGGACGCCGAGCCGGAGGGCGACCTGGCCGACTTCCCGTCGCTGGCGGTGCAGCCGGCCAGCGCGGACGGCCCCCGCGAGGGCCCGATCGGCATCGCCCAGAGCGCCTGACAGCGGGGCCGACGGCAGTGTGATCGAAATCCGTTGCCGGTGGGCCGGCGGCTGGATAGCGTGGCGGTACACGGGAAAGGAGGTGGTCCAGACTTGTATAGCAATCGGACTCGTGAGGTGGCTGTCCGCTAGCCGCTGTCCTCGACAGTGACAGCTCGTCCCTCGGGACGGGCACGGTAAGAATCGTCGAGACCGTGTGGCAGCGGTGCGGCGAAACCACGACAGCCACCCGACCCCCGGGGTGCCGGCCCAGTCCAGCCGGCCCGCGCTGAGCGCGGAAGCCCCGGGGGTCGCTTCATTCGCACCGGAGGCGGCCGTGTCCATGCGCGAGCTGGTGGTGCTCGGCACGGCGAGCCAGGCACCCACCCGGGCCCGCAACCACAACGGGTACGTGCTGCGCTGGGACGACGAAGTGATCCTCTTCGACCCCGGCGAGGGCAGCCAGCGGCAACTGCTGCACACCGGCGTCACCGCCACCGACCTGACCCGGATCTGCGTCACCCACTTCCACGGCGACCACTGTCTCGGCCTGCCCGGCACCATCCAGCGCCTGTCGCTGGACCGGGTGCCGCATCCGGTGGCGGTGCACTTCCCGGCCGGAGGTGCCGTCTACTTCGACCGGCTGCGGCACGCCAGTTCCTTCCACGAGACCGCCGAACTGGCCGTGGAGTCGATCGAGGCAGACGGGCAGCGGATCGAGCTGCGCCACGGGATGTTGGAGGCGCGCCGGCTGCGGCACCCCATCGAGACGTACGGCTATCGGCTGCTGGAGCCGGACGGGTGCCGGATGCTGCCGGAGAAGCTGGCCGCGTACGGCATCGCCGGGCCAGCGGTCGGTGAGCTGCAACGCACCGGCCACCTCGACCTCGACGGGCGTCGCGTCACCCGGGAGGAGGTGAGCACGCCACGGCCGGGGCAGCGGTTCGCCTTCGTGATGGACACCGGCCTCTGCGACGGGGTGTACGCGCTGGCCGAGCAGGCCGATCTGCTGGTCATCGAGTCGACGTTCCTGGAGTCGGAGGCCGCGCTCGCCGCCGAGGTCGGGCACCTCACCGCCGGCCAGGCCGCGCGGGTGGCGGCCGAGTCAGGGGTACGCCGACTCGTGCTCACCCACTTCTCCCAGCGGTACGCCGATCCGGCCCGCTTCGCCGACGAGGCCCGCCGGCACTTCGACGGGGACCTGGTGATCGCCGAGGATCTGACCACGGTTCAGGTACCACCCCGACGGGTACCCTCGGCTGAGTGACCGTCACGCTGCGTCCCGCGACCGCCGACGATCTGATGGCGGTGGGCCGGCTCCACCAGCGTTCCCGGGTCGCCGCCTACTCGTCGTTCCTGCCGCCCGAGGCGCTGGCCGACCCGACGCCGGAGGCGATGGGTGAGTACTGGGTGCTGCGTTGGACCTGGGAGCGGGCCGACCACCGGATGACCGTGGCCGAGCGGGACGGCACCCTCGCCGGCTTCAGCTACCTGGGCCCCGACGACGAGGGCGACCCGGCGACCGGCCTGCTCAACGCCATCCACCTGGCACCGGCCGAGCGTGGTCGGGGTATCGGCCGAGCGCTGATGATCGACGCGCTGGACGCCATGCGAGCCCGCGGCTGTCACCGCGCGGTCCTCTGGGTGCTGCGCGACAACGGCCACGCCCGCCGCTTCTACGAACGCGGCGGCTGGCACCCCACCGGCCAGAAGCGCGACGACACAATCGGCACCACCCGCACCCCCCAACTCCGCTACACCCGCCCCCTCTCCCACCTATAGCTGTGTTGATCATGAGGTTAGCGGCAGTATTCGATCTCCACGGTGCCGCTAACCTCATGATCAACGCGGGTGTTGGGGGTGGGGTGGGGTGGGGTGGGGGTTTGGGGGTCAGCGGGCGCCTAGGTGGGCTAGGAGGTCCTGGCGGGTTAGGACGCCCTTGGGCTTGCCGTCGATCAGGACCAGCGCGGCGTCGGACTTCTCCAGCAGGTTCACCGCCTCACTGACCGGCTGGCCGCCGCCGATCATCGGCAGCGGCGCCCCCATGTGCCGCTCGATCGTGTCGTGCAGGTGCGCCTGGCCGGTGAAGAGCGCGTCGAGCAGGTCCTTCTCGGCGATCGAGCCGGCCACCTCGCCGGTCACCACCGGCGGTTCGGCCTTGAGCACCGGCAGCTGCGAGACGCCGTACTCGCGCATGTAGTCGATGGCGTCGCGGACCGTCTCGGTCGGGTGCACGTGGACCAGTTCGGGTAGGCCGCCCGGCTTGCCGGCCAGCGCCTCCGACACGGTGGGCTCCGAACCGGAGGCGTCGAGAAAGCCGTAGCGGGCCATCCAGGCGTCGTTGAAGATCTTGGACAGGTAGCCCCGACCGCCGTCCGGCAGCAGCACCACGATCACGTCGTCCGGGCCGGCGGCGCGCGCCACCTCCAACGCCGCGACCGCCGCCATCCCGCAGGAGCCACCGACCAGCAGCCCCTCCTCGCGGGCCAGTCGCCGGGTCATCTCGAAGGACTGCTTGTCCGAGACCTCGATGATCTGGTCGGCCACGTCTCGGTCGTACGTCTCCGGCCAGAAATCCTCGCCGACCCCCTCGACCAGGTACGGCCGGCCGGTGCCGCCGGAGTAGACCGAACCCTCCGGATCGGCACCGATGACCTTGACGGTGCCGTTGGAGGCCTCCTTCAGGTAACGCCCGATGCCGGAAATGGTGCCGCCGGTGCCCACTCCGGCCACGAAGTGGGTGATCCGCCCCTCGGTCTGCTTCCACAGCTCCGGGCCGGTGGTCTCGTAGTGCGAGCGCGGGTTCGCCGGGTTGGCGTACTGGTTCGGCTTCCACGCGCCAGGGATCTCCCGGGCCAGCCGGTCGGAGACGTTGTAGTACGAGCGGGGGTCCTCCGGCGCGACGGCGGTCGGGCAGACCACCACCTCGGCGCCGTACGCCCGCAGCACGTCCTGCTTGTCCTGACTGACCTTGTCCGGGCAGACGAACACGCAGCGGTAGCCCTTGAGCTGGGCCACCAGGGCCAGCCCGACGCCGGTGTTGCCGCTGGTCGGCTCGACGATGGTGCCGCCCGGGCGGAGGATCCCCGCCGCCTCGGCGTCCTCCACCATGCGCAGCGCGATCCGGTCCTTCACCGACCCGCCGGGGTTGAGGTACTCCACCTTCGCCAGCACCGTCGCCCGGATGCCCTCGGCGACGTTGCGTAGCCGTACCAGCGGCGTGTTGCCGATCATTTCGACGACGTTGTCGTAGTACTGCACCTCGTTGTGCCCTTTCGCTCCGGCACCGGCACGCCAGGCCGGGCGGGTGAACCAGGTGGAATTCCCGCCCAGGGTACGTCGGTCAGGGCACCACGTGGCCGGGGACCACGGTGCTGCGACGTGCCTCCCACTCCAGGAAGCGCTCGGTCTCGGCGAGCACCGCACCGGCCAGCCAGGTGACCATCACCGCGTCGTCGATCAGCCCGAACACGGTGAGGAACATTTCCGGCACCGCGTCGATCGGCGAGACGATGTACGCCGTGGCGGCGGTCATCATGGCCAGCCGCAGCCCGCCGTCGTACTGGCCACGCGTGGTGGCCGCGATCATCCTGGGCAGCGCCCCGATCCGGGCGCCGAGGGACGGCCCACCCCGGGCACCGGCGGTCATCGCCCGTGCCAGGGCCACGAACGCGGCACCTCGCTTCAACGTCTTAGCCATCGTCGTGCTCCTCTCCACGTGCAGCGTGACGCGCCGCCGCAACAACGTCCATCCAAGTACCCAATGCGGTCGTTTTCCAGGCACCGGAGCGCCGCGACGATGACAGCAGGGCGTCAGACAGCCGCGCTAGTGTCACGGTATGGGGGTCGCTGGTTCCGTCGTACCGGATCGTCCGCGCTGGCAGCGTGCCCTGCGGGTGGCCCGTGTGGCGGCCATCGGCACGGGCGCCACGGTGGCGGCCGCGGCGGCGACGACAGGTGTGCTCCTCGGTCAGGCCCGGCAGGCCCGGCGCACCATTCCGATGGCCGAGGCACCGCCACCACGCTGCGACGGCGTCTACGGCGCGAAGTTCCCCGGACCCGCGATCACCATGGTCGTTCTCGGCGACTCGTCGGCCGCCGGTTACGGGGTGCACCGACGCCGAGAGACGCCGGGTGCGTTGTTGGCCACCGGGCTGTCCCGGCGTCTCCAGCGTCCCGTCCGGTTGCACCGCTTCGCGGTGGTGGGTGCCATCTCGGCCGGCTTGAAGTTCCAGGTGGAGGCGGCCCTGGAGTGCGACCCCGAGGTCGCGGTCATCCTCATCGGCGGCAACGACGTCACCAACCGCACCCCGCCGGCCCTGGCCGTGCGGTACCTCGTCGAGGGGGTCCGGGCACTGCGCGCGAGCGGCGCCGAGGTGGTCGTCGGGACCTGCCCGGACCTGGGGGCGATCCGCCCCATCCAGCCGCCGTTGCGCTGGTTGGCCCGCCGGTGGAGCCGGCAACTCGCGGCGGCGCAGACGGTCGCCGTGGTGTCGGCCGGTGGTTGGACGGTCTCCCTCGGCGACCTGCTCGGTCCCCGGTTCACCGCCGAGCCGGGGCGAATGTTCGGCTGGGACCGGTTCCATCCCTCCGCCGAGGGATATGCGGCGGCGGCCGCCGCCCTGTTG
The DNA here is from genome assembly GCF_040677165.1 of Micromonospora sp. NPDC049374. Taxonomy (NCBI): domain Bacteria; kingdom Bacillati; phylum Actinomycetota; class Actinomycetes; order Micromonosporales; family Micromonosporaceae; genus Micromonospora; species Micromonospora sp. NPDC049374. Next base: position 61,357 of record NZ_JBFAQH010000007.1, on the reverse strand, counting down.
CCGACGGTGCTCTCCGCACTGGGCCACGGTGCCGAACGCAGGCCTTCGCCAACGCGGCTCGAAGGCGTACGGTCGTTGCCGAAGGCCGCGCAGGAGGCGGCTCGGCACCCGGGGACGGAGGTCAGCGGTACGCAGGTCCGGGGCAGCGAGAGCGGTCCGGCCGGCCGTTGGGCGCAGTTGCGCCGGCGGGGATTCTTCGGTGTCGGTCCGGCGCCGCAGTCAGCCCCCACCGTCGACTCACCCGCAGTGGAAGGATTCTCATGACCGAGCGGATCAGGAGCCGGTCCGGCTCCGGCGCGAGGGTGGCGGCATGACCAGTCTCCCTCCGGGCACCCGGGCCGCCGCGCGGGTCGCCCGTACCGCCGCCTTTTCCCTGCTCGCGGGCGCTCTCGGCGGGGCCGCGGTGCTCGCCGGTGAGGCCGTGGTGGCGCGAAACCGCCGCTACGCCCAGCCGGAACTCGGCCTGGCCCTGCGGGCGACCGTCGGTCGGGCTGGTGCCCCACCGCTGCGCCTGGTGCTGCTCGGTGACTCCTCCGCCCTCGGCGTCGGGGTGGACCGGCTCGGCGACACCATCGGCGGGCAGTTGGCGGAGTTGCTCGCCGAAGGGCCGGGCGGGCGTCAGGTTCACCTGTCCAGCGTCGGTGTCTCCGGTTCGCGCTCCACCGACCTGGCCACCCAGGTGGCGCGGGCGTTGCTCGGCGAGCGACCGGACGTAGCGGTCATCCTGGTCGGAGCCAACGACGTCACCAGCATGCGCCGGCCGACCGAGGCCGCCGCCTATCTCGGCGCGGCCGTGCACCGGCTGCGTCATGCCGGTGTCGAGGTCGTGGTCGGCACCTGCCCGGATCTCGGCGCCGTACGCGCGATCGCGTCGCCGCTGCGGCAGGTCGTCGGCTGGATGGGGCACCGCGTCGCCCGGGCGCAAACCGGTGCGGTGCTCGACGCCGGAGGGACGGTGGTGGACCTGGCCACCGAGACGGGCCCGGTGTTCCGGGCCGACGCCGGCACCTTCTGCCACGACGGCTACCACCCCTCCGCCGACGGTTACCGGGTCTGGGCCCACGCCCTGCTGCCCGCGGTGGTCGCCGCCGCGGCCGTCACCCCACGACACTGACAGGTCTGCTCGTCCGGTTGGCGGGGTGACATTTCCCGGCCGACGGAAAACTTCCGCCGCAAGTTACCGGCGAGTTAACGTGACGGTATGCCGATTGAGTCGTCCCGCGACGCCGTCATCGTCGCCACCGCCCGCTCCCCCATCGGCCGGGCCCACAAGGGGTCCCTACGTGACCTCCGCCCGGACGATCTGGCCGCCACCATCGTGCAGGCTGCCCTGGACAAGGTGCCGCAGCTCGACCCGCGACAGATCGATGATCTCTATCTCGGGTGCGGCCTGCCCGGCGGCGAACAGGGCTTCAACATGGCTCGCGTGGTCGCCGTACTGATGGGCCTCGACGGCCTGCCCGGCGCAACCCTCACCCGCTACTGCGCCTCCTCGTTGCAGACGACGCGGATGGCCATGCACGCGATCCGGGCCGGCGAGGGCGACGTCTTCATCTCCGCCGGCGTCGAACTGGTCTCCCGGTACGCGCGCGGCAGCTCCGACGGCCTGCCGCCCGAGGCACAGGCCCTGCTCGGCGGCTGGGAGAACCCCCGCTTCGCGCCCGCACGCGAGCGGTCCCAGTCCCGCGCCGAGGCCGGCGCGCCGGTCTGGACCGACCCGCGCGAGAAGGACGCCCTACCCGACGTCTACCTGGCCATGGGGCAGACCGCCGAGAACCTCGCCCAGGTGTACGACGTGAGCCGCGCGGACATGGACGCGTTCGGCGTACGCAGCCAGAACCTGGCCGAGAAGGCGATCGCCGACGGCTTCTGGGCCCGTGAGATCACCCCGGTCACCACGCCCGACGGCACGGTGGTCAGCACCGACGACGGCCCCCGAGCCGGAGTCACCCTGGAGGCGGTCTCCCAGCTGAAGCCGGTCTTCCGCCCGGACGGCCGGATCACCGCCGGCAACTGCTGCCCGCTCAACGACGGGGCCGCCGCCGTGGTCGTGATGAGCGCCCAGCGGGCCGAGGAACTCGGCATCACTCCGCTGGCGCGGATCGTCTCCACAGGTGTCACCGCACTGTCGCCCGAGATCATGGGCCTCGGCCCGGTGGAGGCGAGCCGGCAGGCACTCGAACGCGCCGGCATGACCATCGACGACGTCGACCTAGTCGAGATCAACGAGGCGTTCGCCGCCCAGGTGATCCCCTCGTACCGTCAGCTCGGCATCCCGGAGGAGAAACTGAATGTGATGGGCGGCGCGATCGCCGTCGGTCACCCGTTCGGGATGACCGGCGCCCGGATCACCGGCACGCTGCTCAACGCCCTGCAATGGCACGACGCGACCATCGGCCTGGAAACCATGTGCGTCGGTGGCGGCCAGGGCATGGCGATGGTCGTCGAGCGCCTGAGCTGACGACGCGACTGGGCGGCATCGTCCATCGCCGATCCCGACCCCCGATCGCGGTCGCCGATCCCGACCGTCGATCGCGGTCGCCGATCCCGACCGCCGATCGCGGTCGCGAGATGCGGCAACTCGGGCCATCAAGTCGGCGGTAGACCCCGGCTTGCCGCATGTCGCGACCGCATGGGGGGTCGTTGGGCAGACCGCGGTTCCTGAGGCCCGGTCAGGCCGATCGGGCTGGCACGGTCGACCCGGCACGGCCGGCGCGGTCGGGGCCCGGCACGACGCGGTCGAGGCCCGGCACGACGCGGTCGAGGCCCGGGAGGGCGGGGTCAGCCCAGTGCGGCGCGGTCGGGTCGCTAGAGCGCGGTGCGGGTCGCGGCCACTTCGGTGGCGGCCCGGCTCAGGGCCTCCTCGCTCGGATCCGCGGCGAGCAGATCGGCGGCGACCACCCGGAGCTGGTCGGGCAGGGCGAGGTCGTTGTCGAGCCGAGGTACGGCTCGACGTGGCTGCCCCTCCGCGTCCGCGGCGAGGTTGGCGATCTCCTGCACCAGCCGGTGCACCAGATCCGCCCGGGACACGTTGCCGACCGATGCGGGGGCCGACCACCGTGGCTGCTGCCAGTGGCTGACCTGCCCCACCAACAGCTCCACCCCCCGCACGACCTCCACCCCCCGCTCGGTCCCACCTCCACCCACCACGTCCCGCACTCTACGCACCCCGCCCTCTAGCTTGCCGATCTTGCACATGCGGTCGCCGAAACACCCCTTGTGGCCCGTTATGCCGCGGCAACAAGTGCAAGATCCACGCAGGGTGGGTGGGTGGGGACGAGGGTGGGGAAAGACGACGGCGCCCGCCCCGGGTGGGGCGGGCGCCGGTCGGGATGTCGGGCGGCGAGGTCAGTCGTCGCCCTGGAAGTAGCTCAGCAGGCGGAGCATCTCGATGTAGAGCCAGATCAGGCTGACCAGGATGCCGAACGCGGCAACCCAGGAGTAGCGCTGCGGCAGGCCCATCCGGACGCCGTCCTCGACCTCCTTGAAGCTGAGCACGAAGCTCAGCGAGGCCACCACGATGCAGACGATGCTGAATCCGATGGCCAGCGGGCTGCCGTCACGCAGGCCGGTGTTGACGCCGAAGAGCGCCAGCACCAGGTTGATCAGCATGACGGCGAACAGGCCCGCCATCACCGCGATCATGCCCTTGACGAACTTCGGCGTCGCCCGGATGACCCGCGCCTTGTAGAGCATGGCCATCACGAAGAAGACACCGAAGGTGGCGGTGACCGCCTGGAGCACGATGCCGTCGTACAGCGATTCGAAGAACTTGCTCAACGCTCCGACGAGCACACCCTCGACGACGGCGTACGCGACGACGAGCGCCGGATTCGCCATCCGGGAGAACGAAATGATCATGCCGAGCACCAGGCCGACGACGGCCGCACCGATCCACGCGACGCCGAGCAGCGCGTCGGGCACCAGCGCCCACGCCGCTGCGGCGGCGACGCCGAGGATGGCCAGGAGGGTGACCGTCTTGACCACCACGTCGTCGATCGACATGGGGGTGACCGCCGGCGGGGCCGACGGGAAGCCCGGCGCGCCGGGGTAACCGGCCTGCGGCGGGACCTGCTGGGGATAGCCGGGCTGTCCGTACGGCCCGGACGGGGCGTACCCGGCGGCCCGCTCCCGCTCGGCCGCCTGACCGAGCCGGGCGAGCACCGGGTTCGAAGTCTTCACTGTCTGGCCTCCCTAAGGGGGTCGTGGCACGTCAACGCGCGCTACAAGAGTAAACGCCCAGCACTGCCCCGTGGTGATCGGAAGGCTGAGCGAACGCTGAGAGTGCCCGGTGCGGTTCGTCACCACGGGCTCTGCGGGCGGCGGGAGTGCCCGGGGCGGGGGTCGAACCCGCACGCCTTGCGGCAGCCGCTTTTAAGGCGGCCGTGTCTGCCGTTCCACCACCCGGGCGGGTGACACCTGCGCGCCGGCACGCACGGTGCAGTGCCACGGTAGCGGGTTCGTCGCCACTGCGGCGTCCCCCGTCGGGCACCGCCACTAGGGTCGAGGCCGTGAGCAGCCGCGCACCCATCGCCCCCACCGACGACGTGGCGACGCAGGCGGATCACCCCCTCGCCCGGGTACGCCGGCGGCAGCTCACCCGGTTGGCGCGGACCGCCGCCCGGTACCGGACAGACCTGCTGGCAGGGCTGTTCTTCGCGGCGCTCGCCGGCACGCTCACCCACCGGCTCTGGGCCGACCCGGCCGGACTGGTGCTCGCCCTCAACCCCGAGGACCAGGTGCTCTACGAGTGGTTCCTGGCTGTGGACGCGCGGGCGCTGCTGGGCGACTTCGGCCTGACCACCGACCGGCTCAACGCCCCCGACGGCGTCAATCTGATGGCCAACACGTCGGTCATCGCCCTCGGTGTGGTGTTCGCCCCGGTCACCCTGCTGTTCGGCGCTCCGGTCACCTTCGCCCTGCTGATGACGGTCAACCTCGCCGGCACCGCGACCGCCTGGTACCTCCTGTTCAGCCGTACGCTGCGGGCCCACCGGGCCGCCGCGACGCTGGGTGGCGCGCTGTGCGGCTTCGCCCCCGGCATGGTGTCCCAGAGCAACAGCCACCTGCACATGACGGCGCAGTGGCTGCTGCCGGTCATCGTCTGGCTGGTGGTACGCCTGCTGCGGGCCGCCGACCCTGCCGCCCGGCCCACGCCGGCCGCCGGCCTGCCGACCGGCGCTCCGGACCGGCGGCGGCTGACCACCTCCGCGATGGGGCTCGCCGCTGCCGTCTCCGTCCAGGTGTTCATCGGCGAAGAGGTGCTGTTCCTCGCCGCACTCACCCTCCTGGTGATGGCGGTGACGATGGTCCTCGCGGACCGCGACCTCGCCCGCCGCGCGCTGCCCGCCTTCGCCGGCGCGGTGGCCCTCGCCACCGGTGCGGCCCTGCTGGTGCTCGCCCGCCCGCTGTGGTTCCAGTTCGCCGGGCCCCTCGGCGTAGCCGACGGCATGTTCAGCCCGCACTACTTCTCGGCCGACCTGGGTAGCTGGTGGGCGATCTCACCGCTCTCCCTGGTCGGGGACGACAGTTCCGCCCGGCTGAGTACCGGCCCGGCCGAGTACAACACCTTCCTGGGCTGGCCGCTGCTGGTGGTCACCGTCGGCTGCGCCGGCTGGCTGGGACGCCGCCCGCTGGTGCTGGCCTGCACCGCCGGCATTCTCGTGATGGGTGGGCTGTCGCTCGGCCCCGAGGTGGTCTTCGACGGCGCAGGCACTGGCCTGCCCGGGCCGTACGCCCTGCTCGGCGGGGTGCCGGTGGTCGACGGCGCGCTACCGATGCGGTTCGCCCTGGCCGTACCGCCGCTGATGGCGACGCTGCTGGTGCTGGCGGTCGACCGGGCGCTGCGCGGCGCGAACCGTGCCCGTCGGCTGACGCTGGTCGCGGTGGCCGTGGCGGTGGTGCCGCTGGTCCCGGCACCGCTGCCCACCACCCAGAGACCGCCGGTCCCGGAGTTCATCACCGCCGGCCACTGGCGAACGTGTGTCGAGCCGGGCGGCGTCCTGGTACCGGTACCACTGGCCACACCGAAGGAGCCCTGGCCGATGCGGTGGGCGGCCGCAGCCAACGCCGAGTTCAGCATGCCGCAGGGCTTCTTCATCGGCCCGCATGGCCGGGGCGGCAGCGCGGCGATGGGCGTCGCCCCGCGACCCACCTCCGCGCTCCTGGCCGACGTGGCCCGCAGCGGTCTCCGGCCGGTTGTCGGGGACGAGCAGCGTCGCCGCGCCGCGGCGGATGTCGAGCACTGGGGTGCCTCGTGCGTGGTGCTGGCGGCCGACACCGCGCACGCCGACAGTCTGCGCCTGACGTTGGAGGGGCTCTACGGCCCGTCGACCAGGATGGCCGACGCCTGGTTCTGGCGGGTCCGAGAGACGCGGTAGCCCCCTTCCGGGAAGAGGGCTACCGCTCACTCACACCTTCGACGGTGGCTGGGACGCCTCGGCGAACTCCTCGCGCGGGTCGTGCAGTTGGCCGAGGGCCACCACCTCACGCTTGAGGACGAACGCCAGCGTCCAGTCCACCACGACCCGGACCTTCCGGTTCAGCGACGGGATCCGGCTCATGTGGTACGTCCGGTGCATGAACCAGGCCGGCCAGCCGGTCATCTTGATGCCGTAGACCTGGGCCACGCCCTTGTGCAAGCCGAGGCTGGCCACGCTGCCGGCGTGCTTGTGCTTGTAGGGCACCGGCGCGCGACCCCGGATCACGGCGACGATGTTGTCGGCCATCCGCTGGGCCTGGCGTACCGCGTGCTGTGCGCTCGGCGAGCAGTAGTTGCCCGGCGGCTTGGTCAGGTCCGGTACGGCGGCACAGTCACCGGCGCTCCACGCGCCCTCGACCACGCGGTCACCGTCGACCACCTGCAACGTCGGCAGGCAGGTGACCCGGCGCCGCTCCTCGCGGGGGAAGTCGGTCGCGTCCAGCATCGGTGACGGCTTCACCCCGGCTGTCCAGACGATGGTGTCCGCGCTGAAGCTGTCCCCGTCGGAGAGCTTGACCACCCCGTCGACGCAGGACTCCAGCCGGGTGTCGAGTCGGATGTCCATGTCCCGCTTCAGCAACTGCTGCACCGTGTAGGCGCCCATGTCCCGGTCGACCTCCGGCAGCACCCGCTGGGTGGCCTCGACAAGCACCCACCGCATGTCCGACGTGTTCAGCTCCGGGTAGTACTTCAGCGCGTGGCGGGCCATGTCCTCCATCTCGGCCAGCGCCTCGATACCGGCGTACCCGCCGCCGACGAAGACGAAGGTCAGCGCCCGACGGCGTACCTCCGGATCGGTCGTGGCGGCGGCCACGTCGAGCTGTTCGAGCACGTGGTTACGCAGGTAGATGGCCTCACCGATGGTCTTGAAGCCAATGCCGTGCTCGTGCAGGCCGGGGATCGGCAGTGTGCGGGAGACCGAGCCGGGGGCAACCACCACGTGGTCGTAGGTGATCTCGCGCGGCGGGCCGATGATCGGCTGCACCGTGGCGGTCCTGCTCGCGTGGTCGATCCGGGTGACCGCACCGGCCACCACCTTGCACCGACGCAACTCGCGACGCAGCGGTACCACGGAGTGCCGTGGGGAGATGTTTCCCGCCGAGGCCTCGGGCAGGAACGGCTGGTACGTCATGTGCGGCTGGGGGTCGACGACGACGACCTCAGCCTCACGGGAACTCAGCTTCTTCGACAGGCGCAGCGCCGCGTAGAGACCGACGTGCCCGGCGCCCACCACAAGGATCCGCTTCGGATTCACGCCTACCATCTTTCCCCCACCGACGGCGGTAATCCCGCGTGCGGCCCCCTTCTGTGACCGAGCACAAGGCGGCTGTGACGCCGCTAACGCCGGCCACGGTAACCACGCTTGGCGCGACTACACCGCCGGTCACTCGGACCCCGACGACCCCTCGATCACCTGCGTCGCAGCAGCCCAGCCAGCAACGCGGTCACCCCGATGGCCAGCAGCAGACCGGCCACCGTGACCGCCTGCCAGCCGCCGCCACCGGCCTGGGCGCCGGAGAATTCGAGCAGCAGCACACCGAGCACCGACGTGGCGAGCAACACTCCGGCGGCCCGGGTGAGCCAACGCACTATCACGTCCGGGTCCACCACGGCGTCGTACGGCAGCACCGCCACCAGCGCGCAGAGCGTGTGGGTCAGGTAGAGCGCCACGGCCACCGCCATCAGCCGCCACAACGCGATCGGCCGGCCGTACCCGTCGGTGGCGAGCAGCCAGCCGCCGACCGTGACCAACGCGGCGAAGGTCGGCCAGAGCCGGCGCGGCATCAGGGCCGGCAGCACCGCGACCGCCACCAGCGGGCCCAGCGCCTCACCGACCACGACCTCAGCGGGGTACGCCAGCAGCAACCCCACCAGTGCGCTGAGAAAGATCCCCAACCGGACCAGCACGGGTGCCAGGGAGACCCGCGCCGCGACGGTCCGCAACGCCCGAACCCGCCCGATGACCGACCCCATCACCGGCCACCCACCCGAGGGGCGGTGGCCAGCCTTGCCACGTCGCGTAGCACCTGGTCGAGACTGCCGGCGCCGGCCCACGGCACCACCGGCACCCCGTGCTCACGCAACTGCGCGATCATCGTGTCCCGGTCCAGTCTCCACAGCCGGTACGCCACCTCGGCCCAGCCCCGATCCTTCGGTGGTGACAGGTCCACCGGGAGCGTGTCGACGGCCACCACGAACCGTCCCGAACGGGCTAACCGGGCCAACATCTGCGCCGACCGCTCCTCCAGCAGCGGGGTGAGCACCACCACCAGCGCGTCCGCGGAGAGCAGTTGCGGGCCGAACACGTGGTCGTACGGCTCGTGCGGGGAGGACTGGGCCTTGACGTCCAACAGCCACTCCAGCACGGTCAGGTACTGCCGTCGTCCGGTCGCGGGGCGCAGCCGCCGGGCACTCGGGCCGTACTCAAGCAGCGCCACCCGGTCACCCCGGTGCAGGTAGTGCTCGGCGATGGCGGCGGCCGCCCGGACCGTGGTGTCCAACACCGATGCCGTACCGGCGACCCCACCGGAGCGGCCCGCCTCGGCCAGCACGTCGAGCAGCACGACCACTTCGGCGTCCCGGTCGGAGAGAGTGGCCGCCACGTGCAGTTGCCGGGCCCGCAGCGACACCCGCCAGTCGATGCGGCGCAACCGGTCACCGGGGGCGAAGACCCGCACCCCGGCGAGTTCGCCGCCCTCACCGGGACGGCGCGAATGGTGGGCCCCGACCAGACCGGCGGCCCGGGGCATCACCTCGACCGCCTCGAACGGCTCGGTCTTCGGGTACACCTTCGACCGGACCGGTTCGACGATCACCGCACGCGAGACCAGCAGGCCCTGCGCGGCAGCGACCCGGGCACCCGCCGGGCCCAGCGGATGCCGACCCCACCGCAGCGCGGTGCCGGCCAGTTCCAGGTCGACGGCGGTGTCCGGAGCGACCGACGTGACGAACGGTCGGTCCGCCACGGTCGGTCGACCGGCACCCGCGGGTCGACCGGTGCCGACGACCGCGCTGCCGGCGAGACCCGCGCGTTCGATCCGCAGCCACGGTGAGACCCGGGTACGCAGCACCGCCACGTCGTAGGAGACCGCGCCCGGGTTGCCGACGGTGACCGTCCCGGCCATCTCACCGCCCTCGACCAGGTGATCCTCGTCGGCGCTGAGCCACACCCGGGGCAGCTCGACGGGGCGGCGTCGCAACGCGTACGCGGTACCGAGCGCGAACGGGACGGCCAGCACGATCAGGTCCACCCGTCCCAGCAGCACCGCGGCGACCAGCAGCAGGCCGGTGAGCAGCACCGCCCGGCCGAACGCCCAGGTGGGCGTCCAGATGGTCGGTGCCGTTCGCTCGCTCCGCTCGCTCACGCCGGGTCAGTCTCCCGGCCGGCCGGCGGCGTAGCTGGGCAGCGCGCCACTGGCCGGCGCCGGGGTGCCGTCGAGGACCTCACCGACCACGAAGGACGGATCGACCCGACGCAGCCACATCTCCGGTCGCAACGTGATCCGGTGCGCCAGCGCCGGGGCCGCGACGTCCTTGACATCCTCGGGAACGACGTAGTCCCGCCCGGAGAGCACCGCCCGTACCCGGGACAGCAGCAACAGTGCCAGTGAACCGCGGGGCGAGGCGCCGACCAGCACCGACGGGTGCTCGCGGGTGGCCGCGGTCAGCGCCACGATGTACCGGCCCACCGAGTCCTCCACCACGACGTCCTCCAACGCCGCCTGCATGGCGCGCAGCGTGCCGGCGTCGACCACCGGCTTGATGTCGGCCTCCTCCCGGCGGCGCGCCATCCGCCGACGCAGCACCTCCCACTCCTCGTCCTGTGCCGGATAGCCGAACGACACCCGCAGCAGGAACCGGTCCAGCTGCGCCTCCGGCAACGGATAGGTGCCCTCGTACTCGATGGGGTTTGCGGTGGCGAGCACATGGAACGGCTCGTCCAGCCGGTACGTCACGCCCTCCACCGAGACCTGCTTCTCCTGCATCGCCTCCAGCAGGGCCGACTGGGTCTTCGGTGGGGTCCGGTTGATCTCGTCGGCGAGCAGCAGGTTGGTGAAGACCGGCCCGGCCCGGAAGGTGAAGTCACCGCTGCGCTGGTCGTAGAGGAACGAGCCGGTGACGTCGGCGGGCAGCAGGTCGGGGGTGAACTGCAGACGCCGGAAATCCAGGCCCAGCGCCTGGGCGAAGGACCGCGCGGTGAGCGTCTTGCCCAACCCCGGGAGGTCCTCGAGCAGCACGTGACCGCCGGCGAGGATGCCGGCCAGCACCAGCTCCAGGGCGTCCCGTTTGCCGACCACGACCTGGCCCACCGCGTCCAGTACGGCCCGGGCGAGGCGACCTACCTCGGCGGGGGGCATCGTCCGGCCGGCGTCGTTCATCAGATCTTCTCCAGTTCGGCGACGATCGCCGCGAGGTCGCGCGGCGAAGGGGTGCGGCGGGGTGGGGTTTCCAGGAACGTCGACAGGCGGTCGCCCAGCAGGGCGCGGGCCCGGGCCGGATCCGACTCGCGGGTGACGCCGTGCTTCAGGCGCATCCGCTCGTCCGCCAACTCGGCCAGGCGGGGCAGGATCACGGTGGTGAACCGTTCGGGGCGCGTCTTCGACCACTCCAGTGGAGTCGCCCAGCCGTTGATCGCGACTCGCAGCGCGTCCCGGGCGTCCCAGTTGTAGGTGCCGGGCTCCTCGCCGCCCCGCGACGACGAACCGCCCTGGCCGGACTTCGGTGGTGGGGCGAGGGTGGCGACGATCCGGCGTACCACAAGCAGCGCGATCACGGCGGCGACCAGCACCAGCAACGACACCCGCAGCCCGACCGCGCGCAGCCCGGCGACGGCCACCACCGTCACCGCCACGGTGACACCGAGCATCCCGGCGACGGTGCGCAGCCGCCCGCCCTGGCGCGGCTCGGACTGGATCGGCCGCTCCTCGGAGAAGCTGAGCAGGTCGTCGATACTCGTGCTGCTCACGCCGGCTCCCGCTCGGCCAGTGCGGTCAGTTCGCCGCGCAACCGGCGCAGGGCCACCCGGGCCTGGTCCCTGGTCCGTTCGTCCACCGGGCGGGTGGCGTACCGGGCCTCGCGGTAGACGTTCGCGAAGTCGGCCAGCACGTCGGCACTCACGATCGCCGGCACGCCGGTGGAGGGATCACCGCGGAGCAGCCGGGTGACCAGGTCGGTGGGGGTGTCGCCGGTCAGCCGGGACACCCCGGCGACGGCCGCGGCCTCTTCGAGGCGTACCCAGCAGGCGATCACCGCGGTCCGCGGGTCGGTGGCGCGGTCGTCCAGGTCGACCAGGCCGGCGTCGACGGCCGCCACCACCTCCGCGGCGGTGCCCTCGGCGGTGCGCCGGGTCGGCTGCGCGGGCAGTGCCCGGGTGACCCGACGCGCCACCCCCCGCGCCACGGTCCAGAGCAGATAGCTGAGGGCGGCGAGCAGCGCCAGCCCGAGCACCGCCACCGCCACGGTGCCGAGCCAGGACGGGATTCGGGTACGGGTCTCCTCGGCGGCCTCGCGGGGCTCGGCCGGGATCGACGGACGCGGCTCCCCGCTCGGGTACTCCAACACGAAGGGCGCATCCTTGACGGCGGGCGGTATCCGGCTCGCGCCGATCGACGAGTGCGCGGTGGCCAGGGTCACGGCGGCGAGCAGGGCGATCACCGCCGTCACCGGCCACCAACTGCGGAGCACGTCCATCGGTTACCTCCGGGCCATCGGGGCGTACGGCGGGACGGCACACGTACCGTCCGCCATCGTCATCGCCCCGCCGCCTCAGTCCACCCCGGCCAGCAGTTTCGCCCGGGCGAACACATCGTCCAGCATCTCTGGTGTCAGCCGACCGGTGAAGGTGTTCTGCTGGCTGACGTGGTAGCAGCCGAGCAGTTCCGGTCCGGCCGTGCCGGACCAGTGTGCCCCATGCCCGAACGACGGTCGCGGGCTGGGCGGAGGGACGCCGTACCCGGCACGTAACGCCGGCCACCACGCAGCCCAGGCGAAGGCGCCCAGCGCCACCACCACCCGCAGCGTCGGCCGGATCAGTTCGACCTCCCGATGCAGCCAGGGCGCGCAGGTGTCCCGCTCTCCCGGGGTCGGCTTGTTGTCCGGTGGGGCGCAGCGTACGGCGGCGAAGATCCTCGTCTCGCGCAACGCCAGCCCGTCGTCGGCGGCCACACTCGTCGGCTGGTTGGCCAGGCCGGCCCGGTGCAGGGCGGCGAAGAGCACGTCACCGGAGCGGTCGCCGGTGAAGATCCGGCCGGTGCGGTTGCCGCCGTGCGCGGCCGGGGCCAGCCCGAGGATGGCGATCCGGGCCGCCGGATCGCCGAGGCCGGGCACCGGCCGTCCCCAGTACTCCTGATCGCGGAAGGCCGCCCGCTTCGTGCGGGCGACCTCCTCCCGCCAGTCGACCAGCCGGGGGCAGGCGAAACAGTCGGCGACGCCCGCGTCCAGGTCGGCCAGATCCGTCGCCCGCGCGGCGCGGGCGACAACTTCGACGGGGGTACGCGTCTCAGCCAAGCTTGGCCCGGAAGAGTTCCAGGGTGCGCGCCCAGGCGCTGGTGGCGGCCCGCTGGTCGAACTTCTCCGGCCGGTCCTCGTTGAAGAAGGCGTGCGCGGTGCCCGGGTAGTCGTGCAGCTGGCAGGTGCCGCCGGAGTTCTCGATGGCCCGGCGTACCGCCTGCACACCCGGGTCCGCGGAGGTGCCGTCCGCCTCGGAGCAGTGCACCAGCGCGTCCTTGCCCGCGTAGTCGGTCCACTCGGTACGCATGCCCTCCCAGGGCAACCGGGGGTAGAAGGCGGCGGTGGCGACGATCCGCTCGGAGAAGTTCGCCGCCCACAGCGCCAGACTGGCCCCGGCGCAGAAGCCGGCGCAACCCACCTTGCCGGTGACCTCGGCGCGGCCGGCGAGGTAGTCGGCGGCGGCGGCGATCTCCCGCGCCGTCTCGTCCATCTGCGGCCCGTTGAGCAGCCGCCGCGGCTCACTCGGCCTGCCAGCCGGCTCGCCATGCCGGAAATCGGGGGCTAGGGCGACGAAGCCCGCCTCGGCGAAGCGGTCCACCACCGACCTGATGTGCGGCACGAGGCCCCACCAGTCCTGGATCACGATCACTGCCGGGCTTGCCGCGCCGGTGGCAGGTATCGCGAGATATCCCTCACCCGTGCCGCCATCACCACGGTAGGTCACCATCTCGCCCATCGGCCCGTCCTCCTAGCGGTCAGTCATCGTTGGCTGGTCGCCCAGTGGTCCTACGTGCGGGTAGCCTGCCACGCGGTGACCACCGCCGGGAAGATGCCGGAACAGTGGCATTCACCTCCTGTTCGCGCTAGCGCCGATACCTCCCGTTCGCGTTTGCGAGACTCCAGGCGATGCCGTCGAGGATGTCGTGCTCGGAGGCGATCACAGCGGCCATGCCGGCCCGCTCCATGGCCACCCGGAGCACCAACGCGCCGGCACCGATCACGTCCGCGCGGCCGGGATGCATCACCGGGATGGCCAGCCGCTGCTCGCGGGTCATCGCCAGCAGGTCAGCGGTCACCTCGGCCACCCGGTCGTACGACACCCGGGCGTGGTGGATGCGGGCCGGGTCGTACCCGGTGAGACCCTCGGCGATCGCGACCACGGTGGTGACCGAGCCGGCGAGCCCGACCAGGGTGGCGGCCTCCCGCCCCGGCACGGCCGCCAGCGCCCGATCGACCGCGACCGCGATGTCGGCCTGTGCGGCGGCGATCTCGTCCAGGCCCGGCGGGTCACCGTGCAGGTGCCGCTCGGTCATCCGGACGCAGCCGACGTCCATGGAGATAGCGGCGTCGACACCACCGTCCCGGGTACCGACGACGAACTCGGTCGAGCCGCCACCGATGTCCAGCACCAGGTACGGCGACGGCGCGGCGGCGGGCAGGCCGCGCACGGCTCCGGTGAACGACAGCCGCGCCTCCTCGTCGCCGCTGACCACCTCCGGCGCGACGCCGAGCGTCTGCTCGACCATGCTGCGGAAGTCAGCCGCGTTCTCCGCGTCCCGGCTGGCCGACGTGGCGCACATCCGTACCCGCTCGGCACCCAGCTTCTCGATCTCGGCGGCGTATTCGGCGAGCGCGACGCGGGTTCGCTCGATCGCCTCCGGAGCGAGCCGGCCGGTGGCGTCCACGCCCTGGCCGAGCCGGACGATCTCCATCCGCCGGCACTTGTCGACGAGTGGTGCGGCCGGTCCGGCCGACGGGTCGGGCAGGTCGGCCACCAGCAACCGGATCGAGTTGGTGCCACAGTCGATGGCCGCCACACGCGTCGTCACGACGAAAACCCTACCGCCACCCCCGCCCCACCTCTCCGGCCACGGACAGTAGCCAAGCCCGGGGTGACTCTCCGAAGTTGAGCAGCCGAGCCACCCACCTTGCCCTTACCGTCCTTTGCTCTGCTTACCTATACGCACAACCGTAATGAGCAGGGGTTGTCCGTGCTTCCGATCCGGTCCGCTCCGGTCCAGCAATCACCGAGAGTAAAGCTGTGCGTATAAGTAAGCAGAGCAAAGGCGGCGAGGTAGTGAGTGGACCCGGCGCAGGCCGCCACAGCGAGTGAGGGCATGAGTCGGCGTGGGCGGGCGAGGCGCGGGTGGGCCAGGGGCGGTCAGAGGCGTAGCAGCATGCGGGTGTTGCCCAGGGTGTTCGGCTTGACCCGTTCCAGGTCGAGGAACTCGGCGACACCCTCGTCGTACGAGCGCAGCAGCTGCTCGTAGACCGGGTGCGGCACCGGGGCGCCGTCGATCTCGGTGAAGCCGAACGAACCGAAGAACTGGGTCTCGAAGGTCAGCACGAAGATACGGGCCACCCCCAGCTCCCGTGCCGCGTCGATCAGCTCCGCGACGATCCGGTGCCCGATTCGCTGGCCCCGGCAACGGGGATCGACCGCCACGGTACGGATCTCGGCCAGGTCCTCCCACATCACGTGCAGCGCGCCGCAGCCCACCACCGCACCGTCGGAGAGCCGGCTGGCGACCCGGAACTCCTGCACGTCCTCGTACAGGGTGACCGTGGCCTTGCTGAGCAGGCGGCGATCGTCGGTGTAGGTGTCGACCAGCCGTCGGATCGCCCGCACATCGGCGGTCCGGGCCCGCCGGACCACGACGTCGCCCTCGCTCACCCGGCCTCCGGCACGTCGACGCAGCGTCCGGTCGTCCACCACGGTTCGACCAGATCGAGCGTCTCGTCGCCGAACGGGTTCACCCCCGGCCCGGCGGCGAGCGCGTGGCCGAGCTGGACGTGCAGGCACTTCACCCGGCCGGGCATCCCGCCGGCCGAGATGTCGGCGATCTCGGGCACCTCGGCGATGGCGTCCCGGCGGGTCAGGTAGTCCTCGTGGGCCGCGCGGTACCGGGCGGCCAGCTCCGGGTCGGCGGCCAGTCGCTCCGCCATCTCCTTCATCAGGCCGGCCGACTCCAGCCGGCTGCACGCCGCGGTCGCCCGGGGACAGGTCAGGTAGAACAGCGTCGGAAAGGGAGTGCCGTCGGCCAGCCGGGGGGTCGTCTCCACCACGTCGGGTAGGCCGCACGGGCAACGGTGGGCCACCGCCCGGGTGCCGCGGGGCGGGCGTCCGAGCTGCGCGGCCACCGCGGCCAGGTCGGCCTCCGTGGCCGGCTCCCGCTTCGGCGGGGATATGGAAGCCGCCGCCGGCTCCTGCGGTGGTACGACAGTCACGATGCCATCTCTCGTCGGTGCTCAGTCTTCGGTCTGGTGGGCGTCGGCGGCCCGCACGCTGGACCAGAGAGTGTCGTACCAGGGATCAGGGGTGACCGGGTTCGCCGGGTCGTCGCCGGTGCCCGCCTCGCGGGCCGCGCCGGCCGGGTCGTCGAGCAGGATCAGCATCTTCTCACCGGGCCGCCGCATGAAGAACCGCTCCCGGGCCTGGGTCTCGATGTACGCCTCGTCCTGCCACTTCTCCGCCTGGGTGGTCAGCTCGGCGATCAGCCTCCGCTGAGCCGCCTGCGAAGCCTCCATCCGCTCGATGTCGGCCTGCTGATCGAGGTAGACCCGGACCGGATAGGTGTAGGCGAGGGCGAGCGCGATGAGCACCGCGAACAGCACGGTGGCCCGGCCGGTGAGACCTCGGGATCGGGGTGCGGACAGCCGCGTCACCGCGCCACCGGCAGCAGTACGCCGGGCGGCTGCGGGGCGCTTGGCGGAGCGTACGCCCTCGGCACCGCGGGTGGCCGACGGCGCCCGGCCGGCGGCGGACCGCGATTCGGCGCGGACACCGCCGTCGCGGGC
This sequence comes from Micromonospora sp. NPDC049374, assembly GCF_040677165.1. Taxonomy (NCBI): domain Bacteria; kingdom Bacillati; phylum Actinomycetota; class Actinomycetes; order Micromonosporales; family Micromonosporaceae; genus Micromonospora; species Micromonospora sp. NPDC049374. Next base: position 44,628 of record NZ_JBFAQH010000007.1, on the reverse strand, counting down.
CGTGCCGGGCCGGCCGGCGCGGGCCGGGCGGCGGACCGGACGCTGACCACCTGGCGTGCGGCGCTGCTGCATCACACCCCTCCCCCGAGGTACGGCACCCGTCAGGCGGAACGGTAGCGCGGGAAGGCGCCCGCCCCGGCGTACCGCGCCGCGTCGGCCAACTCCTCCTCGATCCGCAGGAGCTGGTTGTACTTCGCGACCCGGTCCGACCGCGCCGGCGCACCGGTCTTGATCTGGCCGCAACCGGTGGCCACCGCCAGGTCGGCGATGGTGGTGTCCTCGGTCTCGCCGGAGCGGTGGCTCATCATGCACTTGAAGCCGGCCCGGTGGGCCAGGTCCACCGCGTCCAGCGTCTCGGTGAGCGAACCGATCTGGTTCACCTTGACCAGCACCGCGTTCGCGGCCTTCTCGGCGATGCCCCGGGCGATGCGCTGCGGGTTGGTGACGAACAGGTCGTCGCCGACGATCTGGACCCGGTCGCCGATCGCCGCGGTCAGGGTCTGCCAGCCGGTCCAGTCGTCCTCGGCCAGCGGGTCCTCGATGGAGACGATCGGGTACGCGTCAGCCAGCTTGGTGTAGTACTCGCTCATCTCCGCGGCGCTCTTGGCTGCGCCCTCGAAGGTGTAGCTGCCGTCGGCGAAGAACTCGGTGGCGGCGACGTCGAGGGCGAAGACGATGTCGGTGCCGAGCCGGTAGCCGGCCTTCTCCACCGCCTCGGCGATCAGGTCCAGCGCGGCGGCGTTGGTCGGCAGGTTCGGCGCGAAGCCGCCCTCGTCGCCGAGCCCGGTGGACAGGTCCTTCTTCTTCAGCACCGACTTGAGCGCGTGGTACACCTCGGCACCGGAGCGCAGCGCCTCCCGGAAGCTCGGCGCGCCGATCGGCGCGATCATGAACTCCTGGATGTCGACGTTGCTGTCGGCGTGTGCCCCACCGTTGAGGATGTTCATCATCGGCACCGGCAGCAGGTGCGCGTTCGGCCCACCCAGGTAGCGGAAGAGGCTCAGGTCGGCGCTGCCGGCCGCGGCCTTGGCCACCGCCAGGGACACCCCGAGGATCGCGTTGGCGCCCAACTCGGCCTTGTTGTCGGTGCCGTCGATGTCGAGCATCTTCTGGTCGATCGCCCGCTGCTCGCTGGCTTCGTAGCCGATGAGCTGGTCGACGATCCGGTCCTCGATGTTGGCGACCGCCTTCTCCACTCCCTTGCCCAGGTAGCGGCCCTTGTCACCGTCGCGCAGCTCGATCGCCTCGAAGGCGCCGGTCGAGGCGCCGGAGGGCACCGCCGCCCGGGAGATCGTGCCGTCGTCGAGCCCGACCTCGACCTCGACCGTCGGGTTGCCCCGCGAGTCCAGGATCTCCCGAGCCTCGATTACCTCGATGGTTGCCACTGAGTCGCTCCTCGTTCGTGTGGTCTCGTCCGGTTTGGGCCGCGACGGTGCGGCAGCGGCAGGTGTTGAACGCAGCGTATCGGTCCCCGCTCTCCGGCACGGCGACCGGGCGGGTCAACGACCACGCTCCGGTACCCGACGGGTCGGACATTCCCGGATTCTCGTGCCTCAACCGGCAACCGGTTTGCACGAGCAGGACCCGATCGACAAGGCTGGTCGCCATGCCCGCCGCCTCGACCACTCTCCGTACGCTCGCTGTGTCGGTCATCGCGTTGCTCACCGTCACCGGCTGTCAGGCCCTGGACGACGCCGGACGGACCATGGCTCGCTCCGACATCGTCAACGATCTCGCCGCCCGGATGGACCGGGCACTGGAGCTGACCTACTCGGCGGAGTACCAGCTTCCCGGCGGGCGGAGCGCCTCGTTCGTCCAGTCGCAGGACCCGGCCCGGTCCAGCTACACCTGGCCCGGCGGAAAGCTGACCGTCACCGACGAGGCGACCACCCGGTGCGACACCGACGGCGACCGGCCCGTCTGCACCATGGAAGAACCGCCGGCTCCCAACAGCAAGCCCTCGGTCGTGGTCTTCGCCGAGGCCGAGCTACAGGGGCTGGTCACTCCCCCGATGGTGATGGGCCGGCTGACCGCCGCGGCGTTGGATCCGGACGCGGTCATCACCGAGCGCAGCAGCACGGTCGTCGGTCACCACGCGACCTGTGTCGACGTACGTCAGAACGCGGAGAGCTTCACCGCCTGCGTGACCGGGGAGGGCGCGCTGGGCAGCTTCACCGGGCAGCTCGACGGGCAGCCGGTCGAGCTGGCGCTGAGCCGCTTCCGCGATCAGGTCGACGGCGGCGCCTTCGACCTGCCGGCGGGCGCCGACGTGGTGGACCGGCGAACCGAGGGCACCTGATCCACTCGGCGGCCGGGCAGGGTCTGGCGGGACGCCGCCTACAGGTCGAGCAGGGTACGCAGGTGGCGCGGCGGTGGGCTGCCGTGGGCGAGCATCTGGTCGTGCCAGTCGCGCAGCGGCACGTGGTGCGGCCGAGCGGCGGCGATCTCGGCCATCTCGCTGTAGCCGACGAAGTAGGTCGACAGCTGCGCCGAGGTCAGCAGCGCACGGCGCCACTTGCCCGCCGCCTCGCCCTCCTCCTGGAAGCCGCGTCCGGTCAGCAGCGCCATCGCCTCGGCCTCGGGCACGTCCTCGGCGTGCGTCAGTTGGTCGAGCAGCGCGTTGAGGGTCATCCGTAGCTGCATCTTCAGCTGCTGCAACCGCACCGGCAGACCACCGAAGTCGCGGCCGACCATCAGCTCCTCGGCGTAGACCGCCCAACCCTCGACGAACGGACCGGAGCGGATCAACGCCCGTACCCGGGTGGAGCCGGCGTAGCGCCGCGCGTGGGCGAGCTGGAGGAAGTGACCCGGCATCGCCTCGTGCACGGTGAGGTTGCGAATCATGTGGTCGTTGTACTCGCGGTAGAACGACTCCACCCGGCGCGCGGGCCAGTCCGCGGGAGTCGGCGCGATGCAGTAGAACGTCGGCACGGCGGCGGTCTCCAGACCTCCGGGCGCATCGCAGTAGGCCACCGCCACACCCCGGGCGAACTGCGGCATCACCTGGATGACGCACGGGTCTTCCGGCACCGTCACCAGGTCGTGCGCCCGGACGAAGTCACTCGACTCGTCCAGGGTGATCGAGGCCAGGTCGACGATGGTGTGGTCGTCGGGATGTTCGGCGGCGAGCAGGTCGAGGGCCCGGCGTACGGTCTCGTCGTCGGCCGGACCACCGACCAGCTCGACCGCCGCCGCGCGGATCTCGTCGGTGACCCGGTCGAGGTTCGCCCAGGCCCGGCGCTGGATCTCGGCGGCACCCAGCTCGGTGTCGAGCGTGTGCCACAGGCGTGCCTCCCAGCGCCGCCGACCCAGCCGGGGATCGCGGCCCGGGCCGACGTCGGCCGCCAGGCCGATGCGCAGCCAGGCGACGAACTCGTCGAGCGCGGCCAGCGCGGCGGTGGCGGCCGGCTCGATCCGGTCGATGGCGGCGGGAGCCTGCGCGAGCAGCGCGGGGACTTCGTCGCGGATCAGCGCCGCCACACCGGTGAACTGCCCGACCGCCGTCTCGGCGTGGACCCGGGGCATGTCACGCAGCGTCGCGCGCGCGGTGGCCAGCGCGTCCGGTACGGCGGCGAGGCGGCCGGCGAGGGCGGTCAACCGCACCTCCACCGGCGCGTACGGGCGAGACAGCAGGGCGTGCAGCAGTGGACCGGGGTTGTGCGCGAGCGGGTCCCACTCGTGCCCACGGATCTCGGTCAGCTCGAACAGTTCCCGGTCGACCAGGGCGGAGAGCAGGGCGTGGTCGACCCGCTCCTCGACGTCGAGATCGTCGGGGTCGATCTCGACGAGCGCGCTCGCCGCGTCGACAAGCATCGCCCGGTCCGCCGCGACCGCGTCGGCCGAGAAATCCGGCAGCCGGTCGTCAACCCGATGGTCCCCCGCGGTTGCCGCCAGCGTCGGTCGACTCCCCAGCAACGCCTCGACAACCCGCTCCCCCACCACCTGAAACCGCTCCACCCCCCGACCCTAACCACACCCACCCGAACCCGCCCGCCGGCACTCCACCCACCCCGCCTCGCCCCCTCCACCCCACCCCTGCCCCCGTTGATCATGAGGTTAGCGGCGCGAAATGTCGGACTCAGTGCCGCCAACCTCATGATCAACTTGACTCTGGGTGGGGGGTGCGGGCTCGGTGGTGCGGATGGTTTGGGCGTGGGCCAGGGCGGTACGGCGGAGGGCGGCTTCGGGGTCGAGGTCCGCCGCGTGGGCCTGGGCGACCATCGCGAGCAGCTGGGCACCGAGGGTGGACTCGGGGTCGGGTTGTGCCTCCGGCCGCGGCAGCGGGGTGGTGATGCCGACGCGGGCGGCACGCTCCAGGATCTTCGCCGCCAGGGCGAGCGCCGGCTGGCTCAACGCGATGCCGTCGAGCGCCGAGTCACGGGCCTTCTCCGCCTGCTTGATCCGCTCCCAGTTGGCGGTGATCTCCTCCAGGGTGCCCGCCTCGGCACCGGCGAAGACGTGCGGGTTGCGCCGGATCATCTTGTCCACCAGCCCACCGGCCACGTGGTCGATGCTCCAGCGTTCGTCCTCGGGCAACTCCTCGGCCAGCCGGGCGTGCAGCACCACCTGGAGCAGCACGTCGCCCAACTCCTCGCGCAGCGCGTCGGTGTCCCCGGCGCTTATCGCGTCGTACGCCTCGTAGCTCTCCTCCAGCAGGAACCCGGCCAGGCTGCGGTGGGTCTGCGCCCGCTTCCACGGATCCCCGCCGGGCGAGAGCAGCCGGTCGAGCACCGCCACGGCGTCCAGCAGCCGCGCGCCCGGTGGATCCCACGAGCCGTACATCAGCTCCAACTCCGCCAGCCCCGGCTCGCGGGCCAGGCGCAGCCCCAACTCCCGGGCCAACGACTCGTCCCCGGCCGGGCCGGCCAGCCAGACCACCGTGTCCTGCGCCGCCGCGGCGTCCAGCAGCGCCGGCACCGGCGGTCCGTCGAGCACCCGCACCTCGGCGCCCGCCGACCGCAGCGCCGTGGTCAGCTCGCTCTCCTCGGCGGCCAGCACCGGAGCCGCGCGTACGACATCCCAGGCGGCTGCCGTCAACAGCCCGGCCGGCAACCGGGGCGAGGTCACCAGCAGGACGATCCGGGGCATGTCAGCCGTCGGTCGGCACGGCCGGCTCGGGCCGTGGCCTCGGGGTGGAGATGTTGTTGACCGCGTCGGAGGCCGGCTCGCCCAGCGGCACGCCCACCGCGATGGCCTGCCCGGTGAAGCTCAGCACCGGGAACACCAGCGGCCGGTACCGGGGGTTGACCGTCACGTCGTACGTCTCGACGGCCTCCCGCAGGGAGTTGCGGTTGGCCAGGGCCTGGCGCAGCTGCTCGCCGTCGAGCTGGGTGGCGGCCTGCTCGACGGTCACCTCGGGTGGCACCGCGCCGGCCCGCTTGCCCGCCTCGACCAGGTCGACCAGCTCCTGCTCGGTGGGGGCCACCGGGGCGCCGATCGGGATCCCGGACAGGCAGGTGTACAGCTCGGCGACCTGCCGCACGTACCCGGTCTCCGGGCTCAGGCCGATGCCCTGCGCCACCTGCGCGGGGTCGACCTGGCTCTGCGGGCGGTAGCCCTCGGCGGCGGAGATCCGCTCGCAGACCTCGCTGAGCACCAGGGTGCTCACCACCTGGCTGCGCCCGGGCAGCTGAGGCTCCTGGCCGGGCAGCTGGGGCTCCTGGCCGGGCGGCACCTCGTCCGCCTCGGTCGGGGTCGGGTTCTTCGCCTGAGCGTCCTCGATGACCTCGGTGACCGCGTCCTCGGTGATCCGGTGGTCCCCGACGTACGCGGCGACACCAGGCTCGGAACGGCAACCGGCGAGGGCGATGAGGCCGACCGCCACGCTGGCGACGGCGACAAGACGGCGAGCACGCATGCCCGTCACTCTCTCATGCCCCACCCCACCCACCCCTGACAGGTCCCCCGCCCCCGCCACCCCACCGGTCGATCATGAAGTTGTGGTCACCCTGCTCGGCGTGGCAGGACAACAACTTCATGATCAGCGAGGGGAGGCGGCGAGGGTGGGTGCGCCGAGGACGTCGGAGAGGAGTTGGGCGGACCAGTCCAGCAGGGCCTGGTCGCGTAGCGGCTCGCCACCGACCCGGCGGGTGGTCGGGCGGGGGACGCTGACCTGGTCGAGGGCCGCCTTGTAGACCGAGTCGGGGTGGTAGCGCTTGAGCCGCAACTGCTTGGAATCCGGCAGCGGCAGCGGGCCGAAGCGGAGGTGCTTGCCCTGCAGGCTGACGTCGGTGAGGCCATAGGACCGGGCCAGCAGCCGGAACCGGGCCACCGCGATCAGGTTCTGCACCGGCGCGGGTGGCTCGCCGTACCGGTCGGTCATCTCGGCGGCCACCTCCCGCAGCCGCTCCTCGTCGCGGGCCTCGGCCAGCTTGCGGTACATCTCCAGACGCAGCCGCTCCACCGCCACGTAGTCGTGCGGCAGGTGCGCGTCCACCGGGAGATCGATCTTGATGTCGGCCTCCTCCTCGGGGCGCTCGCCCTTGAACGCCTGCACCGCCTCACCGACCATCCGCACGTACAGGTCGAACCCGACGCCCTCGATGTGCCCGGACTGCTCGCCGCCGAGCAGGTTGCCGGCGCCCCGGATCTCCAGGTCCTTCATCGCCACGTACATGCCGGCACCCAGCTCGGTGTGCTGGGCGATGGTGGCCAGCCGCTCGTGGGCGTGCTCGGTGAGCGGCTTGTCCGGCGGATAGAGGAAGTACGCGTACGCCCGTTCCCGGCCGCGACCCACCCGGCCGCGGATCTGATGCAGCTGGGCCAGGCCGAGCAGGTCGGCCCGCTCCACGATCAGCGTGTTGGCGTTCGGGATGTCGATGCCGGACTCCACGATGGTGGTGCAGACGAGGACGTCGTACTCCTTCTCCCAGAAGCCGACCATCACCTTCTCCAGGGCGTCCTCACCCATCTGCCCGTGCGCCACCGCCACCCGCGCCTCGGGCACCAGTTCCCGGAGTCGGCGGGCGGTCCGCTCGATCGACTCGACCCGGTTGTGCAGGTAGAAGACCTGGCCGTCGCGGAGCAGCTCACGGTGGATCGCGGCGGCCACCTGCCGGTCGTCCTGGGCGCCGACGGCGGTGAGCACCGGGTGCCGCTCCTCCGGCGGGGTGCCGATGGTAGACATCTCCCGGATGCCGGTGATCGCCATCTCCAGGGTGCGCGGGATCGGGGTGGCCGACATGCTCAGCACGTCGACCGCCGCCCGCATCGACTTGAGGTGTTCCTTGTGTTCGACGCCGAAGCGCTGCTCCTCGTCGACGATGACCAGCCCGAGCGACTTGAACCGGGTGGCCGACGCCAGCAGCCGGTGGGTGCCGATGACGATGTCGGCGGTGCCGTCGGCGACCATGGTGAGGGTCTGCTCGGCCTCCTTCGGCGTCTGGAAGCGGGACAGCTGCCGGATGGTCACCGGGAACTGACTCATCCGCTCGGCGAAGGTGTTGTAGTGCTGCTGCACCAGCAGCGTGGTCGGCACCAGCACCGCGACCTGCTTGCCGTCCTGCACCGCCTTGAACGCCGCCCGTACCGCGATCTCGGTCTTGCCGTAGCCGACGTCGCCGCAGATCAGCCGGTCCATCGGGATGCTCTGCTCCATGTCCCGCTTGACCTCTTCGATGGCGGCGAGCTGGTCGGGCGTCTCCTGCCAGGGGAAGGCGTCCTCCAACTCCCGCTGCCACGGGGTGTCCGGCCCGAAGTTGTGCCCCTTGGACGCCTTGCGGGCGGCGTAGAGCTGGATCAGCTGGGCGGCGATCTCGCGGACCGCCTTGCGGGCCCGGGCCTTGGACTTCTGCCAGTCCGAGCCACCCATCTTGTGCAGGGTCGGTTGCTCGCCGCCGACGTAGCGGCTCAACTGGTCGAGCTGGTCGGTGGGGACGAAGAGCCGGTCACCGGGTTGGCCACGCTTGCTCGGGGCGTACTCGATGACGAGGTACTCGCGGGAGGCACCGTTTACGGTGCGCTGCACCAGTTCGACGTACCGGCCGATGCCGTGCTGCTCGTGCACCACGTGGTCACCGGCGCGCAGCTCCAGCGGGTCGATGGTGTTGCGCCGCCGGCTCGGCATCTTCCGCATGTCCCGGGTGGACACGCCCCGACCACCGGTGACGTCGTTGCCGGTGAGCAGCACGAACCGGGCCGCCTCGTCGACGAAGCCGCCGGTCAGGCTGCCACAGGTGACAAGCAGCTCACCCGGGGCGGGCGCGGCCGGCACCTCCTCGGTCATCCGGGCACCGAGACCGCCGTCGCGCAGCACCTCGACGGCCCGCTGGGCGGGACCGTGGCCCTCGAAGACAAGCGCGATCGACCAGCCCTCGCCGGCCCACCGCTTCAGGTCGTCGACCACCCGGGCGGTCTCGCCGTGGTAGAGCGGTGCGGGCTGGGCGGTCAGCGCCACCGCGATGGCGTCGTCTGGAGTGACGTCGACCGTCTCCGGCTCGTCCTCCCACGGTTGCCGGGTGGCGGCCGGACCGGCCGGCTCGGCCAGGCCGAACGGGGACAGCGTCCACCAGGGCTGACGCAGGGTCGCGGCGTGTGCGCGTACGTCGGCGAGGGTGTGGAAGGCGGCGGCGCCCAGGTCGACCGGGGCCTGGCCACCGACGGCGGCCGCGGCCCAGCTGGCCTGGAGAAACTCCTCCGAGGTACGCACCAGGTCGTGCGCCCGGGTGCGGATCCGCTCCGGGTCGCAGAGCAATACGTGGGTGCCGGCCGGCATGCAGTCCAGCAGCAGCTCCATCGAGTCGTTGCCGATCAGCGCCGGTGCCAGGGACTCCATTCCCTCCACGGGGATCCCACCGGCCAGCTTGTCCAGGATCTCAGCCAGCTCCGGGTGGTGCTGCGCGAGCGTGGCGGCCCGCTCCCGGATGTCGGGGGTGAGCAGCAGTTCCCGACAGGGCGGTGCCCAGAGCTGGGCGATCTGCTCGATGGTGCGCTGGTCGGCGACGGCGAAGGTGCGGATCTCCTCCACCTCGTCGCCCCAGAACTCGACCCGGGACGGGTGCTCGTCGGTGGGCGGGAAGACGTCGAGGATGCCGCCGCGCACGGCGAACTCGCCCCGCTTGGTGACCAGGTCGACGCGGGCGTACGCCATGTCGGTCAGCCTGCGGGCGACCTGCTCCAGGTCGGCCTCGTCGCCGGCAGCCAACCGGACCGGTTCCAGGTCTCCGAGCCCCTTGAGCTGCGGTTGCAGCACCGAGCGGACGGGGGCCACCACCACCCGCAGCGGACCGGTGCGCCCGTGCGCGTCCGCCGAGTCCGGATGCGCGAGCCGACGCAGCACGGCCAGCCGCCGACCGACCGTGTCGGAGCGCGGGGAGAGCCGCTCGTGCGGCAGCGTCTCCCAGCTCGGGAAGATCGCCACCTGGTCGGGCGGCAGCAGGCTGCCCAGCGCGGCGACGAGGTCCTCGGCCTCGCGGCTGGTGGCGGTGACCGCCAGCACCGGCCGCCCCGCACCGCCGGCCCGGTCGTCGGGATCCGCCGCGACCGCGGCGACCGCGAACGGGCGCAGCGCCGGCGGGGCGGTCAGGTCGAGCCCGTCGACCTGGGCCGCACCGGAGCGCGCCAGGTCACGGACGCGGGCCAGGCCCGGGTCGGCCAGGGCAGCGGCGAACAGTCCGGTGAGCGCAGTCATGATCACTTCCGAGGTGGGGACACGACGATCACCCCGCGTCCGGACCGGACGGGGGGGTCGTTACCGATTGACACTATCTCTCCGGGCCGACGAATCACCGCCACCCAGGGCCATCGCTGCCCGGGCGAGCACGGTGGCCGTGGCCGGTGCGACGTTGCTTCGCGGGCCCCTGTCGAGCTGGCTGCGCAGACGGGCTCACCGTCACGTCGTCCACGAGGCTGGCGCAGCGGGTTTCGGCACCAATCGGGATTGACGCCGGTACCCGGCTGTGGTCGGCTGCCCGGATGAACGGGGAGTATCGAGTGCAGTTCGACGCCGAGGTCGCCTTCGCCAACGGCGGCGGCCTGACCACCGAGGGGTTCCGGCTGGACATCCAGGGCGACCGGATCGACGACGTCGACCTGGCGGCGCTGTTCGTCCGGCATCTCGGCCTGCTGATGGTGTCCGACGTACGGATCACCAACAAGACGGTCATCGAGGAACCGCACAAGGGCGGTCGCGCCGTCGGGGGCGCCCCGGGTGGCGCCACCGGGCGGCGGCTGATCGAGCTGAGTCACCTGGTCACCGATGGGATGACCACCCTGCCCGGCTGGCCGGCACCGCGGATCACCGAGTGGCTCACCCGCGAGGCTTCGCGGAAGCACTACGCGTCGGGCACCGAGTTCCACGTGGCCCGGATCGACATGATCGCCAACACCGGCACCTACCTGGACACCCCCGCCCACCGGTACGCCGATGGTGCCGACCTGTCCGGCTTCCCGCTGGATCGTCTCGCCGACCTGCCCGGACTCGTCGTAAGGCTGCCCGCCGGCACCCGCGCGGTGGACCGTCTGCTGCTGGCACCGTACGACGTCGCCGGCAAGGCGGTGCTGCTGCACACCGGCTGGGACACGCACTTCGGCACCGCCGGGTACGGTGCTCCGGAGGCACCCCACCTGACCGGTGACGGCGCGAAGGCGCTGGTGGACGCGGGGGCCGCCCTGGTCGGCATCGACTCGATCAACATTGACGACATGGGTCCGGCGGCGGGCGGTGAGCGGCCCGCGCACAGCCTCCTGCTGGCCGCCGGCATCCCGATCGTGGAGCACCTGACCGGGCTGGACGCCGTCCCGCCGGACGGCTTCCGGTTCACCGCCACCCCACCGAGGGTGGCCGGCATGGGCACCTTCCCCGTCCGCGCCTTCGCCGCCGTGGGCTGAGGGGCGTCGTGGGCTGAGGGGCGTCGTGGACCGAGAGGCAAGGTCAACTCCGGATACGGGATATCGCGGCTTCCGTCGGCGCGGATACCGCGACATCCCGCATGTCGGGTGGATGTCGCGCCTCGGTGGCTGGCTGGGCCGTCAGTAGCGCACCGAGATGCGCCGCTGGACCGCGTCCACCCGGGCCTCGCCGCCGTACGGGATGATCAGTTGCGGGTCGGTGTGACCGAAGTCGACGTCGAAGACCAGGACCGCCTCGGGGGCGTACTCGGCGAAGGCCCGGCTGACGGCGGCCCGCTGCTCCCCGGCGTACGTCTGCTTCTCGGCCGGGGTGAGCCGGCGGCCGAACTCCCACGCCTTGGCCCGACCGACAAGCGCGGCGGGGAAGCCACCGAGCAGGCCGCGCTCACCGAGGTTACGCAGCATCCGGTAGACCTCCACGGCCGGCGGCAGTTCCTCCGAGGTCTCCATCAGGAAGACCGAACCGGCAAGCGTGGCCGCCGGAGCGACCCGGTCGGCGGCGAGCAGCCAGTGCAGCACCTCCAGGTTGCCACCCCAGGTACGCCCCTCGACCACGGTCGCCGGGCCCTGCCAACGCCAGCCCGTGCCGGGGAACATCACCGGCTCGTCCGCGAGGGATCCGGAATCGTGCCAGTCGTTCGGCTCGTCGCCCCACTCGGGCGCCGGAGTCAGGTCGTACCAGTCGCTGCCGAACAGCGCCGCGCGCAGCGAGTCTGCGGTCAGCGGGTGCAGCGCGCCGGGGCGGCCGAGATGCACCAGCACCGACCCGCCGTGGTAGCTGACGATGCCCAGCCGGTGCAGGTGGTTGAGCAGGTTGGTGTTGTCGGAGTACCCGAAGTAGGGCTTCGGGTTGGCCCGCAGCACCTCGTCGTCCAGATGCGGCGTCACGGTGATCAGATCGTCCCCGCCGACGGTGGCCAGCACGGCGGTGATCGTCGGATCGGCGAAGGCAGCGGTCAGGTCCCGGGCGCGGTCGCGCGGGTCGGCACCCATGATCCGGGTGGTCGGGTACTCGACCGGCTCCAGGCCGTACTCCTCGCGTAGCCGGCGCAGCCCCAATTCGTACACGTGGGGGAAGAGACCCGGCAGGCCGGCGGCGGGTGAGACGACCGCCACCCGGTCGCCCGGGCGGGGTTTCGGGGGGTAGCGCAACGCTGTCACGGGCTGAAGCTATCGCCCGCCACCAGCGATTTTCGGTCCTGGGTACGGTGGGCGACTGCGCCGGCACGCCTCGGAACGACAAGCCTCACATCCGGTCGCCACCGTCAACGTCCCCGGAACATGATGAAGGCGACAACCTGGGGCCCCTCCTTTCAGCCGGGTTCACGTGGATACGATCGGGGGAGTCGGACAGCGCTGTCCTTCGTACTTGACGTGAGGAGCGCATGGTGACCGACCAGCACGATCACGACGGCCCCGACGCCGCCCTGCGCGCCGACATCCGCAGGTTGGGCACGTTGCTCGGGCAGACCCTGGCCCGGCAGGAGGGGCGCCCGCTGCTCGACCTCGTGGAGGAGATCCGCGCCCAGGTCCGCACCGACGCCCCGGCCGCCGCCCGGCGGCTCGGCGGGCTCGATGTGACCACCGGCACCAAGCTGGCCCGTGCCTTCTCCACCTACTTCCACCTGGCCAACATCACCGAACAGGTGCACCGGGCCCGGGACCTGCGCCGCCGCCGCGCCGTCCAGGGCGGCTGGCTGGACCAGGCGGCCAAGATGATCGCCGAGCGCGGGGTGCCGGCCGAGGAGATCGCCTCGGTGGCCCGCCGGTTGGCGGTACGTCCGGTCTTCACCGCCCACCCGACCGAGGCGGCCCGCCGGTCGATCCTGTCGAAGCTGCGCGCGATCGCCGACGAGCTGGACGCCGAGACGGCCAACGCGATTCTCTACGGCGCCAGCGACGAGGGTCCGGCGAACCGGCGGCTGGCCGAGCTGCTCGACCTGATGTGGCAGACCGACGAGCTGCGGCTCGATCGGCCGGACCCGACCGACGAGGCACGCAACGCCATCTACTACCTGCGTGACCTGTACGCCGAGGCGGCTCCGCAAGTGCTCGACGACCTCGCCGAGACGCTTCGTACGCTCGGCGTGGAGACCTCGCCGACGGCCCGGCCGCTGACCTTCGGCACCTGGATCGGCGGTGACCGGGACGGCAATCCGTTCGTCACCCCCACGGTGACCCGCGAGGTGCTGGCCATTCAGCACGAGCACGGCCTGACCGCCACCGAAGCGGCGATGGAAGAGTTGATCAGCGAGGTGTCGGTCTCCCGCCGACTGCGCGGGGTGTCACTCGACCTGTCCGCCAGCCTCGCCGCCGACCTCGACGCGCTGCCCGAGGTGGCGCCCCGGTTCCGCCGGGTCAACGCCGAGGAGCCGTACCGGCTGAAGGCTCGCTGCGTACGCGCCAAGCTCGCCAACACCCGGGCCCGACTGCGCCAGGGCACCCCGCACGTGCCGGGGCGGGACTACCGTGGTTCAGCCGAGCTGATCGCCGACCTGGATCTGCTGCGCGCCTCGCTGGCCCGCAACTCCGGTCAGCTCACCGCCGTCGGCCGGCTCGCCTCGACCATCCGTACCGTCTCCGCGTTCGGCCTGCACCTGGCGACCATGGACGTCCGCGAGCACGCCGAGAAGCACCACGAGGTGCTCACCCAGCTGTACGCGGCGGTGGGTGAGGTCGAGGACTACCCGTCGCTGAGCCGGTTGGAGCGCACCAAGCTGCTCGCCGACGAGCTGACCGGCCGCCGGCCGTTGTCGACGGCGGACACCCCGCTGAGTGAGTCGGCCCGCAAGACCTTCGACGTGTTCAGCACCATTCGTGAGGCGCAGGACCGGTTCGGCTCCGAGGTGATCGAGTCGTACATCATCTCGATGACCCTCGGCGTGGACGACGTGCTCGCCGCGGTGGTGCTCGCCCGCGAGGCCGGCCTGGTCGACGTGCACAGCGGCCGGGCCCGGATCGGCATCGTGCCGCTGCTGGAGACCCCGGCCGAGCTGAACTCCGGCGGCGAACTGCTCGACGAGCTGCTGTCGCTGCCGGCGTACCGGGCGCTGGTGGCGGCCCGAGGTGACGTGCAGGAGGTGATGCTGGGCTACTCCGACTCCAACAAGGAGGCCGGCATCACCACCAGCCAGTGGTCCATCCACCGGGCCCAGCGCGCACTGCGCGACGTGGCCGCCCGGCACGGGGTGCACCTGCGGCTCTTCCACGGCCGCGGCGGCACGGTCGGGCGCGGCGGTGGCCCCACGCACGACGCGATCCTGGCCCAGCCGTACGGCACCCTGGACGGCGCGATCAAGGTGACCGAGCAGGGTGAGGTCATCTCCGACAAGTACACCCTGCCCGCGTTGGCCCGGGAGAACCTGGAACTGAGCGTGGCCGCCGTGCTCCAGGCGACCCTGCTGCACACCGGGCCCCGGCAGCCCGCCGAGATGCTGGAACGCTGGGACGCGGCGATGGACGTGGTCTCCGAGTCGGCGTACCGGTCGTACCGCTCGCTGGTGGAGGATCCGGACCTGCCCGCGTACTTCTGGGCTTCCACCCCGACGGAGCTGCTCGGTGCGCTGAACATCGGCTCCCGGCCGGCGAAGCGGCCGAACACCGGTGCCGGGCTGTCCGGGCTGCGGGCCATCCCGTGGGTGTTCGGCTGGACCCAGACCCGGCAGATCGTGCCCGGCTGGTTCGGGGTCGGCTCCGGTCTGGCCGCCGCCCGGGAGGCCGGGCTTTCCGACGTGCTTGCCGAGATGCACCGCAACTGGCACTTCTTCCGCACGTTCCTGTCCAACGTGGAGATGATGCTGACCAAGACCGACCTCGGCATCGCCCGCCGTTACGTGGAGACCCTGGTCCCGAAGAAGCTGCACCCGATCTTCGACAAGATCGAGCAGGAGTACGAGCTGACCCGGCGCGAGGTGCTCGCGGTCACCGACTCACCGGATCTGCTGGAAAATTCCCCGGTGCTGCAACGCACCCTCGCCGTACGCGACACCTACCTGGAGCCGTTGCACCACCTTCAGGTGGCGCTGCTGCGGCAGTACCGCGACTCCGGGGCGGCCGGACGGGCGGTGGCCACCGCACCGGGCGGCCGGCGCGCACCCAGCGACGGCACTGCCCTGGAGCGGGCCCTGCTCACCACGGTCAACGGCATCGCGGCCGGCATGCGCAACACCGGCTGAGGTGTACGGAGGGGCCCCTCGTCACGCCCTGGGCGCAGGAGGGGCCCTTCGTCAACCACCGGGCGGCCGTCGAATTCGCCGGCGCAGCGGCCCTGGCCGGGTGACCGGGGCGTTGCTCGTCGATTCGGGCGGCGGGAGGGTCAGGACTCCGGTGCGGCGTCCCGGCGGACCCGGTAGCGCAGATGCGTCACGTGCGGTGATTCGACGACGGCCAGTCGCTCCAACTCGATGTGCTCCTCGCCCAGGTGCTCGAACAGCCGACGGCCCGCGCCGAGCAGTACGGGTGCGAGTTGGAGCCGGATCTCGTCGACCAGACCGGCGGTCAGGAAATGCTGGCCGACCTCTGCCCCCATCAGTCGGACATCGCGCTCGCCGGCGGCAGCGGTGGCGCGGTCGTAGGCATCGCGCACGTCGGTGACAAATGTGAACGTGCCGCTCTTCTCCACCCGCTCGGCCAGCGGGTCGTGAGTCAGCACGAAGCAGGGCACCGGGTAGGGGGTGTCGTTCCAGACGTTGACGCCTACGTCGAACGTCCGCCGGCCGAGCACCACCGCGCCGGTGGTCTCCGACATTTCCCGTTCGATCTCGGCGTCCACCTCACTTGTCGAGGTGTGGAAAATCCAGTTGTGCAGACGAAGGCCGCCTTCGCCCATCGGGTGCTCGACGCT
This sequence comes from Micromonospora sp. NPDC049374, assembly GCF_040677165.1. Classification (NCBI taxonomy): domain Bacteria; kingdom Bacillati; phylum Actinomycetota; class Actinomycetes; order Micromonosporales; family Micromonosporaceae; genus Micromonospora; species Micromonospora sp. NPDC049374. The sequence continues at coordinate 28,937 of NZ_JBFAQH010000007.1, read as the reverse complement.
GACGTTGGGGCCGGCCATGAAGCCGTCCAGTGACATCGTGACATCCAATAGAATTCGCGCCATTCGGAGCCTTCCTGAGTAGACACGGCGACGTCAGGACCGAGCGTGTGGTGGACACCGCACATGCCGTTGGTGAGCTGCCCGGATGTCACGCCGCGGGCTCGGTCACGGTCGCCGGTCTCCACCGGTGGTTCTTCCTGCGCAGACCGTAGCGAACGGGTGTGTCAGAAGTCCCCGCCGCCGAAGTCACCACCGAGATCGCCGCCGCCGAAATCACCACCGAACTCACCGCCACCGAGGTCCGCGCCGACGTCGCCCGGATCGTCGAAGCCGCCCGCGGCGGCGGCGTCGTAGCCGGGATCGCCGAAGGACGGCGAGAACAGCGCGTCGGCGATCAGCATGCCGCCCAGCACTCCGACGCCGGCACCGAGCGCCGTCCGCCACCAGGGGGTGGAGTACCAGCCGGCCGGAACCGGTCGGCCCCGCACCCGCCCGCCCGGGTAGTAGTAGGGCGTGTCCTGGCCCGGCTGCGGGCCGGCCTTGAACGTCTGACCCTGCACCTCGACCTGACGCGGCACGGTCAACTCCCCGGCACCGCTGGCGGCGACCAACGGCGGTAGGGGCGGACCCGGGTCGATGCCGAGCGCCAGCCGGGCCGCCCGGATGTAGGTGAGGCCCTCCACCGCGGTCTCCCGGGCGAGCCGGTACTGGGTGATGCTCCTGGCCTGCTCCAACTGCGATCCGGCGGCGTGGTAGCGCTCGGCGGCGTCGGCCAGCGCCTGGCGTACCGCCGCCTCCTCGCCGCTGAGGTTCATCACCTGCCCGCCGAGGCGTTCGTACCACCGCCGCGCGTCGGCCTGCACGTCGGCGAGATTGCGGGCCTCGCGGGCGGCGCGTTCCCGCCGCCACCAGAGCAGGGCACCGCCGAGCAGCGCCACGAGCAGGACGAGCAGCAGAGGTTCCACCACCTCAACGTACCCAGCCTGGGCCAACGATCCCCGCTGCGACGAGCCCGGCTCGGGAAATCACGGGTGCACCCGTCCGGGCGCGGCGGGCCCACCTTTGGCAAGCTGCTGAGGATGGAGCTCTCGACCCTGGCGGTTGTCGTCGTCTGTCTCGGTGCCGGCGGTGCGGTCGGCTGGTTCGCCGCCCGGGCCCGCTCGGCGACCGAGATCGCCCGACTGGACGCCACGCTGCGCGCCACCCGCGAGGGCGAGGGGCGGCTGGAGCAGTCGATGCGGGCGCTGAGCTACGAGGCGACGGCCCAGTCGCAGGAGGCGGTCGCCCGGGCGGTGGCTCCGCTGCACGAGACGCTGCGTCGCTACGAGCAGCGGGTCGCCGACCTCGAACGTGAGCGGGTCGACGCGTACGCCGAGCTGCGCGAGCAGGTCCGCGCGATGAGCACGGTCTCCGGTGAGCTGCGGACGGAGACGAAACAGCTGGTGGCGGCGTTGCGCGCGCCGCAGGTACGCGGCCGGTGGGGCGAGCACCAGTTGCGCCGCATCGTCGAGGCCGCCGGCATGTTGGAGCACTGCGACTTCGCCGAGCAGGTCACCGCCGCCACCGACCAGCAGACGGTACGCCCCGACCTGGTGGTCCGCCTGCACGGCGGCCGGAGCGTGGTGGTGGACGCGAAGGCGCCGTTCGACGCGTACCTCACCGCGATGGAGGCGCGCGACGAGCGGGGCCGGGACACCCACCTCGACGCGCACGCCAGACACCTCCGGGCGCACGTCGACGCGTTGGCCGCCAAGTCGTACTGGTCCGCGTTCGAGTCCACTCCGGAGTTCGTGGTGCTGTTCGTGCCGGCGGATCCGTTCCTGGACGTCGCCCTGCAACGCGATCCGACGCTGTTGGAGCACGCGTTCGCCCGCAACGTGGTGCTGGCCACCCCCGCCACCCTGGTCGCGCTGCTCCGTACGGTCGCCTGGTCGTGGCGGCAGGAGCAGCTGACCCGCAACGCGATGGCCGTGCACACGGTGGCGCGGGAACTGTACGGACGGTTGTCGACGCTCGGTGACCACGTCGGCAAGCTCGGGGCCTCACTCGGTGGTGCGGTCACCGCTTACAACCGGGCGGTGGGCTCGCTGGAGGCACGGGTGCTGGTGAGTGCCCGCAAACTGGCCGAGCTGGGCGTGTCGGATCAGGAACTGCCCACGCCGGGGCAGGTGGAACTGGCTCCCCGGCAACCGCAGGCGCCGGAGCTGCTGGTGGAATCCACTCCAGATGATCGAACTCGGTCTAACTGAAATTGGCCCCTATCATCTTCGATGTGACAATGAGCGTCTCGCATATCACGAGATGGTCACAACGTACCCGACGGTAGTGACATCGACGGTCGGCACCACGAAGTATTTCGCTCACGCGTGCCCTGCATCTGAGGGCGCCTGAGTTCTCTGGAGGAAAGAGAACGTGAGTAAACCCCGAAACCTGAGCCGGCGTACCTCCGCTGCGCTCTTCGCCTCGGTGATGGCGGCCAGCGCCGTGACCGTGGCGGGCGGTGCCGCCACCGCGAGCGCCGCTCCTGCCGGACCGGACGCCGCGCAGGCCACCCCCGCCGAGGCGTTGGACCAGCACGACGCCAAGCTACTCGCCGAGGCGGAGGCGAAGAAGGCCCCCACCGTCACGATGATCGTCGCCACCGACAAGGGCAAGGCGAAGGACGTCGCCGACGACCTCAAGGACCTCGGCGCGGCCGTCACCGAGCGCTACGACACCATCGGTTACGTGCTCGCCAAGGTGCCGACCGGTAAGGCGGTCAAGGCCGCCAAGCTGCCGGGCGTGGCCACCATCGACCTGGACGAGAAGATCCAGCTGCCCGACCCGAAGCCCGAGGTCGCCCCCGGCGGCAAGCAGGGCGGCAAGCAGGGCAGCACGCTCAGCGGGCCGGGTGCCAGCACGAAGGCCGACAACCCGTACATGCCGACGAACGAGACCGGTGCGGTCAAGTTCGTCAAGCAGCACAAGAAATGGGATGGCCGCGGCGTCACCATCGGCATCATGGACTCCGGTGTGGACCTGGAGCACCCGGCGCTGCAGGAGACCACCACCGGCGAGCGCAAGATCGTCGACTGGGTGACCGCGACCGACCCGTTCGAGGACGCCACCTGGCGGCCGATGCTCAACCAGGTGACCGGGCCGACGTTCAACCTGGCCGGTCGCACCTGGACCGCGCCGGCCGGCACCTACCGGTTCAACCTGTTCAACGAGAACACCACGAACAACAGCGACCCGGCCGGTGACGTCAACCGCGACGGCGACAACACCGACCAGTTCGGCATCCTGTTCGACCCGGCCACCAACAACATCTGGGTCGACACCGACCAGGACGGCGACTTCACCGACGAGGCCGTGATGCGGCCGTACAAGGAGAAGTTCGACGTCGGCCACTTCGGCACCGACAACCCGGCGACCGCGATCACCGAGCGGATGTCGTTCGTCGTCGAGTACCGCAAGAACGTCGACACCACTCCGGTCGGCGGCCCCGGCCTGGTGGACTACGTCAACATCGGCATCATCGAGAGCGCCCACGGCACGCACGTCGCCGGCATCACCGCCGCCAACGACATGCTCGGCAACGGCGCGTTCGACGGTGCCGCCCCCGGCGCCAAGATCGTTTCCTCCCGTGCCTGCTCCTGGGGCGGTGGCTGCACGGCCGCCGCGCTCACCACCGGCATGGCCGATCTGGTGATCAACCGCGGGGTCGACGTCATCAACATGTCGATCGGCGGCCTGCCCGCGCTGAACGACGGCAACAACGCCCGCGCCACCCTCTACAACAACCTGATCAACACGTACGGGGTGCAGATGTTCATCTCGGCCGGCAACTCCGGCCCGGGCGTGAACACCATCGGTGACCCGTCGGCGTCGAGCAACGTGGTAAGCGTCGCGGCCAGCATCAGCAAGGACACCTGGCTGGCCAACTACGGCTCGGTGGTCAAGAAGAAGAACGCCCTGTTCAACTTCTCCTCGCGCGGTCCGCGTGAGGACGGTGGCGCCAAGCCGAACATCGCCGCGCCAGGTTCGGCCATCTCCACCACCCCGGTGTGGCAGGCCGGCAGCCCGGTCGCCGAGGCCGGCTACGCGCTGCCGCCGGGCTACGGCATGTTCAACGGCACGTCGATGGCCTCCCCGCAGGCCGCCGGCGCCGCCGCGCTGCTGCTCTCGGCCGCCCGGGCGACCGACAAGGGCATCACCCCCGAGATGCTGCGCCGGGCGATCTACACCTCGGCCAAGCCGATCGCCGACACCCCGACCTACGGGCAGGGCTACGGCATGTTCAACGTGCCGGGGGCCTGGAAGCTGCTGAAGAAGGGCGTCCAGACCCGCTCGTACACCTCCGACGCCCCGGTCTGCACGGTGCTCTCCGGCCTGCTGGCCACGCCGAACCAGGGCACCGGCATCTACAACCGCTGCGGCTCCGCCGACGGCGGACACAAGGTCAACCAGTCGAAGTCGTACCAGGTCACGCTGACCCGGACCAGCGGCCCGACCGGCAATGTCAAGCACAAGGTGGGTCTGCGCGGCAACGACGGCACCTTCTCGGCGCCGAAGAACGTCACGCTGCCGCTGAACACGCCCGTCACCATCACGATCATCGCCAAGCCGAAGACCGTCGGCGCGCACGGCACGATCGTGACCGTCGACGACCCGGCCACCAACACGATCGACTTCGAGGTCTCCGCCGTCGTGGTGGCGTCGAACGACGTCAGCAAGCCCGACTTCGCCTACTCGGCGCAGGGCTCGGTGGACCGGAACAGCACCACGTCGTACTTCGTGACGGTGCCCCCGGGTGCCGGTGCACTCCAGGTCAACCTCTCCGGCATCGCCACCGGGTCGCAGACGCGCTTCATCGCGTTCAACCCGTGGGGCGTTCCGGTGGAGAGCACCTCCAGCCTGGCCTGCTTCACCAACCACAACAGCACGGTCGTCTGCAACGCCTTCGAGCGTGACTACCAGAACCCGATGCCGGGCGTCTGGGAGATCGAGGTCGAGTCCCGGCGGACCTCGCCGTCGCTGAACAACCCGTACCAGATCCAGGCACGGGTGCAGGGCGTCGCGGTCGAACCGGCCGTGGTCGAGCTGCCGTCGGTCACCGCCGGCACCCCGACCCCGGTCACCTGGTCGCTGAAGAACACCTTCGGCCCGGTCACGGTGACCGGCCAGGGCGGCGCGCTGTCCAGCTCGCACGCGGAGCGGCCGACCATCGTCGAGTACGCGACGCAGGAGTTCACCGTGGATGTGCCGGCGGGCGCCACCAGCTTCACCGCCCGCATCGGCAACACCTCGGACGCCGGTGCCGACCTCGACCTGTTCGTGTACCGGGGCGGCGCCCTGATCGCGTACAACGCGGACGGCGACTCGGAGGAGTTCGTCACCCTGAACAACCCGGCGGCTGGCACCTACACCGTCGTCGTCGAGGCGTACTCGGTCGACGGGGCCGGTGGCAGCACCGAGTACGACTACCGGGACTCGTTCTCCTCCCCGGCGCTCGGCACCCTCTCGGCGCCGAGCACGCCGCTCACCCTGGCCCACGGTGCCACCGGCACCATCTCGGGCACGGTGACCGCCCAGTCCGCCCCGTCCGCGGGTCGGGCACTCTACGGTGAGCTGGCCGTGGTGACCACCGAAGGCGCGGTCGTCGGCCGCGGCGCGGTCTCCATCGGCGCGGTGAACTGACCCCACCACCCGCACCACCAGGAAGCCCGTCTCCGGATCTCCGGAGACGGGCTTCCGTCTGTCCACCTGCCCGATGCGGTCCTCTGACCGGCCCGGTCAGCCGGCCGGCTCGACCCGTTGCTCGTGGCGGGCGACCAGACCCACCACGAGCAGCAGGTACGCGGCCAACTCGACGGCGAGGAGGACGGCCGGTCCGGACGCAGGCAGACTCGCGTTGGCATGGAACGCGGCGGTGAGCAGGGCGCCACGTGCGGCGTACGGCGGGAGTGACAACGAGGCGAGTGCCGCGTCGAGGTGGGTCAGGGCGACCAGCACCAGCAGGACGGCACCACCGGCGGCGAGCAGGTGTCGGCGGCCGGTCAGCAGGGCAGTCAGGACGAGCGCGCCGAAAGCGAGTGCGAGGGGTGCCAGCATCGCGGCGGCCACCTCCACGTCGGACGGGCCGCCGCTGCCAGGGCTGAGCCGCTGAGCCGCCCGTACCGCAAGGTGGATCTCGACCAGCTGGACCACCGCGTACGCGGCCACCAGCGTCGCCGCCAACACCGCCCCGGCAAGGGCGGGGCGACCCGGGCGGGCGTCGCGCCACCGGGTGCTCCACAACAGGATCAGGACGAGGACCAGCGGCGCCCAGCTCAGGCGGAGGCCGGTGACGAATCCCAGGGTGGGGTCAACCGCACCGGGCCGGAGCACCTGCCATTTCCGGTCGGCGGGATCGGCGGGCATCGTGGTCCACGCCTCGACGACCAGCACGGTGAGCGCCATCGGCACCGCCCAGGGCCGGCCGGGTGGCCGGACGGTCAGCGCGTACGCCAACAGCAGCAGCAACGCGGCCACCTCGGCCTGGCGTAGCAGGGGAACACCGGTGAGAATGCCGAGGACGTGGACGGCGGCGAGGGCCCCGGCCGCCGCAGGAAGGATCGGTCGGTACCGCACCCGGGCATCCTGCCATCAATTGATCCACATCGCGGGCCCGTGCCGCCGCCGGGGGTGCCTCCGGAGCCGCGCGCTCAGCCGCGCTTGGCGGAGGCCACGACGAACGGGGTGCCCTGCTGGCAGGTGGACATCATGGTGGGGTCGGGGCGGCCGGTCACCGTCACCGACGCACCCGCGGTGAGCACGTCGCGGGGCCCGCCGAGCAGCAGGTAGCCATCGAGCAACAGACAGCCGGGCTCGACGCCGGACTCGACCCGGCCGGTCAACGTGATCTGACCGGTCGCGGGTGGCTTCGACGGGGCGCTCGGCCTGACCGTCGGCCGGGTGGTGGGTACGGTCGGGTCCACCGGCTCGGAGGGCGAGGGCGCGGGCGCGGATCCGGTCGGGTCCGGGGTGGGCAGTTCGGTCACCGGTGACGCTCCCGTCGGGGTCGGGGTGGCGGTGCCGTCCCCCGCATCCTGGCCGGCACAGGCGGCAAGCGCCGTGCAGACGATCAGCGCGGTCGCGGCGATCCGAATGGTCCTCATACCAAGCTCTGACGCAGCGGGCGGGCGAACAGTTCCATCGGGCCTGCCTGGGGTGCTCACGGGCCTGCCTGGCGGGCTCAGTCGCGGGCCGCTGCGGCGGCCTTCATGTCGCGCTTGAGCTCCTGCGGCAGGGAGAAGGTGAGCCGCTCGTTTGCGGTCACCACCTCCTCCACGTCGGTGAAGCCACGCTCGGCGAGGTGCGCCAGCACCTCCTGCACCAGTTCCTCCGGCACGCTGGCACCCGAGGTCAGCCCCACCGTCCGCGCGTCGGCCAACCAGGCGTCCTCGATCTCGTGGGCGAAGTCGACCAGGTGGCCGCCACGGGCACCGCCGTCCAGGGCCACCTCGACCAGGCGTACGGAGTTGGACGAGTTGCGTGAGCCGACGACGATCACCACGTCGCACTCCGACGCGATCTCCTTGATCACGTGCTGGCGATTGCTTGTGGCGTAGCAGATGTCGTCGCTGGGCGGCGACTGGAGCATCGGCAGCCGCTTCTTGAGCCGGGCGACGGTCTCCATCGTCTCGTCCACCGACAAGGTGGTCTGCGACAGCCAGACCACCTTGTTCGGGTCCCGGACGGTGATCCGGTCAGCGTCCTCCGGGCCGTCCACCAGCTGGATGTGCTCCGGTGCCTCGCCCGAGGTGCCGATGACCTCCTCGTGCCCCTCGTGGCCGATGAGCAGGATGTCGTAGTCCTCGGCGGCGAACCGCTTCGCCTCGTGGTGCACCTTCGTCACCAGCGGGCAGGTCGCGTCGATCGCCTTCAGCGACCGCTGCTTCGCCTGTTCGTAGACCTCGGGCGCCACGCCGTGCGCGGAAAAGATCACCGTGGCGCCCTCGGGCACCTCCTCGTTCTCCTCCACGAAGATCGCGCCCTGGGCCTCAAGCGTCCGCACCACGTGCTTGTTGTGCACGATCTGCTTGCGGACGTAGATGGGGGCACCGTAGAGCTTGAGCGCCTCCTCGACGGTCTGCACCGCCCGGTCCACGCCCGCGCAGTAGCCGCGGGGCTTGGCCAGGAGCACGCGCTTGCCGGTCCGGGAAGTCGTCTCAACCTCAGTCACCCCCTCATCGTACGTGCCACCCCCGCACCCGGCAGCGCCCGAGGCCACGCCCACCGCCCGTCGATCATGAAGTTGTCACCCGCGACACGCCGCACCGCGAACAACAACCTCATGATCAACGCTGCCGGGGGCGGAGACCGTAGGGTGGTCGGGTGAGCGCGGGTGAGGCAGCGGTGGGAGCTGGGGGGAAGAGCAGCTCGGATGAGCCGTGGCCGGTGCGGGTGGTCAGTCAGAAGATCGGTGCCTGGGTGGCCCGACTCGGATGGGTGTGGGTCGACGGGCAGGTGGCGCAGATCAGCCGGCGGCCCGGTGCCAGCACCGTCTTCCTGACGCTGCGTGACCCGTCCGCCGACCTGAGTCTCACGGTCACCACCAACCGCGACGTGCTCGACTCCGGCGCCCCGGAGCTGCGCGAAGGTGCCCGCGTGGTGCTGCACGCCAAGCCCGAGTTCTACGCCGCCCGGGGCACGCTTAGCCTGCGCGCCGACGAGATCCGGCAGGTCGGCCTCGGTGAACTGCTCGCCCGGCTGGAGAAACTCAAGAAGCTGCTGGCCGCCGAGGGGCTGTTCGACCGGGCGCGGAAGCGCCGCCCACCGTTCCTGCCGCAGCGGATCGGGCTCATCACCGGTCGGGCCAGCGCTGCCGAGCGGGACGTGCTGACAAACGCCCGCCGACGCTGGCCGGCGGTGGAGTTCCGGACGGTCAACGTGGCCGTGCAGGGCCCGAGCGCCGTCCCCCAGATCGTGGACGCACTGAAGGTGCTGGACGCGGACCCGAGCATCGACGTGATCATCCTGGCCCGTGGCGGCGGTGGCATCGAAGACCTGCTCCCCTTCTCCGACGAGGCGTTGTGCCGGGCCGTCTTCGCCTGTCGCACGCCGGTGGTCAGTGCCATCGGCCACGAGACGGACGCACCGCTTGTCGACTACGTGGCCGACGTCCGGGCGTCGACCCCCACCGACGCGGCCAAGCGGGTGGTGCCCGACCTGGCCGAGGAGGTACGCCTGATCAAGCAGGCCCGGCACCGGCTGCATCGGGCCGTGCACAACCTCGTCGACCGGGAGTCCCACCGCATCGACGCGCTCCGCTCCCGACCGGTGCTGGCCCGACCACAGGTGATGGTCGAGCAGCGGGCCACCGAGGTGGCCGCCCTGCGTCAGCGCGCCGGCCGCTGTCTGGACCACCGCCTCGCCGCCGCTGGCGACGACCTCCGGCACACCCTGGCCCGGCTGCGCGCGCTCTCCCCGGCCGCGACCCTCGACCGCGGGTACGCCATCGTGCAACGCGCCGACGGCCACGTCGTACGGGCGGCCACCGAGGTGGCGCCCGGCGACCCGCTGCGGGTACGCCTCGCCGACGGCGAACTGTCCGCCACGGTCGGCACCTGATCCGTACGCCTACGGCCCGGGCCCGGTGGGCTCGGCCCGGCGCCGCAGGGCTTCCGAGCCACCTGACACCACTCGGTCCGGGCTCGGGGGGGGTCGCCTCGCCGGACCGCCTCCGGCGGCGTGCCCCCGGCGCGGGCGCGGTCGACGGCGGTGCGGTGATCGGGGGTGTCGGGCGGTTGTGCTGAGATGGGTGCGATGACTGACGAGAAGACCAGCGGGTCGGACGAGCGGCTCAGCTACGAGCAGGCCCGCGCCGAACTCGCGTCGGTGGTGGAGCGGCTGGAGGCTGGCGGCACCTCGCTGGAGGAGTCGCTGGCCCTGTGGGAGCGCGGCGAGGCGCTGGCGGTCATCTGCCAGCGCTGGCTCGACGGTGCCCGCGCCCGCATCGACGCCGCCCGACCTGACCCGGCCGCCTGACGCAAGCCGAGCACCCGCCGCCGGCCGACCCACCAGCGCGAACGACCCGGCCACCGCAGTGACGGAGCCAGGCCGCCCCAGCGCAACGGCCAGCCCGCGAGCCAGGCCGCTTGTGCGGCGCGGCAGGAGCCGGTCGGTTCCCGCCGCGCCGCGCACGGTTCCTGACGGGCGAGGCTGAAGGTGTGCGCCGTCCGGCCACGCCCCGCGCTCAGTCGAACAGGTTGTACAGCTCCGGCGGTGCCTCGACGACCTGGTCGGCCGAGGGTTTGGTCGCCTCGGTCGCGTTGCCGTAGTCGGAGTAGGTCACCCTGATCTCCTGCCCGGCGGGCCGCCCGCCGTCGGGCAACTGGATGACCATCTCGGTCAGTCGCCCCTGGGCGTCGGTCGTCGCGGTGAACGGCACCGACTTCGCCTCCGCACCGAGGGCGGTGATCACGGCCGGGTCGAGGGCGCCGGCGTCGGCCGCCTTCGACAGGTCGAGAGTGCCGGCGTACGCCCCGTCGCCGGTGCGGCGGACTTCGGTGACGGCCTGGGTCAACGCCTCGCTGCCGGCGGGGTCGACCTTGTCGAAGTCGAAGCCGAGGCTGCGGTTGCCCTGAATCCGGCTCTGGTCGAGGTGGTGGTACTTGCCGAGGTTGAGTCGGTCCGCCCCGGGCACGCCGGTGGCCGCCTGGCCTTGGAGGTCCAGCTTCACCCAGCTGTCCGGCTTCCCGTGAATGAGGTCGAGGCTGATCGCCAGGTCGTCGGTCGACTCGCCGAGGCGTACCCGCATCTCGGCGCTCTGGCTCGGTTGGTGCACCTGCCCCTCCGCCACCGAGCCGGCGCCGGTCATGCTGAACCTGAAGTTGCCGTTTTGGATCTCCCGGGTCGAGTCCAGCAGCGCCTGCTTCGCGTCGGTGTCGACCTCGTGTACGGCACCGGTGGCGCTGGCGGGGGCGGACGGTGTGGCGCTCGGCCCGGCGTCGCCGGTGGTGGTGCAGGCGGCGACTCCGGGCGTGAAGAGGGCGACGGCCACCAGGCCGGCGCTCAGTCGTCGAACGGTCATCGGTGTCTCCCAGCAGGGTCATCCGGTGCGTTCTCGCGCCGGAGGCTCCCCTCTTCTGTTCCCTACCGGCGGCACCCGCAATCACCCGAACCCGGCCACACCCCCGGCATCGGCGGTGAACGGTGCGCCGGAACGCGAACGGGGGTGGGCTGAGCCCACCCCCGCAGCATTGCCGCTCGGCCTACTTGAACATCTCGTAGGTCTGCTCGCTCGCCTCGATGACCTGGTCCGCCGGCGGCTTCTGCACGGCGGTCGCCGCACCGTAGTCGCCGTAGGTGACCTTGATGTCCTGGGCCTTGGTCTCGCCTGCCGCCGGGAGGGACATGACGAGCTCGCTCAGCCGGCCCTCGGCGTCCAGCTTCGCGGTGAACGGGATCGCCTTGGCCTGGTCACCAAGCGCCTTGAGCATGTCCTCGTCGGCGGCCACCGAGTCCTTCACCGTGGTGAGGTCGAAGGTGCCGCTGTAGGTGCCCTCACCGGTCTTCTGCACCTCGGCGAGGCCCTCGAACATGCCGGCGGCGTCGGCCGGGTCGGTGCCCTCCTTGAAGATGTCGAGGTTCTTCGCGTCCTTGGCCTTGGCGGCGTCGAGGTGCTGGTACTTGTCCTTGATCGCCTCCATCCCCGGGACGCCGGCGAACAGGTCACCCAGGTCGACCTTCACCCAGGTGTCCGGCTGGATCTGAATGAGGTCGAAGTCCATGGTGAAGTCTTCGTCACCCATGGTCATCGTCATCTGGGCGCTGTTGCTGGGCTTGTGGAACGTGCCCTTGCCGGTCATCGAGTCAGCCGCGATGGTGAAGGTGAAGTTGCCCTCGGCCAGCCCCTTGGTGGAGGCGACAAGCGCCGCCTTCGGGTCGGCCGGGATGCCCGACTCGGTCGAGGAGCCCGCGGAGGGCGAGTCGCCGCTGGAGTTGTTGCAGGCGGCGAGGCCGGGAACGAGCAGCGTGGCGGCGATGAGGCCCACGCTCCACCGTCGAATGTTCACAGATCGTCTCTCTTCAAGCAGGAAAGCCCGACCGGCCGCAGCCGGCCAGGCATCGAACCCGGGGAGCGTAGCGGATCGGACCGACATGCAGGGGGCATCCGATGCGGCCGGCTCGCCGCACCGAGGGTCGGCGTGCGCTGGCGCCACCGACTCCCGACCGGATCGAGGACGCTCAGTCCACGGCGGTGGCGAGCGTCCGCAGCTCGTTGTCCCGGGCGTCGCCGACGACGATCACCGTGCGCTCCGGCTGGAGCAGCACCAACGCCTGCTCGTTGCCGCGTGCCGTGTACCGCTGCCAGGTGCCGGACCCGAGATCGGTCTGCCCCTGCGGCCGACCCTCGTCGGTCAGCTCGGCCGGCAGCAGCCGTTCCGGCGGCACGTTGCTCTGCACCAGTTGCAGGCCCCGCCCCTCCGGGGTGACATATCCCACCCGGAGGATCGCCCCGTCCTCGGCCGTGCGGTAGGCCGCGCGCACGGCCCGCCACCCGTCGCCAAGCTCGACCGGTTCGCTCACCGGAAACGCGCCCGCCGTTTTCGCCTGTTCGAAGGCGGGCGCCGGGTCGACCGTGTTCGGCTCGTCCCCGCCGAGGAAGCCCCGGTAGAAGGCGAGCAGCAGGGCGATCGGGATCAGCAGCACCAGCAGCGAGATGGCCATGTCCCGCGGCGACCGCTCGGACTTCGCGGCGGCGGCGGGCGGCGGCACGGGCTCGTCGGCGGGTGTGCGGTCGGCAGGCTGTGCAGGTTCCACCGGACCATTCTCGCAGCAGCCCGACCGGCGGTATCCGTGCCATCACCGCCCCGACCCGGCTGCGCGTCCGCCATCGTGTGAGGATCAGGAACGAAGCCGGCAGCGCCGGCCCGCCCCGCACCGCCGCGAGGAGGAGCCGTTTACATGACCACCATCAGGACGCGAATTCCACAGAATCTCGACCGCAACCTCGCCCTCGATCTGGTCAGGGTCACCGAGGCGGCGGCGATGGCCGCCGGCCGGTGGGTCGGCCGGGGTGACAAGGAGGGCGGCGACGGGGCCGCCGTCGACGCGATGCGCAAGTTGATCAACTCGATCCCGATGAAGGGCATCGTGGTGATCGGCGAGGGCGAGAAGGACAACGCCCCAATGCTGTTCAACGGCGAGGAGGTCGGCGACGGCGACGGTCCCGAGGTGGACGTCGCGGTGGATCCGATCGACGGCACCACCCTGATGAGCAAGGGGATGCCGAACGCCCTCGCGGTGCTGGCGGTGGCCGAACGGGGCGCGATGTTCGACCCGAGCGCGGTCTTCTACATGGAGAAGCTCGCCGTCGGCCCGGCGTACGCGGACGTGGTGGACATCGAGGCCGGCACTGTCGAAAACCTGCGACGCATCGCCAAGACCAAGGGCACCAGCCTCTCCGAGGTCACCGTCTGTGTGCTCGACCGGTCCCGGCACGACGGCCTGGTCGACGAGATCCGCCGCGCCGGGGCCGGCATCCGCTTCATCTCCGACGGCGACATCGCCGGTGCGATCGCCGCCGCCCGCGGCGAGTCGGACGTCGACGTGCTGATGGGCATCGGCGGCACCCCGGAGGGGATCACCGCCGCCTGCGCGCTGAAGTGCATGGGCGGAATGATGCAGGCCAGGCTCTGGCCACGGGACGACGCCGAGCGCGAGAAGGCGGTCGCGGCCGGCCACGACCTGGACCGGGTGCTCACCACCGACGACCTCGTGACCGGCGACAACTGCTTCTTCGTGGCCACCGGGATCACCTCCGGTGACCTGCTGCGCGGGGTGCGGTACCGGGCCGGCGGGGCGTACACCCAGTCGATCGTGATGCGCTCCAAGAGCGGCACCATCCGGGTGATCGACTCGTACCACCGGTTGGAGAAGCTGGCGCTGTACTCGGCGGTGGACTTCGACGGCCGGCCGCTGGACGAACAGGCTTGAGTGCCCCCACGGCGACCCGGCCGGCGGTGTCGGCGGGTCGCCGGTTCGGCGCGGTGGCGCTGGCCACCCTAGCCGGGGTCGCCGTGGCGACCCAGTCGCGGATCAACGGTGAGTTGGGCGTACGCCTCGGCGACGGGCTCACCGCCGCGGTCATCTCGTTCGGTTCGGGCCTGCTGCTGCTGTTGGTGCTGGTCCCCGCCACCGGTGCCGGGCGACGCGGGCTGACCACGCTGCGTACCGCCCTCCGCCGGGGCACGCTTCGGCCCTGGCAGTGCCTCGGCGGCGCCTGCGGTGCGTTCCTGGTGTTCACTCAGGGCGCCACCGTCGGCACCCTGGGAGTCGCGGTGTTCACGGTGGCGGTCGTGGCCGGCCAGTCCGCCAGCAGCCTGCTCGTCGACCGGGCGGGGATCGGCCCGAGCGGCCGGCGACCGGTGACCGGCGCCCGGCTGGCCGGTGCGGCGCTGACCGTGGTCGCGGTGCTGTTGGCGGTCAGCGACCGGTTCCGCGAGCCGGCGACTCTCGGGCTGGCCGTGCTACCGCTGCTGGCCGGGGTGGCGGTGGCCTGGCAGCAGGCGGTGAACGGATGGGTCCGGGTGGTCACCGAGAGCACGCTGACCGCCACGCTTGTCAACTTCGCCGCCGGTACGGCGGTGCTGCTGGTCGCGTTCGTCGTCAGCCTCGCGCTGCGGGGTCGGCCTCCGGGCGGGCTGCCCGCCGATCTCTGGCTCTACCTCGGCGGGCCGATCGGCGTCATGTTCATCGCGGTGGCCGCTGCGGTGGTCCGCCTCACCGGCGTGTTGCTGCTCGGCCTGGCCACCGTCGCCGGTCAGGTGGTCGGTGCGGTGCTGTTGGACGTGCTGATGCCGTCCGCCGCCTCGCGCCCGGACCCGACCACCCTGCTCGGTGCCGTCCTGACCCTGGTCGCCGTGGCGGTTGCCGCGCTAGGCGGGCGCGTCAGGGCATGGTCATCGGCGACTCGGAGCGGTACGGCCCGTCGAGGTCGGTCCGACGACGGCGGAAGATGATCGCCGCCACGATGCCGCCGAGCAGCCCGAACAGGTGCCCCTGCCAGGAGATCCGTTCGTCGGTGGGCAGGACGCCGACCAGTTGGCCGCCGTAGAGGAGACCGACCAGCAGGAACACGGCGAAGTTCCACCAGCTCCGCTCGAAGATGCCCCGGGTGAGCAGGATGCCGAGGTACCCGAAGATCACCCCGCTGGCGCCGACCACGATCGTGTTGGACGAGCCGGTGAACCACACGCCGAGCCCGCTGACCAGGACGATCACCAGCGTGGACCAGAGGAAGCGCCGGCCACCCGCCGCCAGCACGAACGTGCCGAGGAGGATCAGCGGGATGCTGTTGCTGTAGAGGTGGTCGAAGCCATGGTGCAGGAACGGCGAGAAGAAGATGCCGTCCAGCCCGTCGATGCGCTGCGGGATGATCCCGGCGGCGGAGTCGAAGCCGGCGCCGAGCCAGACGTCGAGGCCCTCGATCAGGAAGAGCACCGGAACCACCGCGCACATGGCGACGAAGGCCCGGCCGATGGACGCGTAGAAGGCCACGGTGCCGAACCGGTGGGGATCGCCGTTCCCGGGGAGCAGGGTCACCCGTCAACAGCTATCAGTAAACGCCGGCAGCCGCCACTTTTCCGGGCACGAGACGCACAGCGGCGGGGTGCGGTCGGTTGTCCGCGCCCCGCCGCTGTCGTTCAGCTCAGTAGTAGCCCTTGGCCTGCGAGTGGTTCCACGCTGCGCAGGGGGTGCTGTAGCGGCCCTTGATGTAGCCGAGCCCCCACTTGATCTGGGTGACCGGGTTGGTCTCCCAGTCGGCGCCGACCGAGGACATCTTGTTCCCCGGGTACGCCTGCGGGATGCCGTACGCCCCGGAGGACGGGTTGCGGGCCTTGTGGTTCCAGCCGCTCTCCTTGTTCCAGAGCTTGTCCAGACAGGGGAACTGGTCGATCTTGAAGCCCGCGTCGATCATGAGCGCGCAGCCGACCTTCCGGTTGCCGCTGTACTCCTCGCAGGATTCGGGGATCGGGCCGTCGTACGGCTTCGCGGCCCGGGCCGCGGCCTCCTTGGCCGCCTTCTCCTCGGCCTTCTTGCGGGCCGCTTCCTCGGCCTTGCGGGCCTTCTCGGCAGCGGCCTTGGCCTGCTTCCGCACCTCGGTGGCCTGCTGCCGGGCGGTGCGGACCTGGCGGGAGACCGTCTCCTTCTGCCGGTACTCGACGTTGACGTCGATCTCGCTGACGCTGCCGGCCACCTGAGCGCCGGGGCCTGAGCGCTGCGACTGGCGGTCCTCACTGAGGTAGAAACCGCCGGCTACGCCCACCGAGAGCAGCGCGACGGCTGCGGTGCGGGCGGCGAACCGGCTCCACGGCCGACTCACGAAGTGATCCCTTCGTCGGGTTCAGGGACGCGGCGTGCCGCGACCGCACTGCGGTCGTAGCGCGCCACGGGCGCCCGTGGCCGGCATGCCGGCCACGTGGACGCACCGCGTCGCCTCCCAGTGTCGTCCGCCTCCGGTGTCGGAGTGACGAACGATCACCAACGATGCGTCGGGTGCGTGGGCGCCCGTGGGACACCATCGCGCACAGTGAGGCTGATGGGAAACGGGCAACCTCAATTGTGATGTGGGTCACTCAAAATATCGCCGCAACACGCCCAAAACGGCCGTCAGGTTGGGACATCCTCCAAGAGGTCCGTCACCATCGCGGCGATCGGAGACCGCTCCGAACGGCTGAGCGTCACGTGCGCGAAGAGCTGATGACCCTTCAACGCCTCGATCACCGCCGTGACACCGTCGTGCCGTCCGACCCGCAGATTGTCCCGCTGAGCCACGTCGTGGGTCAGCACCACCCGGGAGCCCTGACCGATCCGGGAGAGCACGGTCAGCAGCACTCCGCGCTCCAGCGACTGCGCCTCGTCGACGATGACGAAGGCGTCGTGCAGGCTGCGGCCCCGGATGTGGGTCAGCGGCAGCACCTCCAGCAGACCGCGCGAGGTGACCTCCTCCAGCACGTTCTCGTGCACCACCGCGCCGAGGGTGTCGAAGACCGCCTGTGCCCAGGGCGACATCTTCTCCGACTCCGAGCCGGGCAGGTAGCCCAGCTCCTGCCCGCCGACGGCGTACAGCGGACGGAAGACGATCACCTTCTTGTGCCGGCGACGCTCCATCACCGCCTCCAGCCCCGCGCAGAGCGCCAGGGCGGACTTGCCGGTGCCGGCCCGGCCACCGAGCGAGACGATGCCGATCGACTCGTCGAGCAGCAGGTCGAGTGCGACCCGCTGCTCGGCCGAGCGCCCGTGCACACCGAACGCCTCCCGGTCGCCCCGAACCAGCCGCACGGTCTTGTCCGGCAGCACCCGGCCGAGTGCCGAGCCCCGGGACGAGTGCAGCACCAGTCCGGTGTGGCAGGGCAGACCGGCCGCCGCGTCCACGTCGATGACCTCTCCCGCGTAGAGCCGGGCGATCTCGTCCTCGGCGAGGTCCAGCTCGGCCATCCCGGTCCAGGTCGGGTCGCTGGCCTGGCCGTGCCGGTACTCGTCCGCGCACAGCCCCACGGAGGCGGCCTTGACCCGCAACGGCATGTCCTTGCTGACCAGGGTCACCTCCCGCCCTTCAGCGGCGAGGTTCAGCGCGACGGAGAGGATCCGAGCGTCGTTGGACTCGTTGCGGAAGCCCGGCGGCAGCACCCCGTCATCGGTGTGGTTCAGCTCCACGCGCAGCGTCCCGCCGACATCGTTGGCGGGCACCGGCCGGTCGAGCCGGCCGTGGCGCACCCGCAGCTCGTCCAGCATGCGCAGCGACTGGCGGGCGAACCAGCCCAGTTCCGGGTGATGCCGCTTGCCCTCCAGCTCGGAGATCACCACCAGCGGAAGCACCACCTCGTGCTCGGCGAAGCGGTGGAACGCCGCCGGGTCGCTGAGCAGTACCGAGGTGTCCAGAACGAAGGACTGGCCCGCTGGTCGGGGCTCCCTGGGGTCGGCCGAACCGGCGGCCGCCGTACGGCGGCTCCGGGTGCTGCGGCGGGTCGTGGTAGTCGCGGCCGGGCCCTGGTCGGCACCGGCGGTCGTACGGCGAGTCGTCACAGGCCTGCTCCGGCGGATGGGCACCCGGCCACCCGCGGTCCGCCTCCTCCGGATGCCCGGCTGACACGGGGTCGGATGCGGGCCCCGTGCGCGAGGTCGCAGGCCGGGCGGGCCGGCTGGCTCGGGACAACCCCGCGCCATGCCTAGACGCTAGCTCCCCGCACCCGTCCCGGCTAGTGGTCGTTCATGAACGCCCTGCCGACCGGGCGAGAAGTTCCGTAACCTGCGCGGACCACGGAATGAACCGGCCGGGATGCATGCCCCCTGCGCGCATCCCGGCCGGTGGGACCACCGCCACCGGTCTGACGTGGCCCCGGCGACGCCACCCGCGAGGGGGTGCGCCGCGCCTGTGGACGGGCCGGAGCCCGTCGACCGGTTCAGCCGGTCCGTCGGACGAGAGTGCCGGTCGGGTGCCGCCCGGTGACCGAGGCGGCCGGCTCCGCGAAGGACGAACCGGTGTACGTGGTGCCGGGGCGAGCTGAGACAGCCTTCTCGATCTCCCCCGGTGGACCGTCGGCGCGCAGGGCTGGAGCTGGTGCGCACGCGCCGCGCGGCTGGAGCGGGTTCACTGTGGCCGAGACCCGAGCGGGAGGTGACGAGGGTGCCGTGACGGCGAGGGCTGAGGCGATGGCCGCCTGAGCCTCCCGACGACGCCGGTTCCATGCCCCACGGTCCCCGTCGAAGTAGCCCTGCCGGTAGCCGAAGCGGTAACCGATCCGGTAGCTGAGCTGCCCGTGCAGCCGCCCTGCGGCGTAGCTCGTGGCAGCGAGTACGAGCACCAGGAAGATCGCCAGGAACGGGCTCATCCGGCGGCTCCGGTGCGCCGCGCGGCCCTCATCGTTCCTCCGGTTCGACAGTGGTGGGGTCGGCGACCAACAGTCGGTCGAGGTCGTCGGTGCCGATCTCCTCCACCAGTTCCACGCTGATCCGGCAGCCGTCCATGACCACCTCGGCCATCGAGGAGCGGCGGATCTCGCCGCCGGCGTCGTAGACCCGCACGCTCAGTTCCGGGCAGCCGAGATGGGTCCGCCAGGCGTTCCACTCGGCCCGGTCACCAACGCTGAGCGACAGGTAGCGGCAGCCGCGGGCGAGGTAGAGGCGCCACGGCGCACTCAGCCCGGCGGCGACCCCCTCGGCCACCAGGCTGAACGCCTGAGCACGGGTTGCGAGTTCGGTCACCGCGTCCCCCTCGCACCGGGCGCGTGACGCAGGTGAGCACTGATCGTCTCATGCACGTGACACACCGTAGGTTGTCCCATGAACGTGACAGTATCAGCTTTTCGTTCGTTTGCCTCCGCACCTACGTACATCTATCCTGCCCAGGTGACACCCCTCAGAAAGAGTGTCGGACCCCCTTCCGGCCACACCGCAATGGCGTCACGCAAGCGTGACAGACGCGTGGCAGGCGCCGTCACCCAGGCTCAACGGTCGTACGGTCACGAGGTGACCGAGACGGCCAACGCGCGGAAGATCGCCTTCGCCACCTTCGTCCGGCGCGCCCTCGACGAGGCCCGCGCGACCCGGGCGTGGAGCGGCACCGAGGTCTCCCGGCGTACCGGCGTCTCGCGGCAGACCATCAACCGGTGGGTACGCGGCGACTGGGCCAGCGACCCGGAAGCCGAGCGGGTGGTGGCCTTCTGCGAGGGCCTCGGGCTCGACCCGGCCGTGGCCTTCGCGGCGCTGGGCTGGGACCGGACGGCCTCCCGCCGAACCGCACCGGCGCCACCACCGATGGACCCCGACGTCGAGGCACTGCTCCGCCGACTGGTCGACCCTGACGTCTCGGACGCGGAGAAGTTCCACATCCGAGAAACCATTCGTTACCTCGCATATCGCCCGACGCTGCCGCTCGGTGTCCGAAAACGAGGCGACGCAGCCAGCTAGTTCTCAGATGGCGAAAGAACGGCAGGTCAGCCTCATTCGTTTCGCTACGGGGCGGGATCGGGCGCGCTAGCGTCCGTATTCGTACTGCTTGGGCTCGTCGTCGGCGGGGGGACGGGACAAGGCCGAACCCAGCCCTGCGGGACAGAAAGGGGTCTCTCCATGACCCTGAAATGGTTGGCTGTCGTGGTCGCGACGGTCTCGGTGACGCTGTGCATCACCGGCAACGCGGTGACCCTGACCCTTAACGGCGGGCAGCTTCCGCTGCTCGTCAACCTCTTCGCGCTCGCCACCGCTGGCACCGCGATCGTCCTGGCCGTCGTCGCCGAACTGCACGACCGGCTCAACGACCGGCTCACCGCGCTCACCGAGTTCCTGGTGGAGCGGCTGCGGGAGATCGAGGCACACACCGGCGACCGGAACTCCGGCTTCGTGGAGGGCTACCTGCTGAGCCACGGCCAGGAGGCGGCGGTGGTGCCGTTCGGACGCCGGGGACGTGGGGCCGCCGAACGCTGAATCACACCTGTCGCCCACACCGGATTCACGTCAGGGATTGACCGGTCGAACCCGGGGTACGCTGTCGCGCGTGCCGCCGTTGAATCTGGGCAACCAGCAGCCGAAGACCCCGCTGAACGCCGACCAGGCCTGGCGGGCAACCGCCGACCGGGCGGCCGAGACCGTCCTCTTCTTCGACTTCGACGGCACCCTCGCGCCGGTCGCCGACGATCCGACACAGGTACAGCCCGCGCCGAAGGTGCTGGCCGCCATCGAGACACTCGCACCGATCGTGCGGCGCATCGCGATCGTCTCGGCCCGGCCGGTGGAGTTCCTGCGCGAACACTTCGGTGGGCTCAGCGGCGTCGACCTGTACGGCCTCTACGGCCTGGAACACAGCCATTCCGGCGGCGCCACGGTCACCGAGCCGGCCGCACTGCCGTGGGTGCCCACGATGGCCGAACTCGCCGAACGTGGCCGCGACGAACTGCCACCCGGCACCCTCGTGGAGTACAAGCGGCTGTCGGTGGCCCTGCACTGGCGTACCGCCCCGCAACTCGCCGCCACCGTCGAGCAGTGGGGCCGGGATCAGGCCGAGCGCCTCGGCCTACGGGTGCAGGTCGGACGGATGGTCCTGGAGATCAAGCCGCCGGTCGACCGGGACAAGGGCATGGTCATCGACGAACTGGTCCAGGGAGTGCGCGCGGCCTGGTACTTCGGCGACGACGTCTCCGACATCAAGGCCTTCGCCGCGCTACGGGCCCGCGCCGCAGCCGACCCGGATTTCCTCGGTGTCTGCGTCGCCGTCGCCAACCCGGAGACCGGCGACGAGGTCGCCGAGGCCGCCGACCTCACCATCGACTCCCCGGCCGACCTGGGCGATTTCCTCACCGAGGCCACCCACCGTCTCGCCTGAGCGACCGACTCCCGTCCCGCGCCGCGCCGGGTCTCAGACCCCGTAGCGGCGCTGGCGGGTGGCGTACGAGCGCAACGCGCGGAGGAAGTCGACGCGGCGGAAATCGGGCCAGTTCAGCTCACAGAAGTAGAACTCCGAGTGCGCCGACTGCCAGAGCATGAAGCCGGAGAGGCGCTGTTCACCGCTGGTCCGGATGATCAGATCCGGATCCGGCAGGCCCCTGGTGTACAGGTGCTCGGAGATGTCGTCGACGTCGAGCGACCCGGCCAGTTCCTCAAGCGTGCCGCCGTTCGCCGCGTGCTCCAACAGCAACGAGCGCACCGCGTCGGCGATCTCCCGCCGCCCGCCGTACCCGACGGCGATGTTGACCTGAGCGCTGCCGGCGCGTTCCCGGGTCCGCTCCTCCGCGGCCTTGAGCGCCGTCGCGAGGCGCGTCGGCAGCACGTCGAGCGCGCCGACCATCCGCAGCCGCCAGGGATTGCCCTCCTCGGCCAGCTCGGTGGTGAGGTCCTCGATGATCTGGAGCAACGGATCCAGCTCCGCCGCCGGGCGCGTGAGGTTGTCGGTGGAGAGCAGCCACAGGGTCACGTGCCCCACGCCGGCGGCGTCACACCAACGCAGCAGTTCCTTTATCCGCTCGGCACCCATCCGGTGCCCGTCGTTCGGATCGACGAAGCCCATCTCCCGGGCCCATCTGCGGTTGCCGTCACACATCACACCCACGTGGCGAGGCACCGGCCGACCCGCGAGCTTGGCCGTGAGCCGCCGCTCGTAAACGGAGTAGAGAAGTTTCCGCAGACTCATCACCTAGCAGGGTAGCGAGCCGCCGTACGGATCAGTGTGCCGGTGGCCGATGCCGCACCGACAGGCCGAGGGCGATCAGGCCGAGCGTACGCCCGTCCAGCAGACCATCGCCCAGTCCCAGCTCGGTCACCCTGCCGAAGACCCGTCCGTCACGGCCGGCCGCCCGCACCGCCGCGTCCACCACCCACCGGCGTCGGGCCAGCCAGGCCGCCGCCGAACTGTGCCGCAGGTGGGTGCCGAGCCGGCGGCGCAGGGCGGTCCCGTACCGCCGCGCCGCGTGCTCCGGAGCACCGACCGCGGCGTACCCGGCCAGCGCCCCGGAACGCAGCGCGTAGAAGATCCCCTCGCCGGTCAGCGGATTTATCAGCGAGAGCGCGTCACCGGCGAGCACCACCCGGCCCCGTCCCGGCACCGGCCGGAACGTGGACAGCGGCAGATGATGGGCGCGCAGCGAGCTGACCGTCGCCGGATCCGTGCCCGGCAGCAACGCGGCCAGCCGGTCAAGCAGGTGCCCGCGGGTCAGGGACTCGCCCCGCAGCACCTCCCCGTACCCGACGTTCGCTCGGCCGTCACCGATCGGAAACGACCAGGCGTACGCCGGCCAGCGGGCGGCCGAGGTGACGATGAGCTGCGTGGACGGGCCGGGCGGCGCGGGCGCGTACCCCCGGATGGCCAACGCCAGGTGACGGTCCGGATTGCCCGGCTCACCCAACGCCCGACGCACGACGGACCCGGCGCCATCGGCACCCACCACCACCCCGGCGGAGATCTCCCCGTCCAGCACGACCCGGTCGGCGCGAACCTCGACCCGGCGCACCGCCCGCCGGCCCAGCGGCACACCGCCCCCGACGGCCGCCGCCACCAGCCGCGCGTCGAACACCTGCCGCGGCACGGTGTACGCGGGTCTGGGCAACGCCCGCGCCACGGCACCACCGTCCGTCGCCACCAGTCGCAGCGCCGGCACCGGCGCGAAACCGGCCACCGCGTCGCGCACACCCAGTTCGGCGAGTACGTCCAACGCGTGCGCGGCGATACCGTCACCGCAGGCCTTGTCCCGGGGAAACTCGGCCCGGTCCAACAGCAACACCTCGGCACCCGCCCGACGGGCCGCCAGGGCGGCGGCCGCCCCCGCCGGTCCCGCCCCGACCACCACCACGTCAAACTCGTCGCGCACAGCCCCCTCCTCCCGCTCAACCCACCACCGCCCCGGTGGGACGACCTCACCCGTCCGCCCCCGCACCCGGCGGGCACGGCGAGGGCGCGGTGACCACCACGTACCCGCCCGGCCTCACACCGGCCACGCTTGCTCTGCTTCACCCAACGCACTGCGATCGTCGCGGATCCTGTGCGCCAGGTGAAGCAGAGCAAATGCGCCGCTCCGGCAGGGCCTGTCGCGTTCAAGATCCGGGCAAAGCCCCTGTTGCTGCTGCCCCAGGCCCGGCTGAGCAGCAGCAACCCTGAAGTTGCCCGGATCTTGGGACGGGGGCGCGGGGGGACGGGAGGGGCGGGACGGCGGGCGCGGGGAGGGATCAGGTGGGGGTGGCTCGGGTGGCGCGGCGGATGCCGTAGACGGTGAGCACGGCGGCGACGATCAGGGGTGCACCGTCGCGGATCAGACCGTCGAGGCCGAGCAGCCACCAGCACAACGGAAGGTCGACGGCGAGCACGGCGACCGTGACGAAGATGAGCAGCGTGCCCGCCCAACGTCGGCCGCGGAGGAGGAACGCCGTGCAGAAGAGCACCAGATAGCTGGTCGCAATGCCGGCTCCCAGCCAGAGCAGCACGGCGGGCACGGCGAGCAGTTGGCCGTCCAGGATCGCGGCGGTGGCGACCAGGGCCGGGACCAGCATCAGCGGGCTGTAGGTGAAGGCCGCTACCCGGGCGGTCAGCAACCAGGCGCTCGCCTCCGGGCGGCGCGGTGGCGTTTCCCGCCAGGAGATGCCGGAGCGGTCGATCACCAGTCGGGGCCGGTGCCGCACCAGGTGCTCGGCGAGCACCGGCGACCGGTACAACAGCCAGACCACTGTCGCGCAGAGCGCGGTGAGCAGGGCGAAGCCGAGCAGGCCAGGCAACGGTGGTACGCCCTGACGGGGCACGATCAGCCGACCGACCGCGAAGACCGTGGTGACGGCGAGGATCAGGCCGAACGGGCGGGCCACCGTCCGGCCGCGGCGCACATGCCCGATGAGCAGCAGGAAACCGAACGAACGCAGCATCGCCCAGCCGGTGCGTACGGCGAGTCCGAAGCCCTGCTCCGGCGCGTACCACCAGTTGAGCACCTCGACCACGACGGTGGCCGCGGCCGTCACCGCCAACAGTGCGGTAAGCGTCCGGACGGCGGACGGCCGCCGGACCTCGGTCTCGGCGGCCGTCCTCATGGGATCCGATGATGCCCGGATCCGTCGTCGATCACACCCCCCGCTGCGGTTGCTCCGCGTCGAGTCGGGCCCGCAGCGCGTCCAGCTCGGCCCAGAGGACACCGGGCAGCTTGTCGCCGAACTTCTCGAACCACTCGGTGACCAGCGGCAGCTCGTCCCGCCACTCGTCCGGGTCCACCTTCAGCGCGATCCGGACGTCCTCGGGCGTCATGTCCAGCCCCTCGACGTCCAGGGAGTCCAGGGTCGGCACCATGCCGATCGGGGTCTCCACGGCGTCCGCCCGGCCCTCGATCCGCTCGATGATCCACTTGAGTACCCGCGAGTTCTCGCCGAAGCCCGGCCAGAGGAAACCACCCTCCGGGTCCTTGCGGAACCAGTTGACGTAGTAGACCTTGGGCAACTTCGACTCGTCGCCGTCGGCGCCCTTACCCATCTCGATCCAGTGCCGGAAGTAGTCGCCACCGTGGTAACCGATGAACGGCAGCATCGCCATCGGGTCGCGACGGACCACACCGACCGCGCCGGAGGCGGCGGCCGTGGTCTCCGAGGAGAGCGTGGCACCCATGTAGACGCCATGCACCCAGTCCCGGGCCTCGGTGACCAGCGGCACGGTGTCGCGACGCCGGCCACCGAACAGGATCGCGTCGATCGGTACGCCGTTGGGGTCGTAGTAGTCCTCGGCCAGGATCGGGCACTGGGTGATCGGAGTGCAGAACCGGCTGTTCGCGTGCGAGGAGAGGTTCCCGCTCTCCGGCGTCCAGTCGTTGCCCTTCCAGTCGATCAGGTGGGCCGGCGGTTCGCCCATGCCCTCCCACCAGATGTCACCGTCGTCGGTGAGGGCGACGTTTGTGAAGATGGAGTTGCCCCGGTCCAACGTACGCATGGCGTTGGCGTTGGTCTTCCAGTCGGTCCCCGGGGCGACGCCGAACAGGCCGTACTCCGGGTTGATCGCGTAGAGCCGTCCGTCCGGGCCGAACCGCATCCAGGCGATGTCGTCGCCGATCGTCTCGACCTTCCAACCGGGGATGGTCGGCTCCAGCATGGCCAGGTTGGTCTTGCCGCAGGCCGACGGGAAGGCACCGGCGATGTGGTAGACCCGCCCCTCCGGCGAGGTGATCTTCAGGATCAGCATGTGTTCGGCGAGCCAGCCCTCGTCACGGCCCATCACGCTGGCGATACGCAGCGAGTAGCACTTCTTGCCGAGCAGCGAGTTGCCGCCGTACCCGGAGCCGTAGGACCAGATCTCGCGGGTCTCCGGGAAGTGGGAGATGTACTTGGTTTCGTTGCACGGCCAGACCACGTCCTGCTGGCCGGGGGCCAGCGGCGCGCCGATCGAGTGTAGGGCGTGCACGAAGTCGGCGTCGTCGCCCATGGCCTGTAGGACGGCGGCGCCCATCCGGGTCATGATCCGCATCGAGGCGACCACGTACGGGCTGTCGGTGATCTCGACGCCGAACATGGGGTTCTCGGCCTCGACCGGGCCCATGCAGAACGGGATGACGTACATCGTCCGGCCGCGCATCGAGCCGCGGTAGAGCTCCGTCATGGTCCGCTTCATCTCGGCCGGTGCCATCCAGTTGTTTGTGGGCCCGGCGTCGGCTTCGTCCACGGAACAGATGAAGGTGCGCTCCTCGACCCGGGCGACGTCCGTCGGGTCGGTACGCGCGTAGAAGGAGTTGGGCTTCTTCTCGGGGTTCAGTCGGATGAGCGTGCCCGCTTCGACCAGCTCATCGGTGAGGCGACGCCATTCCTGGTCGGACCCATCCACCCAGACGACCTGGTCAGGGGTGGTCAGTTCAGCGACCTCACGGACCCAGGCGAGGAGTTTCGGGTGGGACGTAGGGGCCTGATCGATACCCCGAACGGTGGCCGGAGCAACCATGACACATCTCCTTGTGGTCGACGCTGACCGGTCTATGGAGTGCACGAGTCTCGGCGCCGCGATGCACGTCGCCTTCGTGGAAACCTGGGATTGGCCTCAGCGTAAACCGAGGGACCTCTCCAGTCAGTGGGACTGGTTGTGAAGAACTGCACAAGGTGCGGTCACGCTGCGGCATCACGAGCCTTTACCCGCTTTCACGCGCAGTTTCACGCAAATCCTTCGGCGGACCTCCTGCTGGCGGCACCCACGCCAAGACGGCGTCGGGGGTTTTGCGACCGGGAGTACCGAAGCGGAAAACAACACCCGATTGCACGGATCCGGTTACGCTCCGTTCGTGCCCGTCCGTGCCGCCGCACCGGTGCACCCTGGTGCCCGTTGCTACCCGCTCCCAAGGCCGCCAACCGGTACGCTCGCACGGTGGCCGCCACGATGACCGGGGAGCCAGGCTCCCGGCAGACCCGCCCGGGTCTTGTTCGATCCTTGATCGACCGTTTTGGTCACCTCGTCCGGGAGATGAGCAAGTTCGCGACCGTCGGCGGGGTCGCCTTCCTCATCGACTTCGCCCTGTTCAACTACCTGATCGGTCCGCAGGGCGTGGAGCAGATCACCGCGAAGACGATCGCGACGGTCATCGCCGCGACCTTCGCTTTCCTGGGCAACCGGTTCTGGACCTGGCGGCACCGCAAGCGCTCCCACCCGGCCCGGGAGTACGCCTTGTTCTTCTTCTTCAACGCAGTGGGGCTGGGCATCGCGGTGGCCTGCCTCGCCATCAGCCACTACGGGCTCGGCAGCATCTGGCCGTCCGTCTTCCAGACCCGTCTGGCTGACAACGTCGCCAGCTTCATCGTGGGCACCGGGTTTGGCACGCTGTTCCGATTCTGGTCGTACCGACGGTTCGTCTTCGTCGAAGCGGGAACGCCAACCGTCGCGGAAGCGAACCAGGACCGCCGGGCGTGACCTGCCGCCCACTCGTTCGGTCGGAGCCAGCCGACCCCGACCCACTGTCTTAAGGTGTTGCGCATGCCTCTCGTCCGTCTGCTGCCTGAGCGCTGGCAGAAGTTCATCCACGAGGCACTCAAATTCGGCCTGGTCGGTGGCATCAACACGGTCATCAATTACGCCGTGTTCAACGCGCTCGCACTCACGGTTTTCGTCGACGGTCAACTGAAGGCGACAGTCGTCGCCACCATCGTCGCCACCATCACGTCGTATCTGATGAATCGGCACTGGACGTACCGTGATCGCCCGAAATCCGCGATGCAGCGGGAATACGCCCTGTTTTTCCTTTTCAACGGAGCCGGGCTGCTGATCGAACTCGGTGTGCTCGCCGCGGCCAAGTACGGACTGGGCGTGACCGGGCTGCTCGCGCTGAACATCGCAAAGACCGGCGGCGTGGTGCTGGCGACCCTGTTCCGCTTCTGGTCGTACCGGACGTTCGTCTTCCAGCCCGCCGCGCCGGTCGAGGCGACGCAGCGGTGGCACGGCCTGCCCCGCGACGAGTGGGACACGATGGCCGGCATGGACCCGGTGGCCGAGCTCGCCGAGTCCGTGACGGAACTGGAGGAGGAGCAACCACCCGCCCGGCCCGGCGTGACCCCCCGCCCGCTCCAGCCGAGATCCGCGTCGCTGCCCGACGAGGCCCGACTGCTGCCCGACGAGGCCCGACTGACGGCGGCGTTGGACGCCGAACTGGAGGCCGAGTTGGCCGCCCAGTTGCAGCCTGCCCCGGCCCCCCGCCGTCCCCGCCGCCGCTGACCTGTCGCCCGTACGGGCAGGCGGTGCCGGACCAGCCCCCGGCGGTTACGCTCCGGCGCTCTTGTCGCGCTCGCCGAGAATCTCGCGTAGTTCACCGTCACCGAGCGAGTGCCGGTCGTGGAACGCCTCCACGAGTTCGTAGAGCTTCGTCTGGACCCGGTCGACCTTGGGCACGTCGTGCAGCACGGACTGCCCACGCTCACCGGCGGACTCGATGGTGAGGGTGCCGTAGCCCAGCACCCGACCGGCGAACTGCTGGCTCATCGAGTGGTCGTTGACCCGGCTCAACGGGATGTCCCGGCGCTCCCGGGAGAACACGCCGTGCTGAAGCAGCACCCGCTCGTTGGTGAAGAGGTAGTGCGTGGTGCGCCAGGAGACGTACGGCCACACCGCGAGCACCATCACGGCCAGCAGGGCCAGCCCGCCGATCACTGCGAGCGTCACGGAACCGCCCCCGCCCGAGGGCAGGAACAGCACGCCGACCACCACTGCGGCGATGGCGAGCACCAGCACCGCCACCGGCCGGATCAGCGCCTTCCAGTGCGGATGCAGGTGCAGCACGACGTGCTCATCCTCGGTGAGCACGTCTTCGGGGAACGCCACGGAAACCTCCTCGCAGGAACGGACGCGCAGACCGTAACCCCCCACCACCACCGCCCCACATCCGCCACGCGGCTCGATACCCCCCGCTGCTCCTGGTCGTGACAGCCGGCACCGTGGCCATCGCCGGCCCGACTCCGGCCCGTGCCCACCCCATCGTCGCCAGCGA